>NZ_JBIWLU010000002.1:168695-667272 GCF_044766365.1 Streptomyces sp. NPDC102279 | reverse complement strand
TGCCCGCCTGCCCGCCTGCCCGCCTGCCCGCCTGCCCGCCTGCCCGCCTGCCCGCCTGCCCGCCTGCCCGCCTGCCCGCCTGCCCGCCTGCCCGCCCGCTGCCGGTCCCGGATACGTGGACGCACGCACGCGCGAACGCCGCACGGCGCGCCCCGGGTCGGGAGCGCGCCGTGCGGCGTTCGTGTGGTGCGGGACGGCGGTCGGCCAGGTCAGCAGGCTTCCTGGGTGACGGTCGCCTGCGACCGGTCGGGGACGGGCGCGGGAGTCGTGGCGGCCACGGACGGGCCGGCGCTACGGCGGGACGGCAGCGGCAGCCGGCCCTCGGCGAGCGCGAGCGCGGAGATGACCACGGCGCCGCCCACCGGCACGTTCCACGTCACGGACTCGCCGAGGGCGGACGCTCCGACGATCACGGAGAACACCGGGACCAGGTAGTTGACGCCGGAGGCCGTGGTGGGACCGGCGTCCGCGATGAGCCGGTTCATCAGCACGAAGGCGATACCGGTGGACGCTCCGCCGAGGACCAGGAGTGACAGCAGCGGGCCGGCCGTCAGCTCGCCCGGCAGGTCCCAGCCGATGGTGAACGTGGTGATCAGACCGGTGATGACCATGGCGGAGGTGAGCTGTGCGGCGGTCACGGCGAGCGCCGGGATCTTGTGCGGTGCGATGAAACGACGCAGGTAGACGAAACTGATCGCGTAGCTGACCGCCGCCCCGACGCAGGCCAGTTGGCCGCCGAGGGAACCGAAGCCGTGGGTCCGCCACGGTCCGACGACGACGATCAGTCCGACGAAGCCGATGACGAGACCGGTCACCCTGCGGGCCGTGGGCTTCTCCGTGCGGATGGCGAGGGCCGCGAGGCCGAGCGTGACCAGCGGGGTGGCGCCCTGGATGACACCGGCGATGGTGGCGGTGGTGTGCTGCTCGCCGACGGCGAAGAGGGTGAACGGCACGACGTTGCCGAACACCGAGGCGACGACGATGTGTCCCCAGACCTTCCGGTCCGGGACGGAGCCCTTGGTCACGGCGAGGATCACCGACACGACGAGAGCGCCCACGAGGAGGCGGCCGAAGGCGAGTTGGAGGGGCTCGAAGGCGTCGAGCGACACCTTGATGAAGGCGAAGCTGCATCCCCAGAGGGCGGCGAGCAGGCCGAAGCGGGCCCAGTTGACGGGGTTCATGTGTGACTCCTGGAAGGTTCGAACGGTTGGGGGGAACGGGCGGGGACGGGGAGGGAGACAACGGGGAAGGGAGGGCCGGCCCGGAACGTTCGGCCCGGAACGTTCGGCCCGGAACGTTCGGCCCGGAACGTTCGGCCCGGAACGTTCGGGCCGGGCCGAACGGGCGGGCACGGCCGGGGAGGGACACGCCCGGGGGACCGGCGCTCGTGCGGCGGACGCCGAATGGTCAGGGCTCGTCGATCTCGAACTGGTCGTACTTCTCCATGAGCGCCACCATCTCGGCCCGCGTCGGGGCGTTTCCGTCGGCCAGGAGTTCCGCCAGGCCCGTGAAGTAGCCCTCGCGGTTCTCCGCCGGCGTGAAGATGATCAGCATCTCCGCCGGGGCGTCGCTCTCGTTGCGGAAGCCGTGCACCGCGTGCTCGGGCACGTGCAGCAGATCGCCCGCGTGTGCCTTCTGCCAGCCCGTGCCGTCGTGGACGGTGACCTCTCCGGAGAGGACGTAGAACGTCTCGGAGATGCGCGTGTGGTAGTGCGGGGCCGCTCCGGCGGCGCCGGGGAGCATGTGGTGGTGGAAGATGCCGAGTCGGCCGTCCGTCGTCTCGGCGAGTGCGATGTACCGGGTGGTCGTCGTCTCCCCGATGCGGACCCTGACGGCGTCGCCGAACCTCTTGAGCGTGGAGACCAGGAGTGTCACGAGACGTCCTCCCACATGCTCAGGTAGCGCTCGCCCGTGTCCGGCAGGACGGTGACGACGGTCCGGTCGCGGTACTCGGGGCGGGCCGCCACCAGGTGGGCGGCGTGCACGGCCGCACCGGACGAGACCCCGACGAACAGGCCCTGGCCGGAGGCGAGTTCACGAGCGGTGCGCAGCGCGTCCGTGTCGCTGACCGTGATCACCTCGTCGATCAGGGAGACGTCGGTGGTCGGGGCGACGAACCCGCCGTTGAGGCCCGGGATACGGTGCCGTCCGGGCTGTCCGCCCGACAGCAGCGGGGACCCCAGCGGTTCGACCGCGACGATCCGTACGCCCGAGTCCTGCTCCCGCAGGTGGCGGGCGATGCCGGTGAGGGTCCCGCCGGTGCCGACCGCGCAGACGAGCGTGTCGACGCGGCGTCCGGTCGCGGTGAGCGCGGCGGTGATCTCCGGTCCGGTGGTGGCGTAGTGCGCCTCGACGTTGTCCGCGTTCTCGTGCTGGCAGGGGAACCAGGAGCCCGGGGTGGCCGCGTGGATCTCCTCGGCCTTCTCGATCGCGCCCGGGTAGCCGCGGTCGGCGGGGGTCTGGACGACCTCGGCACCCAGCGCCGCGAGCAGCCGGACCCGCTCGGTCGTGGCGTTGTCGGGCAGGACGATGACGCAGCGGTGGCCGCGGGCGGCGGCGAGGGCGGCGAGTGAGATGCCGGTGTTCCCTGACGTGGCCTCGACGATCGTGCCTCCCGGCGCGAGATCGCCCCGGGACTCCGCCGCCTTCAGCATGTAGAGGGCCGCCCGGTCCTTGCTGCTGGACATCGGGTTGGCCGCCTCCAGCTTGGCCAGGATCTCCGCGCCCGCCGCCAGTCCGTCGGTCCTCAGGCGGACCAGGGGCGTGGCGCCCACCAGGTCGTCGATGCCGTCGGCGACGGCCGGCCGGACCAGGGGCGGTCGGGAGGTGTGCGGTGCGAGAGTGCGCATGATGTGATTCCTCGTCAGTTCTGGTACGGGGGACGGTGGTCGGGCCCGTGGCTACAAGGAGGTTCCGGAGACGTAGGGCGCGGTGCCGGACTACCAGGAGCCGGCCGAGGCGATGCTCGCGATGACGTCCTCGGAGGGGCGGCCCCGCCTGCCCGTCGTCGCGGTGGCGGCCAGCATCCGCGTTCCCTCCGGAACGTCCTTGTTGACCAGGGCCTGCGCGCCGATGACGGCGTCGTCGCCGACGGTCACCGGGCCCAGCACGGTGGCGTTGGTGCCGAGGACGACGTTGCGGCCGACCACCGGATGCCTGCGGGCGCCCTGCGGCCGGTTGTTGTCGCTCCACCAGCCGACCGCGCCGAGCGTCACCTGGTGGTAGATCGTCACGTCGTCGCCGACCGTGCACGTCTCGCCGATGACCACGGCGGCTCCGTGGTCGATGAACACGCGGCGGCCCAGTACCGCCCCGGGGTGGATCTCGACGGCGGTCAGCCGCCGTGCCCAGCGGGCCAGCAGCCGTGCCGCCATCCGGTGCCCCCGGGTGTGCAGCCGGTGGGCGACCCGGTGGGTCCACAGCGCGGTCAGCGCGGGATGCAGCGCCGCTTCCAGCCGGCCCCGTACGGAGGGGTCGCGCTCGACGACGACGTGCAGGTCCTCGCGCATCAGACGCAGCAGACCGGTACCGGTGAGGTCGGGAGCAGTGGCGGTCGGCACGGCACGGCCGGCGTCCGCACCGGCCCGTCGGAAGGGCAGTACAGAGGCGGGCTCCTGGGAAGTGGCGCTCACGGGGGGCTCCAGTCGGGGGAAGGGGGGCGGCCGCGGAGGGGTCCGGGACGGGGTGGGGGGTGCTTCTGCTCCCGGCGGAGCGAGGGGGATCCTGACGGCCGCCGTGGTAGGTCGAGGTCCCGGACAGAGCCTGCCTCGCCACGTTCCCGATCCCTTCCCGGCCGGTTCCCCGGTCACCGGTCCACGAGAGCCGCGATCCGGCCGCGGCCGGGAACGCACGGGGAGGGATCCGGGAACGGCCGCCGGGACACTCCCGTCGAGCGCCACTCCGCGCCGGGACGCGCGGGGCACGACCAGGAGATCCGGTCCGGCGCCCTTACGCGCAAGGAAGCAACCACCCATGTACGAACCATCAGTTGTCCGGGGCACGTGGGACATCGGCGGGCATCGCGTCCGCCCGGTCCCGCCCGCCGTCGAGGAGACGAGGAGCCAGCCATGAGCGCGACGGCCGACCGCCACCGAGAGCCCGACCCTCCGGAGAGTGCTCCGCAGCGTCTGCTGCTGCTCTGTCCCTCACCCCGCCTGGTGCGCGCGGCCGTCGCGGCCGGGTTCGCCGTACGCGTGCTCACGGACGGGGTCCCGCCCCGCGACGCCTGTCTTCCGACCGAAGTGCCGTGGGAACAGCTCGACTTCACGGACGGGGACGCCCTCGCCGGGGTGATCGAGACGTCGGCCCGCGTCCACGGGAGCCAGCGGCTGCTGGCCTGCGCCGGCACCGCCGAACTCCCCGCGGTCGCCGGGACCGCCGCCCGCCTGGGACTGACCCCCAACCCGGCCGACGCGGCCCGGCTGCTGGGCGAACCCGCGGCGATGCGGGCCCTGCTCAACGGCAGCCGGCACTCGTACGTCCCCGCCGCCCGGGCCCGTACGGCGGAGGAACTGCCCGCCGCCGTCGAGGAGATCGGCGCGCAGGTCACCGTACGCACCCTGCCCGCCTGCTCCGGGATCGCCGGCCCCCGGGACGGCACGGCCGGTGAGCGCTCGTATCTGGTGGAGCAGTACCTGGAGGGCCCCGAGTACGGCGTCGTGACCCTCACCGTCGACGGCATGCACCGGGTGGTGGGTGTCGTGGCCCTGCACGGCGCCTGGCATCCGAGCAGTCACCTCTTCCCCGCACCCCTGGGAGAACGGGACGAGGCCGAGGCGCGCGCGATCGTCACCGAGCTTCTCGACCTCGCCGGTTACGAGTTCGGCTACGCCTACACCGTGGTCGTCCTGACCGCCGACGGACCACGCGTGGTGCGTGCCCGGGCCACCTGGCCGGACGAGCCGCTTGCCTCGCTGATCGAGCTCGCGACGGGCTTCGACGCCGACGAGGAGCTCGTCCAGGCACTCGCCGGGAAACCCGTGAACGTACCGGCCGCCGACCGGTACGCGGCCGTCGCGTCCTACCGGCTGCCGACGGGACGGCTGCTGTCGGTGTCCGGCCTGGAGGCGGTCTCCGAACTGCCCGGCGTCCACCGGGTGCACTTCCCGTACGCGTCCGGGGACGACATCCCCGGCCACGGCTCGGGCGCGGAGGGACACGTGATGCTGAGCGCGGAGTCGGCGCAGCAGGCCGCCGAGACGGTCACCGCGGTCGGACGTCTCCTGCGCGCGGAGGTGAGCCGGCGACCCGACCACATCTGAGCCCGCCGCGCCCCCGCGCGTCCGGTCGACCCCGTTCCCGAAGACCGCCCGTACGGCCCGAAAGGGGTTGTGCGGGCAGTCTTCTTCGGCGCCGCCGAGAGGGTGCCAAGACGGGGTTCCGAGCCCCGCCGACGCCGTTCCCGGGCGCTTCCCCGTCGTGCCCGAGAGGGCGGTAACGGACGCGGAACGGGCCGGGAGCGCCGGACGCGACCTTTCTTTCTGTCAGCACCGCACCGCGACGACAGAAGGCGGACATCATGATCAGCAAGGGCTTCGGAACCTCGGCGGGCTTCTTCGCCTACGCGGCGATCACCCTGGCCCTCGGCGCCGGTATCGCCGCCGGCGCGACGGCCGCGGGCCCGGTCTCGGACGAGGGCCCGAACGCCGTCTTCGGCATCTCGCTCGCCGGGCACACGGCCCCGAACCACAGCCTGCTCCTGACGCCCGCCTCCGACGAGGGCCCGAACGTCGTCACGGCCGGTACGACCGGGGACGAGGGTCCGAACGTCGCCGCCGGAACGGCCGGTGACGAAGCCCCCGACGTGACGGCGGCGGGCGCCCTCGGCGACGAGGGTCCGAACGTCGCCGCCGCCGGCGCCGACGGAGACGAAGGCCCCAACGTGGTCGCGGTCGCCGCCGAGGGTGACGAGGGTCCCAACGTGGTGGCCGCGGGCGCGGACGGTGACGAGGGCCCGAACGTGGTGGCGGCGGGTGTCCAGGGTGATGAGGGGCCGAACGTGGTCACGGCCGGTGCGGACGGTGACGAGGGGCCGAACGTGGTGGCGGCCGGTGCGGACGGTGACGAGGGTCCGAACGTGGTGGCGGCCCGGGCGGACGGTGACGAGGGGCCCAACGTCATCGCCGCCTGAGCGTGCGGCGAGCGGCCGGGGCGCCGGGTCCACCGGTCGCCGCGTCCGCCTCACCCGCTGAACCGCGCACCCCATGCCGATGCCCGCCGCGATCAACGGCGGGCATCGGCATGGGGTGTTCGGGCCGGCGGTCGCACGGAACACGCGCGTGGCCGGTCCGTTCGGTGGCCGGACGGGAACGTCAGTCCCCTCGGCGGACCCGTCCCGGGATGGCCATGGCCTGGAAGGCCTCCTCGGCGGCGATGCCCTGTTCGGCAGCCCCCGTCGCGTCCCCCAGTGCCGCGAGCGCCTGGGCGACGCCGTCCAGGGCGTAGGCCTCCTCCACCCGGTGGCTCAGCCGGGCCGCTGAGGTGTGCGCCTGTCGGTGGAGTTCCAGTGCCCGCCGGTGATCGCCGCCACGCCGGAAGAACCGCCCGGCGGTGTTCCACACGGTGGCCTCCCGTACGGGCGCGTCCTCGAGACCCTTGGTGGCGAGGGCCTCCTCCGCCCAGTGCAGCACCTGCTGCCGGCGCCCGAGCCGGCCCTCGGCCTCAGCGGAGAGGACGAGCTGCAACGCCCGTTCGGCCGGGGCCAGTACACCGGGGGCGCGTTCACGGGCCGCCGCCAGGGTACGGGCCGCCGTCTCGACGTCACCCATGGCGAGCTGGATCTGCGCGAGGTCGTTCAGTCCCACGAGTTCCTTCTCCAACGCGCCGATCTTGCGGGCGAGTTCGATCGACCGGGTCGCCGCCTGCACCGCCTGCGCGAAGTGACCGCGTTCCATGTAGACGCCGCTGACGTTCGACAGGGACTCCGCCTCGGCGCGTTCGGCGCCCAGTTCGCGCTTGAGGGCGATCGACTGCTCCAGCCGGGGCAGTGCTTCCTCGAAGCGGCCGGTGGTGGCGAGCAACAAACCCAGCACCCCGGTGTCCTTGGCCTGTCCGCGGCGGTCACCGAGGTCGACCGCGAGCCGGTGAGCCTCCACCGCCGCCGCTATGCCGTCCTCGAACCTGCCGCGCTTCCAGCAGGCGACCGCCAGGTTGGACAGGCTCAGCCGCAGGAGATCGGCTTCGCCGAGACGGCGGGCGGCGGCGAGCGCGGTGTGGCACAGCGCGAGGAAGTCGTCGAGCCTGCCCCGCAGATCGAGGTGGAAGACGACGTTCGCCGCGAGCAGCGCGACCTCGCGGTCGAGCCCCCGCCGGAAGGCCAGGGCGATCGCCGCGAGGAGACTGTCCTGCTCGCGCTCGAACCAGTCGCGGGCGGCCTCCGGCGTGCCGAGCGGGGCCAGCTCGGGACGGAACGAGGGCGTCGGGCGGCCCATCCGCACCCTGCCGGGGAAGAGCAGGTCGCAGGCGGCGTCCGAGGCGGTGATCGAGAACTCCAGCAGCCGGCGGACCGCACCCGCGGCCTCCTCGCTGAACTCGCCGGTGCCGCCGGAACTCCGGGCCCGGGACAGCATGTGGGCGAAACTGCGCACGAGGTCGTGGAACGCGTAGCGGCCCGGTTCGTGCTGCTGCACGAGGTGCATGTCGAGGAGGTATTCGAGGATGTCCTCCGCGTCCCGGACGCCGAGGTCGAGCAGCGCCGCCGCCGTGTAGACGTCGAGGTCGGCGCCCGGGTGCTGGCCCAGCAGCCGGAAGGACTTGCGGTAGCCGGCGTCCAGGCCCTCGTACGACAGACGCAGGGTGACCTCCACGCTGCGCTCGCCGGCGCTGAGTTCCGCGAGGCGGTGGGTGTCGTCCCGGAGCCGGTCCACGAGGTACCGCACCGTCCAGCGGGGCCGTTTGCGCAGCCGGGCCGCCGCGATGCGCAGGGCGAGCGGTAAGTGCCCGCTGAGGTCGGCCAGTTCGGTGACGGCGGCGGCCTCGGCGTGCGCCCGCCGCTCCCCGATGATGCCGACGATCAGGGCGACGCTGTCCGGCGGCGCCATGGTTCCCAGGGAGACGGAGTGGGCCGCGTCGAGGTCCACGAGCAGGGCGCGGCTGGTGACGAGGACGACGGTGCCGGTGGGTGAGGCCAGTAGGGGCTTCACCTGGGCCTCGTCGACGACGTTGTCGAGCAGCAGGATCATCCGGTGCCTGGTCATCGTGGACCGCCACAGGGCGATGCGGCCCTGCGGGTCGTCAGGGATGCGCTCGCCGGGAACGCCGAGCATGCGCAGCAGTGCCTCGGCCGCGGCGGCCGGCGCGAGCGGTTCCTCGCCCGGGGTGTAACCGCGCAGGTCCAGGTGGAGCTGTGCGTCGGGGTAGCGCTCGGCGAGACGGTGGGCCGCGCGGACGGCCAGGGAGGTCTTGCCGCTGCCGCCCATGCCGTCGATGGCGACGATGAGTGGGCCGGAGCCCGTGGCGTCCTCGACGAACCCGAGGAGCTTGTGCAGTTCCTCCTCGCGGCCGGTGAAGTCGCGCAGGTCGTAGGGGAGGGTGGAGCGGCTGCCGGTCACCGTCGGAGCCGCCGTGGGATCGGCCGTGGGCGGCGCGGTCAGTGCGGGGTCGTTGCGCAGGATGGCCTGGTGCAGCTCGCGCAGTGCGTCGCCGGGCTGGATGCCGAGCTCCTCGTCGAGCACGGCGCGGATCGTGCCGTACTCCTCCAGCGCCTCCGCCTGCCGGCCCGAGCGGTACAGGGCGAGCATCAGCCGGCCGCGCAGCGTCTCGCGCAGGGGGTTCCCGCCGATGGCGTCGCGGATCTCGGCGATCAGCTCGGCGCTCTCTCCGGCGTCGAGTCGGAGGTCGAAGAGCTGCTCCACCGCGGTCATGCGCCGTTCCTCCAGCGAGGCGGAGGCCGCGTCGACGACCGCTCCGCCGCTGCCGGACAGCACGGGGCCGCGCCACAGGGCGACGGCTTCGCGCAGCAGTGCCGTGGCCTCCGCGGGAAGACCGGCGGCCGTGTGGTCGCGGGCCCGGCGCAGGGCGTCGGTGAACTGGAGCAGGTCGAGCTGGTCGGGTGTCACGGCGGCGCGGTAGCCGGGACCGTCGGTCGCGATGAGGGTCCGTCCGTCCGGGATGCGCTGCCGCAGCTCGGCGACGGCCTTGCGGACCTGGTGCGCGGCGGTGGCGGGCGCGTCCTCGTCCCAGACGGCCTCGACGAGCCGGTGCACCGGCAGCACGCGCTGCGGTTCGAGGAGCAGCGTCACCAGGACCCGTTCGCTGACGGGGCCTCCGACGTGGACGCGTTCGTCCCCGTCCCAACATTCCAGGGATCCGAGGATGCGAAAGCGAATCGGCGCTGGCTGGCGCATGGCGCGGGTCCTCTCCTCGGTCCGGGTGCGGCCGCCGCACCACCGTTCGTCCACAGAGGGGACCCGCGTGACAGGACCGGAGACGGCGTCCCGTTCCTTCACGTTCTGCAGGGAACGGCACAGGGCGGCCGTCGTCGACGTTCACATTCTGACCCACGATGTGTACTGACGGTCGCGGCTTCATGGCTCTCACATCCGGGGCAGGGGACGCGCTGGCGGGTATCGGACAAGTTTTCGCAAGGGTCCCGACCGGGCGCGGACCGTTGGCACGGGGGAGGGCCGCTCACAACGGTCGCCCCGCAGAGGCGTCTTGTGAGCCCAGGGCCACCGATGCCGAGCGAGCGAGTGCGCGGGTAGCAGGCGAGGCCGGAGCCGGGGACGGCTCCGTACAGGCGTTGTAACGGCACGTAGCGGCCCGCCCGTTCCCGGCGTGGCTCGTCAACGGCCGCAGAGGTCAGTGCCTTTGTGCCCGTTCACGGCCGGAGGGTGCCCGTCTCGTGCCCGACCGGCGGCCTCGGAAGGCGGGCAAGTCGCCCTGTGCTCGCGGCCCATGAACACGTAAAGCGGCCTCCCGGGCGTACGGCCAGCGCGGGGCGCCCGCCGTGCCGCGGAGCCCGGCACCCTCGCGCGGCGCATCACCGATCGGGCCCGCGGGCGGAACGGTGCATCAGGTTGTGAACGCGGGCAAGGCCCGGGACGCGCCCGCGCGGACCCGCCCCGCAGACGGCGGACGGCCGGCGGCGTCCCGCCGCCGGCCACCCACCGTGTCCGCCCGCACCCGTCAACGGCGCCTCGCCAGAGCGGGTTCGGCGTCCCGCGGCGCCGACGAGCCGTCCCCCGATTCCTCGGCGGGCGCGTCGGCCAGGACACCTCCTCGGCCCCAGTGATCCTGCTCGACGTCCCGCACGAGCACGGTCACGGCCTCTCTCGGGCATCCCGCGATCCGGGCCAGCGTCGTGGTCAGTTCGTCCACGAGATCGGCTCGTTTCTGTCGGTCGTTGCCCTTCCACCAGTCCACGGTCACCACAGGCACGGTTCTCTCCTCACTTCTCGGGGCCGACGAGGCCCTCGGTCGCGGGGAACTGGTCGAACCTGCGCGCCAGTTCCTCCATCATCTCGGGGGTCGGTTCGGGCGAGGAGGTCAACAGCTCGCCCAGTTCGCGGAAGTACCTCTCCCGGCCGCCGTCCGGGGTGAACATCACCAGCAGCGTCGCGGGGTCGACGCCGGGGTTGCCGAACGCGTGGGTGGTCCCGGGCGGCACCATCATGAACGTGCCCGGACCCGCCACGCGCCGCTCCCGGCCCAGCGTGAGCAGCACGTCGCCGCTCGCCACGTAGAACATCTCCGTCAGCTCGCTGTGGAAGTGGAGCGGTGCTCCCGGGGCGCGGGGCGGCAGCCGGTGCTCGGTGAGGCCGAACCGGCCGGACGTGTCGTCCCCGGTGACGAGGAAGGAGACCGGGGTGCCGCCGACGACCGTGGTGGGGCCGGTGCCGGGGTCGATCACGCGGGGCAGCGTCACCGCTCGCCTCCGGCATCCACCCCGGCGGACGCGGCACGGGGCGTGAGCGTCCGCAGGGCCACCGCCGCGGCGACCAGGGCGAGCACGGCGGTCAGCGCGTAGGCCCGGCCGAACGCCCCGCCCCCGGGCGCGTCGCCGAGCACGAGGACCAGCACGGCCAGCCCCGTCGCGCCGCCCGTGTACTGCGTCGTCGTCAGGACGGCCGACGCGGTCCCCTGATCGCTGTCCGGCACGTCCTTCGTTCCCGCGATGTACATGCCCGCGAAGGCCATGCCCTGGCCGAGCCCGCTGACCAGCAGACCCGGCAGCACGGCGGTCCAGTAGTCCGAGCCGCTCGTGCCGAGGCCGAGCAGGGCCAACCCCGCCGCGCCGACCGCGAATCCGGTGGCGAGCGTGGGACGGATCCCGCAGGACCCGGCGAGCCGGCCGGTGACGAGGTTGCCCGCCACCACGCTGAGCGCCAGCGGCAGGAAGGCGATGCCGGCGCCGAGCGGGCCGTAGCCCCACACGTTCTGGAGGAACAGCGTGATCAGGAAGAACTCCGCGCCGACGCTCGCCATGTAGAGGGCCGACATCGTGCTCGCACCCGCCAGCGAGCGGACCCGCAGCAGCGCCGGGGGGATCAGCGGAGTGGCGGCCGGGCGACGGTCGTACGCCGACCAGGCCGTGCCCAGCGCGACGGCGGCGGCGAGGCAGCCGAGGCACGAGGCGGAGGTCCAGCCGTCGACGGCGGCCTGGGTGAGCGCCGCCACCAGGAAGAGGACGGCGCCGGTGAACAGGGCCGCGCCGGGGATGTTGAGACGCCGTACCGAGGCCTGCGTGCGCTCACCGGCAGGCAGCACCCGCAGGGCGAGGGCGAGGGTGACCAGGATGAGCGGCACGTTCACGAAGAACACCCACCGCCAGGAGAGCGCTGCCGTCAGGACACCGCCGATCAGCACACCGGCCGCGAGCCCCACCGCGCCGATCGCGCCCCAGATCGCGAGCGCCCGGGAGCGGACGGGACCGGCGGGGAACGCGGCCCCGATGAGGGCCAGCATGGCCGGTGTCAGGGCGGCGGCGCCGATGCCCTGGACGGCGCGGGAGGCGACCAGCAGCCACTGGTCCCCGGCCAGTCCGGCCGCCAGCGAGCCGGCGCCGAACAGGCCGAGGGCGCCGAGGAAGAGCCGGCGCGGGCCGGTCAGGTCCGCGGCGCGGCCACCGACGACGAGGAAGCTGGCGAAGAACACGGCGTAGGCGGACACCACCCACTGGAGCCGCTCCGGCGGGAGCCCGAGTCCCGATCCGATGCTGGGCAGCGCCACATAGATGATCGAGTAGTCGAGCGCCACCAGGAACTGGGCGATGGACAGGGCGAGCAGCGCGGCCTTCATGCGCCCGCTGAATCCGGTCACTTCGGGGGCGGAGGTCTGGGAGGCGGAGGCGGGGGAGGTCTGGACGGTCATGTCAGGGCTCCGGTCGGTTCCGGGCGGGTCCCGGCGAGGTCGTGGGGGGTGACGGCGGTCCCGTGCGGGAGCGCGCGGATCACGGAGGGGAAGTCGGCGACGACGTGGTCGGCGCCGGCCGCCGTGAGGTCTTCGGCGGAGTCGACCCCGTACGCGACGCCCACGGTGCGCAGGGCGGCGGCCCGGGCCATCGCCATGTCGGTGACGGTGTCCCCGACGTACCAGGACCGTGCCGCCGGTGCGCCGAGGTCGGCGAGGGCGCGCAGGGCCATGTCGGGGTGGGGCTTGCCGCGTTCGACCATGTCGTGGCAGACGACGGTGTCGAAGCGGTCGAGAATGCCGGTCGCCTCCAGCAGCGCGAGCGCGCTGCTGGAGATCTTGGAGGTGGCGACCCCGAGGAGGTGCCCCGCCGCCCGCAGCCGGTCCAGGCCTTCGGGCACGCCCGGCAGCAGGAGCGCCGGGCCCTGGCTCAGGACGTCCGTGGCGAAGCGGCCGCGGTAGCGGGCGGCGGCCTCGGCCGTCACCCCGTCGTCGACGGAGACGCCCAACAGCCCGGCGAGGGAGGCCTCCAGGGGCTTTCCGACCGTCGCCAGCACCTGCGGGCGGCTCGGGGAGGCGCCGAGGCCGCGCACCACGTCACCGATCAACTCGGCAATCGCGGAAGGCGTGTCGGCGAGGGTGCCGTCGATGTCGAAGACGATCGCGGAGGTCATGCCGCGGCCTCCGTGTCCGGTTCGGCGGTGGCGGCGTAGGCGACGGCGAGGAGTCCGGCGAGCCGGGCGGTACTGATGAGCACCTCGCGGTTGGCGGCGGCGGAACGGCCCTCGGTGGCCCGCGAGACCGCCTTCATCAGATACGGGGTGGCGGCGGGACCGCTCACTCCGTCCTCCTCGGCGGCACGCAGCGCCTCCTGGATCACCCCCTCCATGAGGTCGCTGTCCAGGGCGTGTTCCTCGTCGATGGGCGCCGTGATGAGGGGGCCGCCCGGCAGCCCGGCCGCCCAGTGCATCCGCACCGCGTGCGCGACGTCGCCCGGGTCGTCGATCCGCTTCGGGACGCGCAGCCCGCTGGAGCGGCAGTAGAAGGCGGGGAAGTGGTCGAAGCGGTAGCCGATCACCGGCACGCCCAGCGTCTCCAGGTACTCCAGGGTCAGCCCCAGGTCGAGGATGCTCTTGGCGCCGGCGCAGACGACGGCCACCTTGCTGCGGGTGAACTGGACGAGGTCGGCGGAGATGTCGAAGCTCTCGCTCGCACCCCGGTGGACGCCGCCGATGCCCGCGGTGGAGAAGAACGGGATACCGGCGAGGTCGGCGGCCACCAGGGAGGACGCCACCGTGGTGGCCCCCATGCCGCCGCCGGCCAGGACGACGCCGACGTCCCTGCTGGACACCTTGGGCACTCCGGTGCCGACGGCGAAGCGCTCCATGTCGTCGGCGGACATGCCGACGGTGAACCGGCCGGCGTCCAGCCCGACGGTGGCCGGTACGGCACCCGACTCCCGGACCGCCTTCTCGATGGCGAGCGCGGTCTCCACGTTGCCCGGATAGGGCAGACCGTGCGCGATCACCGTTGATTCCAGGGCGACGACGGGCCGGTTCTCGGCCAGCGCGTCACCAACTTCCTCACTGATGCGCAGCAGTGGGTGCATGAGGGGTCTCTCCTGAACGGTCGCTGGGGACGGAGGGGAGGAGCGCGCCAGGCGCGGACATCCGAGTCACCCGGACTGTCCCGAACCCCGTTCCCGTTCCGTTCCCGCCCCGCGACCGAGCAGCGTCACCCGCCGTAGGGAGGGTGACGCTGCGAGGAGGGCGGTACCGAGGGCTTGTCCGTACCGTGGCCGTACGGCCACGTCACGGACAGGCGGCGGTTGCGCCGGAGCCGGAACGCCGAACGTCCGCCGTCACCACCGCCCTCACGAACCGCCTGAGGCGGATCCTCCGTCTAGTACCAACCGGTGCAGCGGATGGGCGTGTTGAAGCCCGAGTCGCCGCAGGCGCGGGCCACCTGGCCGTTGCGGTCGGCGAAGGCCTCCGTCCACACACTGCCGCCGCTCGTGATGGTGGCCTCGCCGAGGTGGCCCTGCCAGGTCCGGCCGCCGTCGTTGCTGCGGTCCACCCAGATGTGCATGCCGGGGCTGCCGCCCACGATCCGGCCCCACACGCAGGTGTTGTTGCCGGACCCGTTGCGGCGCAGCTCGAAGCCCTGGCCCTGGGTGCCGAACGCCGTGTACTGCGTGATCCCGTTGTTGTTGCCGCACCCGTCCGCGGCACCGGCGGTCGTGACACCGGCCGCCGTGAAGAGCCCCGACATCAGGGCCACCGCGGACACGGCACCGGCGATTCGCTTGTTCGTCTGCATGTTGGCTGTCCTCTTCCGAGCGAAGGAGCGAAGCGAAACCGACGAGTCCGCACGCCACCCCGTCACTCCGGGTGCCGGACGGCCCGTCGAACCTCATGGTGGATCGGCGGCCCGGACCATGACCATCTTTTCCATCAGCATGGAAACCTGCAGCTCGAACGGGTGACGGAGGTTTCGGAGACGGGTGAAGTGCTCGACGGGGCCTCGGGGCTGACGCGGCGTCCGCCAGGTCGCGTCGCCACGCTCCGCACACGAAGGCGGCGCTCACTGCGGGCGAGCCACGTCCCGCCCGCAGCTTTGTCTCCACCCCGCGTGACGCGCGTCACGCGCACTGTGACAGGTGAGCGGATCTCGACATACCGTTCGAATGAGTTGTATCGATGCCCGCCAGCGGTCTTTGCCGCTCTTTGACCTGTTGTGGAATCGGGTAATCCGTGGACGCGGCGGTTTGGGCGACTCGCCGACGCGGCCCGAACGTGTTGACCCTCCGTGGGCGCGAGAATTACTGTTCAGGCCATGGTTGCCACGGGGGAAGTCGCTACCACTTACGGTGTTGCTGAAAGTGCCTCACGGGGCAAGGCGAGAGTCATTGATCCGGATGCCCATCGAGGCTGTCCGCTGTGACGGACGCCGTTCCATTTTCTCCTACGCATCGACTCCCTTGCACGTGATCTGCGACTGAAGATCCCGGGGTCGGTGCGGTGGTGCGGTCGATACTCGATGCCGCCGGTGCGGCGCCGATTTTCCCCTGCATTCCTTGGTGTGACGGGACAGTACTGTCCCGTCACTGTGGTGTGTGTGCCCTGAGTCATCAGACGTGGGAGCGAAAATGGAGATCCATCTGCTGGGCTCGTTGGAGATGGCCGACGAGCATATATCGGTGAAGATACCGGGGGAGAAACTGCGCGCCATTGTCGCGACCCTCGCCCTGACACCGAACCGTCCCGTCTCACGCAACGATCTCATCGACGAACTGTGGGGAGAGAACCCGCCGCGTGATGCCGACAATTCACTTCACGGCCACATGGCGCGATTACGCCGCATTATCGCGGCGCGTACCGGGATGGGCAGCCGGCGGAATCTGATCGGAACCTCGAACTTCGGCTACGTCCTCTCGCTGCCGGACCGTCAGATCGACGCCCTGCATTTCTGCGACCTGGTCCGCAGGGCGGCGCCGCTCCAGGACTCCGACCCCGGCGGCGCGGTCCGGCTGCTCACCGAGGGGCTCGCGCTGTGGCGCGGGCCCGCACTGCTCGACGCGGGCCACGGCATGCTGTGCCGGATGGCCTCCACCCGCTTCACCGAGACCCGGCTGACGGCCTACGAGCAGCTCTTCGAGGCCCAGTTCGTGCTGGGCATGCACCGCAACGTGGTCACCGAACTGGAGCAGTTGCACGCCCAGTACCCGTTGCGTGAGCGCTTCTGCGAGCAGTTGATCACCGCGCTGTACAGCACCGGCCGGCAGGCCGAGGCGCTCGACGCCTACCACCGGACCAGGCAGCGGCTGTCCCAGGGGCTCGGCCTGGAACCGGGGCACGCTCTTCGCGCCAGGTTCCAGGAGATCCTCCGGCAGGAACCCCTGCGGACCAGGTAGACCTCGGCGGCGCGGACGCCGCGTGCGATGGCAGAGACGTGCCCATGGCCCGGCATCGGGCCGTGGGCGGCGGTGTCGGAGGGTCCGGGGTCCGGGCGCCCTCAGATCGACTTGGTCACGCGCAGGATCTGCCAGATCGCCCCGAAGCGGGGCCGCCCGTGGAAGGCCAGGTACTCGGGAAGCACCAGCTGCGGAGCCCACTTCTCCTTGTACGCGAGCTGGCTGGCCGAGGGGTACACCTTCTCTCCGTGGTCGGCGAGGAACCGCATGAACTTCCCCGTCACGGGGCTGGCGGCGGCCACCTCGACACCGGGGTCGAGGCGGGTGAACGGAGTGAAGCCGAAGTGCAGCCACTCGGCACCCTCGGTGCGGAAGGTGTCGATGGCGTGGGCGTTGACCGCCTCCATCACACCCGGGGACACGTCGTTGTCGCGGCGGCTGAGGTCGTGCAGCCAGCCGGCCCGGGAGCCGTACGCGGGGGAGTAGGAGATGTACGCGACGACGGAGCCCTCGACGCGGCCGACGAACAGACGGCGCTCGCTCTGCGCGGGCCCGCCGCACTGGCCGACGAGGAACTCGATCTCCTTGACGTGCTTGCCCTTGCTGCGCAGCCAGCGCTGGTCGAGAGCGTCGATCTCGCCGGCCACCTCGTCGTGCGCGACCTCGTCGATCCGCAGGCCACTGCGTTTGGCACGGGAGATCTTGTTGCGCAGCTTCATGAACTTGGAGCCCTTGAGCGTGAACGCGGGCAGGTGCAAAGAGAACGAGGACCCCACTTGGTTCACGGTGAATCCGCAGCGGGCGTAGAGGTCGGCGTCCGAGCGCTGGAGCTGGATTGCGCAAACTTTGCGCCGCTTGGCACGCGCAAATTGCAGGAAGGCGTTCAGGAGCTTCTCCTGTTCGCCTTCGGGGCCGAACACCCCGCCGAACTGCACCAGATAGCCGCCCGCCGTCCGGTAGGCGATGACGCCCTCCGTGCCGGGGGCGAGGAAATACTCGGTCCCGCTGTTCAGCGCCAGGAAAGCGCTCGGGTTCTCGGCATACTTCCGCAGCGGTTGCACAACGGAGTCGAAGGCTACCGATTCCTCAGTCGTTGACATCTCGTTCCCCTGTCGCCCGGCCGTAGCCGACTCGCCTTCACATCCCTTGCCCGCAGATACTCGGACCGCGGTCTTCGATGCTCCTGAAACGGTCGTCTCAGGTCCGTCTCAGAGCCTTCTCAGCCCTCGCTGGAAGATTACTGAGAGCAGCCGGAAGAAGAATGCTCCGACTGTTCGAAGCGTATGAAGAAAGCGGGGACCGCGTGAACGGCACGCAAATGGCGGGGGATGCGCCGCTCACCCAGGAGGATGTCGTCCTCGCCCCTGGGGCCTCGACATATCTCTCCTATGTCGACGGAAAGAACATTCCGAGTACGGAATGGGTCTACGTCCTGGATGCGGCGGCACTTCTCGACGACGCCTTCACGAATCTGACGCTGAAGCGGAAGCTGGAGCGCGGTCAGTGGCACGGCGGTCCGGCGGGGAGCGAGCTGCCGCCCACGATCGTCGGCCGGGTCGCGAAGGCGGACCGCGAGACGGTCGAACACGCGCTCCAGGCCGCCGCCCGGGCCGGCCGCGAATGGTCCGCGGTCCCCCTGGACGTACGCCTGGAACAGCTCGGTACGCTGCTCCACGACCGGCTGGCCGACCGGGCCGAGGAGATCATCGACATCCTGGTCAAGGAAGGCCATCCGCTGGCGCTCGCCCGCTGGCAGGTCTCCGGCATGCTGGAGTGCTTCGGGCCCGAGTCGCTCGGCTTCTACCGCACACAGATGCTCCAGGAGTTCCGGCACGGGGCCCGCGAGATCTCCGTGCGCAGGCAGCCCGACGGCGTCGTCTGCCTCAACCCGCCCCAGAACGCCCCTCTTTCGAGCGCGCTCCTCGGCGTGACCTCGCTCTTCGCGGGCAACGCCCTGGTCGTACGGGCCCCACGCAGCGCGCCGCTCGGAGTGATGTACGTCCTGCACGAGGTGGTGGTGCCCGCGCTGGAGGAGGTCGGGGCCCCGCCCGGCACCCTCGGCGTGGTGTGCGGCGACCCGGCGCCGATGCTGAACGCCTGGCTGCAGAGCCCGCACGTCGACGACATCATGTACTTCGGCAGCAGCGAGAACGGCATCCGGTTCCAGGAGCGCTGCGTCGCCGCGGGCAAGAAGCCGATCCTCGAACTCGCCGGCAACGACGTGGTGGTGGTCTGGAAGGACGCCGACGTCCGGCTGGCCGCCGAGGCGCTCACCGAGAGCTTCTACGGCTCCGGACAACTGTGCATGATCCCCAACCAGGTGCTCGCCCACCCCGACGTCGCCGAGTCGCTGACCGACGAACTCGTACGCCAGAGCGCCCTGGTGAAGCCGGGGCACGCCGGTGACGAGGACGTGCTGCTCACTCCGGTGCTGCGGAACGAGAAGTTCTTCTCCTGCCTCCAGGACGCACTCGACTCGGGCGCCGAACTGGTCTGCGGCGGCCACGCCATGCAGCTCGACGGCGTCCGTGACTCCTCCGGCATCTTCCTCGAACCCACCGTCGTCCTGGTGCGCGGCCTCGAAGGGGCACGCGACGTACGGGCGGTGGCGCACGAGACCTTCTTCCCGCTGCTCCCCGTGGTCGTCGCGGCACGCGCCGACGGCGACGACGAGGAACTGCTGGAGAAGTTCATCGACTGGGTCAACAGCAACGAGTACGGGCTGCGCAACTCCCTGTGGGCCGACGACCGTTCGGTGATCGACCGGTTCACCGCACGGGTCACCAAGGGCGGGCTGCTGAAGGTGAACGACTCGCACATCGGCTTCCTGCCCTACCTGCCCACCCACGGCGGCACGGGCCTGACCGGCGGCGTGTTCGGCGAGGCCAACTATCCGATCCTGCGCACCTCCCACGTACAGGGAGTCAGCGTCAGCGTGCAGGGTCCGCGTCCCCGCGAGGCCGTGTTCGGCAGCGGCCGGTCCCGGTAGCGCCGGCCGCGGCGTTCCGCCGCGGCTGTGTCCCTGCCCCCCCGTGTCCCTGCCCCCCGTGTCCCTGCCCCCGGTATCCCTGCATCCCCCGTGTTCCGAAAATCCACCGACCCTGAGGAAGCCATGCGTTCCCTGGACGCGGCTCGGGAGATCTGCGAGAGCTATCTGCCCGGCCTGCTCAAGAACCTCGATGACATTCCGCTCGCCGATCTGGAGAAGCCGGAGAGCCCCGGCCTCACCCACTTCCGTACCGCCAAGGGCCCCGGGCTGGTGATTCCGAAGGAGTACCAGGGCGCAGGCGCGGACCCGCTGCAGGCGCTCGCCGTCGTACGGGCCATCGGCGCCGTCTCGCCCTCGCTGGCCGTCGCCACGACGATGCACCACTTCTCCGTGGCCACCCTCTTCACGCTCGCCGACTCCATCAAGAGCAGCGGCATGGAGTGGGCGCTGCTCGAAGGCATCGCCGAGCAGAACCTCCTGGTCGCCTCCGGATTCGCCGAGGGCAAGCCCTCGCAGGGCATCCTCACGCCGACCATGCGGGCCACGGCGGCGGAGGGCGGGTTCGTCATCAACGGCTCGAAGAAGCCGTGCAGTCTGTCGCAGTCGATGGACCTCCTGACGGCGAGCGTGGCGCTGCCCACGCCCGACGGAGGCTCCGAGATGGCCGTGCTGCTCGTACCGCGCCAGACCGACGGCATCACCAGCCACCCCTTCTGGCAGAGCTGGGCGCTGGCGGGCGCGGAGAGCAACGAGGTGCGGCTGACGGACGTGTTCGTCGACGAACAGCTGATCATGCGGACCGAACTCGGGGAGGCCGGCGAGCTCGACGAACTGCAGACGGTCGGATTCATCTGGTTCGAACTGCTCATCTCCGCCGCGTACGTGGGGATGGTCTCCGCGCTGGTCGAGCGCCTGTACCGGTCGGGCCGCGGCGGTGAGTCGGACCGGTCGAACCTGATCGCGAAGCTGGAGACCGCGAACCTGCTGCTCGAAGGCGTCGCCCGCATGGTGATGGACGGCGAGCGGGGCAACGAGGCGCTCGCGAAGACCCTGGTGGCGCGTTACGCGGTACAGGACGCGCTCGGCGAGGCGGTGAACCGGGCCGTCGAGCTGCTGGGCGGCATGGCCTTCATCAACTCCTCCGACGTGGCCTACCTCGCGGCCGTCTCGCACGGACTGACCTTCCACCCGCCGTCCCGCACGAGTTTCCAGGGCCCGTTCCTCGAACACGTGGCGGGCAAGCCGCTGCGGCTGGCCTGAGGAGGCACCGTGACGATCACCCCGCTCGCACCGGACGTTCTGCCGGACCGCCATGAACTCGGCCGGCTCTACCGCAGCAGGCTCAGCAAGGGCCGCGCCACCCTCGGGGAGATGTTCGGCGGCCATGTCGAGGTCGCCTCCGAAGGCGCATGGGTCACCACCGGCGAGGGCCGCAGGTTTCTCAACTGCGGCGGCTACGGGGTCTTCCTGACCGGAGCGCGGCATCCCGCCGTCATCCGCAGGGTGGCCGAACAGCTGCACACCCACCCCGTCGCCACCCGCATTTTCCTGGAGCCGCAGGCCGCGCTCGCCGCCGACGCCCTGGTGTCCGTCGTACCGGAGGGCCTGAGCCGGGTCCACTTCGCGGGCTCCGGCGCCGAGGCGGTGGAGACGGCGATCAAACTGGCCCGCACCCGCGGCCGGACGCGGCTCGTCGCCACCCACGGCGGATACCACGGCAAGACGATGGGCGCCCTGACGCTCACCGGAAAGAGCCTCTTCCAGGACCCGTTCCGACCCCTGCTGCCCGACACGACACACGTGCCGTACGGGGACGCCGATGCGCTGTGCGACGTACTCGCACGCATCCCGGGCGAGGGCTGCGTCTTCGTGGAACCGGTACAGGGCGAGGCCGGGGTGGTCATACCGCCGGCCGGCTATCTGACCCAGGTCGCGGCGCTGTGCAAGGAGTTCGACGCCCTCCTGGTGCTGGACGAGATCCAGACGGGCCTCGGACGGCTCGGCACCTGGTGGGGCGCGGACGCCGAGGGCGTGGTGCCGGACATCCTGCTCGTCGGCAAGGGGCTCAGCGGCGGTGTCGTCCCCGTGTCGGCGGTCGTGGCGACGCCGGCGGTGTTCAAGGCCTTCGACCAGGACCCGTACCTGCACACCTCCACCTTCTCCGGGGCGCCGCTCGCCATGGCCGCCGCACGCGGCGCCATCGAGGCGATCAAGGACAACGACCTCGTCACCCGCTCCAGGACGCTCGGCGGGCAGATCCTCACCCGAGTGCGCTCGATCGTCACCGGCCACTTCGGCGAGGTGGTCCGTGAGGTGCGCGGACGCGGGCTGATGCTCGGCATCGAGTTCGCCGAGCCGGGCCCGGCCGGTGACCTGCTCATCGAGCTGATCCAGCACGGCGTCATCGCCAACCACTCGCTCAACTCCCATCTGGTCCTGCGCCTCACACCGCCCGCCGTGCTCGACAGCACGGACCTGGAGTTCCTCTACGAGGCGATGGACCGCGCCTGCCGGACCCAGGCCGCCCGCTACACACCGACCTCAGGAGGTGTCTGACCATGCGCAGCGCACAGGTCACGATCCGCGCGGTCGCCGTCGCGCCCGGCGACGCTTTCGACCGCGTCAAGGATTTCGCCAGCTATCCCGGACTCTCGCCCGTCGTACGGTCCGTGACGGTGACCCGGGCAACCCCCGGGCCGGCGGGCGGGGCCGGCGAGGAACACAGCGACTGGGAGGTGTACTTCCGCAACGGCATCCTGCGCTGGAGCGAGACCGACACCATCGACCGCGCGGGCCTGACCATCGCCTTCACCCAGACCGACGGGGACTTCGCCGAGTTCACCGGCACCTGGCGGGTTCGCGCCGAGGGCGACGACAGCCTGATCGACTTCTTCACCGAGTTCGACTTCGGGATCCCGAGCCTCGCGGGCATCCTCGACCCGGTCGCGGAACGGGTGTTCCGCGAGACGATCGGTCTGGTCGTCACGAGCCTGTTCGCCAAGGCCGAGGTCGTGGGCGACGAGGCACTCGTGCGGGCCGTCGAACTGGCCCGTGAGCGCGCCGAGGAACTCCGGGCCGGGGACGACGCCCCCACCGCGATCACGGCGGGGGCCGCCTGATGGATGCCAAGAACACCTTCGACACCCCCGTCACCTACCGGCTGATCCGCGTCGAGTACGCGGTGGGTCTCGCCGTCGCGGCCGGTTTCTTCCTCGCGCACCTCACCGAGGTGCGGTGGCTGCCGGCCGTGGCCCTCTTCCTCTACATCGACCTCATCGGCTACATCCCGGGCGCGATCGCCTACCACCGCAGCGAGGACAAGGCGATCTCCAAGGCCTACTACGTCCTCTACAACACGATGCACAGCCTGGCCACGCAGACGATCGTCGCGCTCGCCTGGATATGGCTCGCCGGTCCCGAGTGGGCGTTGCTCGTGCTGCCCATCCATCTCTTCGGCGACCGGGCCCTGTTCGGCAACTTCCTCAAGCCCTTCGGCCTGGACTTCGAACCGGTCGCCGACCCGGCGTTCCAGCGCTTCCGGTCCGAGTTCGCGGCCTCCGCCGCGGACGGCACCCGCCTGATCGAGCAGCTCGACGCGAGGCCGACGCCATGACCTCCCCGAGCACGACATCGGCGGGCGCGGCGTCGGCCGGTGCGACCTCCGCGAGTACGCAGACCGCCGCCGCCCGCTGGCCGGCCGGTAGCCGCACCGCGTCGGTCCGCGCCACCACCAGAAAGTTCGCCACCGGGGTGACCGTCCTGACGTGCAGTCGCGATGAGGGCACCCACGGGGTCACCGTCAGCACTCTGACACTCGCCTCGATGAAGCCGCCGATGGTCTCGGTCGCGCTGCGCCGGGACAGCCAGGGCCTCGCCGCCCTGCTGGCGGCAGGCACCTTCGCCGTCAACGTCCTGGGCAGCCAACAGGACCCGCTGGCACGGCACTTCGCCCGCTCCGACCGGGGTGAGGGGCTCACCCGACCCGGCCGCGGCGTCTGGGCGGGACACACCGCCGACGGGGTGCCGGTGATCGGCGGGGCCGTCGGCTGGCTGCAGTGCCGGGTGACGCGCACCGTGCCGGCCGGCGACCACGAGCTGGTCCTCGGCCTGGTGACCGACGCCCGGCTCGGCACCGCGGAGGTCCCGCTGCTCAACTTCGCCGGAGCCCTGCACCGGCTACCGGCCCCCTCCGCCCCGGCTTCCGGAGCCCTGGCCCCTTCCACCCCGGCCGCCGCCCCGCCCGACGACACGACCCGGAGCTGATCATGACCGACACCACCACGGGGACGGCCCCCGATCCCGCCATTCCGTCGGAAGCCGACTGGGACCACGCGCCGTCGCTGGTCGACGGTGCCAACTCCCTCGAACTGACCGCCGCCGAATGCGACTTGCGGTACTGGTTGCGTGCGGTGCCGCAGGGCACGCTGCGCGGCAAGGTCCTCGGCCACGACGAGAACGTACGACCGCACGAGGTGACCCGGCGTCCCGGGCCGCTGAACGAGGCGCTCACCCAGGAGCTGGCGTTCCGTTCCATCGCCGAGGACAAGGCGACGCGCGCGCTCGGCTACATGGTGGCCCTCGCGCCCGACACGGCGACGATGGAGTTCTACACGACCCAGCTGATGGACGAGGCCCGGCACTCGATGGTGTTCCGCAGCCATCTGCTGAGCCTCGGTGTCGCCGAGCACGACCTCTTCGCCACCATCGACAGGCTCGCCGCCGCCGACCGGGACGCCGTGCTCGTGCCGCTGGAGAACCTCGGTCTCGAAGTCCTTCGGGATCAGCAGGACTTCATCGGCGGGGTGGTCGTCCTGACGATCCTCGTCGAGGGTGTCCTCGCGCCCGCCGCACAGCTCTCCGAGCTCAAGTGGCGCGTCTTCGACCCGGCCGCCGCCGATGTCGAGCGCGGCGCGGGCATCGACGAGATCCGCCACCTCACGGTGGGTAGCTCCGTCGCCCGCGAGCACCTGCTCGCGCACCCCGAGGACAAGGGGCGCATCCTCGAACTCATCACTCGTGGACGGAAGTTGTGGGAGAACCTGCCCGCCACGGAGATGACCCTGCGCCGCGAGACCCTCTTCCAGGAGGGCCTGGACGCGCACCGCGACCTCGCGGGCGACTACGAGATCTGGCCGGGCCGCCGCCTCGTCGACACCACCATCGAGGAACGGGTGGGCACGGCCCACGAGTGGTCCGAGTCCATGCAGCGGAAGCGGCTCGTCCACATGGGCCTGGAGGAAGCGATATGACCACCGTCAACGAGAGGGGAGTACGGGACGCCGAGGGCTCCGGCACCCTGGAGGAGATCACCCGGCTGGTCAAGGACGCCGGCCTGATGGATACCCGCCCCAGCTGGTACGTCTACAAGATCGCGTTCAACTTCCTGCTCCTGGCCGCTGGTTGGACGGCCTTCGCGCTGCTGGGCGACACCTGGTGGCAGCTGGCCGTGGCCGTGTTCCTCGGCCTGATGTTCGGCCAGACCGACCTGGTCGGCCATGACGCGGGCCACCGGCAGATCGTGCGGACCCGCAAGGCCAGCAACATCATCGGCTATGTGCACGGCAACCTGTTCACCGGCGTCAGCTTCGGCTGGTGGGTCAAGCACCACACGGCCCACCACAATTTTCCCAACCACCTCTCGATGGACCCCGACATCCTGCGCCGGCAGGTCATCTTCGAGGCCGGCGACCGGGTCAAGCGCACCACGCCGTTCCAGCGGTTCGTGGTCCGCCATCAGTCCTGGATGTTCTTCGTCCTGATCACGCTCGAAGGCCTGCGCCTGCACATGTCGGGCTACGTGGCCGCGAGCAGGGGCGCGATCACCAAGTACAAGAAGTCCGAACTCACCGTCATCACCCTGCACCTGGTGCTCTACGTCGCCGCGCTGTTCACGGTGCTGCCGCCCGGCAAGGCGATCGCCTTCCTCGCCCTCCACCAGGCCGTGTTCGGCTTCTACATGGGCCTGATGTTCGCGCCGAACCACAAGGGCATGCCGGTCCGCGACGGCGAGAAGGAGGACCTGGACTGGCTCACCCGGCAGGTGGTCACCTCCCGCAACCTCAAGCCCAGCCGGTTCAGCGACTTCTTCTACGGCGGCCTCAACTACCAGATCGAACACCATCTGTTCCCGTCGATGCCCCGCACCAACCTGCGCAAGGCGCAGCCCATCGTCAAGGAGTTCTGCCTGCGCAGCGGGCTGCCGTACGTGGAGGTGTCGATCATCGAGTCCTACTCCGCGGTGGCCGACCATCTCGACGAGGTCAGCAACGAGGTGGCGCGGCTGGAGAGCGGGGTCTCATGAACGCCGCGGGCGCGGGCCGGGCGGCGGTCGTGTGCGGACTCGGCACCTGTGTCCCTCCGTACGCGCTGACCAACGAGGAACTGTCGAAGCTCGTCGACACCTCCGACGCGTGGATCCGCAGCCGCACCGGCATCGGACAGCGGCACATCGCCGACGCCTCGACCGCCACGAGCGACCTCGCCGTCGAGGCGGGCGGCCGGGCCCTGAAGTCGGCTGCGGCGCGCGGGAGTTCCGCAGTCGACGCGGTCATCGTCGCGACGACCACCCCGGACCACCCCTGCCCGGCGACCGCCCCCCTGGTGGCCGCGCGACTGGGCCTCGGCACAGTGCCGGCGTTCGACGTGGCGGCGGTGTGCACCGGTTTCCTCTACGGACTCGCCGCCGGGGCGGGGCTGATCGCCGCCGGCACCGTGGAACGCGTCCTCGTGATCGGCGCCGAGACCTTCTCGCGCATCCTCGACCCCGAGGACCGTTCCAGCCGCGCCATCTTCGGAGACGGGGCCGGAGCGGTGGTGCTGCGCGCCGGGGAACCGGACGAGCCGGGCGCGCTCGGCCCCTTCGACCTGGGGAGCGACGGAACAGGCAGCGACCTGATCACCGTACGCACCGGCGGATCCCGTGACCCGTACCCGACAGCCGGGGACGCGGCGGACCCGTACTTCCGGATGAACGGCAAGGCGGTCTTCCGCAACGCCGTCGAGCGGATGGCCGAGTCCTCGCGCCGGGTGCTGGACCGCACGGGCTGGACCGGAGGGCTGCCGGACCTCGTCGTGGCGCATCAGGCCAACCTGCGGATCCTGTACGCCGTCGCCGACCGGATCGGCGTCGACCGCGCGGACTGCTTCGTCAACATCGACCGTGTCGGCAACACCGCCGCCGCGTCCATCCCGCTCGCCCTCGGCGACGCGGACCGCTCCGGAGCCCTGAGCGCCGGCCGCCGTGTCCTCCTGACCGCCTTCGGTGGCGGCCTGACCTGGGGCGCGTGCACGCTGACCTGGCCGGACATCCAACCGGCCTGACCGACCGTGTTCATCAGCGATCAACCGCGAACCGACCACGACACCAACAGGAGATGCAGTCATGAGCGACGTCTACAACCGTATGGTCAAGCTGCTGCAGGCCGGCTTCGGTCTGGAAGCCGACGAGATCAGCCCCGAACAGACCTTCAACGACCTGGAACTGGACTCGCTGGCCATGGTGGAACTGTCCCTGGCCGCCCAGGAGGAGTTCGGGGTGCCGGTGAACGACGAGGACATCAGCTCGCGGGACACCATCTCCCGCGCCGCGGAGGTCATAGAGGCGAAGGGCGTGGCCGTCTGATGGCGGGCACCTCCCGCTTCGACGCCGCCGTCACCGGGGTCGGGATGGTGAGCTGCGCGGGGATCGGGGTCCCGACGTCCTGGAAGCGCATCCGCGAGGGAGAGGGAACGGCCGCCGGCCCGGTCCCCGCACTCGAGGGAACACCCGCCGACTTCGGCTGCGCCGTGCCGGACTTCGACCCGGCCAAGGCGGTCGGCCGGCGCAAGGCCTGGCGCCTCGACCGCTGCAACCAGTTCGCGATCGCCGCGGCCGCGGAGGCCATCGCGGACGCCGGCCTCGACCCGTCCACCTGGGACGGCACCCGGGTCGGCGTCGTCCTCGGGAACGGCATCGGTGGCGCCGCCGCCTGGGAGAAGCAGCACACCGTCCTGCGCGACGAGGGCCCCCTCAAGGTCTCGCCGCTGCTCATCCCGATGCTGTCCATCAACATGTCCGCCGGCTACGTGGCGATGGAGTGCGGGGCGCGCGGCCCCAACTTCGTGACCGCCACCGCCTGCGCCTCCGGGACCACCGCGATCGGCATGGCACGCGAACTGCTCCGCAGCGGTCTGTGCGACATCGTCGTGACCGGCGGCACCGAGGCTCCCCTCGTCCCGTCGATCGTCTCCGGTTTCAGCCAGATGGGCGCCCTGTCCAAGCGCCGCGACGACCGGTCCACGGCCTCCCGGCCCTTCGACGCCGACCGTGACGGCTTCGTT
The DNA here is from genome assembly GCF_044766365.1 of Streptomyces sp. NPDC102279. Lineage (NCBI taxonomy): Bacteria > Bacillati > Actinomycetota > Actinomycetes > Kitasatosporales > Streptomycetaceae > Streptomyces > Streptomyces sp. NPDC102279. Next base: position 639,703 of record NZ_JBIWLU010000002.1, on the reverse strand, counting down.
CCGGCCGAGGGCGCCGCCGTCCTCGTACTCGAACGCGCCGAGCACGCGAGGGCCCGCGGAGCCCGGATACGGGCCATGGTCAGCGGCTACGGAGCCTCGGCCGACGCCCACCACGCCACGGCCCCCGACCCGCTGGGCGCCGGCGCCGAACTCGCCGTCCGCAGCGCCCTGTCGGACGCGGGAGTCGACGGGTCGGACGTGACGCACGTCAACGCGCACGGCACCTCCACGCCGCTCAACGACGTGTCCGAAGCACGCATGATCCGTCGGGTCGTCGGACAGCACCCGGCGGTAACCTCCATCAAGGGGGTGGTGGGTCACGCACTCGGCGCCGCGGGGGCGATCGAGGCCGTGGCCACGGTGCTCACGATCGAGAGCGGCTTCGTCCCGCCCACCGCGAACCTGGAGAGCCTCGATCCGGAGGTCGACCTGGACGTGGTGGCCAAGGCGGGCCGCGAGCTGCCGGTCGAGGTCGCGGTGAGCAACTCCTTCGGGTTCGGCGGCCAGAACGCCGTACTCGTGTTCAGCAAGGCCTGACACCGGACGGGAGCCGTGGGACGTGTCCGAGGAACGCAGATGGCAGGTCGAGGAGAGCGTGCTGGTGCACGCCACCCCCGAGCGGGCCTACCGCGCGATCAGCGACGTACGGAGGATGGCCACGTTCTCCCCCGAGTGCGTCGGGGTCCGGGTGCGCGGCCGTGGTCCGGCCGTCCAGGGCACCAGGTTCACCGGCTTCAACCGCAAGGGCCTCTGGCTCTGGTTCACCGACTGCCGTGTCGTGCGGGCCGAGGAGGGGCGCGACTTCGCCTTCCGCGTCACCAGTTTCGGCCTGCCGATCGCGCTCTGGGGCTACCGGTTCACGCCCGAGGAGGACGGCACCCGGGTCACCGAGTACTGGGAGGACCTGCGTACGGGACGCAAGGGCCGGCCGGCCGAACTGCTCGGATTCTTCACGGGCACCAAGCCTGCCGTACGGCACCGGGCGAACACTGCGGGGATGCGGGCGACCCTGGGGCGGCTGAAGGCGGCGCTGGAGCAGTAGGGAGCAGAGAGCAACGGTGAAGGGGCACCGCGGTTGCCCGCCGGTCACCTCCGGCGGGGAACCGCGGTGCCCCTTCCTCAGTTCGCGGTCAGGCCTCCCAGCGTCCGCACCACGGCGGCCGCCGCCACCGCGTGCCCCCGGCTGCTCAGCCGCCCCGGGCGCGCGCCCCACAGATCGGCGGAGGACGTGCCCTCGTGCGCGGCGAGGTCGACGTGGACGCATCCGTGGCGCTGGACCACCGCTTCGATGCGCTCGGCGAGCAGGCGCTGCCGGGCCCGTAGGCCGGCGTGCTGGGCGGCGGGCACCTCACCGGCCCTCGTCAGGTCGAACGGGCTGACCACCAGCACCACGTGGCAGGACGCGCCGCGCAACGCGGCCAGGATCCTGCTCAACTCGAACTCCATGGCGTCCGGGTCGAAGGAGCGCGCCCTCAACTCCGGTCCGCCGCAGGCGAGCAGCGCGAGATCACCGTTGAAGTCGAGGGCGTCCCCGAGCTGGGTGGACCGTACGTGGGAGAGCGGAAGCTCCCGCCTTCCCCGTGGATGGAGACAGGCGAACCCCGGATGCGCCTCACGCAGCGCGGAGGTGACGCGGTCGGTCCACGGGGCGCGTGCCCAGCCCGGTACGACGGTCATCCCGGCGGAGTCGGTGGTGCTGTCGCCGAGCACCACCGCCCGCCGCCAGCCGGCGTCGGCGAGCAGCTCGGCGCCCTCACCCCGCCCCAGGCACCGCGGATCCGCGTGCTCGCCGGCAGGAGCCGCGCCGACCTCCCCGACGCCCTTCCGCGGCGCTCCGCCCGGCGCCCGGCCACCATTTTGCCGTTCGATCCGGTCCTCTCCCGGTGCCTCGTTCCGTATCCGGTCTCTTGCCTGTCCTGGCCCAGCCATCGGACATCCCCCCTGGGTCGACGGCCCCCACTCTCCCGATGAGCCGGGCGGGCCGCGGTGATACGAGCGCGTACGCCAAGGGCGCTCCCTCTCACGACTCCTGTGGCGCCCGCGCCGTACGCCGGAGCCGGTCCGTGTGCCCGGGGATGTGGTCCTCGGCGCGCAGGCGCACGATCTCGCCCCACGGCACGGCTCCGCTGAACAGTTCCTCGCCCTTGTCGCCGACGAGACGCACGGTGACCGGCGTCGCCCGCTGATTCTGGGGCGTCTGGGCGAGGAGGCCAACGAGTTCGGCGGCGTTGCGGCGGACGAGTTCGACCAGGACGTCGCGATCGACCGAGGAGGTCAGTTCCTCGATGGCCTTCGGGTCCATGGCGGGGCCGTTGTCCAGTCCGGCAGCGCCTCCCGCCAGCACCTGTCGGGCCGTGGAGGCCAACAGCCGGTCGCTGAGGGCGATATGGGCAAGGGTCCAGTCCGCGTCGCGTTCACCCGGCTGTGACGCGGACGCCCGGTCGCCGGGTGTCGCGGCGGTGGTGGCGGCGGCGATCAGGGCCACGTAGGCCTCGTCCAGAACGGCGGTCTCCATTGCTGGGTCCTTTCGGATGTCCCGGACATCGCGGGTGACATGGGCGTCTGTGGGTGGGCCCGAGGTGTGGTCGTCGTCGGGCCCGGCGAGTGCCAGGTTCACCAGGCGCCGGACCTCCTCGGGACTCAGGTGGTCGAGATGGCCGACCAGGTCGGCGGCCTCCGGATCGCCGCCGCACGCGAGGAACTTGGCGCGCGCGAGCGCGGCGTGGTCGGTCCCGTCGGCGCCGCTCGCGGCACCCACCGCGCCGCGCCGCTCGACGCGCAGCTCGCGGCCGTCGCGCAGCCGGACGGTGACGCGGGCACCGAGGTTCTTGGTGGCCCACCGGAAGTCGGTCTCCGGTTCCAGCCAGGCCGGCGGCAGGGCCTCGGCGGCCTGGGCGTCGATGGCCCGTACCCAGGCCTCGGCCCGCTCACCCGCGCGACGCAGCGCCTGGCCCAGCGGGGCGGTGGCCAGCAGAGCGAGCCGGCTGAACGCCGGGTCGTGCTCGGTGCGTACGCGGGCGGCGAGTTCCCAGCGGTCGGGGCCGTCCACCGCCGGGTGCGCGAGGTCGGCGGGGAGGAGGGAGCCGGTGAGCAGCGCGGTGGCGACGTTGTAGGGGAGGGAGAAGTTCAGGGCGGCCACGCTGGAGTCGGGGCCGATCCGGTGCTGCCGGGCGATCCGGTCGAGCCCGGCGGTGAAGATCGAGCCCTCCACGACGACCTCGGTGATGTCCCGCTGGTCGACTTCCCCCAGCGCGCCGTGCAGTTCGACCGCGCAGTCGACGGCGGCACTGGTGTAGGCGCTGCCCGGGTGGATCTTGTACGAGAAGGTCTCCGTGTGCCAGAGGCTGCCGAGTCCGGCCAGTGCCTCTTCGGGGAGCGGTATGTCCGCGAACCGGTGCAGGAATCCTTGTGGGTGTTCGAGGACGTCCTCGGGCCCGGTGAGCCCGAAGCGGGCCCCGTCGCACGCGCTCAGCCCGATCTGCACCGGCACGGCGGCCACCAGCAGCTTGGCGTCCGTACTGAAGAACCCGCGCGACAGGCTCCACGTCGGCACCGAGAACGCCATGCCCAGCGCGTGCGCCCAGATGTCGGCGGAGGCGTCCTCCGCGCGCAGCCGGCCGGCGACCGCCCCCGCGAGATGGGTGTGCCCCGCGGTCTGGCCGCGGAAGGGTCCGAGGGTGGCGGCGGCGGTGATACGGGCGGCGGTCTCGTTGGCCGCGAGTACCGAGGTCAACAGCTGCCGCCCGTCGAGACCGAGTGAACTGGCGTAGACCAGGGGGACGTTGACCGTGGAGTGCGACAAGTGGCCCGCGTAGGCCGTGTCGTCGAAGTCCAGGCAGACGGTCGCCATGGAGAGCGAGTGCACGGCATGCTTCGGATCGTCCTGCAGCGGGCTGCCGTAGGCCCGGCTGATGCGCCTGCCGAGCGGGTGCCCGTATCCGGAGCGGGCGGCGCCGAGCTGGCTGAGGATCTGGCTCTTGAGGTGCGCGACGACCCGATCGGGTGCGTCGCCGAGGTCGAGTCGGCTGCCCCAGCGGGCGAGTTGGCGGATGATGCTGTCTCCGCCGGGTGCCCGGGACGCTGGCCGGACACGGGCGGGACCTTTCGCCGGGCCCTGCCCGCGGGGCGGGGCGCCGGAAGCGTCCTGCCCCACGGGAGTCGTACCGGAGCCGGACATCAGGAGTGCTGTCGGGCGGTCTCGACCGGGAGGCCGTCCTGCCCGTGGTCGTCCACCGCGGCGGACCCGGCCTGGGCGGCCGGCTGCCTGCCCTTGAGGAAGATCAGCGCGAACAGCCCGCCGACCAGGGCGCCTGCTCCGGCGATCTCCATGGCGATGTGCATGCCCTCCACGTAGACCGGGCTGACCGCCTCCATCACCGTTCCCCGGATCTGCGGCGGGAGGGCGGCGACACGGGACAGGTCGCCGTCGCCGAGCAGCTCGACGGCCTTGGCCTGCGCCTGGGCGGGCACGTCGGTCTTGGCCAGCGCGTCGGGCATCCCGCCGCGCAGGTGCCGCAGGAGCAGGGCGCCGGCGAGGGCGACACCGAAGACGGTGCCGACCTGGCGGAACGTGTTGGAGACGCCGGACGCGGTCCCGGCCTGTTCCGCCGGTACGGACCCGAGGAGCGCGACCGTGGCGGGCGCGCCGGTGAACGAGACACCCACGCCGAGCAGGGCCAGCGACCACCAGTAGCTGCCGAATCCGGAACCGACCTCCAGGACCGTGAGCCCGAGGAGACCGCCCGCGGACAGCGCGGAACCGATGGCGATCGGCAGCCGCGGCCCGACCTTCGCGGCCACGATGCTGGCGGCGAACGAGGCGATCATGATCGGCACGGTGAGCGCGAGGAACCGTACCCCGGTCTCGATGGAGCTGAGCTGGTTGATGGTCTGCAGATAGAGCGTGAGCAGGAAGATCGCCGCGAACAGGCCGAACAGGCTGAGGAAGTTGACGATGCCCGCGACGACGACGATCGGGCTGCGGAAGAAGCTCATCGGCAGCATCGGGTCGGGGTGCCGCAGCTCCCACAGCACGAAGAGCAGCAGGGTCACGACCGACCCGGCGAACGACCCGAGGATGATCCCGGACGTCCAGCCCTCGCTGTTGCCCTCGATCAGTCCGTACGCCAACGACGCGATCGTCGCGATGAACAGCAGCTGTCCGACGAGGTCGAGCTGCCGCTTCCGCGGGGAGCGGTTCTCGGTGAGCAGTCTGGCGAGGACGACGGTGGCGATCACACCGACGGGCGCGTTGACCCAGAAGATGCTCTGCCAGCCGTAGTGGTCGACGAGCACTCCGCCGAGCACGGGACCGGTCGACAGCGCGATGCCGCCGACGCCGGCCCAGATGCCGATCGCCTTGGCGCGGTCGGCGGGGGCGGTGTACGCGGCCGAGACCAGCGCGAGCGAGACCGGGATCATGATGGAGCCGCAGACACCCTGGAGGGTGCGGCCGAGGAGCAGCACCCCGATCGAGTCGGACAGCGCGCAGATCACGGAGCTGAGGGTGAAGCCGATCAGGCCCGCGAGGAAGATCTTCTTGCGGCCGAGGATGTCGCCCAGGGTGCCGGAGGTCAGCAGCAGGCACGCGAAGGTCAACGTGTACGCGTCGATGATCCACTGGAGCTGGGTGATGTCCGTGGACAGGTCTTCCTGGATGTCGGGCAGCGCCACGTTCACGATCGTGGCGTCGAGATAGACCATGAACACGCCGAAGCAGAGGAAGGCGAGCAGAAGCCCCTTCCGCTGGCCCGGGGCGGTGGTGTCGCTCATCGCGGTTCCCTCGTATCAAGGTTTGGGGGACGGGTCTCGAGGACGGTGCGGGGCGTGTTTCGGCTGTACGTCAGGACTCTTCGAGGCTAATGACCGACGGTCAGTCAGTCAACTGGCCGACGGTCAGTCAGTGGGGGAAGGTAGATTGGAGGCGATCCTCACGGACCCGGCGGAGGATCCCCTGACAGGAGGCGAGCCCATGGCGACGGCAGCAGAGGCCCACCCCGTGAAGCCCGCGCGCCGCAAGCGCCGGACCATGAGCCCCGACGACCGCCGCTCGGCGCTCATCAGAGGCGCTTCCGAGGTCTTCCGGGAGAAGGGCTTCGCGGCGGCCACGGTCGCCGAGCTGGCCGAGGCGGGAGAGGTGGCCAAGGGCACCTTCTACCTCTACTTCGACTCCAAGGACCACCTGCTCGGAGCGATGTGGGAGGAGTACGTCGACGGCTTCCTGCGGGACACCCGCGCGATGCTCGACGAGGGCGGCGCCTGGTGGCCGAGCCTGGACCGCCTGATCCGCACCATGGTCGAGCACGCCGTCCACAACGCCGACCTGCACCGCGTCGTCTACCGCTCCGCCAACGCCAAGGCCCTGGAGCTCTGCCACGCCTCCAACCAGCGCGTGGTGGACCTGATGTGCGACTTCGTCGCCCGAGGCTCGCTGGTCGGAGCCTTCCGCGCCCGCGACACCGGCCTCGCCTGCCGTCTGGTCTTCCACGCCGCGGACGGCCTCCTCGACGACCTGATCAGCCGCGACGAACCCATCGACCTCGAAGCGGTCACCGCGTCCATCCTGGAACTGGCCCACCGCGGCCTAGGTGACCCGGACCTCGACTGAACCGGGAGATCGTCCGCAATCCAACGGAGCGCGTCCCGCCGGGGCGCGCTCCCGCGCGTTCTCCACCACGTCGCCGATCCAAGGGCGCCGTACTGCGAGCGTCCTGAGGCGCCCGTCTCAGGCGAATGTCAGGCGGATGCGGAAATGTCTGCGGTGCACCGGGAAGCGGACGAGAGCCCGCGGACCGGAGCGAGGAGAGGTACCCGAAGCGGCCCAACGGGGTACCGAGGCAACTTGGTTCGGGTTTCGGCCCGCGCAGGTTCGAATCCTGCCCTCTCCGCAGCGTGTTCCCGAGCGGCGCCGCCGGATCCCGGCGGCGCCGCCGTGTTGTCCACCCCGGCTAGGAGTGCCCGTCGTCATGAGCGCCCCGTTCGCATCGGTCCTGGTGATAGCCAACCCCGTATCGGGTACGTACCTGCCCGAGACGGCCGAGACGGTACGCCGCCGGTTCGCCGACGCGGGCCACGCCGTCACCCTCGCCGTCACCGAACAGCCCGGCCACGCACGTAAGTTGGCCGCCGAGGCGCTGGCACCCGGCGGACCCGACATCGTGGTCGCGCTCGGCGGCGACGGGACGGCGCACGACGTGGCGGCGGGCCTGGCGAACGACGGTGACCCCGCATCCCCGCGCACTGCCCGGGTCCCCGCGCTGCTGATCCTCCCCACCGGCACCGGCAACTCCTTCTACCGCGAGATCTGGGCCGACCGTCCCTGGCGTGAAGTCCTCGAACTCGCCGTGACGGCACCGCACTTCCGCGCGATCGACCTGGCGCGCGTCGCCGAGAACGGAGCGCTGGCCCTGCTCGGGGCCTCCACCGGCGTCGTCGCCCAGTCCCTCATCACGGCCCGCGACATCACCGACGCCGGCCGCGAACGCTACGAGAAGGCGGTCGCCACGTCCCTGCGTACGTTCACCCCGTACCCGGGCCGGGTCCTGGTCGACGGCGAGGTGGTGCAGGAGGGCCCGACCGTCTTCGCGAACGTCGGCGGAGGCCGGCATCGCGGCGGCCGGTTCAAACTGCTCCCGGACTCCGTCATGGACGACGGCCTCCTCGACGTATGCGTCGTCGGCACCGCCCTCCCGCTGCGCGAACTCCCCGCACTCTCCCGCGACGGCGGCCACGTCGGCCGCGAGGGAGTGGTCTACGCGCGCGGCCGGAGCGTCGTCGTGGAGCGCACGGACGATCAGCCCCTCGTCTTCGAGTACGACGGTGACGTACTGGAGACCCCGGGGGAGCGCTTCACACTGGACGTGGTCCCGGGGGCGCTGAGGGTCGTGGCGCCCATGCCGGTGCGGTAGGCGACGGTGAAGGCGCCACAGAGGTACGGGCGCAATGCGCCAGACCAGCGAGGGTTCGCTCTCTACGGGGGCCTGATGTGCGGTGCGGCTCGTTCTGGATAGCACACCGACAGGATCTGTGCACAGAGAGCGACAATCACTGTTGTTAACGCCGTCAACGATGTCGTGCGTTGATGAGTGATTTGACGCTGTGTACGGTGGGCCGTATGACCGACAACCCTGCCCCACCGGCCGGCCCGCTGGTCACCGGATCCGAGATCGCAAGGCTGGCGGGTGTCACCCGCGCCGCCGTCTCGAACTGGCGGCGACGGTACGCCGATTTCCCGACGCCGTCCGGAGGTGGTGTCAACAGTCCGCTGTTCGACCTGGCCGAGGTGCAGAATTGGCTGGACGGGCAGCGTAAGGGGCAAGAATCCTCAGTCGAGGTGCAGTTGTGGCAGGCGTTGCGACGTGTCTACGGTGACGACATGGTCGGCGGGCTCGTGGCTGTCGCCCGCTTCCTTGCCAAGGGAGAGGTGACCGACGGGCTTACAGAGGACGCCGTCCGGTTCGCGCATGATCTGGCTGGGAGCGATGGCGAGGCCGCAGCGGTGAGCGCTCTCGCTGAGCGCTTCACCGATTCTGTACGCCGGGCCGGATCCGATCGGGTCACCTCAACGCGCATCGTCCGTGCCGTGCGCCACTTCGCCGGCGCGATCGCGTCCGATGCGACCCTCTTCGATCCGGCCTGCGGTATCGGCACCTTGCTGCTCGCGGTCGGTGCGGAGCAGGGACCCAGGTGTCGAGGGCAGGAGGCCGACGCCCGCAGCGCTCTGTTCGCGCAACTTCGGGCCGAACTCACGGGACGTACCGACGTCGACATCGTCGCGGGGGACTCGCTGCGCGATGACCACTGGGCGGATCTCAAGGCCGACGTGGTGGTCTGTGATCCCCCTGTCGGTGAACCCGACTGGGGTCGCGCGGACCTGCTGCTCGACTCGCGTTGGGAGTTCGGCATCCCGTCTCGTGCCGAAGGCGAACTCGCCTGGCTGCAGCATGCCTACGCGCATACGGCGCCCGGCGGGCGCGTCCTCATGGTCCTCCCCGCCTCTGTCGCCTACCGCAAGGCCGGCCGCCGCATTCGCGCCGAAATAGTGCGACGGGGCGCCCTCACCCAGGTGACCGCTCTTCCATCCGGCTCGGCGGCCTCACACGCGCTACCGGTTCACATCTGGCACCTGCGACGCCCGCGGGCCCTTGGGGACGCCGTCACCAGTGTCCACATGGTCGATCTGACAGCGAGCGATCCGGATGGCCCCCTGGAACCGCGCCCCGAGCAAATGGCGGAAGTGCCCCTGATCGATCTGCTTGACGACGTCGTGGACCTCACGCCCGGTCGCCACGTCGAGGACCACCATCGCGACTACGCGGTTGAGTATCAGGTCTTGAGTACGGAACTGACCGAGCAGGTACGCCTGTTGATGGGGTTGTTGCCGACCCTGGTCGCGGGCGACGGCCCCAGTTCTCTGGACGGGCCTACCGTCAGCGTCGCTGACCTTCTGCGCGCAGGGCTTGTCGCGCTCGGCGATCCAGAGCCGGTCTCAGTCAGCGACCAGCTCGACACCGACTACCTTCAAGGCTTCCTGCGCGGCGCGGCCAACACCCGGCGTTCCACGAGTTCCAGCGGCACCTTCCGCCTCGACGGCAAGGGTGCTCGCATCCCACAGATGGACATCGCCGAGCAACGACGGTACGGGGTAGCTTTTCGTAAACTCCAGGAGTTCGAGGAGCGAGCGCGCAGGGTGGTGGAACTTAGCCGGGACGCCGCGGCACTGGCCAGGGACGGTCTCGACAGCGGCGCTCTTGCCCCTGAGAAATGACGGAACGTCACACCATTGCCCCACGGCGTGAATCAGGCTGCGGAACGAACGAGCTGACCGCCCCACTCCATGTCACTGCCAACGCCTCCCGCGATCGCGTGCATGCCACGAACAGCAAGCACCGCTCTCGCAGTAGATCCGAGTCGTGCTGCAGCGTGTCGACGGAAGCCGGTGTCACCTCGCGGGAGAACGGCAGGGCGCCCGCCGTCACCCCCAGGACACTGACGCAGCGGAACTCCAGCCCCTTCATGGCGTGCATGGTGGCGAGGCGCACCCCGTTCACATCCGGGCCAGGATTCTCCCTGACCCGGGCCACGGGAATCCCGGTCGCGGCCAGCTTGTCGTACGCCTTGTCCAGCAGCACGTTGAAGCGCGCGCACACCCCGATCTCGGAAGGCCGGATGCCTTGCGCGATCCAGTCCTCGACGCGCTCGACCAGCGCAGTGACCTCTGCCTGTTCGGTGCCGTAGCCCGAGGTCTGTGGTCGACGCCCGTGCAGGAGCGAGCGGTAGCCGGCCAGAGTGTCGTTCCCCTCGCCACCGAGGTCGTCGACGGACACCGGGCTCAGGATGCCGGTGGACCAGGTGAGGATCTCCTCCGTACTCCGGTAGTTGATGCGCAGGCGATGCGTGCGGCCGGCCACCGGGATGCCCAGTGAACCGAGTGAGACCTTCGCGTCGTAGATCCTCTGGTGCGGGTCCCCCGTGATGAACAGGTCGTCGCTGCCGGGGACCACCGCGCCACGCAGGACACGCCACTGCGCCGGGTGCAGGTCCTGCGCCTCGTCGACCACGACATGGTCATGCGTGGGCGTCGAGGCTGCCAGGAGCTCCGCGGCGCGGGCGCACATCTTCAGATGAGTGGTGGCTTTCTGGTCGCGCATCATCGATTCGAACAGCTCGACGGCCGGCCACAACTGCTCACGACGCGCGGACGACAGGGCGCTGCCGCGGCCACGGCGTACGGCCGTGCGGTAGTCGCCCAGGGTCCGCAGGTCCTGAGCGAGGACGACATGCCGGTACTCCTGTGACAGGAACTGCTCCGTCCACGGCAGCGTGAGCTTCTTGGCCACGCGCTGCCACAGGAGACGCTCGTCCCGGTCCCCGATCGGGGAGGGGGCTTTGCCGTCGAGGCGGGTCACGACGCCATGGGCAAAGGCGTTGACCGTGGTGACGTCGACGCGGCCGAGCAGGGCCGGATCGTGGTCGAGGAGGAACGAGAGGTTCTCCCGCAGCGAGGCGGCGAGCGCGTTCGTGTAGGTGGTGAGCAAGACACGAGCGTCCGGTGAGCGCGTGAGGAGATGCTTCACGCGATGCAATGCTGCGACCGTCTTGCCGGTGCCCGGCCCGCCGGTGACCTGCACGGGGCCGCCGTACGACACCCGGTAGGCGACTCGGCGCTGCGAGGGGTGCAGGAACACCCGCCAGGCCGCGAACGGCTTCTCCAAGATTTCGGCGAGTTCTTCAGGACCGGTGACCAGAGTGATACGGCTCTTGGTGTTGGCGATGACGACGGCCAGGCTCTCGTCCGGATCCGGTCCGGCGTCCACCGGGCGGCGCACCGCGACCACGTCCCGGTACACGTCGTCCGGGCTGAACTTCTCGGCGAGGTACTGCAGCACCTCGCACTGGTCCTCCGGGAGCAATGTCTCGAACGCCTGCAGCTGTGCCTTGTCGACGATCGTCCGTACGGCTTTGAGGACCTGGTCGTCGATGCCGAGGTGGCGCAGCACGGTGTCGGAGTACTTCGCGAAGAGCAGCGACTCGGCGGTCGCGGCGGCCTTCTCCAAGGCGGGAGTCAGCTGCTCGATCGCGACGACATTGCGCACTTCGAGCCCCCGCGTCGCGGAGTTCGTCGTGTACAGCCGCTTGGCCGCCCAGGTGTAGGCGTCGTCGTGCCGGACCACGTTGACGAGCAAGAACACATCACTGCCGTCGTCCGGCGCAAGGACGACGCCCCGCCAGAAGTCGTTGATGCGAATCGTCCGCATACGAGGGTCGCGCGCCTTCTCCACGGACTCCAGGTGCAGCCCCTTGTCCGCGTGGAGTTCGGACACGGTGAGTCGCTGGAACTTCTGCATCGCCTTGCGGACGCCGGCTTTTACGGGCTTCTCCAAGACGTCGAAGCTTTCCCAGAAACTGCTGGCGAACGCGAGCTGCGGCACGAGGTGCACTCCCCACCCTGGACGGACACTCCGTGGTCGATCATACGCGCGAGGTGTTCACCAGCCGCTCGGCTACCTTCTCTAGGTCCGCGAGCAGCCCGGCCGGTTCCTGATCGAGGTCGAGGGCATGCTGATGGATGACGATGCCCGCATGACGTACCTGGTGAGCGGCGTGTGCGGCGTTGCCTTTCGCATAGACCAGGTGCCCTTCCGGCAGGCCGAGGGCCGTGCAGTACGCGAGCATCTGGTAGAGGTCGGCGTCCGGGAAGCCGTGCCGCTTCTCCGCTTTGTACTTGGCGTCCACCACGGCAGACGGCATCCCGTCCGCGCCGTACAGCACGAAGTCGGGTCTCATGCGGATCGCGGCGGCTTGGTCGAGATGGTGCGAATCCTGGAGCCGTGCCGTGTGACCCGTGCCCCGGAAGGCCTCACGCAGGGCCACCGTCACGAAGTCCTCGAAGAGCTTGTTCATGTCGAAGAGGAATCCGTCGATGCGGAGCCCGCCCGGGGTGTGTTCGGGGGAGGACCCGTCCAGGACCGCTCGGGCGAGGTGCAGGGCCTGGTGATACCGGGAGTTGAGGCGGGTGGGAAGCCAGTTGGGGATCGGCTGCCCACCCACGATCGCGGCGACGTCAGCCAGGCGGGTGCGCTGGTGAAGGAGCCTACGACGGACATCGCGCGGGACGCCGGGCAGGCACAGGAGGCGCTCGACAGCGGTGCGCAGGATGCGGTTCTCGGGGATGTCGGTGGTGAACTCGTCGTACGCCACCTCGATCGGCAGCATCGCCCCGAAGCGCCTCCTGATCTGTTCGGCCTCCCTGATCCGGCCACGGACAACGAGGGCTGCTTCCTCAGTCACCCGGTAGCCCTGCAACAGTCCCTGCCGAAGCGCCCGGTCCATCTGCCGTTCCACAGCGTGGGCAAGTGCGGGCAGGAGATCCCGATGCTCGGCGACCTCCACCTCGCCGTCCCGCCAACTCCTCTTCGGATCAAGGCTGTAGCCGAGCAGGAAGAAGAGCCGGACGATGGGCACCTTGGGCGTGACACGTACGGTGGCCGGCGCACCGCCGCCCGGTGTCGCGACGGCCACGGCCCCGACCTTGCTGCCGGCCCGCAGCAACCAGTACCCGGGTGTGTACGGGTCGGGGGTCGCGTCCACGATGTCGGAAGCGGCGAGGGCGCGGCCGACGGCGTCCGGCAAGGTGAGCCGTGTCGCCGGCGCATATTCGACCAGTTCGACGGAGACCACGGACTCCGCTGCGGATGTCACCCCAGTGACTCTCGTAGCGCGGCCAGCCCGTACCTCTTGTCGATGTCCACGCCTTCCCCGTAGTGATGCTCCTCCATCAGCGGAAGAATCTTCGTCCGCCAGGTTCGCTCCAGGCCGGCTTCCCGGTAGACGCTTTTCTTCATCAGGTACGAGGGGCCGATGCGGAAATCAGGCTCGTCGATACGGGAATTGAGCGCATCGAGCAGATCGGCCGGTGCCTCGTCCTTGCCCTCTTTGGCCAGCCAGCGGCGGAGCAGGCCGCGGGTCGGCTCCGTCCGCGGCGACAGTTCCACGAAGGCGAAGCGGCGACGCATCGCCGCGTCCACGAGGGCGATGGACCGGTCGGCGGTGTTCATCGTGCCGATGACGAAGAGGTTGGGCGGCAGCGCGAAGTCGTCGCCGGAGTAGGTGAGCCGCACTGACTTGTTGCGGTACTCCAGCAGGAAATAGAGCTCTCCGAAGACCTTTGCCAGGTTGGCTCGGTTGATCTCGTCGATGATCAGAAAGTGTGGAATGTGGCGGTTGCCCTCGCGGGAGGCGAGGTCGGCGAGTTCGCGCAGCGGGCCCGCGGTCAGCCGGAAGGCGACCTCCCTGGTTTGTGGATCCTCCTGAGGCCGAAAGCCTTCGAAGAAGTCCTCGTACGCGTACGACGGGTGGAACTGAACGAGCTTGACCTGCTCGGGCCCGCCGGCGAGGAACTCGGCAAGCTTCAGCGCCAGGTACGTCTTGCCAGTGCCGGGCGGCCCGTACAAGACCATCTGCCGTTCGTCCCACAGCAGATCGCGAACTTCGCGCAGCCACTCGGTGTCGTGTACGAGGAGTTCCGCGGCCAGTTCGTCCGTCGGCTCGGGCAGCTCCAGCTCGCGGCGGGCGGTGAGCGCCGGGATCTCCACGCTCGGGTCGCGCTCTATGGCTTCCGCCTCCTCGACCAACTCCTGGTCGGTCAAGCCGAGGCCCTCGATGTGGGCCTGGACCGAGGTGAGGTCCACGACGTCGTGCTGGTTGGACAGCTTCTGCTGGAGTTCCTCCGGAAGTTCGTCGTACGGGTGTCCGGCCGGCTGCCATTCCACTGGCCGACGCAGGTTGGACCGCCTGTCCTCGGACTGATTCTGCTCCGGCTCGCCGGTGACTTCACCGACGTACAAATGTCCGCCGGAGATGGTGCACACGGTGTCGCCCGGCTTCATCCGGGAAAGGAAGGCGTGCAGGTCCTCCACAAGTTGTTGCTGTTGGCTGTATGTGGCCGTGGACTCGTAGTCCTCTTGGACCAGAGCGCGCAGCTCGTCCTTGCTGATGCCCTGCCGAACGCCCTGGCGCAGGCGGGCAGCGGCGAGAGTGACGAGTCCGTCAGGAAGCCACAAGCGCTGGACCAGGTCGAGGCCGGTGACGTTCGAACCACGCACGAGCCATGGTCGGTTAGGCACGGCCGACGACTGTCCGAGATGTTCGATGAGCGAGCGGCCATCGGCGGATTTCCACACTCCCCACCCGTTGACACTGCATCCCATGAGGACTTCAGCGGCGGTCGACGGCGAGGTGCACTCGATGTCTGACATGGTTTCCAGACATCCGGGCCAACGGTCGGATTTGCGGATGGCCCCTGTGTCGATCAGCTGCTGTCGCGTGTAATACGACGGCGGCCTCCGCGTGGCGAACGATGGCACGGTGTTGGCTCGTACCGGGGACCCCGCCAACACGAGGAACTTCCGGCTTCCCCTCGCACCCCTCTCCTGCAGTAGCCGCCCCCGGGCCACCATCCGGCCGTTCGGCAACCTCAGCCGGAACTCCGGGTACTCGTCGGCCATGGATCTCCCCCTGCACGCGCTGCCCCGATCTTGCCTGCAGCGTACTGGCCCCCACTGACACCCCGGCTCTCGTTGTCCACGGCCCAGCTTTCTAGGATGTCCTTTCGTATCCGGGAGGGGATCACATGACTGTGAGCGATACGGACGGGCCGGCGGAGAAGGAATTCCGGCAGGGGCGCGCGGACTGGCTGGAGATCAGGGCCGGGGACCTGGCCGCCGTACAGGAGGTGGCCGGACCACGGCTGTACAAGCTGCTTCCCGCTGATCTCGGAGACCTGACGCTGGTCGCGGCGGTGACAGTCGCGCGGGTGGCGGCGGACGAGGCGCGGGCCCGGTCCGTGGCCGAGACCGCCGGGTGGCTGGAGCGGCTGATTCCCCGGGGACACCTCCACGATCTGGAGGGGGCGGTACGAGAACTCCGGTCCCGGCTCGCGGTGAGCGGCGAGCCGGCCCTGTGGTCCTGGAACGCCGAGGGCTGGGAGGAGATGCTGCTGTGGCGGTGGAGGTGGACCCAGCCGCCCACTGACGACCTGGCACGTGACCTCGCGGGGTGGCGGGTGCGCTGGGCGGCGGACATCCCTGAGCCGGGTGCCGTCGACTGCCCGGAGTGGGCTCCACGGCGACACGGCAGGCAGCTCGTCACGCCCGCGGAGTTCATCGCGGGCGAGCCGGAGCCGCTGAGACTGCTGGCGCAGGCCGTGCTGAACGCGCCGGGCACGGCCGCTGCGGTCCAGGACGCGGTGCTGCTGCGGGAGGAGCATCTCCAAGGCGCGGGGCACCTGGTGTGGCTGGCAGAACAGCAGGCCTCTGTCGAACAGCTCGAAGTGTGGCGCCGCAGACACCAGGCCACGGGCTCGGAGTCCACCCGGGCGTTCCTCGCGGAGCTGTCCGATTCGGTCAAGAGATACATGTCGCTCGTACTCCAGCCGGTTGTCGACGCCCTCTCCGTGTGTGAGCGTGCCCTGCTCAACGACAGTAGGCACGGTGCGCGGCGCTCCGCCGTCGACTACCTGGACGCGTTCCTCGACGCGCAGGAACAGCCGGGCGAGGAGGCCTGGCGGGACGAGCGGCTGGGCGCGGACGTCGAACAGCAGGCGCGGGAACGCCATGAGCTGGGCGAGACGACCTGGCACGGCATGCTCGGCACGGTCCCCGTCTGGTACCGCATAGTCACGTCTCGGGAGGAGAGGGCGGCAGCGCTGGCCTACTCCGGGAGGCCGTCGAGGTCCGTCGTCACGGTCCGAACCGGAGCGCAGCCCGAAAGCCCGATATTCGATCTCTTCGGGGACCACGTTGACGAGAACGACGAGTGGTACCCCGAACCAGGCGTCGCGATCGACTACGACCCGGACAACGCCTTCGACCTGTGTGCACTGTTGGCGGTTGCTCAACTCGGCGACGCACGATTGGAGTTCATTGCGTCGCGCGCCGACGGACGTTTCGAGCGACTCCGCTCGGTCAGGGCGCGAGTCCGTGAGGACGACACCGTCGCCTGGCGGCGCTGGGCGCTTGAGCGGCTGTCGGAGTTGGTCCCGGACCCGGAGGACCTGGCGGACCTGATCGCCCGGGAGGATGAATACGGTGCGGACGAGGACGATGCGACGGACGCCCGGACACGCTCCGACGACCGTGCCTCGTCCGATTCCGGTACGTCCGCGCCCGCTGCCCGGCCCGCGCGGGCCGGACTGCCGGAGGCGTTGCTCGGCAAGGTCAGGGGGCTGCTGCGGAAGGCGGAGAATTCAGGCGTCACCGAGATGGAGGCGCGTGCGTACCTCGACAAGGCCACCGAGCTCATGGCCAAGTACGGCATCGAACAGGCCATGCTCGATGAAGACGTGGCCGAGCCGGAGCGGCCGGTGGACCGGATCATCGACCTGTACCCGCCCTACCTCAAGGAGGGGCGCCGGCTGCTCGCCAGGATCGGCTACGAGATGCGCTGCCGATCCGTCTATCCCGGAGGCCAGGACAATCGGCATCGCGTCCACCTCTTCGGTTTCGAGACCGATCTCCAGGCCACCGAGGTGTTGTTCGCGAGCCTGCGCCTGCAGATGCTGGAAGGCGCAGAGCGGGCGGAGCGCCTGTACCGCCCGGAGCGCGAGGATGCCCGCGCCTACAAGCGTTCCTGGATGCTCGGCTTCATCCGTGAGGTGACCGAACGGATAGGTGCCGGCCAGCAGACCGCCAGGGATGCCGCCCAAGAGGAGGTTGCTGCGGACGAAGTGCCGACGGGCGGACGCAGTGTGGCTCTGGTCCTCGCCGATCGTACGAGCTTCGTCGAGGCCCGCCTTGCCGCGGAGTACCCGAAGCTGAACAAGGCGCGCCCCACGAAGTTCAAGGGCACCGGTTATTGGCGAGGGGTCGCCGACGGACGGGACGCCGACATCGGAGGACGGGCCTTCGGAGATGACGATCAGACTGCGCAACTCACCTACTGAACTTGCACGTTGAGCAATCCGCAGGCCGTGTGCCCTCGGCCCCTACGGCCTCGCTGCTCGTGTCCGCCAGGCTCACGCCTGTATCGCCCCACGCAGCACGGCCATGGCTATTCTCAGGTGCGGTGCGGTGTCGCGGACATCGAACTGCGGCCTCCGCGGCGGATGGCAGTCCGCGAAACGGTTTACTGCTCGGCGTAGTACACAGGGTCGAGGCGCTAAGTCGTTGTCAGTGCCTGGCGAGCAGACGTCGGGCAGAGTCGGTGATCCATGCTCCGATCGACTCGCGCAGGTTCGGGTTGCCCGCAACGTGTTCCTCGTACTGTGACCAGTGGGTGCGGACCCGTTCGATGGTTTCGACGGCCTCGTGGCGCAGGTGTGCCCCGGTCGTCCCGAATCGGTGGTCCAAAGCGTTTTCGAGCCGGTCGAAAGCGGTGAGTCGGACTCGCTCGAAGGACTTGCTGCCGCCGAATTTGAGCCCGAGGTCCTCTGGTTCGTCGCTAGGTGCGTAGGGGATGGTGGACACCAGGTCGTACACCGGGGAGAGCGACGGTACGCGCCGGTCACGATAGATCAGTGACCAGTTCTTCAGGTGGGCGTCCCCGTTCCCCACCAGTACGGAGAAGGCGATGCGCCGGGCAGTCTCACGCAGTGAGTCGACGTCGTGGCCACGATGGGCGATAGCCGCGACCGTCTCGAACGTCGACTGGTACTTGTCCTGCGGGTACTTGTCGCGGACCTGCGCGAAGTCCTCGATGTGGACCGAGGTGCGGTGCTCGTCCCGGGTGCGGTCGAAACGGCGTACGGCATAGGCCCACTGCTCGCCGTTGGGCCACATACGGTCTGGAAGGCCGTCGAGTTCATCGCGGTGCATGAGACGTACGTCCGGGACATCAAGTCCAGCCGCCTTGGCCAGGGACATCATGGTGAACTCATTGCGTGGCACGTCCGGATGGCGATAGTCCGGGAATTTGACCAGCCAGTCGCCGTGCTGGCCCGCGGCGGGCACCGTCAGCCGATCTCCTCTGGCCAGCATCGAGAATTTCAGGGCGACGCCCGCCAACGAGAACCGCCACGGTGAGTCGGAGGGGAAACCGTAGGCTCCGCCAGGCCGTTTCCCTGCCCCTGAGGGGGCGCCGTCAGACCATTCCCAGCCGTCGTGGGGTCCCTCGGTCGGCAGCACTTGGACAGCGCCCGGCAGGTCGTGTCCGACCTGGGCCAGAAGCTCCATCTCGCGGTCGAGGGAGACCCCACGGTCGTCAGCGATCCACTCCCGCAGCGGGCCCTCGGGCAGGAGGTTGGAGAACCAGCGGGGCAGCCGCAAGGCGGATGCGTAGGGAGCGCTGAGATTCTCCTCGAAGCGGAGACCGAGCACAGGGCGCTGAGGGTCGGTCACATATGACTCGTCAACGATGAAACGTGTGTGGTCGCCCTTCTGACAGAGCGTGCCGATCCGACGGGAGTGCAGGAGGACGGCGTAGTACGTCTCTGCGAGGATGGTCATCCGCGACGGTGTCCTGTTCATGAAGAGGTGACTGGTCAGAACTTTTCTTCGGGCTCGTCGAGTTCGCCGAGCGTGTCGAAGTCGAGGGCGTCCAACGACGGGGTGTCCTCGTAGTTCCACTCGGCCATTCGGCCGAGGAAGTCCGCAAGCTGCTGCTGGATGACTTCCTGACGGCGGTGCAGGAAAGCCTCGCGGTCTCCTCCGGCGAGAGCCTGGCTGATCTGCCTGTTCATGGTGTGCGAGGCCAGTACTGCCTCCCAGGTCTCGTCGTCGAGATGAGCGGGACGGTGGGCGAGCATCGTGGTGATCTCTGAGACCGGGTCCTCGGTGCTGGGCAGGAACAGGCGGTTCGCGGCGTACAGCACCTGCTGGGAGGTGAGCCCGCGCGGGAAGATCACGTGGGCCACCGTGCCCGCGGTCTTCTGATCGGCGAGCAGGGTGGACAGGTCCTGGATGTCGAAGGGCGCACCAGTAACCAGAGAGCGGGGGTGCAGGGACCACCAAGAGCTGAGGATGATCTTTGCGGCGGCTTCGTTGGTACGGAAGCGTTCGATGGTCGGTACCGACGGCTGGGCTTCCGCCATGGTTTCCATGAGTCCCATGATCGAACCGTGCTCGTCGCCCTTGCGGATACGGGCGCACAGCACCCTGGACACCTGGGTGAAGCTGCCTTTGAAGACGGCGGGTCCGGACACGGCCACCCGCCAGTACAGCCGGCGCAGCAGTCGGCGGGTGTTGGGCTCAGGGTCGGGGAAGTGCGCGAAGAAACGGGTCATGACGACAAGCAATGCGCGGTAGACGAGGAGCGCGAGGTGCGGCACCTGCGCCTCGGTCTGCAGGAAGCCGATGGCGCGGACCAGAGCCTCCTCGCCTTCACCGTATGCGGAGTACTGATCCTCGTCCTCGAACTCCGGGGCGGTGCGGCGGCCTGTGGACGTGAACTCGTTGCGAATGTCCCGCGACGGGTCAGGTCCCCGACGCGCGAGGATTGAGGCGAGCACGGTGTCCGTGTCGATGGTGCCGAAGCCGGTCCTGGTCGCGATGCGGTCGGCGATCCGGGAGAGGTTGAGCCTTTCCGCTGCCCCTTCTTCCGGGCCCGCGTAGAGCGCGGAGAAGATCTCCGCCCGGTTGAGGCGCTTCCCGTAGTTGTTCATACGGTCGAAGATGTCGGTCAGGATGTCGAGGTCGTCCTGCCGTACAAGATAGGCGGGCACCTTGTACTGGCGCAGCGCGGTCGCCACTCGGTCGGCCTCGTCGAACAGGTCGGCGACCAGTTCTCCCTCAGTACGGAACCAGCCGAGAAGCTTCTTCAGGTCGAAGAGAACGGGCAGTGCGATGTGCTGGGGCTCACGGGTCTTGGGCTGTGCGATGAACCTCTTTTCCGCGAGGTCATAGTAGATCGAGAAGGGCTCGTGGAGATGTCCTTCGGGGCTGAGAGCGTTGGCGAGACTGGTGATGCGCTGCTGCCCGTCCACCACCCAGAAGGCGTCCGGAGAAGCCGGGGCATCGATCTTCAACTGGCCCAGTGTGAAAGAACGCGGAGGTGTCTTGCGAACCCAGAGAAGAAGGTTTCCGATGGGGTAGCCCTTGACGATGCTGTCGAAGAGACGCAGCACGTCACTGGTGGCCCAGCGGAACTCACGCTGGAAGTGCGGCACGTGGATCCTGCCGTTCCACGCCTGGGTAACGAGGTCGCCCAGTTCGTACGTGGTCGCGCTGGGCTGAGTGTCCAGGCCTGCGGTGGTCATCTCCGTGTCCCCCTGGTTCGGCTCATGTGATCAGATTTGCGTGACGACGGACCATCGGCAACGTGTTTCGGGACAGGGCTGACGCCTAAAGTGGAGGAGCCGGCTGTCACAGGTCGTGATGCCTCATCCGGTACGCGGTGAGCCCGCTCAGCGGGCGCACCGCCCGGAAGGTGGACTCCCGGGCGATCGTTTTCATGTGCTACACGTTACTCCCGGTGGGGATCTCCAGAGGTTCGAGCGGTGGCCGCTGTTCGCGACGGCCGATCTCTGCTGGCTCTCGTCCTCGTGCAGACGACGCGGCTGGATCTGGGGTTCAGGGCCTGCACCGAGTGAGCCGCCATGTCCTCGACGGCCTGCGAACCGGACGCCCGGGCGTCGGCGACCTGGCGGACCCCGTCGCGGCCGAACGCAGCCCGTGGGCTTGCTGGACGTTGACCGTGACGACGAAGGCTGCCGGTGGGACTGGACGACGCTTTGACAGTGGGATTCCCGCCGATGTGCTGGCCAAAGTGCGGGTCGTCCTGTGCCTGCTCGGGGACCCGGCCACCACGCAGGCCTAGTCGGGGCCTTCGACCAGACGGCGATGGCAATAGTGGCCATGTACGGCTTCGCACAGCCCGTGCTGAGCGGCGACAGTCCCGGCCTCGGCAGCTGGCGGACCCGCGTGGTCGAGATCCAGGCCCCCTGGACGGGCGAGTGCAAGCGGCTTCTGGCTTCCATGGCCCTCGCGATGCGCTACCACCCCGTCTATCCGGGCGGCAAGACGAACAAGCACCGGGTCGGGCGCCGAAAGGGTGGACTCCCGGCACAGCCTGCCGGGCGAACTGCCGCGCACGCACGCGCGCTCATGGATGCTCGGTTTCATCCGAGCCGTCGTCTTGCACATCAGCGAGGCCGAACGCACGGCTTGCGAGGACACCGAGCGCGACCTGAGGATTGAGGAAGCTATGCCGTACGCGTTTCACGGGCAGCGGCTATCGGCAGGGCACGCCCAAGGACACCAGGCCGACATCGGTGGCCTCACCCTGGAGGACGAGAGGCAGGAGTCCGCGAGCTCACTGCCTGATGGTCGCGTGGACACCGCACATTGGCACACATGCTGAGGATTTGTGTCCGAGGCCTTGGGACTCGGCTCAGCGCAGCATGGACCCGATCCATGTGGCGGCCTCTTCGGGAAGAGCGTGGGTGCAGATGCCGAAGACGTGGATGCTGCCGAGTCCGCTGTGGGGGCTGCCGACATGAAGGGTGCGGTGGGCGTGCCCACCAGACTGAGGATGGATGATCACTGCGCTCTGGGCGTCTCTGGAGGCGTAGCCGGCGCTGTACGTGAGCAGTTGGTGCACGTCGGCCGCGCTCACGCCGTGGCGGTCGTAGCGCTTGTACTTGGCGTCCACGGGCAGCAGCGTGCGCTGGGCTGTGTCGTGTCCTGGAAGGCTGAGCAGCAGATCGGGGCGGAAGGCCGAGACGTTGCCCAGGTCTCCACGGACGGTGATGCCGATGTCACTTCCGCCGGGTACGGCGTGGCCGCCGTACGGGCTGACGGCCTCGGTGCCGAGACGGCGGACGACGGCTTCCCAGATTGCGGGCATGGCGAGCAGGAGGCCGTCCGCCGTGCTGCCGTGATCGCTGAGCAGGTCGGTCACGCCTCCACCGCGCAGCAGGAGGCGGGCCCAGGTGTGGGCAGGGCGGTAGCGCGCGTTCAGGCGCGTGTACTCGGTGCGGTCCAGAGCATTGAGTGCCGCGACCGGCGTCGATGCCTGCGGGAAGGCGCCTGCGA
Source organism: Streptomyces sp. NPDC102279 (assembly GCF_044766365.1). Lineage (NCBI taxonomy): Bacteria > Bacillati > Actinomycetota > Actinomycetes > Kitasatosporales > Streptomycetaceae > Streptomyces > Streptomyces sp. NPDC102279. The sequence continues at coordinate 617,237 of NZ_JBIWLU010000002.1, read as the reverse complement.
TGCCGTGCAGGGCGCGTGCCAGGTCGGCGTTGGCGGTCAGGCGGAGCGCGGCCTTCAGTGCGCTCCCCAGAACGCGGTTGTCCCAGATGTCCGCCTCCCGGTCGAAGGTGCGGACGTGCAGCTGGTCCAGTTGCCCGTAGCGACGGGTGGCCTGTGCGGCGATATCCAGGCGTCCTCGGAGCACTGGTTCGACGCTCACGCGGCGTACGTAGTCCCGGCGCAGCCCCTCTCGCAGCAGCCGCTCGCACTGTTCGAGCAGGGCGGCGGCGACCAGGTCGGAGTATCCGTCAGGGCCGGTCGCCCAACGCCTGGCCGCCGCCGGGACGGGCGTGCCGAGGGCGTAGGCGAGCCAGCTCATGAGCTGCTCTCCCGGGATGACGAACTTGGGTGCGATGGTCACACGGACCCGGTCCAGGACCAGGATGCCGACGGTCGCGTCCGCCTTGAGTCGCCATCCGGTGTGGTCCGGGACCAGGGTGAGGCAGCCTCGTGCCTGGAGGGCGTGCAGGCGGTCGACGTCCCGCGCGGTCAGTTGATCGATTTTGAGTTGGGCGGACTCGTACTCGTCGAGCCGGATCGGGATGCGGTCAGGCATTCGGGCCGGTCTCGCCGCTGGTGAACTCGCTCGCCAGGGCGTCCGCCAGGTCCTGTGGGGACATGAGCAGCGCACGCCCCGTGTCGGCGTCGACCAGGCCGCCGAGGATGCGATGCAGCAGTTCCGCCCGACCGACGCAGTAGTCCTCCAGCAGCGGGATCACCTCGTGGTGGAAGGCTGCGGCCAGATCCTCCTCGGTGGCGATGGGCGCACCGTCGCGCAGCAGATAGGCGTGACCGATCTGGTGGTCGGCATCGAGGTGACGGGTGATGCGGGCGTTGAGGGACTCGAAGAACGCGGCCAGGTCCAGCGGGCCGACGGTCCCCGAAACGGCGTCCGGGTCGGGGCCCACGGGCAGGAAGGCGAAGCGGCGGCGTACGGCGGCATCCAGATGGCTGATGCTCCGGTCGGCGGTGTTCATCGTGCCGATGATCCGGACGTTCGACGGCACGGAGAAGCGCCGCTTGCTCACGGGCAGGGCGACCTGCAGGTTGCGCTTGTCGAGTTCGAGGAGGGTGATCAACTCGCCGAAGATCCGGGGCAGGTCACCGCGGTTGATCTCGTCGATGACCAGCAGGAATTCCTGTTCGGGATGGTTGGTGGCCTGGCTGCACAGGTCGTAGAACAGGCCGTCCGCGAGGGCGAGGGTGAGCCCGGGACCCTTGGCACTCAGGTCTGGCTTGAACCCTTCGACGAAGTCCTCGTAACCGTACGAGGGATGGAAGGTGACCATGCATACGCGGTCGCCGTGCAGCATGTCGGCCTGGGCCCTGGCACGTTGGGTGGCATCGGTGTCGAGGGCCTCCGCGCGATCGTCCATGGCGAGCGCGGCGCCGAGCGCTAGCCGGGACTTGCCCGTACCGGGCGGCCCGTGCAGGATCACCTGCCCCTTGCGCTTCAGGGCGTCCAGTACGGCCTGTACGTCCTCGGGCAGGGCGACCGGCGTGGTCTGCGGCGGCGCGTGGTTCGCACCCGCGTCGGAGTCGGCCCGGTGTGCGGTGAGCTTCGCGAAGAACGCCGGGTCGACCCTGGCGAAGGTGGACCGCCACTGTTTGGGCTCCGACAGCTTCTGCGCGTGCGACAGATCCCAGTCCACCGGGACGACGTGCCGGTACTCCGGGAGGTCCGGTTCAAAGCGGTAGCCCCTGCTGACCGTGCCCGTGGCCAGGACCTCGTCCACTCCTCGGTTGGCCACGATCCGGTCGCCTTCCTCCAGGTCACGGAAGGCCAGCAGCCGACGGGCGAGCGTGAGACTGCCCCCGCTCTTGCGGGGCCAGTGCGCGTCCAGAGCCTGCTTGAGATCCGTGTCGCTCTGGTAGAGGCCGAGGTCTCCGACCTGCTCCCATCCGACGCGTATCACCCCGTCCGCTCGGCACTCCTCCCACAGACGGCCGCGCTCACCGGGGGCGATCTTCCAGATGGTGCGCTGTCGGGACCGCGGGTCGAAGTGCTTGTACAGGAAGTGCATCACTTCGTACCTGGTCCAGCCCTCGAACTCCTCGCGAGAACGGACCAGTTCCAGCAGACGGCGATTGCTGCCCCAGGCCGGTACATCGCCCTGCGTCGAGCCGCCCAGCAGGGAGACGAAGCGGCGCAGATGCGCTCCCGCATAGATGGGCAGGAAGTGCTGGGGGAAGTAGGTCGCCAGGGACTTCGTCACCAACGTCGGTCCGTACCGCAGTACTTCAAGGTCGTCCAGGACGTCGAACTCTCCCGCCACGACGGCGTCGAGGGCCTGGACGAACTGACCGCGCAGGTGTACCCAGGCGTCCTGCGGCTCCATGCCGCGCAGGGGAGCGGCCAGACGCCATTCACCGGAGACGTGGTGGTACATGATGTGCTTCGCGGCACTGCCGCCCTTGATGCTGCCCAGGTTCGGTGTGAGGAACTCCAGCACCCGGCAGTATGTCGGCCCTGATTCGGGGGCCGTGGTCTGCCCGAGGGCATACCGCTCCAGTGACAGCTCGGCCCACGCGTCCAGCGGAAACTGGGACAGCACTTGCCTGCGCTCATCCGCGGCGGCCAACTCGACGTCCGCCACGGCGGTCCGGTCGAACTCGGTTGCCGCTGTCCGCACATCCACCCCGTCAGTCATGGAGGACATGATGCCGGAGGGCGAGGGGCCGTATCCGATGTGCGCTGAGGTTGGGTGACTTCCTGCGTCTGCGTCAGAGAGCTGGCACGATGCTCAGCAGGGCGAGGTCGTTCCTGGGAAGCGAGTGTCACGGCGAGGGGAGAGATCGTGGAGGACTGGATCTACATCCTCAATCCGAACAAGGACACCTTTGACGGAGAGCCCTCCGACAAGGAGACCGTGCGCCATCTCGCTCACGCGGACCCCGAACTCGACCTCTGGCTCAGTCGGCGCAACCGCATGTCCCCGCGCGACCGCCTGTGGTTCTTCTTCAGTCAACCGGAGTCGGCGGTTGCAGCGGTGGCCGAGGTCGACAACGAGCCTCAAGAGGACCCCGATGACCGGGAATTCTCCTACCGGGTCGATGCGACTCTGCTGCCGGGGCCCACGGACTTGCTGTACGGCAATCCCGTGAGCCGGGACGAACTGGAACTCGGCCAGGTCCGGTCCGTGCAGAAGGTCAAGCCGGGCGCGTTGAAGATCCTGCTGGCGCGGGCAGGTCTGTGACGCGACCGGCGAGCGCCAGCGACACAGTTTCTACCAGTGTTCCGCATCCCACAGAGCCGGCTTCGTGCGAGGCAGAAGTGCTTCACTGGCACGCGTGTTCAGGGGAATGAGCTCGCCCGCTGTGCGGTCGAGGCAGAAGAGGGGAGTTGGCGCGGCTACTCGGAAGGGCAGGAGAACGGCCGCTTGATCGCTGACCCGAAACAGGTCAGCCGACTGCACATGCGCTATGCAAGACTGCGCTCGCAGGCCCTCTCCCCGAGTGACTCCGTGGGTCTGCTGGAGCGGATTCGAGGAGCGCTATGAGCACGTCCGAACTCGACTGGCGCAAGTCCAGCTACAGCAGCGCACAGGGCGACAGCTGTGTTGAGGTCGCCGTCACCGAACAGGCCATCCACGTACGGGACTCCAAGGATGTGGCGCGCTCTCCCTTTGCGGTGGGCCGTGACGGGTGGACGCGATTCGTGGGGTTCGCGGCGGGGATCTGAGCCGTGTTCGTCCCGACGGTCGCGCGGTCACGGGTCACGTTCACCGCCGGGACACCGGCCTGCCAGGTCAGTCGGCCAGCCCGACAAGCTTCGCGGCTTCGTCGCGAAGGCTCTTGATCGCTTCCAACGCTGTTGCACGCTCAGCGCTGATCTCCGCACCCTGCTTCGTGAGGCCGCTGAGCGACTGCTCCACCTCCGTGATCCACTCGCTCAGATACCGCCTACCGGCGTCCATGAGACTGGTTCGCTGTCCGCGTGCTTCTTCATCGAAGCCGTCCCTGATCGTCTTCCGGCGCTTGCTGATCGCCATCCACTTGCGTTGGTCCTGCACGACACTCGTCACGTCCACCAACGGCCCCATAACCGCCAGCGCCCACTGCGCCTTGCCGGCCGCGCCGACGACCTTGCTGGCTGCCTTTCCCTGACCCCACGGCTTGAATTTGCCCACGCCGTTGGTCATCCCCCCGCGGGGGTCGAGCAACTTCTGGCTCACTCGATTCTTGTTGAGCCAGTTCGCGATGTTGGAGGCCGCGCTTCCCCGCTCGCCACCACCGGCTGCGACCTTCCCGATCAACTCGGCCATCGTTCTGGCGCCCGCCTTCGCGGCTTTCGCCGCCGCTTCCTTGACCTCACGTGCCAACGGTGATTCGTCATCCGGGGGCGCGTCGATCGTCGTCTCGGGTGAGTCAAGGTCGTTCACCCAGGCTTCAGGCTCAGGCACACCGGTTCCGTACTCGGCGACCAGCACATCGAACGCTGTCCCCACCGATGAGGAGAACTTGGCGTCGAACTCGGTGCTCGCATGTACCAGTTCCTTGTGGACGGTACGAGCTATGTCGACGGCGACGACTCCATCCTTCTCCGAGATGCCGGCAGCGAGCTTGCTCCCCGCCGCGTTGAGTTTGGAAGCGACGACATCGCTCTCCCTCTCCAGTGTGCTCAGCACACTCTCCTTCACCTGGGAGATGGACTCCTCGACCTCCTTCACGGTGTCCGCGGCACCGAGTTCTTCGCCATCCAGTACCCACTTCTCCTCGGCGTCCGCCAGGACCCGGAGGAGTTCGTATGCCTGCGCCTTGGGCCGGACGCCGCTGATACCAGGTGCGATGATCCTCCGCAACTCGGCTGCGAGAGCGTCGATACCGCTCTCCGCGACAAGCAACTCACGGTGTGCGGCAGTGAGGTCGGGGTCATTTGCCGCGTCGACATAGTCGCGCGCGTCCGTCGGGACGATCGGGACACGGTTGGCGAAGGCGCCGAGTCGCTTGCGAACCTCTTCGAGGATGACATCGCGATCACTGTTCTCGGCGTTCATCTTGTTGATGACGACCACACTTCGGTCAGCGAACCCGTCGGCATCGAGCGCCTGCAGAATCGCCCTGGTCTCCGCTTCGCCTGGTAGCTCGCTCGTTGTCACGATCATCAGAGCGTCCGCACCACGCACGCCGCGCCGCGCCGCACCGGAGTGCCCCTCGTTGCCCGACAGTGTCCCGGGCAGGTCGACGAGCGTCACGCCGTTCCACTCGTACGGCGTCGGCTCTTGGGTCTTGGGCGCCGCGTCGACCAGTTCGTCGACGGCGGCTTGTGGGAGCCGGAGCAGTGCTGCGGTGAGCATCGACTTCCCCGCACTGTACGGCCCCAGGAGCGCGATCCGTAGCGGGCTTGTGTCCGTGTGGGGCAGGCTCGCTATCAAGCCACGAGTACGAGCATGAGTGCTCAGGACGCTTTCAGCCCGTGCGCTCAGTGTCCGTACACGGGCGTTCAAGTCCTCGTGGCTCTCCAACGCGTCAAGCGGATTGCTGTCAGTCATCTGCGTCCCCTATCTCGATCCGCTCGGTGAGAACGTCCACGAGGCGGTCCTGTAGATACGACCGCACTTCCGTCGTGCGGTACGCGTCAGTCCAGACGCGAAGTTCCACTCCTGGCAATCGGCGTGCCAGGTGGACCGCTGCCGGGTCCCCGCCCGCAAGGGTCAGGAGTCGGCGCACCAGTACGAGATCGATGGAATCGAACGCGGACCGAACGACCGACTGCAGTTTACGGAGCTGCTCGAACCGCTCCCGTGCGCGACTGATGTCCGCGGACTCCTCTTCGAACTGGGCACTGACTTGAGCCGTTGTGTCATCGATGGTTCGAGCCAACTGCTCTTCGACCATGTCGAACAGCGCATCGAGCTTTGCCTCGGCCTCGGCCGCAGTCTCGCCTGTCCACTTGTCCATCGCCTGCCGAGTGCGATTAACCTCACTGCTCACCGCTTTCGCCGCTCCGACCGCGGCGTCCAGTAGAAAACTCACGGCTATCGCAGCAGGGTTAATCTTGGTGGCACTCTCAGCGAGCTTCTTGGGGATCCCACGAGCGGCGAAGGAGTTCAAGAGGGCTGTAGCCGCCCCCTTGGCGGCTGCCGCGCTCCGCCGGGTCCGGATCTTCGGGTCGGGACGCTGTTGTACATGCAGGCCCTCATCGTCCTGCGGATCCGCGGAGCTTGCCTGCGCGCGCAGTACCCTCTCCCGTCTCCCCATCTCCTGCGCGAAATCGCTCTCGAGACCCGACACAAGTCGCTCCAACTCCAGACCGGTGATGAAGTCGCTCCACCTGTTCGAATGATCCACGCCACCCAGGCCCGGAACCTCATCCGGCAACCGCCCTTTGGCAAGCTGACGTTCGGCTTCGAGGCGCCCGAGCCTGTTCCGCCCCGCGATCAGGAATGCATCGAGCAACGCCGCCCGTTCGCTTGGCGCCGAGCGTTCGAGTGCGCTAAGTGAGCGATCGATCTGCGGTAGTTCCTCGATCAGTCGGTCGTCGAACGCTGCGAGCGGCGCCCGCACGCCTTCGGCCAGCCGAACGGCACGAAGCGGTATCGCACGCTGGGCCAGGAGTTGTTTGAGGGACTGTTCGAGCTCGGGCAACCTGCTCTCCCGGAGGACCCTGTCTCCCAGCTCGCTGTCCCCCGTGGACAACGCTTCATGCGCTGCACCGGAGTGGACCGCGAGGACGATGGGCGGCGCGACTCCGACCGCTCTGGAGACCTGCTCGATCCGGGCGGCGTGACCTGACGCCGACGCGAACGCTCTGTCCGGGCGCTGGGCGAAGAGTTGAAGGAGGTCCGGTGTGTTGACTCGGTCCTTCACGTTGACGACAGCGAGCAGAGGCTTTCCCGAGAGGAGGAGCCGTTGGAGTTCGGCGGCCTCCTCGTCGCGAAGCGTGTCGGCGTAGTTCCAAATCACCGCGTCAGCGCTGTCGCACGCGGTCCGAGCGCGCTGGGCGTCGAGATCGTCGTCCTTCGCGGCGAAGCCGGGTGTGTCGAGGTAGGTCACGGAGCCGATCACGAACGCGGAGGTCTTCCGCGTGGTGCGGTGCGCCCCTCGCCCGATCCCGGTCTGGTCCGCGTCGCGGGTCAGGGCTTTGCGGAGCGTGGTCTTGCCGGACTTGGTTCTTCCGGCGATGGCCACGCGCAGTCTGCCTCTCACCGCGGGCATGGTCCGCACGGCATCGCGCAGTTCGCGTTCGAGCGCCCCGATGCGACTGATGGCCTCGACGAGATCCTCGCTCTCAACCGCGTGCGCGGAGTACGGCGTTCGCTGAAGGAGAGCCTCGACCTCGGCCCGGAGGGTGGACTGGATATCGCGGTAGGCCGATCGACTCCCGTCTACCGCCCCGAACGAATGAATGTGTTCGTCGACCAGGGGCTCAAGGGCCGCGCGGAGATCCGGTTCGGTTCGCCGCACGTCCATGGCCGCTGCCACACGGTCGAACAGCTCGACGTCCTTCGCGTACCAGGACTCGAGCGCTCGCAGCCCGCTGATGTCGGTCCGGGAAGCGACCGTCGGCAGCCCTGCGGCGAGCCGTGCGGCTGAACTCGGGGCAGGCGCAGCCGGGGAAGTGGTCGTGCTCACGGGGACCGTCACGATCTCTTGCTCGATCACTGCCCTCACGTCGCTGTCCGCGAGCATGTCCAGAGTGCTCCCCGAAACGGCGCCGATGTCGCGAGCCCCGATCGCCCAGACCAGGGCATCGTACCGATCCGCTCTGAACCTGAACCGTGCGTCCGGCCCGAGCCAGCGCCACCATTCCGGTCGCACGGACAGGACCGCCTCGTACGACTCCTCCGCGGCGACGAAGTCCCGTACCTTCTCAAGCCGCGTCACCAGATCCCGGTTCCGCAGATCCCGGGCTGCCGAGACGCTGTGTCTGAGGACGAGCTCACGCGCGTCGGCCGCCTGCCGGGTTCTTCGGTGACGGCTCAGGCCGGTCAGCGCGTGTTCGATGTCGATCTCACGGATCGTACGCCAGATCTCCTTGGGCCATTCCTGATCCGCACGACGACACGGCTCAAGGACTCCAGGCAATAGCCGTTCCGCGAGCGCCACAGCCGCGAGGTCCGCCCGAAGGGCATCCTCCGTCACATCCTCAAGCGCCTGGAGATGAGACCGTACTCCTTCGAGCCGCATCAACTCCCCGAGCAATCTGGCGCCGTCGGGCGTCAGAGTCCGGCCCCGAGCTGTTACCAGGCGGACCAGTTCCTGTTCCGCGACGCACGCCGCCACGGCCTCGGACACCCACCGAAGGGTGCTCCCGGACGGTGGCAGGCCGGCACACCCGCACGCTTGGGCAACCGAGTCCACGTCCTTGGCGAGCCGCTCGAGTGCGGCCGGTCCGGCCATGGCGTCTACACCCAATGGCTCGAGCAGGAGGGCCAACATCTCGGCCGCGAGTCTCGTCCTGTCATTCACTGCCGTGTCACTCACCACTATTCCTCGTGGGGGCGGTGGTATCGGAACTCGGGGAGCGGGCCAGGGCTCGGAGGAATCAGGGCCCGGGACTGCTGGGGCACCTCCGCTCGTACGATCCGATGGCGGGGCGGTACGCAGGTTCGCGGCGTGAAAACCCACATGCCCTGTGACAACGTGGCCCCGAGCACTCGCTCCGTGTCCCGCAACCAGGGATATCTGCCCTGCAGTTCGACGTAGTTGTCGTTGGTGACGACGGTTCCGTGAGTGTCCTCCGCGACCGCTGTGACAAGTGCGTCGCCCTTGCCCTCGGTTCCGGCCGGAGGCTGGATGAGGTCCCCTTTGCTGAGCGCCGCGTCCACTGCCGCACGTTCTTCCTCCGCGACCTTGTGCCTGAAAGTGGCGTCGACGACCACGTGGAGCACGGCGTCGGGGTACCGCGATGTCAGGGCGGCGCGGGCGGACAACAGTTGGGCGAAGGACGGCCGGTCGTCGCTGCCGTACACACCGGCTTGCCGCGGAGACCTGCCGATCCACGCCAGGTTGGAGCCGTCCACCACGAGCGCCGCGGGCGCTGGACCCGCGGCTCGCTTCCGGGCCTGTTCCGGCAGCGGTCTGGTGACCGTGTTTCCCGCGAGCAGATCCTCGAGTTCCTTGCGTACCGCCGGCGTCGGTCCACCAGAGCTGAAACTCTTGATCTCCTCGTTCAGCACCTCCTCGCCGGTGCGTTCAAGGGTCGCCTTGACATGCAGCAGCCCATTTGTGTCGTACGTGTACTCCAGGAGGAAGCGGGATTCCTCACGAGCCCGGGGGTCCCGATAGGTGAGTCGGAGGTCTGTCAACTGCACGTTGTCGGGGTCGTCCAGGGGCCGGTCCGGGTCACCCTCCCAGATCTCCACGGTGAGACTGCGGGCGTTGTCCCGACGAGGGGTGAAGTTCTTGCGCTCCTTCCACGGCAGCGGTGAGTTGCGCGGAATGATCTGCTTGAACGTTCGCTGTCCGGTGTCGTCTGTGACGACCGTGCCCAGGGCGTGGCTCGTCGCCACCTGGATCACACCGTCCGCCTTTCCCGACAGCACAGCTGCCGCGATGGAAGCGCCGCGGGCGACCGCCGTCATGGGATCGCAGACGTCGACCTCGACGGGCTGCTGCTGCATGACCTCGGCGACCGCCGCCCTGACGCTCGGGATCTGGCTCGTGCCCCCGATCATCAGCACCGCGTCCACGTCCAGAGGTGCCATGCGCAGATCGGTGAGGCACTGCTGGACGGGTGCGAGAGCACGGTCCACCAGGTCGGTGATGGCTTCCTCCAGCTCCTCCTGCCATACCTCGACGGTGTCACCGTCCGGAGTCCTGACAGTGACGGAGTCCTCGGAGGACAGGCGGATCTTGCTGCGTTCCACGTCCAGCCCGAACTGCCGCTCCTGAGCAGGCGTCCACGTCGATCGCGCCGGAGCCCGTTCGAGGACGAGGTCACGCAGACGGCGGTCGATCTCCAGACCACCCAGCTCGGTCACACCCCGTGACGCGAGCTCCTCGAAGAACCCGTCCTGGTAGTCGAGCACAGTGATGTCGATCGTGCCGCCACCCCAGTCGAAGACCAGGATGGTGGTGCGATCCTTTTGCAGCTCCTCTTGCAGATCGTGCGCGTACGAGATCGCGGCTGCCGTCGGCTCGTTGAGCAAGGCCAGGACCTGGATGCCCGCGAACTGCGCGGCGGCGCGTGTGCGATAGCGCGCGGCACCCGTGGCGTTGGCGGGCACGGTGATCACGGCCTGGTCGATGGCGGTGAGGTTGTGCTCCGCGCCTTTGCGCATGGCCTGGAAGACACCGGCGGCCACCGTGGTCGCCGCGAACCTGCGGCCGTGGATCGTGACGTACTCGTCGCTCTTGAGGAGTCGCTTGCAGGCCTCGGCCGCCTCTTCGGAGCGGAGCTTGGCCTCCCAGCCGAACAACGCTCCCCGGCGCAGCGAACTCATGCCCACCACTGATGGGAAGAGGTACTCGAAGCCGGGATGGCGCCAGTCGGCGTCGATATGGTGGGCGTCCAGCAACAGGACGTCGGCGTCGTCGCCCAGCCACTGGGCCACCACGGAGTTTGTGGTGCCGAAGTCGATCCCGGTGGCGGTCACATGCCCTCCCCGTGCGTCGCCTTGTCGTCCCCGGCAGAGTGGTCCCCTCCGTTTGCCGGCAGGCGGCGCAGTTGTCCGGAGAGCACCAGCTTGCCGGTGGCCTGGTCCACGTAGGCCGGACGCAACACCTCGAACGCCTCACCGTCGCCTTCCACCACCACGAAGAGCTCGCCTTCGCCGTCGGGCGCGTCCACACACCGCACGCCCTGGTCCAGCAAGGCGCTACGGATGCCCTTCCGAAGCGAACCGGCACTCTGGTTGGGCGCGCCGGCGAGCAGATCTACCTCGACCATCCGGGCCACGTACTCCTCCCGAGAGCGAAACGCCTCCAGAACGGCCTGGCGCAGGGCAGCCGTCACAGCGGCCTGTGTGGGTCGCTCCTCCTCAGGGAGAGTGGCTAGCAGGTTGGTCGCCCGCTCGGCGAAATGGGACAGCAACATGTGAGGGCTGAGCAGTTCCTCGGGGCGGTAGGTGCGTGGGGAGTCTTTGGGGACATCGGCCGCCGCCAGCCGCTTCTCCCGACGGTGTTTGAGGCCGTTGTTCCCCTTGGAGGTATCCCGGCTGGGGGCCGCTGTGGTCTTCCGCTGGCTGCGGGGCACCTTTTTCACTGTGTGTGCATCCTTGAGTTTCGATCGGGGCGCCGCGGGGTGTTGAGGAGGTGGGGCAACAGGTCGGCTACCGCACGCTGCCGCACGAGCACCTGGCTTTCGGAGGAGTGAGGCGTCGTCCGCCTGGTCAGCGGGGCCAGGGGCGGGACCAGCGTGACCGGCACCTCGTCCGGAAGCTCGAACACGCGCAAGTCGAGCGGTAGCACGAAGAAGCCGGACCAGTCCTCGTCGCGCTCGGCGTCTCTGATGCGTTTCATCGCGCTGTTGAGCCGCGCACTCGTGTCCACGTCGTGCACGTGCTCCCGGCGGAGGTTCCGGTACCGGGTCTCCCAGCTCGGCGCGCCGTGCGGCAGCCCGAGGTCCAGATAGGGGTTGGACGCTGCCGGTCTGTCGTTACGGGGAACTGCCCGCCGCTGCTCGACCATGCGGAGGTTGGACTCCGCCAACTCGTGCGATCCGCTGATCCCCTTCAGGACGACGACCGCGGCGTTCAGTTCCTCGCGGAGCAGCAGCGTGTACGCATGGAAGTTGAGGGCCTCGGCGCGGTAGGCCGGGTCAGCGGTCTCGAACGACTCCAACTTGTCTATCTGGGGCGACGCACGGGCGAGGTCGTTCAGGCACAGCAGGTCGTAGGCCTGGCGCAGGGCCATGAGCGCGTGCAGGGGTGACCGCGACGGGTTGACGGCTGCTTTGGGCTCCCACAGAGAGAAAATGAGCCGCCACAACCCCCTATCTTCCCATATGTCCCGGTCCCAGTTGCCGACATCGACCCCGTCCAGAAGTCGGCGGAGTCGGAGCACCAGATCGCGCGGCAACTTCCCTTCGAGCTCCTTCACCACCGAGGCATCGCCGTCGGCAACTCGCTCCAAGAGGTCGTAGACGTCGCCGGCCAGGGGCAGAGGCTCGCCACCGGCGAGAAACGCGTCCCGCCGCTGTCTAGCCGTCCACTTCAGCGCAGTTGCCTGCTCGGCGGTTACCTGATCGGGAACCAGCCGGGCCTTGAGGTACGCGTGCTCCGCCTCCTCGGCCCGGTACTGCCAGGGCTGGTGCTCGGGGCCGACCACCCCGGCGTCTATGAGGTCGTCGAGGACGCTCAACGGTATCCAGGGAAGCACAAGGGGCAGCATCCGAGGGGGGAAGGCGGCCGTACCTTCCGTCGCGAACGCACTGAGGAGGGCGAAGACCCCGGAGGGGTCCTCGCTCGCGGAGACGACGAGCGTGTCGTCGCCCGCTGTCAGGGCGGTGAGCCGTTGCTCCCCGACCTCGGACAGCCACAGGAAGCCGCCCGCGTGGACCGCCGTAAGCGTCGCTGTGACCGCGGTTTGGTCGGCCCGTTCGAGGACGGTCCGCACAGCAGGCAGCAGCCGGTCGTCCGGTTCGTCGCGCAGGGCGTCGGCCAGGGCGTCGTGGGCCGCGTCCTGTGCGAGGGGCGCGAGTTGTTGGAGCAGAGTGTGGGCCTGCAGTACCGCCTGGGATCCGAACACGCCCACTTTGCGCCACCTGCGTACGGTGAACCCGTCGACCCCCACGTCCGCGCTCTCGGCGTCCCGGCGCTCCCTGAGAGCCCTCAGCCTCTCCCGCTCCCGTGCGACCGCCTCGGCCCGCGCCCCCGACACCGGCTGCCCCGCCCCGTCGGCAGACGGCGGACTCGTCACTCTCCGGCTCTTTCGTGCCGGGGGCCGTGGCCCGGGGGCGGGGTGAGGGTGGAGGTGTAGTTCTCCCCGTCTACGAGCGGGTTCTCCAGGGTGAGGCCGGCGGCGGCCATGCGGTCGTACTCGGCGAGGATCAGTTCCTTGGTGCGGTAAGTCCCGTGCACCTTGGTGTCGTTGTCGCGGGTGACGTTGAAGGTGTCCAGGACGTAGGAGGCGTCGTCAGGGGACACGCCGTACAGGTGGAAGAACAGGGAGTCCAGCTCTGCTCGGATCCTCATCCGACGGTCAAGGTCCCAACGGAAGGGGGTACCCATGTCGCCGAGGTCTCGGGCGAAAGCTTGAATGTCGTGGGCGGTATACGCCAACTCAAGGACCCGCGACCTGATGAACGAGGCGTGAAGTGAGAGCTCTTGCGGACGCAGAAGCGGAAGCTGTTCAAACTGGAAGAAATTCAGATTCGAACCGCCGAGCTTCTGGCGGAGAACGTAGTCCAGGATCGTGGAAACGGTGTTGGCGTAGAGGAGTTCGGCAGGTTGGCCCACACCAGGCAACAAGATGTTACCTGAGTCGCCGAGGCCTGCCTTGGGGAACGCATAGGTGATCGCAGTTCGCTCATCGGCCGCCCGGCAGATTTTGCGGAATCCAATGATCCAATCTCGGTTCCAATTTTTGGCACAGAGTCGCGACTGGACGCCCGGCAGCTTGATCTCCTGGCCATGCTTGTCGAATTTCCCCGTGGGCACGTCCTGCTCAGGAACCCAATAGCGCGGCATCGGAACAGCGGCGGCATCCTGGTGCTGCTCCACACTGAGCCGAGGCAACGTGCCCTTGTTGAGCTGTTTCTCGGTGGCGCCCTCATACGTAGAGAAGCGGTGGTCGTAGTGGTGGAGCATCTTGGCCTCGTACAGAGGCAGCAGGCGTTCGTCCCCTCTCACCAAAACGTTGCCTTCCAGGCTCCATCCGTCCTTGAGGAGGTCCTCGAAAGTCTCATCCTGCCGTGCATCGGGACGGAACATGTGGGAGTCGTTCGCCATGTGGAACATGGTCATGAACGACACGCCCCATGGGTTGCCGTCCTTGCGTGACTCGTCGATGAGCACCGGAATCCGGTGGTAGATACCCAACGTGATCTCGGCATCCCGGCGCGTGCTGAAGACTGGGCATGTGCCGGTGTTGGGATTCATCCGGAGGATGTCCTCAGCCGTCAGCTGGTAGCGGCGCTCGGGAATCTGGTCGGCCTGGCGGACTTTGAACACCATCTGTGCCGGCTTGCTCCTGTCCCCGGTTCCGCGGAGGGCGAGCAGACAGAAGCGCATCTGGTTGTGGACTCCGGGGAAGACCTTGTCCTCGTTCTCGAAGTCGTACAGGGCGGCCAACTGGCCGCTGGTCACCAACTCCTTGAAGAAGTACTGCGTCGTTGCGTCCGTCGCGATGCCCGTTGGGACGATGACACCCGTGCGGCCGCGCGGACCGGTCAGCATGCGGTCAGTTTCGGAGAAGACGGCGTACGTGTTGATGTCGCCGCGCCCTGTGAGCGGATACCGGCCGCTGATTCGCAGGAAGTGACTCTCGCCCTCGGAGTGGCGCTTTGCGGCCTCGAACTCCTTGAAGAGGAGCTGTCCGTCAGGGTTCTCCTTCAGTTGCGCGATTGCGCCCTTCCGAGCCGCTGCGTTCGTTGCTTTGGCGATCTCGGGACTACGCTCGGCGAAGAACTCCTGCTCCTGAAGCTTGACCCGCTCCCACGGCGGGTTGCCCATCACGGCGTCGAAGCCTCCTGCCCAGCCTGTCTTCGGTTGCACGCCCGCACCCGACTTGGGCACTGAGAAGACTTCAGGGAACTCCAGGTGCCAGTGGAAGAAGCCGTACGCGTCGCGAAGCCGCAGAATTTCGGCGTGGGTGGCGTCCGGAACCGAGGTTCGGTCGTGACCACGCAGGGCCCGGAACAATTGGTCCGTCGGTGCTTCGGGTGCGTCCGGCTGTTTGGGCCAGACGAACGCGGCGCACCAGGCGTCGGCCGCGTGCAGGTCTTGGAGGTAGTCGGAGGACCCGACGTAGATGCGGTACGCAGATTCTTGGTCGCGGACCTGGGTGAGTGAATCGGCGGGAGCAGCTGTGATACGGCCCAGTTCGGCCGCGTAGCGGGTGTTGCCGACAGGAGCGGCGGTGTCGAACAGGAGCTCGTCCTGGCCGCCCAGCTGGGCGCGGTTGCGCCGCTGGAGATCGGCTGCGATCCCCTTTTCGTCCCCCTCGATGGGCTTGAAGGCATCGGTGGGGATGCCGCTGGCGAGAAGCTTCGGCGTTGCTCCGACCAGACCGTTGCCATGCTTGACGTGGGCGTCTAGGAAGCCCAGAGGTTTCCCCGGCTCCAGCGCCTCCAGCCACAGTGAGACCTTCGCCAATTCGACGGCCATAGGGTTGAGGTCCACGCCGTAGATGCAGCGGGCGACCACCTCGTGCAAAGCGTGGCGGACCGTGTCCAGGGTCGGCTCTGGATTGCGCTCTCGTACCGCAGCCACCTGCTTGGCGATACGCCGGGCCGCCGCGACCAGGAAGTGCCCAGAACCACATGCCGGGTCACACACCGTAATCGACAGCAGCTCGTTCACGATCGCGTCCGCCGGGTCGGTCGCCCCCGACTTTGACACCGCTTCCTCGCCCCGCTTTACCGCGCCCCAAATCACTGGCTCCAGCGTGGAGTCCAACAGGCTCTCGATCAGTGACGACGGGGTGTAGTAACTGCCAGTGGTCTTGCGAGTATTACCCGCGACCGCGATTAGCGTGAACGTACGGTCGGCCGTGCTGTGCTTCGGCTCCAGCTCCAGCAGGGACTCGTAGACGGAGCCCAGCTCCTCCGCGTCGAGATGCCGGTAGTCGACCGCCCGCCAGCGGCCGGAGCTTCCGTCCCGAACCTGCGACAGATGCCGTACGGCAGTCAGCAACGCCTCGTTCGACAGCTTCAGCCCACGCAGCGGGGCGTCCGCGTCCGTGTCGTTGAACAAGCCGCCGAGGCCGGGCAGGCCCAGCTCGGGGCGGCCCCTCTCGTCGCCGAGTGCCGTGAGGACGATGCCCAGCGCTTCGTAGAGGTCGCCGTGGGCCGTACCCCGCCGCTTCCTGGCGTGTGCGCGCAGTCGGGCCGACGAGAAGTACGCCTCGTACCGCTCGCGTGCCTGCGCATCCGCCTTCGGCGACAGCAGCGCGTCGCGGTCCTCGGCCACGAAGACGAACAACAGGCGGTAGACGAGCCGCAGAAGTGCGGCCTGGAGCGGCTTCGGGCGGACGTCCTCGCGCAGGTCCGTGTTCTCCGGGTGCCGGAGGAAGCCCGTACCGAGCGCGGTGATCGCATCCTGGACGCCCTTGCGGAGCTGGTCCAGGGCGCGGGTGCCGGAGGCGATGGCCTCCGTGCGCCACTTCTCCAGCCGGCACGCGGACGGCGGAGCGCCCTCTGTCACCTCGAACCGCGACACATGCAGCAGCCGGTACAGCAGCACGAACTCGCTGAACAGCTCGCCGTCGAAGATCGACTCTAGGTCGAACTCGACGTACGAGGCCGTGGCCAGCGCGCTGGAGTCGCGCAGCAGGCGGACCTGGCGGCCGTTGGTGAGGATGCCCCACAGGTGGGCTTCCGTGCGGTTCAGGCATTCCTGGAGCATCGACTGCGGCGGGACCGTGCCGGCGCCACCGAGGCGCTTGTCGAGGTCGGCGTTCCAGGCCGTCTGGTGGATGAGGGCGTGGCGCCAGCGGTGGGAGACCGGGAACTTCTTCTCCGCGTCCGAGTCGGCGGCGATGCCCGCCGAGCCGACCTGTGTCAGCGGTCCGAAGCCGAGCTCCCGCCAGAGCGGCGCCAGCCAGTCGGCCTCGGCGCGACCGGTCGGGTCGCCGGCGGGCTGGCCCGTCTCCCGGTCCTCGGGGAGGTGCTTGCGCAGATCGCGCCAGAGCGGCTTCAGGTACTCCCAACTGCGCTCGGCTTCGTCGCGCACCGAGCGGGAGGAGGGAAGGCCGTAGTCGGCCGGCTTCGAGCCGGGGACGTCCTTGCCCTCGGAGATCCGTACCAGCATGTCGGCGGGCAGCAGCCCTCCGACCGTGTGGACGGCGGTGAACACCTGGTGGCGGGTGGTGGCGGACATCAGGCGGACACTCCCGGAGCAGCGGCAGGAACGACGGGCAGGTAGACGTATACGCCGAGGATGTCGGCGGGCTTCTGCACGGTGACGGACAGGCCGCGGACGATCTCGCCGGACGCCTGGCGCACCCGGCGGTGCGAGGCGTCGAGTTCGGTGGCCAGTTCCTCGCCGTAGGACTCCAGATGGTCGGTGACATCCGGGAGTTGGGTGAGCAGGCGGGTCATCGTGCGCTCGGCGTAGTGCCGGTCCGTGCTCTCGGTGGCGGTCGCGTCGAGGAGGTCACGCGCCTGCTCCGGCGACAGCCACTCCGCCTTCCTCGGTGAACCCTCGAAGGCGATCAGTCGGGCGTCCTCCGCCACCACTTGCTTCTCACCGCTGCGGGAGGGCAGCGTGAGGTGGAAGCGGTAGCGGACGAGGAGCAGGGTGGTGAGGGTGCCGACCGCGTCCGTGGTGACCACGCCGCAGCGGCGGGCCGGGCGCGCCCCGTCGGCCTGGGTGTCCAGGGCGGCGTTCAGGACGTGGGACGCGAGGGCGCCCACGACCGGGTCCGTTCGCACCAGCGCCGCTTCACCCCTTGCCACCGCCGGGTTCGCGCGGAACGGGATCGGGCGGTCCTTCTCGATCACCTCCGCGCCGACCGTCGGCGCGAGGGCGTCACGAAGGCCGATGGGGGTGCCGCCGACTTGGGCGGTGAAGTTCTCGCCGTCGCCGCGGAGCACGGCGTTCAGGGCGCCCAGCGACTCCCGTACGAAGGTGTCGATCTCGCCCGCGCCGCCCAGCGCCTCGCGGATCGAGGCGACCTCGCGGGCCACCTCCTGCGGACGCACGGAACGCTGTGCGAACCGCGAACGCGAGGCCTTCTCGCGCTCGGCCGCCGAGTTCCAGTCGCTGTCCAGCTTCTCCGAACTCACCTTGAACGCGTCCGCGCTGAACAGCGCGTCCTGGTCGTCGCGGCCGCGCATCAGCAGCCACTCGACGATCGCGTCCGTGACGCCCGTCGACAGCTCGTCGGGTACGGAGACGGAGATGCCGAGGTCCTTCTTGATCTGGCGGTGCTTCTTGATGAGGACTTCGAGGACCTTGCCGTCGATGCCGTTGTCATCGCCGTACAGGGTGATGACACGGACCTGGTCCTTGCGCTGGCCGTAGCGGTCGACGCGGCCCTCGCGCTGGTCGTGGCGCGTCGGGTTCCAGGCCAGGTCGTAGTGGACGACGGCGTCGAAGTGCTGCTGGAGGTTGACGCCCTCGGAGAGACAGTCGGTGGCGATGAGGACGCGACGGGCGGCGGCGTCCGGGCCGGCCTCCTCGGCCAGCTTCTCGATGCGTTCGAGGCGCTGCTGCGGGGAGAGCGTGCCGGTGACCGCCTTCACGACGGTCTTGGCGCCCAGGGGCCCGCGCCGGCCGGACTCCTTGTCGTTCTCCAGCTGGGCGGCGAGATACTCGGCCGTCGGGATGTAGCGGCAGAACACGATCGGGTTGTGGCCGTCCGCGAGGAGCGCCTTGAGGTGCTTGATCAGTGCCTTGAGCTTCAGGTCCTTGGCCGGGCCCTCCAACTGCTCGGCGATGTCGGCGAGTTCCGCGAGGTAGGGCCGGCGCTCCTCGGTCGTCTCCGCGCCCGGCGCGACGTCCATGCCCTCCATCGCGTCACTGTCGGCCGCGTCGCTGTTGAGCGGGGCGCCGAGCTTGTCGGCCTCCTCCGCCGACGCGGCGATCGCCGCCGCCGAGCGCGTGCGCAGTGTCTGCGCGGCGGCGCGCGGGGACGACACCAGCGAGCGGAGCAGCGCGATCGCCGACCACCAGGCGATACGTGCCTCGCGCTTGCCCTGGCTGCCGGCCTCCTCCACGCGCTCACTCGCGTACGCGATCGCGTCGTCGAGCAGCGCCCGGTACTCGGGCGACAGCTTGTACGTCTCGTCCTTGAAGTAGCGGTCCGAGGGGAACGCGGTCCGCTCCGCGAGGGAGTCGTCGCTGAGGCCGTCCTCCTTGGTGAGGTACTGGCGTACGTCCGCCCGCTTGCGCGCCACGAAGTGCTGCGCGAGGAGCTTCCTGCCCGTCTCCGAATCCAGGCTCACGTGTGCCAGTTCGGGCTTGACCAGGCCGAGGAGGTTGCGGAACGCGGATTCCTTGCCGCTGTGCGGCGTCGCCGTGACGAGCAGCAGGTGCCGGGTCTCGTCCTGGGAGACGCGGCGCAGCAACTCGAAGCGGAGCTGGTTCTGCGAGGCCGTCGAGCTGTCATCGGCGACCACGCAGGTGTGCGCCTCGTCGACGATCACCAGGTCGGGGCAGTGGCGTACGAAGTCGTCGCGGTGGCGCGGGGACTTGATGAAGTCCGTCGAGACGATGACGTACGGGTACTTGTCGAAGAGAGACTGGCCCAGGTCCAGGCCGCGTTCGAGGCGCGAGACCGTCGAGGAGAGGACCAGCTCCGCGTCGATGCCGAACTTCGTGCGCAGCTCCTGCTGCCACTGCTCGGCGAGTGCGGGGGAACAGAGCACGGCGAGGCCCGTCGCCTCGCCCTGCGCGAGGAGTTCGCTCGCCACCAAGCCCGCCTCGATCGTCTTGCCGATGCCGACGTCGTCGGAGATCAGCATCCGGACCGTCTTCTGGCGCAGCGCCATCAGGAGCGGCACGAGCTGGTACGCGCGCGGCTCCACCGCGATGCCGGCCAGCGAGCGGAAGGGGCCCGCGCCGGAGCGGAAGCCGACCCGCAGTGCCGTACGCAGCAGGCTGGCCGCCCGCTGGTCACCGAGGTCGCTCGGCTCCGGCGGCGCGAACTTCGCCTCGTCGACCGTCTCGAACGCCGGGAACACGGCGGCGATGTCGTCGTCCGAGCCGCCCAGCGGACGCAGCACGAGCAGATCGGGTTTGCTCTCGGGGAGCACCACCCATTCGCGGCCGCGGGCCTTCACCAGGGAACCGGCGGAGTACGTGAGTGCCATGTGAGTCTTCAAGTCCTCTGGATGGGCGGTCAGTTGGTGGACGGAGAGCCGAAGTAGCGGGAGTTGGTGTCTGCGATGGCGTCCCAGTCGGCGCCGTGTGCGAAGCGGATGACGTCCCAGCGGGCGTTGAACAGGCGGTCCTCGGCGTCCTCGTCCCGGAAGGTGTCCTGTTCCTTGGCCGGCGAGTCCACGAAGACCGCCACGTTCACACCGGGCAGGCGGTACACGTAGTCGGGAGTCGCCATCGCCTCGGTGAGGAACGAACCCGGTTCGTCCGGCAGCCGCAGACCGCGCGCCTTCGCCCAGCCCAGGAAGTCGCCCTGAGCCGCCAGTTCGGCCGCCGAGGTCTCGACCGGCGTCGGCTCGGCGGGGGAAGCCTGGTCGAGCAGGCGCCGGTACTGCTCCGAACGGGACTCGCCCCGCGACTCCCGTCGGGCCGTCGCCGTCGCGAGCCGCACCAGCAGGTCCCGCACCGAGTGGCGGTTGATGAGGGCGTGGTTGAGCTGGTTGCCGTATGTCAGGAGACACTCGTAGCAGCCGAGTGCGCACGGCCGGTCCGGATGCGGGCCGCCCAGGTCGTTGCCGTCCGCGTCGAAGTGGCAGATGTCGAGAGCGCGTACGGCCGCCTTCGCGAGAGCGTCGTCCTCCGCCTGGAGGCGGCGCAGCACACCCGCGCCGCCCTCCGCGGCCTCCGTGAACAGGATGCGGTCGCGGGGCCCGTCGTCCGGCGGCAGCAGCTCGCTGGACAGCTCGGCGTCCTCCAGCTCGAACGCGGCCTCGATACCCCGCTCCAGGGCGTACATCAGGGAGACCGCCACGGGCTCCGGCAGGGGCTCGTCGAGCGTGACCACGAGGATGTTGCGGCGGTCCTCCACATACGGGATGACCCGCTTCTTGCGGCGCTTCTCGTTGCCGTCCGTATCGATCACGGGCAGCTCGCTGGAGTCGCCGGACGCCTCCGACGCATCCTTGTCGTTCATCCAGCGGCCGTCCGCGAGGTCCAGCCAGTAGCCGGCCGGCTCGTCGTTCTTGGCCCGCACCCGGCCGGTGTTGGTGATCCGGACGGTCGCCGAGTCGCCGTACGCGACATCGGCGAGAGGCGAGCCCGCCGCGTCGGCGATCGCCGCGTTCAGGCGGCCCTTGCGGGTGCCGTGGTCCTGGAAGCGGTACGACGTCTCCAGCTTGAAGCCGGCGCGGCGCCGCTCCTCCTCGTCGGACGAGATCCGCTCACGGCGGGTCGTGTAGACCGTGTGCAGGTGCAGCAGGCCGTACGTTGCCGAGCCCAGCGGCTCGTTGCACATGGCGCAGCGGTCCTCGAGCTGTTCCGGGTCGTGGTGGTAGCCGCACTGCGCGCAGCGGCGCGCCTCGCTGGTCGCCAGCTCGCCCGAGGAGTCCGGCGGCAGCTGGATGCGGGTCACCTGGTAGCGGGCGCCCTCGTGGTAGATCAGCGCACCCGGCCCGAACTCGCGGATCGCGAGGAAGCGCGGACGCTGGAGGTAGTCGCCGTCCCCGCGACGGCGGCCGACGGTCGGGATGTACGCGGCGAGCGGGAGCCGCGGGAAGCTGTAGCCGGGCAGGAAGCCCTCGGACGCCAGGTAGCGGTACGGGTTGAAGTCGGAGAGGACCGACTTGCTGTCGACGCTCTCGTTCATCAGCAGGTTCAGCTGCGTCTCGGCCTCACGGCGGCGGGCGTTGGCGCGGATGCGGTCGCCCTCGGTGAGGCTGTAGTCGAGGCGGCGCCGGTTCTGGATGTACTGGTCGTCGAGCGCGGAGCGGAACAGCTGCCGCCACCGGTCGAAGGCCCGGTCGAAGCGGGTCGCCACGGTCCGCACGCGGTCCTGGATCCAGTCGTCGTGCCACCACGTGGTCTCGGCGAAGTCGGGCAGCAGCGGGCCGAGGACACGCAGAGCCGCGTCGACCGTGCGGCGCCGGGCGCTCTCGTCGAGGGAGGCCGCGAGGATGTCCGGCAGCAGCTCCAGAGCGGGGCTCGGGCGCTCACCCGTCTCCGGGTACGACACGTCGAGCACCTCGGGGACGGCGCGGCCCAGCTTCAGGCCGGCCTCCGCGATCCAGATGCCCTGGAGGTGCGAGAGCACCAGGTCCTCGTTCGCGAGGTCGAGGCGCGGCGGCGCGACGGCGCCCGCCACCATGCGCTCCGAGCGACGGAAGTAGTACTGGTCGTGGCTGTTGCCCGTCGCGCAGTAGGTGGTGACGAGGGCGGGCTGGCCACTGCGGCCAGCGCGGCCCGAGCGCTGCGCGTAGTTCGCGGGCGTGGGCGGCACGTTGCGCATCATCACCGCGTTGAGCTGGGAGATGTCGACGCCCAGCTCCATCGTCGGCGAGCAGTAGAGCAGCTTCAACTCGGCCTTGCGGAAGGCCTCTTCGCGCTGCTCCCGCTCCTCGGGCGAGACCTGCGCGGTGTGCTCGCGCGCGAACAGGCCGGACAGGGCGCCTGCCGCGTCGCGGTACAGGTCGCGGAAGAAGGTGTTGACGCGCGGGCCGTCGCCGCTCTGGTAGGTGCGGGTGAGCGGGTCGTGCGTTCCCCGCTCGCCCTTGCCCGGGCACCAGATGAGGGACTGCGCGGCCACCCGGTACCCGGTCGCGGACGGGGCGGAGGACCTGCGGTAGCGGCCCGCGCGTTGCGGGGCCTCGGTCACCTCCTTCACCAGTCCGGCCTTGGCCAGAACCTTCAGCAACTCCTCGATGACCAGCTGGAGATCGACCGGGTCAAGGTTCTTGAACGAGGTGTCCGAGCGCCGCAGGTACTTGCCGAACTTGCCGCGGGCCGAGAGGAACAGGGCCGAGCGGTCCATGCCGGGGCGGGAGGGGTGCGGATAGGCGGTGCCGACCTTCGGCTTGTCCGCGGCGGACAGTATCCACGGGTCTATCAGCCGTTCCTCGCTGGCCCGCTGAAGCGAGTCGAAGTCGTCACGGAAGTACGAGACGTCGATGGCGAGAGAGCGGCGCATCTCATTGAGCAGAGCCTTCACGACCTCCGCCCGCAGCGCCGGGTCGGCATCACGCAGCGCCTCGTGCGTGTTCGCCCACCGGTCCTGCTTGGCCGCCACCCACTCCAGGTCCTCGTAGCCGATCTCCAGCAGACCGGTCTGCTCCAGGTTCGGCATCGTGATGCGCCAGCCGCGCTCCAGGTCCAGATACAACCGGAACGCGATCACGTCGCGGAGCGTCTTGGCGGCGTTACGGGCGAGGGAGGGCGGCAGATCGCTCTCGCCGGTGTAGTCGGCCGGGTCGATGGCGAGCGCGCTCGTCACCGCCGAGGCCAGTTCCTCGTGGTGGACGCCGTCCTCACCCGCGTCCAGCGCCGCCCGGTACAGGGCACCGCGCAACTGCGTGATCTGCACGAAGTCGTTGAAGTGCCCCGCCTGGAGGGACGCGTCCTGTCGGTTGTCGACGAAGGTGAGGAGCTTGCGCGCCTCCTTGTCGAGGACCTCCTCCGGCACCGACTTCAGCGATCGCACCACCGAAGCCGAGATCAGCGAGGTCGCGGAGGAGCGGCCCTCCTGGTCGAGCGTCGCCAGCTTCGCGAAGTCCCGGCCGCGCGTCTGCTCGTACGCGACACCGCAGTGCAGACAGAAGAGGAAGGGCGAGGGGATGAACGCGGCCTGGAGCTCGCCGCTCCCTTCGCGGCCGAGCGGATCCACCGTGACGGCGCGCGGCACGCGGTCTCGGTACGACTTCTTCACGACCTCCTGGCCCTTGTCGTCCAACTCCAGCCAGGACTCGGGCAGCCGGCGGTCGTCCACGGCGTACTGGACGTTCGACGGCCACGCCCGCTCGTGGTCGACGTACAGATAGCCGTCGCCCTGCCGGCCGCCGGTCGCGGAGGTGTCCCGGCGCGCCTCGTACCGGACGTCACCGTCCTTCTCCGTGCGCCACACGGTCAGATACTCCTGGCCGCACTCCCGGCAGAACGCCAGCGGCATCAGCAACTTGCCGTTGCTGCCCGGCTGTTCGAGCTGGTACGAGCGGGTGAGATGGCGCGAGAGTTTGTCCTCCAAGGTGACGTACACGGTGTCGCCCTTGGAGAGAAACTGGTGCAGCCGGAACGCGAACAGCGGCCGCTCGGTCACCGGGTGACGTGCCTGTGAGCCTGCTTCCAGGGTGGCACGGATGGCAGCGACACACTGGTCCTCGGCGACCCCGGACTGCTCGTGCAGCTCCTTCGCCGCCACCTCGATCTTCGTGGGGTGCTGACGGATCAGACGTCCCGTGACCTCGTCGGTGGCCAGGCCGAAGCGCGTTTCGATCCAGCGGGCCAGCGGGTCTCGTACGAGGTCGTCGTAGGCGCGAGGGGCGGCGGGGGAGTTGAGGCGCTCGACGGGAACGGCATCGGGTGTTTCGTGGGTCGCGCGGACCAGGGTCTCGCCGATGACGTGCTCGGGGCGCACCGGCGTACCGAACAGGGTGCTCGCCACTCCGGCGACGACCTTCTTCTGGTCGTCGAGAGTGCCCTCCGTAGACATGGTGGCCGAGGTGCCGATGCACTGAAGGTCCTGTGCCTGGCAGGCCTCGCGGACCCGGCGGATCAGCAGAGCGACATCGGCGCCCTGACGGCCGCGATAGGTGTGCAACTCGTCGAAGACCAGGAACTCAAGGCCCCGTGCCATCTTGATGAGGCTCGCCCGGTCGGCGGGGCGGGTCAGCATCAGTTCGAGCATGACGTAGTTGGTGAGCAGGATGTCCGGCGGGTTGTCGCGGATCTCCTTGC
Source organism: Streptomyces sp. NPDC102279 (assembly GCF_044766365.1). NCBI lineage: Bacteria > Bacillati > Actinomycetota > Actinomycetes > Kitasatosporales > Streptomycetaceae > Streptomyces > Streptomyces sp. NPDC102279. The sequence goes on along the minus strand of NZ_JBIWLU010000002.1, from coordinate 592,608 downwards.
GCTTCTCGTCGTCCTCCTGGCCCGTGTACCGGGCGAAGGTGACCGGCTCGCGTCCCGCGCCGTAACCGTCGCGCAGGTACTTCTCCAGCTCCTTGAGCTGGCTGTTGGCGAGCGCGTTCATCGGGTAGACGATGATCGCCCGTACCCGCTTCTCGGCCTTGGGCCCTTCGGCGTCGCGGTCGTGCAGCACCTTGTTCACGATCGGCACGATGTAGGCGAGCGACTTGCCCGAGCCGGTACCCGTCGTCAGTACGTACGAGGCACACGACTTGGCGGCGTCGATGGCCTCGCGCTGATGCCGGTGCAGTGTCAGCGGACGACCGTCGGGAACCGTGCCGCCCTCGGTCTTCTTCGCCTGGAAGATACGGGCGCACTCGTCGTGGAGGACCTTCTGGCCGGCGAGTTCGACCACCGTGCCGCCGCCCTGGAAGAACGGGTTCAGCGACAGCCAAGGGTCGGGCCACTGCGACTTGTTGTTGAGGTCGTCCTCGACGAACGCCGAGATGCGGTCGTCACGGATGACAGTGCCGCCCTCGGTGAAGGAGCGATAGTCCTTGATGAGCGTGCGGTGGACGCCGAACACGTCCATTCCCGCGCCGGAGGCGGTGACCGGCACCGGCTTAGCCGCCGTAGGCTGCTGTGTGGGGGCTTGGACCGCAGAGCCGGCCAATGGGCGGGTGGGATCCAGCGCACTCCAGTGCGGCAGCGGCGAGGTGCCGCCGTCCTGTTGGGCCAGGGGAACCAGCGCCTCACGTACGGCGACGGCGTCGGCCGGACGGGCTGCCGGGTCCTTGGCGAGCAGTCGGTCGACGAGCCGGATGAGCTCGGTGGGAATCTCGCTTCGGATGACGGTGATGGGCGTCGGGTCTTCGCGCGTGTGCTTGGCGGCCAGCTCGAAAGGGGACTCACTCGTGAACGGGGGTACGCCCACGAGCATCTCGTAGAGCACGCAGCCCAATGCGTACAGATCGGCGGCCTGCGTGACCTGCTTGGCCTCGAACTGCTCCGGAGCCATGTAGCGGGCGGTACCGACGCTGACCCCCGTGCTGGTCAGCCGTGCCTCGTCCGGGTCGTCGACGATGCGGCCCATGCCAAAGTCGAGGACCTTGACGATGCCGCTCTGGGTCAGCATGACGTTGGCGGGCTTGAGATCGCGGTGGACGACTCCGGCGGCGTGGGCGGCGGCGAGGCCCGACGCGATCTGGGCTCCGATGGCTGCGACCCAGGTGATGGGGAGCTGCCGCTCCTCCTCGATGAGATCGCGCAGCGTCTCGCCGCTGAGGAGCTCCATTGCGAGGTAGGGCAGGCCGTCATGGTCCTCTGCCACCCCGCCGTCGATGATCCGCGTGAGGTTGGGGTCGTCGAGGCGACGCATGATGCGCACTTCACGGGCGAAGCGTTCGGCGGCTTTGGGGTCGGCGGCGGTGTCGATGCGGGTGCCCGTGCGGCGGCGCAGGATGGTCTTGACGGCGACCGTTCGCCCGGAGGTGCCTTCGGCGGCCTGGAGATCCTCGGCCCGGTGAACTTCTCCCATGTTGCCCTTGCCGATGACGTGCCCGATGCGGAACCTGCCGCCCAGCAGCTCCTGGCTCACCGCTGCTCCCCTCGCTTTTGCCGTCTCGTACCCGCATCCGCGCGGGGTCCCGGGAGTGGAAGGTGCCCCCTGCACTCTTTGCCGCACAGCTCATCGTGGCAGAGCGGGAGTGTGGCGTCCGCCACTGTACACGACATCGGGGCCATTAAGTGCGTGTCAATCCGTTGACATTGTCAACGCGCCACATCTAGGCTTGCGCTGCTGTCTCGTAGGGGGTGGGGCGTGTGAGAGGTCGGTCCGTGAGGGGTCATGGCGCGCCGCAGGGTTCGCCTGGGCCGGACTCCGGGGGTGTGTCCGGGGCTGGTTCGTTGGGTGAGAGTGATCGTGGGCCGGGGTTGAAGGCTGCCCTGGCGGAGCTCCTGGCCCGGCTTCGGCGTGCGACGGTCGACGGCGTCGTACCGGAATCCGTGTTCGTGACGCACGCCGGCGCACTGGGGCTCGGCGGCGTCGAGCGGGAGCGGCTGCGGGAGGAGCTGGCCAGGCTTGGGCTGCCCGTCCGCGGTGCGGCTGTGCATGCAGGTGGTGACAGTCCAGATGTGGAAAAGGTTGCACGAACCGGTGAAGAAATTGTGTGCGATTCCGGCTCGCTCTCTGTTGATACCGCCCGCGTCCTGCTGAAGCGGTACGTCGACTCCGAGGGGTATGTGACCCCGCGCGCGGTGGACGGCGTGGCACGGTTGGCCGGACTGAATCCGTCGGACGCCGCTGCACTACGGACGGCGGCGCGAATCCGTGGCGAGGCCGCCACGTCGGCGGACGCGCGTGTGGAGGCCGGAAGCGTGATGCTCGAAACCGGCGCGGCAGTCCGGGGAGCCGACGTCTCGGGGGCAGACCTCACTGATCTCGACGACGGCCAAGGCTACGAGTCGGCGGGGCTGGCTGACGAGGAGCCCTTCCCTTTGTCGGGAGGAGCGATCGGCACGGATGTCGGGGACCTCGAGGCCGCTGTGGCCGTCGCCATGGCCGTACTCGAGAGTGACCGGCTTCGGCTACGGCCTGACACGCATCTGCTGACAGCTGAGGCAGAGGTCGGACTTGCTGTACTGGTCCGGGGCGGACCGGGCCATGTGGCAGAGGAAGCCGACGACGAGACTCTGCGCAGCCTGTCGGCCGACAATCTCCGGATCCGCGCGCGGGACTGCTTTGTCCTGCACAATCAGCGGCTCGTACACAAGATGGTTCCTCGGTATCTGGATCAAGGTCTGGACTACGACGACCTGTTCCAGTACGGCGCGTTGGGGCTGATGCGGGCGGCGCGTAAGTTCGACCCGGCCAGGGGCTTCAAGTTCTCGACGTACGCGACCTGGTGGGTCCGCCAGTCGATCGCCAGGGGCATCGCGGACGACGGAGCCGTTATCCGTATCCCCGTCCATATGCATGAACAGATCCGCAGGGTGGCTCTGGCGGAGCGCACCCTCGCGATGCAGGGGCGGCCTGCCGGAGTCGCCGATGTGGCTGTGCACTGCGACATGACTATGAAAAAGGTCGAGGAAGCCCGGCGGCTGAGCCGGCGCACCGACTCCCTCGATCGCGTCGTTGGAGACGGGGTCACCCTGGGCGACTTCATCGGTTGGACGAACCCCCTGCCGCCGGTGGACAGGGGTGTACTGGACGCATGGCTCCTGGAAGCAGCGCTCACGATCGTCGACAACTTCACCGAGCGTGAGGCGCGCATCCTTGTCCGACGCCTGGGCCTGGACCGGGACGAACCCTCGACTCTGGATGAACTGGGGCGGGAGTTCGGTGTGACTCGGGAACGCATCCGGCAGATCGAGTCCAAGACCCTGGTCGCCTTCAGAGACCGGCTGAGGACTACGGGCCTCACCGACGCGTATCGGCACGAGGGCGGCCGGGAGTCCGATCCTGAAGCCTCCACTGACACTCCATCACCTGGAGCGGTGGAACCGCATGCGCAAGCGAGGGTCCAGAAGCGGGGCACAGGGGAGAAGCGCGTGCGTGCCGTACTGCCCGTTCTCGCGCCCCAGGAGGCTTCGGGTGAATCCGACCCGCAGTCGGCTGAGGCGACAGCGGCGCCAGACGGTGAACGCCATGGCCAGGACATGCTGGCCCACCCCGGCGAGTGCTCCGCAGACGGCGACGGGGTGCCGGAATTTGCGGCGGATACGCGGTCGGAGATTCTCTCCGTTCCCGGACCTGCCCCGGAAGAGGCGGTGTACCTGCGCTTCGAGGCGCGCCCGGATGATTCCGGGCCGCTCATGGCGCAGGCTTCGGGGGTAGGGCTCACCGGGCCCGAGGTCACACCGGGGCAGGTTCAGAGGCCGAGTGTGGAGCCGAGGGGGGAGGCTGAGGCTGAGCGTCCGAATGCGGCGCAGGCTGGCACCGAGGTGAGCGGGGCTTCCGTGCCCGAGCTGGTGGGCGTGCCTGCGCAGTACACGGCGGACTGGCAGCGAGCGCTGCGGATGCCGACCGGCCTCGGCGAGGGAGTGGCGTGGCTCGCCGAGTACGCGCTGCTGGCGTTGGGACATGCCCAGCTCACCGTTCTGCTCGGCTCGTCCTCGGCCGAGGACGTCGTGCGTGCCGTGCGGGACAGGGCGGCACTCGACAGGCCTGTGATCACAGCCCTGGAGGTGCTGAGGCGGGTGTGCGACACAGTGAAGGAGTTCGGGTTCCGGCCGGAGGAATTCTTTGAAAGGCCCGCCGCAGCCCTCGTCGGCGTGACCCCGCGTGCCTATCTAGCAGCCAAGCCCCTGGTGTTGAGCGAATCGCGCCTGGCCGTACGTGATGCATTGCGGGAGTTCGCCGCTGAGGTGCCCAGTTCCGCCGGGAGGACGACGGGCGCCGTTGGTCCAGGGGAAGAACCCGCGAGGGGGTCCCGCTCGCATACGCTTCCGGAATCCCGGAACAGAGCCCAGGCGCATGCGGGCGCCTCGCCGGACGACGAGGATTCGGCAGCCTCGCAGGATGACACACGGGCGGATAGGCGTAGCACGGTGCTGGAGGCGCCGAAGGTACTGGGCGAGAGCCGGCCTGAATGGGTGCGGGTGGATGGGCCCCTTGAAGCCGATCAAGACCAGGCAGGAGCACACGTCACTGTCGTCCTGGAAGGCGATCCGCTCCGGGAGGCCACGGTCGGCACGCAGTCATCGCCGATCGTAGCGGGCACTGGCTCGGTAGAGCGCGCCGGCACCGACGCCTCAACTGTCCAGGATCAACCTCTCTCCGCTGTGGACGGCGAGCGCCGAACGATGAATGCCTGCACTCCGCGGGAAGTGCCCCCGGCTGGGACCGCACACCCTGGCAGCGGGCGGGACAAGGTGACGACGGACGACCGCGCTGAACAACGTCTCATCGACGTACGCCGTGCGTACGAAGCCGAGTTGACACGGCTACGGGACGAAGCGAGACGGAACCTCGCCGACGCCCAGCAATCTGCTGAACTGCGACGCGCCGCTGCCCTTTCGGAGACCGAACAGCAGCTCGACGCTCTGGAGGAGACGCTGCTGCACCGCGTGGACAGGGCTCTGCTCCGCAGAGAGGTGTGTCTCCAAGCGCAGGCCGAGGAGCGGATCGCGCGCCTCAAAGGCAAGCATCGTGAGGAACACCAGACCCTGGTCGATCGCGCTGAGCACGCCCTGCAAAAGGAACGCGCCGCACGTACCGCCTTGGCCGCGGCCATCGAGCGCGCCTCGCGGGCAGAGCAACGGGCGCAGAATGCCGAACAGATCGTTGATTCGTTCGAACTGCTCGCGAGAGGCGCGGAACAAAAGGCGAGCGCGGCCGAGGAACGGGCAGCGGCGTTCGACCTGCGGGCGGACGAAGCCCAGCGCAGGACGGCGGAGACCGGCCAGCGGCTGCGGCAGTATCGAGAAGAAGGGGAGGCCCGCATCGCGGGCCTTGAGTATCGACTGAGTCAGGCAGAGTCCCTGCTCGCCGAACGCGACGGGGAACTGCACGCGGCCAGGTGGCAGGCAGCGGGTCAGGCTGAGGCGGCTGAACAGCGGGCTGCGGTGCGGATTGCCCAGGCTGAGCACGATGCCTGGGCGCGCATCACCGAATTGCAACAACAGCTCGCCGTCGAACGTGAAGCCGCGGCCAACCGCTCCATGCTCCGGGATCGCTGGCGCCGGTCCTGACCTTCACCTACCCCCGCGCCGCGCACCACTGGTACCGATCAGGAGCAGCACCATGAACCCCAGACAGGAACTCGTCGCCTACCTGCGTCGCCATCTCGTTGGACCCGCTTCAGGCGAGCACGAGGTGCTTGAGGCGCCGCCCGACCGCGAGTACCTCATGGGCACGCTGTATCCGCAGGAGGCCGACTTGCACAGGCAGTTGGACCTCGCCGCCGAGGAGCTGGAGGGCGTGGGAACGGAGGGCGGTGCCGAGGACACGGCTCCGGCGGCGGACCCCGTGCCCGAGGCCAACTCCTGGCTGCCGTCCTCGCTCGGCCTCAGCTTCTACACCGATGCCACTACCGTCGAGGTCCGCTGCGCCGGTGCACGCTACAAGACTCTCGCCGCCACCGGTGAGCGGGGCCGCCGCTGGGAGCGCGTTCCCCTGCCTGCGGAGACCTACGGGCTCGGCCCCGGCTCGGACCACGTCCCCGTGCTCGACGGACGTGCCGAGATTCGAATCCTAAGGCGAGCTTTTGGCTCCGGGCAGCTCGTCACAGTGGCTCTCGTCAACACCGCTCACCACGAACAGATATTGGACAAGGCCGCGCAGTGGGACCGGATGCTCTTCCAGGTTGATCTGGAGGCGCGTCCCGCGGACGGCGATGTCCTGCCCTATCCGAGCGTACGGCTGGCCAGCCGTGACCTGGAGGAGCAGGAGCTGCGGCTCCAGTACCGGCATGTCCGTACCCATGCAGTGGGCCACGGGTGCGCGGTCGAAGAACGGTTCGGCGTGCGCGACGGGCGCGAAGGCCAAATCGTGGTCGCTTTGAGGGCCGCCGTCATGCCGGAGGCGGAGGTCAGCGGTGTCCGGGCCGCCGGTTTCACCGGATCCCCCGTTCTGAATGTGCTGCACCTCGCCGATCCCGCCGTACCACTTGCACAACTCCACGAAGAGCTCGCGGAATTCGCCGCCGACTATCGAGCCTGGTACGTCGGACAGCTGAACGCCGAGATCCCTGCCTGGGGCCGCGAAGCCGCCGACCGCGTGCTTGTCCGTATCGACGCCGCCGTCACCCGGATCGAGTCAGGCGTTCGCGCTCTTTGCGATCCCGCGCGGCCAGAACTGCTGCATGCGTTCCGCACCGCGAACCGTGCGATGGCCCTCCAGATGCGACACTCGGCCGGCGACCAGGCAGGAGAACGTCGCGCCCGACGCGACGCTGTACTCCTTGAGCCGGAGCCCAGCCCACATGCCGTTTGGCGTCCCTTCCAGCTCGCGTTCTTCCTGCTCGCCCTGGACGGCGTGGCTGACCCCCGGCATCGTGACCGGACAACCACCGATCTCATCTGGTTCCCTACCGGCGGTGGGAAAACAGAGGCGTACCTGTTGCTCGCCGCCTTCGTCATGGTGCTGCGCCACAGGGAGAGCGACGGCGGCGGAACCGCGGTGTTGAGCCGCTATACCCTGAGCCTTCTCACCACCCAGCAGTTCCAGCGAGCAGCCACCACCATCTGCGCCCTGGAGACGCTGAGGCGGGCCGACACGCCAACCTACGGGGATGAACCCTTCTCCATCGGACTGTGGGTGGGCGAGGCGACCTCCCCCAACTCGTACGAGAAGGCTCGTGCGGTCTTCGACGACGTACGCGGTGCCGCCCGGCCCGACGATGTCTTCATCCTCGACCGCTGTCCTTGGTGCGGCACGCGCATCATGCCCGCCCACAAGTCGTCCGACATCGGGGACTACGGAGTACGCGCCGCCACCGACTCCTTCACGTTCTTCTGTCCGCGCGATGAGTGCGCCTTCCACGACGAGCTGCCCGTCGCCGTCGTCGATGAACAGTTGTACGACCGGCCGCCTACCTTCGTCCTCGGCACCGTGGACAAGTTCGCTCGGCTCGCTTGGGAACCACGCTCAGGACGGCTGTTCGGCGCGGGCAGCGGTAACCTGCCACCGGCCCTCGTGATCCAGGACGAGCTGCACCTGCTCACCGGCCCCCTCGGGACGACGGTCGGCCTGTACGAGGCCGCCGTACTGGGACTGTGCACCACAGGCGACGGCGTCGGACCCAAGGTCGTGGCGTCCACGGCGACGATCCGCCGCTCGGGCGAACAGATCCGCGCCCTGTACGGCAGTGACGCCCAGCTCTTCCCGCCTGCCGGACTCGACGCCCGCCATTCCTACTTCGCCGAACCCGACACATCCCGGCCCGGCCGCAGCTACCTCGGCGTCATGGCCCAGGGTCATACCGCCGGCCGCGCCGCGGTCGCCACCGCCGCCGCCATGCTCCAGGGCGCCTTCGAGCTGCCCGAAGAACACCGGGACGCCTATTGGACCTTGGTCGCCTACCACCACAGCCTCCGCGAGCTCGGCCGCACGGTCACAGCCGCGGCCGACGACATCCCAGCACAGCTCACAGGGCTCGACTCGGGCTCGGGTGTCAGGAAGCTGGTGGACCATCAGGTGCAGGAGCTGACCAGCAACCTGCCGCGGGCCGAGCAGCCTGTCCTGCTCGATCGCCTCGAAAAGCCCTGGGTCGACCCGCAGTCGGTGTCGTTTCTGCCGTGCACCAACATGCTGTCCGTCGGCATCGACGTGAAGCGGCTCGCGCTGATGCTCATGCAGGGGCAGCCCAAGACGACGGCGGAATACATCCAGGCCACCAGCCGGGTAGGCCGGCACACCGTGCCCGGTCTCGTCGTCACCTTCTTCAACGCCACTCGTCCCAGAGACCGTTCGCACTACGAGACCTTCGACGTCTACCACCGCTCGCTCTACCGGCACGTGGAGCCGACCAGTGTCACCCCCTGGTCCGTTCCGTCACGCAGACGAGCCCTGCACGCCGCACTCGTCATCCTCGTACGTCACCGCCTCGGCCTCGCCGCCGAGAACCAGGCCGGCCGCATTCTTGATCGACTGCCCGAAGTGGATTCCCTCGCCGCGGAGTTGGTGGCTCGTGCCGCCATCGGTGAACCGTATGCCGCGGATGCCGTGCGCAAGGAACTCGCGGATCTTCTCGCCGACTGGGAAGACGCCGCCCATGCGGCCCGCAAGGATGGCCGTGAGCTTTACTACCGCGGTCAGGGCAAGGGTCAGTCCAACCTCATCAAGAGCTTCGAGCAACGCTACGGCCTTTGGGAGACACCGAACTCGATGCGAAACGTCGACCGTGAATGCCAGGTGATGGTCAAGGGGGCCGACCTGTGAGCCGCACACTTCGCGTGCGCCAGTCGCAGACCGTTCTGCCCTTCGGAGTCGGGGCCGTGTTCGACATCCAGGGGGAGTCGTTCGTCGCTACCGGTATCGGAGACTGGCCGCACAAGGCCCGACAGCGCGTCGAGTCACCCCGGCTTGCCAACCGACTCGGCGTCACCGGGTTCTACGCCGCACCCCCAACAGCCAACGACCGCTTCGATACCCCTGACGCTCCCGGCGCCCCCTACGTCCGCTTTCCGTCCTGGTTGTTCTGCGGGGCCTGCCGTCGCATGAATCGCTGGCGCATTGCCGACGAGAAGCAGGGACAGGCGCCCCGCTGCCCGTCCTGCTCACCTGGCCGGACACTGGCGCCCATGCGGTTCGTACAGATCTGCGCGGCCGGCCATCTCAGCGACGTCGACTGGTGGTTCTGGGCCCACTCTCGGCGAGAAGCGGGGGAACGGCGGCAGTGCGGCGAACGCGAGAAGCTCCAGTTCCTCGTGTCCGAGCGCGCCTCCGGACTCGAAGCACTCTCCATCACCTGCCGGGCCAAGGGGTGCGGAGCCTCTCGCGATCTGCTCGACATCCTGGGCACGCACGGTATGCGCTGTTCGGGGCGCAACCCCTGGCAGAGGGCCAACGAAGCCACCCAGTGCGTGAAGCCCGTCCAGATCGTGCAGCGTACGGCGGGCAACCTGTACTACCCGGTCGTGCACTCGGCTCTCGACATCCCGGAGGCCGAGGGACCTGCCTCGCAGGGAGACGAAGAACTCGCCGGATGTGTCCGCGGGCACGACCTCTGGGTGTCGCTCTGCCGCGTCGCAGGTACCGCTCGCGCCGACGTGTTCCGCGCGATGATCCAGGAGGACACCGGCGTGGACGATCACCTCGTTGACGCCCTGCTCGCCGAGGAGACGGGGCAGCCCCTGGCCGCTGCACCGTCCGACGTGGATATGGCGCCGGCTCGCCCCGATCTCAGCGGCGAGGAATGGACCGCGTTCACCGCGCCGGTACCCGTCGCTACGCGGAACTTCGCGTTGCGCGAGACAACCCTCGGGCTCGGCCTGGAGACCGCCGAACCCTGGGCAGGCCTGAACCGTCGCATCGGAAGGATCCTCCTCGCCGACCGGCTGCGCGAGGTGCGCGCCTTGTCAGGATTCAGCCGGGTCTCTCCGGACGCGAGCCTTGTTCCCGCTGACACGGCGCGGCGGCTCAAATGGCTTCCGGCGGTGGAGGTCTTCGGTGAAGGCATCCTCCTCACCCTCGACAAAGCCGAACTCACCGCATGGGAGAGTGAGGCAGAGGTTCGCCGTCGCGTAGCCGGAATCCGCGCGGACTTCGACCGCTCCTTCCAAAAGGACAGACTCAAGGCCCTGACCGGGGAAAGTCTCTCCCCGCGCTTCGTCCTCCTGCACACTCTTGCTCACCTGCTGATCCGCCAGCTCTCCTTCGAATCCGGCTACACCACGGCCAGTCTGCGCGAACGTGTCTATGGGCGCTCCGAACAGGACCAGTACGGCATCCTCATCTACACCGCGGCGGGTGACGCCGAAGGAACCCTGGGCGGACTCGTGCAACAGGGCGAGCCGCCGCGCCTCGCCGAGACCCTGCTGCGGATGACCGAGGCCGCTGCCTGGTGTTCGGCCGACCCCCTCTGCGCCGAGCACGCCGGCCAGGGCTTCGGGAACCTCAATCGAGCGGCCTGTCATGCCTGCGCGCTGTTGCCCGAGACGAGCTGCGAGACCGGAAACACCCTCCTCGACCGGGCTCTCGTCATCGGTGGTGAACAGGTACCCGGGTACCTGGAGTCGATCGTCACTGCGGCCCGGAGCGCCGCGGCGGATGCCCTGGAGGAACTGTGACCCTCACCTACCGCGACCTCGTACCGGAACAGCGCTCCTGCCTCGAGGGTCTCTCTTTCAACGGCAACCACCTGGTGAGCGGTCCGCCGGGCAGTGGCAAGAGCCTCCTGGCGGCGCAGCGAGCCATCATGCTCGCCCTCACCGGAACTCCGGCGGTTCTGCTGACGCGGTCCAATCTGCTGCGCCAGTCTCTGGCCGCGACCGTCCACACGCTCGGTCCGTCGGACCGCAGCGTGCGCGTCGCGACCGCACACGCGTGGCTCACCGAGTGGTACGGCGGACGCCCTCCACGCGGCACCGACGGGTGGTTCGACTGGCCCGCGCTTTATGAGCGTGCCGCGCACACCGGTCCCGTCCCCGAACTCACCCTTGTTATCGACGAAGGCCAGGACCTGCCACCGGAGTTCTTCCGCCTGTGCCGTCTGCTCGGAGGGCGTACGACGGTGTTCGCGGACGAATGCCAGCGACTGACCGACACCAACTCCACACTCGACGAGATCGCTGAGAGGCTGGGCCGGTGCACACGGCTCGAACTCGACGGCAACCACCGCAACACGCGGCAGATCGCTTCCGTCGCCGCCCACTTCCACATGGGGGGCGGTCTGCCGGACCTCCCGGAAAGTGAAGGGCCACCCCCGCGACTGCATCGTCTACCGAGACACGGCGCGGCCGACCTGCTGATTCTGCTGGCACAGAGGCATCCGCAGCAGAGCATCGGCGTGATCGTGAACTCCACCCACACGCAGTTCTCACTGCTCGGCAGCCTGGAGCGCAGAGCGCCGCGGCTGAAATCGCAGATGTACACCTCCCAGGCTCGTGCGGGACACAGTCGATACCGCACGCTGGATCTTGGCCGCCCAGGCATCGTGCTCGTCCACCGGGCGAGCGCCAAAGGGCTTGGATTCGACACCGTCGTCATCCCCGACACGCATACCGACGCGGCCGTCGACCCCACCTCGGCCGCCCTGCGCATGACGTACTACGTTCTGGCGACCCGGGCACGGAGCGAACTGCATCTGGCTTATGAGGGAGACACGGAGCCAGCTTTGTGCGCGCAGGTGGGGTCCCGCGATCTGCTGCGTGGTTAACCTGGAGCGTCCCGACGAATCGCGCTGCTGACGGGATGGCCGCGTCGATGTAGTGTGCGGAGACGCCCTTGACCTGCAGAAAGCAGGCAGGGAGCCGTCTTCTAGGAGTCCAAAGTGCTGCGCACCATGTTCAAATCCAAGATCCACCGCGCCACCGTCACCCAGGCCGACCTGCACTACGTCGGGTCCGTCACCATCGACGCCGATCTGCTGGACGCCGCCGATCTGCTGCCCGGTGAGCTCGTCCACATCGTCGACATCACCAACGGCGCCCGCCTGGAGACGTACGTCATCGAGGGGGAGCGCGGGTCCGGGGTCATCGGGATCAACGGGGCTGCCGCTCATCTCGTGCAGCCCGGCGATCTGGTGATCATCATCAGTTACGCTCAGGTCGATGACGCCGAGGCGCGGGCGCTGCGGCCGCGGGTCGTGCACGTGGACCGCGAGAACCGGATCGTCTCCCTGGGCGCCGATCCCTCGGAGCCGGTCCCGGGCTCGGACCAGCAGCGCAGCCCGCAGGCCGTCACCGTCTGAACCACGGCGTCCGTTCACGGGGCGGTGTGGCGCCGCAGCATGGAACCGAGGACCCGAGGAGTGGCCGTGAGCGACATCGAGATCCGCGACGACCGGCCGGCCGGACGCCTTGAGGCGTTCGCCGGTGACGAGGTGGTCGGGCACATCGAGTACTTCGTCCTGGAGGAGCCCGCCCGCGCCCTCGTCCCGGTGCACACCATCGTGGAACCCGAGCACGAGGGCCACGGCATCGCCGGCTCCCTGGCCCGCGAGCTGTACGCCATCGCCGCGCGCGAGGGCATCGTGGTCGCGCCGCTCTGCCCGTACGTCGTGAAGTGGGCGGAGCGGCACCCCGAGGAGGCCCCGGCGGCCGACCCCGCGCTGCGGAAGGCCGCGCTGGAGTGGCTCAAGGCGCACCCCGGACGCTTCTGATGTCCGGGGCACCGCCCTCGGCCGGGTCCGAAGCGCCCCTTCCCGCGCCGTCCGGACCGCTCGCGTTGCTGCACACCTCACCGGCCCACATCCCCGTCTTCGACGCCCTGCGCGACAAGGACCACCCGGGCCTGATCATGCGGCACTTCGTCGCCGAGGAACTGCTGGCGCGGGCCCGCCGCGAAGGGCCCGACGCGGTGGCCGACGACGTTCGGACACTGCTCGGCGAGGCCGTCGCCGACGGTGCCCGGGCCGTGCTCTGCACCTGTTCGACCATCGGCGCCGTCGCCGAACGGACCGACGCCGCAGTACCCGTGCTGCGCGTGGACCGGCCCATGGCCGCCGCTGCCGTCGCCGCCGGCCCGCGGGTCGCCGTCCTCGCGACGGTGGCAAGCACCCTGGAACCGACGGTCGCCCTCGTCGAGGAGGAGGCCCGCCGCGCCGGACGGACCGTCGAGGTCCGTACGGTGCTCGTCGACGGCGCGTGGGCCCTGTTCGAGGCGGGCGACACGGACGGCTGCGCCCGCGCGGTGGCCGAGGCCGCCGACGCGGTCACCGACGCCGACGCGATCGTCCTCGCCCAGGCGTCCATGACACCGGCACAGGACCTGACCAGCACCGCGATCCCGGTGCTGTCGAGCCCCCGGCCGGGCCTGGCAGCCGCGGCCCGCACCGCCGAGCGCCAGCCGCAGCCCGGCTAGACCGGCACCGGCTGCCCGGGCCCGCTCCGGGCCGCCGAGCTGGGCGCGGTGGGCCGGACGCCGCCGCGCCGCGCTTCGGTGTCGCAGCGCAGCGCCGGTAGCCCCGTCCCGGTCGGTGGCGGCCCCCGTGGCGCGGCCCGGCTGCCCACCGCCTCCGCTCCGCGCCGGGCTCCGCCCGGATTCCGGACCTGCGGCTGACCCGTCCCACCGAAGGCCCCGGTCCCGAAGGCCCCGGTCCCGAAGGCCCCGGTCCCGGAGGCCCCGGCCTCTGCTGCCTCGACCGTCAACCGGCCCAGTCGGCCGGAGCGGCTCACGGCACCGCGGACCTCGGCCGGCAAACGGCCGCCGTCCCGGCCCAAGCCCGGCGACCGAGGGCAGCCGGCCGACCTGGCTCGCCATGGCGGCAGGCCTGGCCCGCTTCGGCCCCGGTCGCTCTGCACAGGGCGCCCCCACCCCCCTCGGCCACCCCGCACGCCCCATTGCCCCACCTGGACCGCATCCCTCGCGCGACGGGGTGAGTGCATGGTCGGCTGCTGGGTACGCGGGGAACAGTCCAGGGCCGACGTACCGAATGGCTGGAGGACCGCCATGACACAGCCGTATCCCGACCCCGTACCGCCGGGACCCACTCCCGGGCCGAGCCCCGTACCGCCGGGGCCGTCACCCTTCCCGGACCCGGTGCCGGACCCCGGTGGCCCCGACCCCACGCCCGGGCCTCCGAAGCCCGACCCGACCCCCGGGCCCGGCGGCCCCGAGCCCGTCCCCTCCCCGTCCCCGGTCCCCAAGCCGCCGGGTCCGGACCCCGTTCCGGAGCCCCAGCCGCAGCCCGGGCCGCTGACCTGAGGGGCCTCGGGCCCGCCGGGAGCGGGCCGCGTACCAGGGGCTGCCGCTCCTGAAGCACGCCCGAAGCCGCCACGACCCCCGCTGGGGTGTGGCGGCTTCGGCCGTTCCGGCGTGTCCCGTCCGCTCGGGTGCCGTTACGCGTCGACCTCCGACCGGTCCCCGCCCCACAGGGTGTGGAACGAGCCCTCCCGGTCCGTCCTGCGGTACGTGTGCGCTCCGAAGAAGTCGCGCTGGCCCTGCGTGAGGGCCGCGGGCAGGCGCTCGGCGCGCAGGGCGTCGTAGTAGGCGAGGGCCGCGGAGAAGCCGGGCGTGGGGACGCCCTGACGGGTCGCCGCGACGACGACCTCGCGCCAGTCGTCCTGGGCCGCCGCGATCTCCTGGGCGAACGTGTCGTCCGACAGCAGGCTCGGCAGGTCGGGGCGGGCGTCGTAGGCGGCACGGATGCGGTCCAGGAAAGCAGCCCGGATGATGCAGCCGCCGCGCCAGATGGAGGCCACGGCACCGAGGTCGATGTCCCAGTCGTACTCGTCGCTGCCCGCGGTGATCTCGTGGAAGCCCTGCGTGTACGAGACGATCTTCGACGCGTACAGCGCCTGCTCCACCCGGTCCGCGAAGGCCGCCGCCTCCGCCTCGCCGAGCTGCTGCGCCTTCGGGCCCGCGAGCCCGCGCGAGGCCTCGCGCAGGTCGGCGTGCCCGGACAGCGAGCGGGCGAAGACCGCCTCGGCGATGCCCGAGACCGGCACACCCAGGTCCAGTGCGATCTGCACGGTCCAGCGTCCCGTGCCCTTCTGCTCGGCCCGGTCCTGGACCACGTCGACGAACGGCTTGCCCGTCGCCTCGTCCACGTGCGAGAGCACCTCGGCCGTGATCTCGATCAGGTAGGAGTCGAGCCGGCCGGTGTTCCAGGTGCGGAAGATGTCGGCGATCTGCGCGGGGGAGTACCCGGCGACGTCACGGAGCAGCTGGTAGGCCTCGCCGATGAGCTGCATGTCGGCGTACTCGATGCCGTTGTGGACCATCTTCACGAAGTGCCCGGCGCCGTCGGGGCCCAGGTGCGTGACACACGGCGAACCGTCTTCGGCCTTGGCGGAGATCTTCTCCAGCATCGGGCCGAGCGAGGCGTACGACTCGGTCGAGCCGCCCGGCATGATGCTCGGTCCGTGCAGCGCGCCCTCCTCACCGCCGGAGACGCCCGTGCCCACGAAGTGGATGCCCTGCTCGCGCAGCGCGTGCTCGCGGCGCCGGGTGTCCGCGAAGTGGGCGTTGCCCCCGTCGATGATCATGTCGCCGGACTCCAGCAACGGCGCGAACTCCTGGATCACCGCGTCCGTCGGGTCGCCCGCCTTGACCATGATCACCAGACGTCGGGGCCGCTCCAACGCCTCCACGAACTCCTTCGCGGTCTCGGCCGGGACGAACGTGCCCTCGTCGCCGAACTCCTCCACCAGTGCGTTCGTCTTGGCGGCGGTGCGGTTGTGCACGGCGACGGTGTAGCCGTTGCGGGCGAAGTTACGGGCGAGGTTGCGCCCCATGACCGCGAGACCCGTGACGCCGATCTGGGCTGAAGTGCTCATACGGTTTGGCTCCTAAGAATTCCGCTGGGTGGGCCGGGAGGAAGGGGTGGAATCGACAGGTCCTGGTATCGGTGGGTCCTGTGTCGACAGGTCCCCGTGTCGGTCGTCTGCGTCCGCGCCGTCCGTCCCGCTCGTCGGTAGTGCCCCAGAGCCATCCTGACGCGTCGGCGGAGTCCACGCAGAGGCACGCGGAAGAACCGGGTGCCACCGGGAGGGCGGGTTTCGGCCAGGCGCCGAGCCCCCGGCCACCCGTCGCACGGGACGCGCACGCACCGGAACGCGTCCCCCGGATCAGGGATCCCATGCCGGTGACCTCGTCCCCGTCCCCTCGTCCGACCGGGGCATCCGCCCCCCACCGGCCGCGGACGGCGACGAGCCCCCTTCCGGACCGGAGCCGGCCCGGTCACCCGGCGTGCCGGGCGGGAACGGGCGACCGGCGCTCTCCCGCACCGTCAACCGCCGTTCGGGAGCGACCGATTGCCGTCTTGTCCTGTCCTGTTCCCAACGCTTACTTTTGCCGCTCCTGACGCATGTCTAGGGGGGCTCCCTCATGGCCGTACGCGGCCGGCACCGCCGGTATCAGCCGAACAGGATCAACCGTGCCTCACTCACCGTCACGGTGGGCGGCGCGGGGATCGCGCTCCCGCTCGTCGCAACCGGAATCGCCCACGCGGCCGATGTCGGCACCTGGAACAAGGTCGCCGCCTGCGAGTCCGGCGGGAACTGGAGCATCAACACCGGCAACGGCTACTACGGCGGGCTGCAGTTCAGCCAGTCCACCTGGGCGGCGTACGGCGGGACGGCCTACGCCCACCGTGCCGACCAGGCCACCAAGGACCAGCAGATAGCCATCGCCGAGAAGGTGCTCAAGGGGCAGGGCCCCGGGGCCTGGCCGGTGTGCTCGGTGCGCGGCGGGCTGACCAGGGGCGGCGGCACCCCCGACGTACACCCCGCGGCGACCACGCCGCGGAGCACCCCGCAGACCGCGCAGCGTTCGAAGCAGGCGCCCCAGCGCTCCGTGCGGGACGTCAAACCGCAGAACACACCGCAGTCGCAGGCCGGCACCGCGGAGATGTACACCGTCGTCCACGGCGACACGCTGTCCGGCATCGCCGGCTCGCGGCACGTCCAGGGCGGCTGGCAAGGGCTCTACGCGGCGAACCGCACGACCGTCGGCTCCGACCCGGACCTGATCCTGCCGGGCCAGCGACTCGCCCTGCACGGCACCGCGCCCGCTCCCGCGCACCCGCACACCGCTGCGGCACCGGCGAAGAAGAAGGCCGCCGAGGCGCCCGCGAAGAAGACCCCGGCCGACAAGGCCTCCACGCACACGACGACCACCCGGAAGTCCCACTCGCTGGTCGTCCCGGTGCAGGCGGCGACCGGCACGCAGTACCGCGCCTCCGGATCGTCCTGGTCGAAGGGCTACCACACGGGCGTCGACTTCCCGGTCGCGACCGGGACGTCGGTCGCGGCGGTGGCCGCCGGTCACGTGGTCACCGCGGGCTGGGGCGGATCGTTCGGCTACCAGGTGGTGATCCGGCACGCCGACGGCCGCTACACCCAGTACGGCCACCTCTCGGCGATCTCCGTGAAGGCGGGCCAGAGCGTGGTCGCCGGCCAGCGCATCGGCCGCTCCGGATCCACGGGCAACAGCACGGGCCCGCATCTGCACTTCGAGGTGCGGACGGGGCCCGGCTTCGGTTCGGACATCGACCCGGTGGCGTACCTCCGGGCGGGCGGCGTCAGGATCTGACGCGGGTGCGGTGGTGCTTCACGAACGGCATGGGCACGTAGGGCACCCCGAGCATGGCGGTCAGGTACGGCAACTCGTCCCTGGCCGCCGGCTCCCCCAGGGCGGCGTCGGCGGCGGGGGCGGCCGCCATAAGCGGCGCCGGAACCAGCACCGTTCCGCCACCGGGCTGCGCCTCCGGTACGAGCACGGTCCCGCCGGTGGGCCGGGCCGTCGGCACCGGGACGATCCCGTCGGCGCTGTGCGGCGCCGGAAGGTACACGGCCTCGTCGCCGGGCTGGTCCGGGAGCCCCGCCAGCAGCGCCCGCACGCTCGCCTCCGAGGCCGTGAGTGACGTGAGCGCGCCCAGGTCCGAGGGGACCACCGGGCCGACAGGACCGACCGGGCCGGACACGGCCGTCGGCGCCGGCTCGTCGGCCGGGCTCGCGACGTCCTCACGCGGCCGGGCGTCCGTCTGCGGAGCAGATTCCGTCGAGCCGCTCACCGCGCGTGCGGCGCCGCTGCCGATGCGCTCCGACGTGAGCAGGATCAGACCGCCCGCCGCGACCACACCGCAGCCCAGGGCGAGCGCGGTGCCGGTCGTGCCGTAGCGGAAGGTTTCGCCGAACATCGTGATGCCGACCGCGGCCGCCACGACGGGGTTCACCACCGTCAGTGTGGCCAGGGGCGCCTCCAGGCCCGCGCCCCGGTAGGAGGCCTGCGAGAGCAGCATGCCGGCGGTCGCGAAGACTCCGATCGCGACGAGGCTCGACAGGTCGGCGAGCGAGACGTGCCGCGACCAGTCCACGGCGACGCTCTTGGTGAACACCGAGGACATGCTGAACGCGATGCCCGCGGCGACGGCCAGCAGGATGCTGCGCACGGCCGGGTGCCGGTGCGCCGCGCGCCCCGCCACCATGAGGGCCGCGACCGAGCCGCCCGCCACCACGCCCAGCGCCAGACGCTGGGCGCTGTTCAGGGAGTTCGCGTCCGATGCGCCGACCAGCGCCAGCAGTCCCGCGAGACCCACCGTGGCCATGATCGCACCACGCCAGGCGGCAGTTCCGGCCCTGCGGCCGACGAACAGGGCCGCCATCGGGAGGGCGAAGACGATCGTCAGCGCGCCGAGCGGCTGGACGAGAGACAGGGGGCCGAAGGCGAGGGCGACCACGTGCAGCAGTCCACCCAGGCCGGTCAGTGCCACCGCGGCCCACCAGCCGGGACGCCGCACCGGCGCGTAGGCCTGGCCGGGAGAGGTCAGCGCGACCTGCTCCTGGATGATGGCGCCGCCCGCGTACGCGACGGCCGAGACGAACGAGAGCACCACGGACAGAGCGAGGGCACTCATGAGTCCCTCCTCTGCGTACGGCGCGGGCTTTCGACCCGGCGCGACGAACGGTCGGCTTCCATGGAAACAACGATGCCTCGCGTTTTAGTTCTCGTCGTCGTCCCTGAGACTCCATCGGGTCCTACTGCCGATGGAGTACAGAACGGGCCTTGTCCTCCCCAGGGTGGGCGACACCACTGAGCGATCCACTGGTGGTACCCCCTAGGGGGCTTGGTACTACTGGTCTTCGTGGACCTCGACCCCCAACTGACGGCGCTCGGCGCGCTCGGCGGTTTCTTCGCACTACGCACCGGAGTACCCCCGCGCGGCCCCCTGCCGACCCTCGCGCGGGCCTACGCTCGACCGCGGGCCGACACCCCCGAGGAGGTTTACGGGGATCCGATGACTTTCCGCGTCGGGAAAGTCGCGAAGAGCATCGGAGCGCCCGAGGCGCGCGTCGCGGCGTCGGTGGCGCAGCAGGGCCTCGCGGCCCGCCTCTGGTCGATCGCGCTGGGGTCCGCCGTGGTCCACGGGCAACTGCCCGACCTCGACCCGGGACTGCTCCGCTGGGACCCGGACGCCGGAGCCCCGGACGACCTGTGGCTGGCCGAGGTCCGCGCCCGGCCGGTGACCGAACTCGACGAGGTCGTACGCGCAGGGCATCTCGTCCCGCTGAGCGCGGCCCTGCGCGATAGGTACCGCGTCTCGCCGGGCCTGCTGTGGGGCAACGCGGGTTCCGCCCTGGCCGGAGCGGTGCGCCAGCTCGACCGCTGGGCACTCGGCCACGGACGGCCGGAGGCGGGGGAGCGGGCCAGGACCCTGGCCGCCGGCCTCTTCGCGCACCCGGACCTCGCCGGCACCCTCGACCCGCGGACCCTGCGCCGCCGCAGCTGCTGCCTCTACTACCGGGTGCCGGGAGGCGGCGTGTGCGGCGACTGCTGCTTCGACCGCGCACCACGGCCCGCGCCCGGCCGGAGCTGACGGATCCGAACCACCCCGGCACCCCGCCCGCCCGAAGCCGGTGGAACCACTTCCCGCACGCTCTTCCGCATCGGCGTCAACTGAGTGACCATGAAGGGCATCTGCCGACTACGACAGGGGTTCTGTGTGCGCGTGGGCCTGCTGACCCGGGAGTACCCGCCGGACGTGTACGGCGGTGCCGGCGTCCATGTCGAGTTCCTGGCGCGGGAGTTGCGCGCCCTCACGGATCTCGACGTGCACTGCTGGGGCGAGGGCGGTGCCGGCGGGGTGGTCCGCCACCGGCCGTGGCCCACGCTCGACGGCGCCAACGACGCGCTGCGCACCTTCTCCGTGGACCTCTCGATCGCGGCCTCCCTCGAGGGCCGCGAACTCGTCCACTCGCACACCTGGTACGCCAACCTCGCGGGCCACTTCGGCAAACTCCTGCACGGCATCCCGCACGTCATGACCGCCCACAGTCTCGAACCGCTGCGCCCCTGGAAGGCCGAGCAACTCGGCGGCGGCTACGCCCTGTCGAGCTGGGCCGAGCGCACGGCCATCGAGGCCGCGGACGCCGTGATCGCGGTCTCCGGGGCCATGCGGGACGACATCCTCGGCTGCTACCCGGACCTGGATCCGGACCGGGTGCGCGTCGTGCACAACGGCATCGACACCTCCCTCTACCGCCCCGACCACGGCACCGACGTGCTGGAGCGCATCGGCCTGGACACCGCCCGCCCGTACGTCCTGTTCGTCGGCCGGATCACCCGGCAGAAGGGTGTGCCCCATCTCCTGCGCGCGGTTCGGGACATCGATCCGGCCGCACAGGTGGTGCTCTGCGCGGGCGCCCCCGACACCCCGGAGATCGACCGCGAGTTCCGTGAGCTGTACCAGGAGCTGAGCGCCGTGCGGGACGGCGTGCACTGGATCCCGCAGATGCTGCCCCGCCCGGACGTGATCCAACTGCTCACCCACGCGGCCGTGTTCGCCTGCCCCTCGGTGTACGAGCCGCTCGGCATCGTCAACCTGGAGGCGATGGCCTGCGGGACCGCCGTGGTCGCCTCGCGCGTCGGCGGCATCCCCGAGGTCGTGGAGGACGGCGAGACGGGTCTTCTGGTGCCCCTGGACGACGACTTCGAGGCGGGGCTCACGGCCGCCCTGGACTCGGTGATCGCCGATCCCGGGACGGCTCGCCGCATGGGCGAGGCCGGACGGCGGCGCGCGGTGTCGGAGTTCGGCTGGGACGCCGTCGCCCGAAGGACCGTCCAGTTGTACGAGGAAGTCCTCAAAGCGGGGTAGTGGTCGGGCAGGCGCATTTTTCGAACCAACGGCCGGACCCGCACAGCCGGGACGGCCGGACCGGGCTTAGAGGGGCGGCGGCATGCGGCGCGGTGGACCTTCGGTGCTGGGAATCGTACTGGCGGGTGGTGAGGGCAAGCGGTTGATGCCGCTCACGGCGGACCGGGCGAAACCAGCGGTGACCTTCGGCGGTACGTACCGCCTCGTGGACTTCGTACTCTCCAATCTCGTCAACGCCGACATCCTGCGCATCTGCGTCCTCACGCAGTACAAGTCGCACTCGCTGGACCGGCACATCACCACCACCTGGCGGATGTCGAGCCTGCTCGGCAACTACGTGACACCCGTCCCCGCGCAGCAGCGCCTCGGACCCCGCTGGTACCTGGGCAGCGCGGACGCGATCCTCCAGTCGCTCAACCTCATCCACGACGAACAGCCCGAGTACGTCGCGGTGTTCGGTGCCGACCATGTCTACCGGATGGACCCCCGGCAGATGCTCGCGCAGCACATCGAAGGCGGCGCGGGGGTGACGGTGGCCGGCATACGGGTGCCCCGCTCCGAGTCGTCGTCGTTCGGCGTCATCAGCCCCGGTTCCGACGGTCAGACCGTGCGGGGCTTCCTGGAGAAGCCCGCCGACCCGCCGGGCCTCGCGGACGCCCCCGAGTGCGTCTTCGCGTCGATGGGCAACTACATCTTCACCACGAAGGCCCTCATCGAGGCGCTCCAGCGGGACGCCGAGGACGAGAACTCCGTGCACGACATGGGCGGTTCGATCCTCCCCGCGCTCACCGAGCGGGGCGAGGCTCAGCTGTACGACTTCAGCGACAACCACGTGCCCGGCGAGACCACCCGCGACCAGGGCTACTGGCGTGACGTCGGGACGCTCGACGCCTACTACGACGCCCACATGGACCTGATCGCCGAGCGGCCCGCCTTCAACCTGTTCAACCGCAACTGGCCCATCTACACCAGCTCCGGTCAGCTGTCGCCGGCCCGCTTCAACGCCGGGGGCATCGCCAGCGAGTCCATCATCAGCGCGGGCTCCCTGATCCGCGGTCAGGTGACCCGCTCGGTGCTCTCGCCGGGCGTGCTCGTCGATCCGGGGGCGGTGGTGCAGGGCTCGATCCTGCACGACAACGTGAAGATAGGGCGGGGCGCGGTGGTCCGCGGCGCCGTGCTCGACAAGAACGTCGAGGTGCCGCCGGGCGCGACGATCGGCGTCAACCCCGAGCGGGACGCCGACCTCTACACGGTCTCCAAGGGCGGGGTGATCGCGCTGGGCAAGGGCCAGCGCGTGCCGTAGGGCAATGCCTGACCGCCCCGGTGGCGGCGGCCCGGGACCCCGGCCGCCGCGCGTGCACGGACGGCCCCGGGCACCCGGCTCATCGAGCCGGGTGCCCGGGGCCGTTCTGTGCACGTCTTGTCATGTCCCTGGACAGGGCGCGGAATCGCGTGCTGTCATGCCAACTGCTGCGGATGACGACGTTGTGCACGCTGACAACGATGTCATCCCGTCCGGGCGCGACGCGTCCCGGGGGATCCCCGCCGGTTGCCGGGAAAGCCGGCCCCCCGACCCGACCATGCAAGAAGACAACGACAACGATGTCGCTCACCCCACCGGAGGTCTCCCGCATGAGATGGACCCGGCGCCTGCGCCTGTGCACGGCCGGGCTGGTGACAGCGTCCGCGCTGCTCGCCCTGCCCACCGCACAGGCCGCCGAGCCGCGCGACGGCCAACTCACCGATCTGGTCAACCCGTTCATCGGAACGGAGAACGAGGGCAACACCTACCCCGGCGCCGCCGTGCCCTTCGGCATGGTGCAGTTCTCGCCGGACACCGGGCACAACACCGGCTACGACCACTCGCAGAACCACATCCGCGGCTTCTCGCTCGTCCACCTGTCCGGCGTCGGCTGCGGGCTCGGCGGCGACCTGCCCGTGCTGCCCACGACCGGGGACGTCACCCGGACGGACTACGCGCAGTACGCGGACGAGTTCAGCCACGACACCGAGTCGGCGAGCCCCGGTTCCTACAAGGTCGGCCTGAAGAGCGGCATCGAGGCCGAGCTGACCGCCACCGAGCGCACCGGCGTGCAGCGCTACACGTTCCCGGCCACCGACAAGGCCAACGTGCTGCTGAACGCGGGCCAGTCGCTGCACAAGACCGTCTCCACCAAGGTCGAGATCCTCGACAGCCGGACCGTGCGGACGGCGATCACCGGCAGCGGCTTCTGCCAGGGCACGAAGCCGTACACGGTGTACACGATCACCCGCTTCGACCGGCCGTTCACCACCTCGGGCACCTGGAACGGCGACACCGTCACGCAGGGCTCCGAGAAGACGTCGGGCACCACCGGGCGCACCGGTGCCTTCGTGCGCTTCGACACCACCGAGGACCGCACCGTCGAGGCGACCACGGCGCTCTCCTACGTGGACGCCTCCGGCGCTGCGGTCAACCTCCGGGCGGAAGGGGGCCGTTCCTTCGACGCGGTCCAGGGCGCCGCCCGGCGGGCCTGGGAGGACCGGCTCGACGACGTACGGGTGAAGGGCGGTTCGCAGACCCTGCGTCGCACGTTCTACTCGTCGCTCTACCGTTCCTTCCTGGCGCCGAACGTCGGCAGCGACGCGGACGGCCGCTACACCGGCTGGGACCAGAAGGTCCACCGCGCGAAGGGCTTCACGTACTACCAGAACTGGTCGCTGTGGGACACCTACCGCACCCAGTCGCAGTTGCTGTCGCTGCTCGCGCCGCGCGAGGCGCGTGACATGGCGATCTCCGTCATCAGGATCGACGAGGAGAGCGGCTGGCTGCCCAAGTGGGGCTACGGCACGGCCGAGACGAACATCATGACCGGCGACCCGGTCACCCCGTTCCTCACCAACGCCTACCAGCAGGGCCTGCTCAAGGGGTACGAGGACCGGGCCTACCGCGCGCTGAAGAAGAACGCGGACGGCGTGCCGCCCGCCGACTCCCCGGCGCTGGGCCGCGAGGCCAACCGGGAGTACATCGCGAACGGCTTCGCCCCCTACATCAAGGGCCGCCCGCACGCGAAGCCCGGCGACTCGGACTACGACCACGGCGCCTCCGCCACCCTGGAGTACGCGCTGTCCGACGCCATGCTCGGCGAGATGGCGCGCGATCTGGGCCACGACAAGGACGCCGCGCGCTACCTCGCGCGGGCCCAGAACTACCGTACGATCCACGACCCCTCGACCGGCTTCTTCCGCGCCCGGGACGCCGCCGGCGCCTTCACCGGGCCCGCCGACCCCGCCCAGAGCGAGGGCTTCCACGAGGGCACCTCCTGGCAGTACCAGTGGCTCGTGCCGCAGGACCTGCCGGGCATGGTGGACCTGATCGGCGGCAAGCAGGCGGCCAACGACCGTCTCGACTCGTTCTTCGCCTACGACCAGCTCCTGAAGGACCCCGCGAAGACCGCCCGCGAGGTCTGGGTCAACGGTCCGTACGCCTACTACAACGCCGACAAGTACAACCCGCAGAACGAGCCCGACCTCATCGCCCCGTACACCTACCTGTCCACCGGGCAGCCGTGGAAGACGACCGATGTCGTGCACGCGGCGCTGACCCTGTTCACGGACGCGCCGACCGGGATGACCGGCAACGACGACCTCGGCACGATGTCCGCCTGGAACGTGCTGTCCTCGATCGGGATCTTCCCGGTGCAGCCCGGTTACGACACGTGGGGTCTGTCCACGCCCGTCTTCGACCGGGTCGACCTCACCCTCGACCGGCACTACTACCCGCGCGGCGCCCTCACTGTCACGGCGCCGGGCACCTCGGACACCGACCGCTACATCCAGGCGGCCCGCGTCGACGGTTCGTCGTACGTCCGTACGTATCTGACGACCGACAAGTTGAGGAACATCCGTTCCCTCGGATTCACGGTCGGCTCCGAGCCGTCCGAGTGGGGAACGTCGGCCTCGGCCGCGCCCCCGGTCCTGAAGTGACACCCGGCATGTCCTGATGCGACCGAGTCCCGCCCCTCCCGTGAGGGGCGGGACTTAATCTGGTGTTAACTGTGCGTAGCTTGATCGTACTTGACCGTAATCACTGGTCCGGGTTTGACTGCAGGTTCACCCGTCGTCGACGCGAGAGCAAGCCTTTGACTTCCGATTTGCTCGCACCACTCGACCTGGCCTTCTGGAACATCGAGTCCGCCCGGCATCCGATGCACCTGGGCGCCCTCGGGGTCTTCGCCGCGCACTCGCCGGCGGCCGGCGCCCACGCGGCGGACCTGCTGGCCGCCCGCGCGGCCGCCGTGCCCGGGCTGCGCATGCGCATCCGCGACGTGTGGCAGCCGCTGGCCCCGCTCACCTTCGGCAGCGCCACCCGCGAGCCCGCATCCGATTTCGAACCGCTCGACCACGTCCTGCTGCACGCGCCGACCGCCGACTTCCACGCCGAGGCCGGCCGGCTGATGGAACGCCCGCTGGAGCGCGGACGCCCGCCGTGGGAGGCACACGTGCTGCCCGGCGAGGACGGGGTCTCCTTCGCGGTGCTCTTCAAGTTCCACCACGCCCTCGCCGACGGCCTCAGGGCCCTCATGCTCGCCGCGGCCATCATGGACCCGATGGATCTCCCGGAGCCCCGCCCCCGCTCCGCCGAGCCGCCCCGCGGACTCTTCCCGGACGTCCGCAAACTGCCCGACTTCCTTCGCGGCACCCTCTCCGACGTGGGCCGGGCCCTCGACATCGGTGCCTCCGTCGCCCGCGCCACCCTCGCCGCGCAGTCCTCGCCCGCCCTCACCTCCGCACCCACCGGCACCCGGCGCACGGCCGGCGTCGTGATCGACCTCGACGACGTCCACCGGGTCCGCAAGACCGTCGGCGGCACCGTGAACGACGTCCTGATCGCCGTCGTCGCCGGCGCCCTGCGCCGGTGGCTCGACGAACGCGGCGACGGGAGCGAGGGGGTCGCCCCGCGCGCCCTCATCCCCGTCTCCCGGCGCCGCCCGCGCACCGCTCAGCCGCAGGGGAACCGGCTCTCCGGTTACCTGATACGGCTTCCCGTCGACGATCCCGACCCGCTCGGCCGGCTGCGCGCCGTGCGGACGGAGATGGACCGGAACAAGGACGCCGGGCCGAACCGGGGCGCCGGCGCGGTCGCGCTGCTCGCCGATCACGTGCCGCCCCTCGGACACCGGCTCGGCGGCCCGGTCGTCGGCCAGGCCGCCCGGCTGCTCTTCGACATCCTCGTCACCAGCGTCCCGCTGCCGAGCCTCGGCCTGAAGCTCGGCGGCTGCCCGCTCACCGAGGTCTACCCCTTCGCCCCGCTGGCCCGCGGCCAGGCCCTCGCCGTGGCCGTCTCGACCTACCGGGGGAGCGTCCACTACGGCCTGGTCGCCGACGCGGAGGCCGTCCCGGACCTCGATCTGCTGGCCCGTTCGCTCACCGAGGAGGTACGCGCACTGATCACCGCCTGCACGCCATGATCACCACGGGTTTGGTGCCGCGCGCGATTGGTCCGTAAAATTCCGCCTTCGAAAGCGAGCGCGGTTCGAACGCGGCGCACAACCCGAGGAACGGCAGCAGCGATGACGGTGACAGACGACGGCCGGGCGACCCCCGCCGTGGACACGACAGAGGTGGCCGACGTCGCGTTCGGTCCCGGTATCGACCCCGAGCGGCTGGCCGTCTGCCTCGGCGTGCTCGACGAACTCGACAAGATCGACGTCGACCACCCCGACGCCATCGCCGTGCGCCGCGCCACCGCGGGCGTCTACCGGACCGTGAAGCAGCGCCGCCGCCAGGATCGCCGCGCCGCCAAGACGGCCCACGACAAGCAGGTCACCGAGTCCACCGCGACCGGCTCCGCCCAGCGCATCGACGACGAGACCGAGGGCATCCTCCCGTCCTCGGTGACGGAGGAGGGCAGGATCGCCGGGATACTCCAGCGCCCGCGCTCCTGCTACACCTGCAAGACCCGCTACGTCGAGGTCGACTACTTCTATCACCAGCTCTGCCAGGACTGCGCCGCCCTGAACCGCTCCCGCCGCGACGCCCGCGCCGACCTCACCGGCAAGCGCGCCCTGCTCACCGGTGGCCGCGCCAAGATCGGCATGTACATCGCGCTGCGCCTGCTGCGTGACGGTGCCCACACCACCATCACCACCCGCTTCCCGCACGACGCGATCCGCCGCTTCAAGGCCATGGACGACTCGGCGGACTGGATCCACCGCCTGGAGGTCGTCGGCATCGACCTGCGCGACCCGGCACAGGTCGTGTCCCTCGCCGAACGGATCGCAGCGCAGGGCCCGCTCGACATCCTGATCAACAACGCGACCCAGACCGTACGGCGGCTGCCCTCCGCCTACGCCGCGCTCGTCGAGGGCGAGAGCGCCCCGCTGCCGGCCGGTGAGCTGCCCGCCCGCCACGTCATCGGTGCCTTCAACTCCGGCGCCGTCGACGGACTGACCGCGCTGCCCGCCGGAGTGTCCGGCCTGGACGCGCAGAAGGTCGCCGACCTCGCCCTGGTCGCCGGCAACGCCAGCGTGGTCCGGCACCGTGACGGCACCGCCATCGACGCGGGCGGCCTGCTGCCGGACGTCGTCGACAGCAACACCTGGGTGCAGACCATCGAGCAGATCTCCCCGGTGGAGCTGCTGGAGACCCAGCTGTGCAACTACACGGCGCCGTTCATCCTGATCAGCGCCCTGCGCCCGCAGATGGCCGAGGCAGCCCGCACGACGTCCGCCGGGCGCTCCTACATCGTCAACGTCTCGGCGATGGAAGGCGTGTTCGGCCGCGGCTACAAGGGCGCGGGCCACCCCAACACGAACGCGGCGAAGGCCGCCATGAACATGGTGACGCGCACCAGCGCCCAGGAGATGTTCCAGACCGACGGCATCCTGATGACCTCGGTCGACACCGGCTGGATCACCGACGAGCGCCCGCACTACGACAAGCTCCGGCTGGCCGACGAGGGCTTCCACGCCCCGCTCGACCTGGTCGACGGCGCGGCCCGCGTCTACGACCCGATCGTGCGCGGCGAGCTGGGCGAGGACCTGTACGGCGTCTTCCTCAAGGACTACGCGCCCGGCAAGTGGTGAACGACGGGCGGCGCGTCGGATGACGTGCTCTCGGTGAGGTGTCCCGGTGGCGTCCGTCGGCAGGTCCGGCGGACGCCACCGGCGCGCCGGGCGGCACCGCCGGGTCACGGCTCGGCCGGCACCCGACTTCGTCGACGCACGGCACCGCCGTCCCCCGGCGGAATCGCCCGGACCGCTCCCACGCCGGGCCGCAGTCCTGGCGGGCCGCGCTGCGGGCGGGTCGGGGCCGCGCGTCCCGGCCGGCTCGCCGCCCCGTCCGCGACTCCGTCAGTCGACGGTGTCGAGGCGAGCCGTGCGGGACGCCACCAGTTCCAGTACGGGCCGCCAGTCCTCCATGACCCCGGCGTCCAGTCCGACGACCTTTCCCGCGTCGTCCGCCTGTCGCAGGGTCACCGCGTCCTCGGCCAGCGGGTCCCGCTCGAAGGCGGCCACCTCCCGCGGGCTCATCGCGCCGCCCTGGGCCATCAGCGTCAGCGCGCTCTGCGGGGACAGCCCGCGGCCCGGCGACGTGGCCGCCAGGTAACGCTTCGCCGCCACATGCAGCTCGACGAGACGGGCGACCCGGTCACCGAGCAGCGGCCGCACCGCCGCGGCGGCGTGGTCGGCGTGCCCGGCGTCGTCGCCCGGCCTCAGTAGATGCCCGAGGTCGTGCACCAGTCCGGCGACCTGGAGCTCCTTGTCGCTGGGGCGTTCCCGGCGCAGCAACGCGGCGGTCTGCAGGCCGTGATCGTGCAGATCGACCGGGTCGCCGACGGGGGTCCCTCCGCCCGGGCGAAGCCGGGAGCCGGGGGTGTCGGGCGTGTCCCACGCGCCCCGGCAGGCGTGCAGCAGATCCATCAGATCGTCGACGCCGCGCAGCTCCATGCGTCGGTCCTCCCACGAGAAAGCCTGTGCCGGCCGTCAGCAGACCATGGCCTTCTTGCGAACCGGCCAACGGGACCTGAACTGCACAACCGCCTCCGGTGATGTCCGGCAGGGTCGACGCCCGTCGGCCGCTGGTGACTTCAGACTGGCCCCTGACACGTCCTGATGCCCTCCCCTATGGTCGGTATTGAGCCGAATGGGTGGCGGCGAAGGGGGCATCGTGTTTCAAATCGCCGCAGATCGGGGCCTGATGGGGCCGGAGTCGACCCGCGACGGTAACGCGAAGTTTTCGGCCCCATCGAGCAGTCGCCCGCTCATTTGGTTACCCTGTAGCCGACGGGCAGCCTTACTGGGGTCCACCCACACCCACGGTCCGTCCCGGGACATGCCGGTCACCACGGCCTGCTCTCACCCGAGTTACCGGCGCCACCGCGTCCCTAACTGCCTTCGACTCAAACCCGAGCGGACGTCAGGCGGCCGGAGCAGACCGGACCGCACGTCCCGAGGGTGACCCGACACATAAGGAGTGCGCGGTGACACCAGAGAAGACGAATCGCGATCAGCGCCCCAAGGAACGTACGGAGCGCGCCGGCGGTGCCGACATCAAGCTCGGCAGCCTGGAAGTGTGGGCCAGGTCCGCCCCGATCCGCCTCGCGGGCTACGAGGACGACCTCGCCGAGCCCCACATCCTCCCCAGCGTCGACTGACCGACGCCGGGATCGGTCCATCGCGATCGCTGACGGCATGGGCGTGCACGGTTCACGCCCATGCCCCTCAGAACAGCCGCGGCCGGCTACCGGCCGCGGCTCCCGTGTACTCCGACGAGGGTGAGTCCACCCCTCCCGGGACACTCCTCCCGGGACACCTCCCGGTCGAGCTAGTCGAGCCGCGCGGTACGCCGCCACGGGTTCAGTACCTCCAGCTGTCCGGCCACGTCCAGCAGCGCCGCCTCGGAGCCGGGACGGCCGACGAGTTGTACGGCGCACGGGGCACCGCTCGGCAGGGTGCCGAAAGGCACCGCCATCGCCGGCCAGCCGGTGAGGTTCCACGGCGGAGTCATCGGCGAATAGGCCGTGTTGGCCAGGATGTTGCGCAGCCAGCCCCGCTCGTGCCAGGCCACGGAGGCGGGGCTCCGGCGTGCCAGCGCCGGGGTGAGCAGCACGTCGTGCTCCGCGAAGAACGGCGCCAGCCGCGCGCGCAGCTGCTCGCGACGGACCCCCGTGCGGACCCCGGTCACGAAGCGGCGCCCGACGGCCGCGTGCACGCGAGTGCGCCGGGTGAGCCGGCGCGGGTCGAGGTCCTCGGCGTCCACCGCCGTGCCCGCCGTCCAGTGGGCGAGCGAGGTCGTGCTCAGCCAGACCGGGTACGACGGGTTCGCGGGCCGCACCCGGTGCCCCGCCTCGGACAGCAGCGCGGCCGCCTGACGGGCCGCGGTCGTATACGGTCGGGTGACCCTGACGCCGGCCAGGGGACTGCGCACCGAGACGGCGATGGTGCGGGTGACGGGCTCCGCGGGCGGCGGCTGCTCGGTGTCGGCCAGCACGGAGAACATCAGGCGGGTGTCCTCGACGGTCGTGGCCAGGGGCCCGTTCTCCGACATGCCGAACCAGTCGCCGTGGCCGATCCCGGCCGGGACCACGCCGTGGCCCGGTTTCAGGGCGACCAGGCCGCAGTTCGCGGCGGGGATCCGCAGCGACCCCATGCCGTCGTTGCCGAGCGCGATGGGCGTCATCCCGGCGGCCACCGCCGCGGCGCTCCCGCCGGAGGACCCGCCCGCCGTCCGGGACAGGTCCCAGGGGTTCCGGGCGGTGCCGTGCACCCCCTCGGTGGTGCCGAACACGCACAGCTCGGGCACGTTCGTCAGTCCCACCACCACGGCACCGGCAGCGCGCAGCCGGGCCACCGTGACGTGGTCCTCGTCCGCGGGGGTGTCCGGGGTCGCGGCGGAGCCGTTGCGCCGCGCCTCGCCGCGCACCGCGAGATTGTCCTTCACCGCCACCGGCACACCCGCGAGGGCGAGGCGCCCGAGGTCCCGGGAGAGCAGCTCGTCCGCCTCCGCGAGCGCCGCCTCGGCCCGTACCGTCCGGAAGGCGCCGACCCGGCCGTCGAGCCGCTCGATCCGCGCGAGGTGTTCGGCCACCACCTCGCGCGGTGTGACCCGCTGTTCGCGGACGGCGGCGGCGATCTCGGTGGCGGTCCGGCCGACCCAGGTGGTCACGGGCGCTCCTCGCTCCATGTCGTACTGGTGAGTAGTACGTGTACGGGGTGCACTCTGCCCGGCGCGGGGCCGCCGCGTCGAGAGCCGTCCGCCGTGGACATTCGGTGGGGCCCTGTCGGGCTTTCGCGCGGGCGTCGGCCGACGTTCCCGTGGTCCCGCGGGTCATCCGATCACTAGCGCAACTCCGCTCGCCGAAAGCCCCGTTGACCGTCACCTGGGGTCGATCGATCGTCAGACCTCCGATGAATCAGGGCGGTGTCCCCCTCGATGCCCGTGACCATCAGGGGCCCTCCGTGCGGAAGCCGACCACTCACCGACCCGAGGAGCCTCCGCCGATGACCGTCTCCCGGCG
Source organism: Streptomyces sp. NPDC102279 (assembly GCF_044766365.1). NCBI lineage: Bacteria > Bacillati > Actinomycetota > Actinomycetes > Kitasatosporales > Streptomycetaceae > Streptomyces > Streptomyces sp. NPDC102279. The sequence goes on along the minus strand of NZ_JBIWLU010000002.1, from coordinate 560,910 downwards.
CCGCTTCGGACTGACGTCCACCGCCCTCGCCGCGTGGACCGGCACCTCCGTGACACTCGTCGTGCCGGACCAGTCCCTGTGCCGCATCCCGGTGGGCCCCGACGACATCCGGGAGGAACCGGTCCGCAAGGCCTCCCAAGTCCGGCCGACCGAACGGCAGATCGCCTGGCAGCGCCTGGAACGCACCGCCTTCCTGCACTTCGGCGTCAACACGTTCACCGGCCTGGAGCGGGGGACCGGTGACGAGGACCCGCAGCTCTTCCGGCCCACGGGACCCGACACCGGCCAGTGGGCCCGCGCCCGGCGCGACGGCGGATTCCGGCTCGCCGTCCTCACCGTCGGGCACCACGACAGCTTCGTCCTCTACCCCTCGCGCTACACCGGGCACTCCCTCCCGCCCGTCACCCCCGTGCGTCCCGGCGATTGCTTCACGGCCCCGCCGTGCAGGGTCCCGTGCTCTCGCGCTCGATCAGCCGCGGAACCGGGACCCGCACCGTCCGCGCCGGCCCACCGTCCAGGAGCGCCGTCAGCTCCTGTGCCGCCGTGCGGCCGAACTCGACCGTGTCCCGGGACAGCGCGGACAACCACGGCTTGACCATGCGGCAGAGCGGCGAGTCCTCCCAGGCGACCACCGACACCGCGCCCGGCACGGAGAACCCCAGCTCGCTCGCGGCGGCGACACCGGCCAGGGCCATCACGTCGTTGTCGTAGACGAGCGCGCTGGGCGGCTCCGCGTCCTCCAGCAGACGCCGGGTGACCGCCGCGCCCTGCGCGTCCGAATAGTCGGTGGTCACCGAGCGGACCTCGGGCAGGCCGCGCCGCTCCGCCTCGGCCCGCAGGGTGCGGATGCGCCGCTCGGTGTGGGCGAGCCCCGGCAGGCCCGCGATGTGCACGATCCTGCGGTGGCCCAGGCCGTACAGGGCGTCGACGACCGCCGCCATCGCGCCCGCGTCGTCCGCCCACACGGTGGACATCCCCGGGTGCAGGGCGTCCGGCGCCCCGCCGATGACCACGGCGGGCAGGCCGAGTTCGTCGAGGAGCCCCGGGCGCGGATCGTCGACGCGCGGGTCCACCACGAGCACACCGTCCACGCGGTGCTCGGCCCACCAGCGCCGGTACACCGCGCACTCGGCGTCCACGTCCTCGACCACCTGGAAGAGCAGGCCGAGATGACGCTCCGCCAGCACCTCCTGGATGCCCGAGATCAGCTGGAGGAAGAACGAGTCCACGCCCAGGGCGTCGGCGGGCCGCGCCACCACCAGGCCGACGGTGGCCGCACCCTCGCCGGAGAGCTGGCGCGCCGCGGTGCTCGGCCGCCAGCCGAGCTGCTCGGCGACCCGGCGGACCCGGTCGCGGGTGACCTCGGAGACGCCGGGCCGGTCGTTCAGCGCGAAGGAGACCGCGCTCTCGGAGACTCCGGCGCGCCGCGCGATGTCCTTCATCGTCGGCCGCCGCGCCGGAGACCGTTTGGCTGGCACGGGACTCCCCATTTCTTCAGGTCGTGTACTAAAGCGCTTGAGTCCTGACAGCCTAAAGCGCATTAGCGATCTCGCGCAAGAGAGCTGTCCAATCGCTCTGACCTGCACTAATGTCACGCGAATTCATTTAGTGGATGCCAATCCATTGACTTCGCCGACGGCTGCCGGGCATGGTCGCTGGCGCCACCACCCGCAGACGCCGCAAGGGAGCCGTGTCACCGTGCCCATACCCCGCAGAGCACTTGTCGCCGCCGCCGTCGCCCTCGTCCTGCCGCTGAGCGCCTGCGGTTCCGGCGACAGCGGCAGCTCGACGGACGCCTCCGGCAAGATCGAGGGCGACATCACCTTCCAGACCTGGAACCTGAGGGCCAATTTCAAGCCCTACTTCGAGGGTGTCGTCGCCGACTTCGAGAAGAAGTACCCCGGTACGCACGTGAAGTGGATCGACCAGCCCGCAGAGGGCTACGCCGACAAGATCAGCGCCGACGCGGCGGGCGGCACCCTGCCCGACGTCGTGAACGTCTCTCCCGACCTCGTCGCCCCGCTCGCCAAGGCCGGACTCGCCCTCGACCTCGACAAGTCGGCCGCCCGGGACAAGAAGGAGTACCTGGCGGGAGCCTGGGCCGGCCACCAGGTGCCGGGCATGACCGGCACCTACGCCTTCCCCTGGTACCTCAACACCGGGCCGCTGTTCTACAACAAGTCGCTCTTCGAGAAGGCGGGCCTCGACGCGGCCCAGCCGCCGACGACGTACGACGAACTCTTCACGGACGCCCTCCGCCTGGCGGACAAGAGCGACGGCAAGGTCGCCACCCTCGCCAACGTGCCAACCATCGAGGACTTCGGCCGCTATGGCGTCGAGCTGATGAACAAGGAGGGCAGCGCGTTCTCCTTCAACGACGCCAAGGGCGTACAACTACTCACCAAGTACAAGGAGTTGTACGACGCCAAGGCGCTCGATCCGCAGGCGCTCACCGCCACCCCCGAGTCGTCCGGCAAGAAGTTCCTGACCGGCGCCGTCGCGATGAACCCCGGCAGCGCACTGGACCTCGGCAACTTCAAGAAGCAGGCGCCGAACCTGTACAAGAACATCGGCATCACGGACCAGATCACCAGCACCGGCAAGGTGAACATGTACGTGATGGGCGTGATGGTCAACGCCCGGACCAAGCACACCCCGGCCGCGGTCGCCTTCGCGCACTTCGTCACCGACGCCGAGAACCAGATGTCCTTCGCCAAGAAGGTCGCGATCTTCCCGAGCACCGCGGGCTCGCTGGACGACCCGTACTTCACCAAGGAGGACGGCACGGACGAGACGCGCGTGCGGGTCGCCGCCGCCAAGTCCCTGAAGAACGCGGTCAACTACACGCCGGTCCTGTTCAGCGAGCAGATGAAGACGGCGCTGCGCAACGAGATCGCCAAGGCGCTGCAGGGCAAGCAGAGCCCCAAGACGGCACTGGACAACGCTGTCAAGGCCTGTGACACGCTGCTGCGGCAGCAGGGCTGAGCGGTCATGGCGAGTTCCTCCAGCACCGCGCGGGCGCCCCGCGCACTGTCCCGGGAGAGGCGGGCCGGCTCCCGGCCGGCCTCGCCGGAGCCGCGGCCCGGCACCCGCGTGCGACGCCAACTGGGCACCAGCCCCTGGCTGTTCGCCGCTCCGGGCCTCGTGGTCGTGGGCGTCTTCATCCTCTACCCGTTCGTCTCGACGGTGATCAACTCCTTCACCGACCGTCGCACGCTGATCCCCGGCGAGTTCGTGGGCCTGGCCAACTTCCGGGAACTGCTGCACGACCAGATGTTCTGGACCGGTCTGCGCAACAGCACGCTGTACGTCCTCGGGGTCGTCCCCGCGCTCGTCCTGCTGCCGCTGCTGCTCGCCCTCCTGGTCCAGAAGAACATCCCCGGCATCGCCTTCTTCCGGTCCGCCTTCTACACCCCGGTCGTCGCGTCGATCGTCGTGGTCGGACTCGTCTGGGTGTGGCTCCTCGACGAGCGCGGGCTGGTGAACTCGCTGCTGGAGGCGGTCGGGGCCGGCAAGGTCGGCTTCCTGAGCGACCAGTGGCTGCTCCTGCTCAGCGCCATGGCCGTCACGGTCTGGAAGGGCCTCGGCTACTACATGATCATTTATCTGGCCGCGCTCGCCAACGTGCCACGGGAGCTGCACGAGGCCGCCGCGGTGGACGGAGCGGGGGCGGTGCGCCGCTTCCTCACGGTCACCGTGCCCGCCGTCCGGTCCACCATGGTCCTGGTCGGCGCGCTCTCGTCGGTCGCCGCCTTCAAGGTGTTCTCCGAGGTGTACCTGATGGCCGGCCCCGACGGCGGCCCGGCCGGCGAGGACACCACCCTCGTCATGCTCGTCCAGCGCACCGGCACCGGACTGACCGGTCGCGTCGGCTACGCGTCCGCCATCTCGGTGGTCGTCTTCGTCGTCACCGTCGCGCTGATGCTGCTCGTGCTGCGCGCCGACCGCAAGGAGGACGCATGAGCACGCCGGTGAAGAACCGCACCGCCGAACCGCCCCCAACAGCGGAGCGCCCGCGCCGTCGCCGGGTCACCGACGACCACGGACAACGTGTCCCGCTGTGGGAACTCGCCCTGCGCTACCTGCTGTTGCTCGCCGTCCTCGCCCTGACCGTCGGCCCCTTCCTGTGGCAGCTGTCCACCTCGCTCAAGGGACCCACCGAGGACATCTTCAGCTCGCCGCCCAGGTTCCTGCCCGGCGACCCGACCCTGCACAACTACCGGCGCGTCGCCGACACCATCCCGGTGTGGGACTACGCCCTCAACTCCCTCAAGGTGGCGGGCGCCAACGTCGTCACCAACTGCGTGGGCTCGGCCCTCGCGGGGTACGCCCTGGCCCGGCTGCGCTACCGCGGGCGGCGGGTGGCCACCCTGGTCTTCATCCTGGCCATGCTGGTGCCCGTCGAGGGCATCATCATCGCCCAGTTCACGACCATGCGGGAACTCGGCCTGAACAACACGCTCATCGGGGTCGTGCTGCCCGGCTGCGTCGGCGCGATGAACGTCCTGCTGATGCGCAACGCCTTCCTCAACCTCCCCTACGAGATCGAGGAGGCGGCCTTCGTCGACGGCGCCAACGTGTGGCAGCGGTTCCTGCGGATCGCGCTGCCCTCGGTCAAGGGCACCCTCGCCGTCGTCGCGATCTTCGCCTTCATGGGGGCCTGGGACGACTTCCTGTGGCCGCTCATCGTGCTCAGCGACCCCTCCAAGTTCACCCTCACCATCGGACTCAACTACCTGCACGGCACCTTCGCCAACGACGAACGCCTCGTCGCCGCCGGCACGGTCATCGCCGTGGCACCCCTGATCGCCCTCTTCGCCTGCCTCCAGAGGTACTTCTTCCGCGGTGTCGGCGAGGGAGCCGTCAAGGGCTGACGCCCGTCCGGAGCGGGCCGCCGACCCGCGCTCCGCCGTCCTGTCGTTCCGATTCGCAAGGATCCCCGCATGCCTTCTGCCGTGCGCTTCGGCGTCAACTACACCCCCAGCCAAGGGTGGTTCCACCACTGGCTCGACTTCGACCTGGACTCGGTCCGCGCCGATCTCGACTCCATCGCCGCGCTCGGCCTCGACCACATCCGGGTCTTCCCGCTGTGGCCCTACTTCCAGCCCAACCGCACCCTGATCCGCCCGCGCGCCGTCGAGCAGCTCGTCGCGCTCGCCGACGCCGCCGCCGAGCGTGGACTCGACGTCAACGTGGACGGCCTGCAAGGGCATCTGTCGAGCTTCGACTTCCTGCCCGCGTGGACACAGACCTGGCACCGGCGGAACATCTTCACCGACCCGGACGTCGTCGCGGGGGAGGCGGCGTACCTGCGGACGCTGGCCGCGGCTCTCGCCGACCGGCCGAACTTCATCGGGATGACCATCGGCAACGAGGTCAACCAGTTCGCGGCCGGACCCCACCCCGACCCCGACCGCATCACCGAGGAGCAGGCCGGGGCGTGGCTGCGGCGGCTGCTCGACGCCTGCGAGGAGGGCGCCCCCGGCAAGCCGCACCTGCACGCCTCGTACGACGCCGCCTGGTACCAGGACGACCAGCCGTTCACCCCCGGCCACTCGGCCCGACTCGGCGCCATGACCGCCGTCCACTCATGGGTGTTCAACGGCACGGCGCAGCGCCACGGCCGGACCGGCGTCGCCACCGAACACCACGCCGCGTACCTGATCGAGCTGTCCAAGGCATGGTCGGACGACCCGCACCGTCCGGTCTGGCTCCAGGAGGTCGGCGCGCCCGCCCCGCTCATCCCCGCCGAGCACGCCGCCGCCTTCACCGAGGCCACCGTCACGAACGCCCTCGACTGCCCCGACCTGTGGGGCGTGACCTGGTGGTGCTCGCACGACGTCAGCCGCGATCTCGCCGACTTCCCCGAACTCGAGTACAGCCTCGGCCTGTTGACGAGTGACCGGCGGACGAAGCCCGCAGGGGACACCATCGCCCGGATCGCCGGAAGGGACCGTCCCGGCGTACCCGCCGTCCGCACCACCGCACTCGTCGTCGACACCGCGCCGGGCCGTTCCGCGTGCGCGCCTGGCGGCCCCGTCTTCGAGGCCTTCGCCCGGCTGACCGCCGACGGGGTCCGCCCCACCACCGTCCTCGCGAGCCGCGCCACCGACGGCGAACACCTCGTCGCGCGCGGTATCACCGAGGTCGTCACACCGGATCAGGTGACCGCCTGAGCCGAGCACCGTAATCCGTTCCCCACACGATACGGAGCACATCGTGAACCTCAGCAGACGTGCCGTCCTGTTCGCCGGAGCCGGCGTCGCCGCCGGACTCGTCCCCGCTCTGCCGGGCACGGCGGCCGCGGCGGCCCGTGACCTCCAGCCGTACGCCTCCTACTGGTACCCCGACTCGCTGCCCACCGGCACCCCGGGCACCGGCATCACCTGGCGAAGCCTGACGTCGTGGCGCGCCGACACCGACACCGACCTCGCGTTCAACGCCTCCACCGTGCCGCTCGCCACCCGCTTCACCCCCGTCCCCGCCAACACCACGGCACGTTCGGGACAGGCCCGCGTCCAGTCGCTCGTCTCCTTCGGACCGACGGCCCAGAACCCCTCGCAGGGCGCGGCCACCGCCGACTACTACGCGCTGACCCACTGGTCCTACCTCGACGAACTCGTCTTTTGGGGCGGCTCGTCGGGCGAGGGCCTGATCCTCGCGCCGAACGCGCCGATCGTGGACGCCGCGCACCGGCACGGCGTCCCGGTCCTCGGCAACGTGTTCCTGCCGCCCGCCGCGTACGGCGGTCAACTGCGGTGGACCCGCGACCTCGTGCAGAGGGACGCCGAGGGGCGCTACCCGCTCGCCGCGCAACTCGTCGCCGTCGCCGAGGCGTACGGCTTCGACGGCTGGTTCGTCAACGCCGAGACGGGCGGCGGCGATCCGGCGCTCGCCACCGGCATGCTCGGCTTCCTCGGGGAGCTGAAATCGCTGGGCGCGGCCAGGGGACAGCGCGTCACCTGGTACGACGCGATGACCGTGAACGGCTCGGTCAGCTGGCAGGGCGCGCTGAACAACCAGAACAAGGCGTTCTTCCAGGCGGCCGACTCGATGTTCCTCGACTTCCGCTGGACCCCCGCCGCACTGGCCTCGTCCGGGACGACGGCCGAGCAACTCGGCCGCAGCCGCGACGCGTTGTGGGCAGGCGTCGACGTCGAGGCGAACGGCACGAACGCCTCCGTGAACTGGGACGCCATCGTCCCCGCCACGAAGACGCACGTCACCTCCGTCGGCTACTACCGGCCCGAGTGGACGCGGAACCACCTGCCGGCCGGCCGCAGCCCCGGCGACTTCCACGCGGCCGACGACGCCTTCTGGACCGGTGCCTCCCTCGACCCCGCGCGGCCCGACACCACCGCCCGCTGGCGTGCGCCCGCCGTCTTCGTCGCCGACCGCTCCACCGTCACCTCCCTCCCTTTCGCGACCGTCTTCAACACCGGCCACGGCCTGAAGTGGTACGAGGACGGCGAGGCCACCGGAGACACCGCCTGGAACCATCTCGGCCTCCAGGACCGGCTGCCCTCCCGCCGCTGGGTGGTGCGCACCGGCGGCCTGCGCCCCTCGGTGACCTTCGACTTCGCGGACGCCTGGCGCGGCGGCAGCAGCGTCCTCCTCTCCGGCGATCTGGACGCCCCGGCCACCCTGGACCTCTACGCGACCAGGCTCCCGCTCGGTGAGGACACCGTCGTCGAGCTGACGCATCGCACGGACGCGGGTGACGTCTCCCTGGAGCTGGCGGTCGCCACGGACGACCCCGCGACGGCCGGCGCGGCACCCCCGTACACCTTTCTCCCGGTCCCCTCGGGCAGCGGCTGGCAGACCTCGACCGTGTCCCTTGCCGGGCTGACGGGGACCGTCCGGGCCCTCGGCGTCCGGCTGACCGGAGCCGGCGGGGCGGTGCGCTGGCGGCTCGGCGGACTCGCCGTCCGCAACGCCACCGAGGCCCCGGACGCGCCCACCGGCCTGCGCGTCACGGAAGCCGAGGGCGGCGACCTGCGCCTCGCCTGGCAGCCCGCACCCGGACCGGTGCGCCACTACGAGCTGTACCGGATCCTCCCCGACGGCACGCGCCGCTTCCAGGGCGGAACCTGCCAGCGTGCTTTCCACGTCGCCGGGCTCGCCCCTGAACAGGGAGAACCGGCCGCACGGTTCGAACTGCGCTCAGTGGGGGAACTGTTCAGCGTCTCCACGCCCGCCACGACCACGCACACCTGGTAACAACCCGCATCCCACACCCCACGGAGCACTCACATGCATGACGACCGCACCCTGGTCGAGTCCCGCCTCAAGCGCGTCCTGGACGAACGCATCCGTCCGGCCGTGTACCCCGAGTCCGTTCCGCTGGAGGTGGCGGTGTGGAACGCGCCCGGTGAACCCGTGCCGGTCGCCGAAGGGCTCGCCGCCCCGACGGAACCGATCGAGGTGGGCGCGCGCTGGGGTGCTCCGTGGGGCACCAGCTGGTTCCGGGTCTCCGGAACCGTTCCGGAGGCCTGGGCGGGCCGGACCGTCGAGGCCCTGCTCGACCTCGGCTTCGACGAGAACATGCCCGGCTTCCAGTGCGAGGGGCTCGTCTACCGGCCCGACGGCAGTCCCGTGAAGGGTCTCAACCCGCGCAACCAGTGGGTGAGGGTCGCGGCCCCGGCGGAGGGCGGCGAGCACGTCGACCTGCGCATCGAGGCGGCTTCCAACCCGGTCATCCTCGACTACCACCCCTTCCGGCCCACACAGCTCGGCGACAAGGAGACGGCGGGCAGTGAGCCGCAGTACACGCTCGCCCGCATGGACCTCGCCGTCCTCGACGAGGAGGTGTGGAACCTGGTCATCGACCTGGAGGTCCTCGGCGAGCTGATGGCCGAGCTGCCGGTGGAGTCCCCGCGCCGCTGGGACATCCTGCGCGCGGTGGAGCGCGCCCTGGACGCCGTCGACCTCCAGGACGTCAACGCGACGGCGGAACGGGCCCGTTCACTGCTGAGGGACGTCCTGGCCGCGCCCGCCGTGCCGTCGGCCCACCGGATCAGCGCCGTCGGGCACGCGCACATCGACTCGGCCTGGCTGTGGCCGTTGCGCGAGACGGTCCGCAAGGTGGCCCGCACGACCTCCAACATGACCGCGCTCATCGAGGACGAGCCCGACTTCGTCTTCGCCATGTCGCAGGCCCAGCAGTGGGCCTGGGTGAAGGAGCACCGGCCCGAGGTGTGGGCCCGGGTGAAGAAGGCGGTCGCCGACGGACGGTTCGTACCGGCCGGCGGCATGTGGGTCGAGTCCGACACCAACATGCCGGGCTCCGAGGCGATGGCCCGTCAGTTCGTGCACGGCAAGCGGTTCTTCATCGACGAGTTCGGCGTCGAGAACGACGAGGCGTGGCTGCCCGACACCTTCGGATTCGCCGCCGGGCTGCCGCAGATCATCAAGGCGGCCGGCTCCAAGTGGCTGCTCACCCAGAAGATCTCCTGGTCGCAGACCAACAAGTTCCCCCACCACACCTTCCGGTGGGAGGGCATCGACGGCACCCGGATCTTCACGCACTTCCCGCCCGTCGACACCTACAACTGCTCCATGAACGGGAGGGAGATCGCCCACGCGGCGAGCAACTTCAAGGACAAGGGCGCCGCCCGGCACTCCCTCGCCCCGACCGGCTGGGGCGACGGCGGTGGTGGCACCACGCGCGAGATGATCGCCAAGGCGGGCCGTCTCCGCGACCTCGAAGGCTCCGCGACCGTCGCCTGGGAGACCCCCGAGGACTTCTTCCGCAAGGCCGAGGCGGAGTACCCCGACGCGCCCGTGTGGGTCGGCGAGCTGTACCTGGAACTGCACCGTGCCACCCTCACCAGCCAGGCGAAGACCAAGCGGGGCAACCGGCACAGCGAGCACCTGCTGCGCGAGGCCGAACTGTGGGCCGCGACCGCCGCCGTCCGCACCGGATTCCCGTATCCGTACGAGGACTTGGACCGGATCTGGAAGACGGTCCTGCTCCACCAGTTCCACGACATCCTGCCGGGGTCGTCCATCGCCTGGGTCCACCGTGAGGCCCGCCGCACCTACGAGCGGGTCGCCGCCGAGCTGGAGGCCGTCATCGGGGCGGCACAGCGGGCGCTGGCGGGGGAGGGCTCGGCACCTCTGGTCTTCAACTCGGCGCCGCACGCCCGCGACGGGGTGCCCGCCGGCGGCGCACGGACCCCGGCGGTGCTCGGCGAGACGGCTCTCGCACCCCGCGTGGACGGCGGCTACGTCCTGGACAACGGCGTGCTGCGCGTCGAGATCGACGAACGGGGACTCGTCGTGTCGGCGTTCGACCTGTCCGCCGACCGGGAGACGGTCGCACCGGGGCAGGCGGCGAACCTGCTGCAACTCCACCCCGACTTCCCGAACATGTGGGACGCCTGGGACGTCGACGAGTTCTACCGGAACACGGTCACCGATCTGGCCGACGCCGACGAGGTCGCACCGGGTGAGGACGGTGTCTCGGTACGGATCGTCCGATCCTTCGGCGCGTCGAAGGTCACTCAGGTGCTCTCGCTGTCGCCCGGCGAACAGCGCCTGGACATCGACACCGAGGTCGACTGGCACGAGACCGAGAAGTTCCTGAAGCTCGCCTTCCCGCTCGACGTGCACGCCGAACGGTACGCCTCGGAGACCCAGTTCGGGCATTTCCACCGGCCCACCCACACCAACACCTCGTGGGAGGCGGCCAAGTTCGAGGCCTGCAACCACCGCTTCGTGCACATCGAGGAACCGGGATGGGGCGTCGCGCTGGTCAACGACTCGACGTACGGCCACGACGTCACCCGCGCCGTACGCGACAGCGACTCCGGTACGACGACCACGGTCCGGGTCTCGCTGCTGCGCGCGCCGCGCTTCCCCGACCCGGAGACCGACCAGGGCATCCACCGGTTCCGTCACGCACTCGTCCCCGGCGCGGCGATCGGCGACGCGGTGCGCGAGGGCTGGCGCATCAACCTGCCGGAGCGGCGGCTGGCGGGCTCGGGCTCCCAGGAGATCCTGCCCCTGGTCGGCGTCGGACAGGACGCCGTCGTGGTGACGGCGGTCAAGCTGGCCGACGACGAGAGCGGTGACGTGGTCGTACGGTTCCACGAGTCGCGTGGCGGCCGGTCGCGGGCCACTCTGACCGTGGGCTTCGCGTTCGACGACGTCACGGTGACGGACCTGCTGGAGCGGCCGCTCGCCGACGCGGCGGAGCCCGAGCGGGACGGGACGCGACTGCGGGTGTCCCTGAGGCCGTTCGAGCTGGTCACGCTCCGGCTGAAGCGGGCCTGAGACCCGACGCCGCGGACCTGCCCCACCAGGGCTCGTCCGCGGCGTCGGCCCGACACCCCGGCCCCTGCCGGGGACCTCCCGTGGGCGAAGCGGCCGGCAGCGGGGGGGCCTTCATGGACCCTGGCTACGGCGCGAGCTGCGACCGCAGCCACTGCTCCACCTCGCCGACGTGCGCGGCCGCCGCCGTCCGTGCCGCCTCCGGGTCGCGCGAGACCAGCGCACGGTGGATCGCCGCGTGCTCGCGCCGGGTGCGCTCGAAGGCGCCCTCCTCCTGGTAGCCGCGCCAGACGCGGGCGCGGAAGGTGCGGGAGGAGAGCCCGTCCAGGATGGCGGTCATCGTCTCGTTGCCCGCGGCGGCGACGATCTCGCGGTGGAAGGCGAGATCGTGGGCGAGGATCTGCTCCGGATCGTCGGTCGCGTTCATCGCCGTCAAGTGCTTCTCGACCTCGGCCAGTTGGTCCGGGGTGATCCGTGCGGCAGCCATCGCGGTGGCCGTCGACTCCAGGATGCGGCGCAGTTCCAGCAGTTCGACGAGCTGGGGACCACGGGAGAGATCGGCCACCACCCCGAACGTCTCCAGCAGGTCCCCCGCCTCCAACTGGGTGACGTAGATGCCCGATCCGTGCCGTGCCTCCAGCACGCCGAGGACCGTGAGCGCCCGGATCGCCTCGCGCATCGAACTGCGGGAGATGCCCAGCTGGGACGCCAGGTCCCGCTCGGTCGGCAGCCGCTGTCCCGGCTCCAGCCGGCCCTCCCGGATCAGCGCCTTGATCTGCTCGATGGCGCGCTGGGTCACGGTGCCCTTCGGCGGAGCGGGATCCTTGCCGGGCTCCGCCCCGACGGGCTGACTCTCGTCCACGCCACTTCCTCCTGTTGCCGGGTGCGCCGCAGTCTAACGACCGAAGTGGTCGGACCACTATGGCCGGAAACTGTGAATAGTTGGCTCCAGAGGGTGTCGGAAGCCCGAAGTGGTCTGATAAATATTCGTCCCGGTCGGTAGAGGGACCTCCGGCCACCCGTCCTGCTCGATCACGCTCTATGAGGAGCCGTCAGATGGCCGGCAGAACTGTGCGGAACAGGCGAATCCCGTCGCGGACGGTGTGTGCGGCGGCGGTGGCCGCCTGCGCGACCCTCGTGCTCGCGGCGTGCGGCAGCACGAAGGACGACGTCGCCTCGGGCGGCGGAAAGGGGGACGGAGGCGGCAAGGTGGGGGTGATCCTGCCCCTGCTGACCTCACCGTTCTGGCAGTCGTACAACGACTACGTGCCGAAGATGGCGACGTCGCAGGGCGTGGACGCCCTCAAGACCGTCAACTCCAACAGCGACCCCTCGCAGCAGATCACCGACATCAACAACCAGCTCAACCAGGGCGTCGAGGGCCTGGTGGTCGCCCCGCTGGACAGCGCCGCGATCGCCGCGGGCCTCGACCAGGCCGAGCGCAAGGGCGTCCCCGTGGTCGCCGTCGACGTGGCGCCCGAGAAGGGCAAGGTCGCGATGGTCGTACGCGCCGACAACGAGGCGTACGGCGAGAAGGCCTGCCAGTACCTCGGCAAGCAGATCAGCTCCGGCAAGGTCGTACAGATCATGGGCGACCTGGCGTCCGTCAACGGCCGCGACCGCTCCGAGGCGTTCCGCTCCTGTGTGCGGAAGAACTTCCCGAAGCTGAAGGTCCTGGAGATCCCCGCCAAGTGGGAGTCCGACACCGCGGCCTCCAAGCTGGACACCCTGCTGAACGCCAACCCCGACATCAAGGGCATCTACATGCAGGCGGGCGGTGTCTACCTCGCGCCCACCCTGCAGACCCTCAAGTCCAAGGGAATGCTGAAGAAGGCGGGCGCGGCCGGGCACATCACGATCGTCTCGAACGACGGCATCCCGCAGGAGTTCGACGCCATCCGCAAGGGCGAGATCGACGCGACCGTCTCCCAGCCGGCCGATGCCTACGCCAAGTACGGCATGTACTACATCAAGGCCGCGATGCAGGGGAAGACGTTCAAGCCCGGACCGACCGATCACGACTCCGAGATCGTGAAGCTGCCCGGCGGCATCCTGGAGGACCAGCTCCCCGCGCCGCTCGTCACCAAGGAGAACGTGGACGACCCCAAGCTCTGGGGCAACACGGTCAAATGAGCACCCCACTGGTCGAGGCGCGGGGGATCACCAAACGGTACGGTCCCACCGTCGCTCTCCGAGACGGTCGGCTCGCCGTGTTCCCCGGCGAGTCCCATGCCCTGGTCGGCCGCAACGGCGCCGGCAAGTCCACCCTCGTCACCCTGCTCACCGGCCTCCAGGCACCCGACGAGGGGACGATCCGCTTCGACGGCCGGCCCGCGCCCCCGCTCGCCGACCGTGACGCCTGGCGGCGCAAGGTGGCCTGCGTCTACCAGAAGCCCACCGTCGTACCCGAGTTGACGGTCGCCGAGAACCTCTTCATCAACCGCCAGCCGGCGGGCCGGGGCGGCTTCATCAGCTGGCGCCGGCTCCGGTCCGAGGCGGCGCGGCTGCTGGAGACCTGGGACGTGCGCGTCGACCCGGACGCCCGCACCGCCGACCTCAAGGTCGAGGACCGGCAGATGGTCGAGATCGCGCGGGCGCTCTCCTTCGGCGCCCGGTTCATCGTCCTCGACGAACCCACCGCCCAGCTCGACAGCCGGGAGATCGAGCGGCTCTTCACCCGGATGCGGGGGCTCCAGGAATCCGGCGTCACCTTCCTGTTCATCTCGCACCACCTCCAGGAGGTGTACGAGGTCTGCCAGACGGTCACGGTCCTGCGGGACGCCCGCTGGATCACCACGGCGCCGGTCGCCGAACTCCCGCGCCCGGCACTGGTCGAGGCCATGGCGGGCGAGTCGATCGCCGAACTGACCATCGCCCCGAGGGAGTCGGACGACGACGCGCCCGTGGTCCTGGACGCCACGGATCTCACCTCCCCCGCGTACGAGCGGATCGATCTGACCGTGCGCCGGGGCGAGGTCGTCGGGCTCGCCGGGTCCAGCGGCAGCGGCAAGACCGAACTGGCCGAGTCCTTCGCAGGACTGCACACCCCCACCGGTGGCAGCGCCCGGCTGGGCGGCGAGCGGCTCCCGTTCGGTGACGTGGCCGCCGCGCTGAAGGCCGGAGTCGGCTGCGTTCCGCGGGACCGGCACGAGCAGGGCCTGGTGCCCGGGATGAGCGTCGGTGACAACGCCACCCTGAGCGTCCTGAACCGGCTGGGCCGCCACGGGTTCATCGGCACCGGCCGCCGACGCGGCTTCGCCGCCGGGCTCATCGAACGCCTCGGCATCCACACCGAAGGGCCCGAGCAGCCCGTCTCCGACCTCTCGGGCGGCAACGCGCAGAAGGTCGTCATGGCCCGTGCGCTCGCCTCGGACCCGCGTCTGCTCGTCCTGATCAACCCGACCGCGGGCGTCGACGTCAAGTCCAAGGAGTCCCTGCTGTCCCGGATGGACAGCACCCGTGAGGACGGCACCGCCGTGCTGGTCGTCTCCGACGAACTCGACGACCTGCGCCGCTGCGACCGCGTCCTCGTCCTCTTCCACGGCCGTGTCGTCGCCGAGCATCCGGCGGGCTGGCGCGACCACGAGCTGATCGCCTCCATCGAAGGAGTGGACCATGGCAACGGCACCGCCGCGGGGAACACCCCCGGGACCCCCGGCAGCGGCGGGGGAGGCCGGGATGACTGAGACGACGACCTCGCCGCTCACCCCCTCCCACACCCCCGACCCGCGCGCCGCCAAGGCCGTACTCCTGCGCAGGGCCCGCGAACTCGCCCTTGTACCGGCGCTGTTGCTGCTGGTCGTGCTCGGTGCGTTCGTCAACGACTCCTTCCTCACCGAACGCAACATCATCTCCATCCTCGGCGCCTCGGCCGCCCTCGCGATGGTCGTGCTCGCCGAGTCGCTCGTCCTCATCACCGGGAAGTTCGACCTGTCGCTGGAGTCCGTCGTCGGCATCGCGCCCGCCGTCGGCGCGCTGCTCGTGCTGCCCGCCGCCCAGTCGGGCTGGGGCACGGAGTTCCCCGCGGCGCTCGCCCTCCTCGCGATCCTCGTCGTGGGCGCGGCCATCGGGGCCTTCAACGGCATCCTCGTCGTGAAGTTCAAGCTGAACGCCTTCATCGTCACGCTCGCGATGCTGATCGTCCTGCGGGGGCTTCTGGTCGGCGCGACCAAGGGCAAGACCTTGTTCGGCATGCCCGACGCGTTCTTCTCCCTCGCCACCACGACGTTCCTGCGCATCCCGCTGTCGGTGTGGCTGGCAGCCGTCGCCTTCGCGGTCGCCGGTCTGGTCCTCAAGTACCACCGCGTCGGACGCGCGTTGTACGCCATCGGCGGCAACGCCGACGCGGCCCGCGCGGCCGGCATCCGTGTCGAGCGGGTGATGCTCGGGGTGTTCGTCGTCGGGGGTGTGCTCGCGTCCGTCGGCGGGATCATGCAGACCGGCTACGTCGGCGCCATCAGCGCCAACCAGGGCAACAACATGATCTTCACCGTGTTCGCCGCCGCTGTCATCGGCGGGATCAGTCTCGACGGCGGCAAGGGCACCATGTTCGGCGCCCTGACCGGCGTCCTCCTCCTCGGCGTGGTGCAGAACCTGCTAACGCTCGCCCAGGTGCCGTCCTTCTGGATCCAGGCCATCTACGGCGGGATCATCCTCGTCGCCCTCATGATCGCCCGGGTGACGACGGGACGCGCCCAGGACTGAGCGACCGAGCACCGGGGCGCGGACCGGCGGACGCCCCACCGCGAGGACCCCCTGTCACCGACCGAAAGGCCTTCCGTGTCCCCGACCCCCGCCCGCATCACCGCGGTCGACACCTTCGACGTCCGTTTCCCCACCTCGCGCGAGCTCGACGGCTCGGACGCGATGAATCCGGACCCCGACTACTCGGCGGCGTACGTCGTCCTGCGCAGCGACGCGGCGGACGGGGCCGAGGGGCACGGCTTCACCTTCACCATCGGGCGGGGCAACGATGTCCAGGTCGCCGCGATCGACGCACTGCGGGGGCATGTCCTCGGCCGGCCGGTGGACGAGCTGTGCGCCGATCCGGGCTCCCTCTCCCGGGACCTGGTCGGCGACAGCCAACTGCGCTGGCTCGGACCGGAGAAGGGCGTGATGCACATGGCGATCGGCGCCGTGGTCAACGCCGTGTGGGACCTGGCGGCCAAGCGCGCCCGCAAACCGCTCTGGCAGTTCCTCGCCGAGGCCGATCCCGCCTGGCTGGTCGGCCAGGTCGACTTCCGCTACATCACGGACGCGCTGACCCCGGACGAGGCGCTCCACCTCCTGCGCCGGGGCAGGGAAGGAGCGGCGGAGCGCACCGCGACCCTGCGCGACGAGGGATTCCCGGCCTACACCACCTCGCCCGGCTGGCTCGGCTACAGCGACGAGAAGCTCACCCGGCTCGCCGCCGAGGCGGTCGCCGGGGGATTCAGACAGATCAAACTGAAGGTGGGGGCGGACCTCGCGGACGACATACGCCGCTGCCGGGTCGCCCGCGCGGTGGTGGGCCCGGACATCCGCATCGCGATCGACGCCAACCAGCGCTGGAACGTGGACGAGGCGATCGACTGGACGCGCGCGCTCAGCGAGTTCGAGCCGTACTGGATCGAGGAGCCGACGAGCCCCGACGACATCCTCGGGCACGCCGCCGTGCGCGCGGCCGTCGCCCCCGTCAAGGTCGCCACCGGCGAACACGTGCAGAATCGCATCGTGTTCAAGCAACTCCTCCAGGCGGGCTCCGTCGACGTCCTGCAGATCGACGCGGCCCGGGTCGGCGGTGTCAACGAGAACCTCGCCATCCTGCTCCTCGCGGCCAAGTTCGGTGTCCCCGTCTGCCCGCACGCGGGAGGCGTCGGATTGTGCGAACTCGTCCAGCACCTCTCGATGTTCGACTTCGTCGGCCTGGCCGGCACCACCGACGACCGCGTCATCGAGTACGTCGACCATCTGCACGACCACTTCACCGAACCCGTGGTGATCCGCGACGGCCGTTACACGGCACCCACCGCGCCGGGGTTCTCCGCCACGATGCGCCCCGGGTCCATCGCGGAGTTCACCTACCCGGACGGCACCTTCTGGGCCGCCGACCTCGCCCGACGGGACGCCGACGAACGCAAGGGGAAGGCAGCATGACGGACCCCCAGGACATCCGCGACTTCGACGGGCTCACAGCGCTCGTGACGGGCGGCGCCTCCGGCATCGGCCGGGCCGCCGCCGACCTCCTCACCGCCCGAGGTGCCCGCGTCGCCGTCCTCGACCTCGACCCGTCGTCGGTCGGCAAGCCGCTCACCGGCCACCGCGCCGACGTCACCGACGACGCCTCGGTGCGCGCGGCGGTGGCCGCCGCGGTCGACGGCCTCGGCGCCCTCGACGTACTGGTCAACAACGCGGGCATCGGCGCCCGCGGCACGGTGGAGGACAACGACGACGAGGAATGGAGCCGCGTGCTGGACGTCAACGTCCTCGGCATCGTGCGGACCACCCGAGCGGCCCTCCCTCACCTGCGGAGCTCCTCGCACGCGGCGATCGTGAACACCTGCTCCATCGCGGCCACCGCCGGACTGCCCCAACGGGCCTTGTACTCGGCCTCCAAGGGAGCCGTCCTCGCCCTCACCCTCGCGATGGCCGCCGACCACGTCCGCGAAGGCATCCGCGTCAACTGCGTCAACCCCGGCACGGTCGACACCCCGTGGGTCGGCCGGCTCCTCGAGGCCGCCCCCGACCCGGCCGCCGAACGCGCCGCCCTGGAGGCCCGCCAGCCCACCGGCCGGCTCGTGTCCGCGCCGGAGGTCGCCGGCGCCATCGCCTACCTGGCGAGCCCCTTGTCCGGCGCCACGACCGGCACCGCGCTCGCCGTCGACGGCGGGATGCAGGGGCTGCGACTGCGCCCGGCGGGCCGGTGAACACCCTCGGTGCGAGCGGCGTCCCGGTCGGCGCCCTCTCCTTCGGCGCCGCCGGCATCGGCAACCTGTACACCCAGGTGACCGACGAACAGGCCCGCGCGGCCGTCGACGCCGCCTGGACCTGCGGCATCCGTACCTTCGACACCGCCCCGCACTACGGCATCGGCCTCTCCGAGCGGCGGCTCGGCGCGGCCCTGCGCGACCGGCCCCGCGCCGAGTACACCCTCTCGACCAAGGCGGGCCGCCTGCTGGAACCCGCGGACGGCGGCGGCGACGACCTCGCCCAGGGCTTCGCGGTGCCCGCAACCCACCGCCGCGTCTGGGACTTCAGCGCCGACGGGGTACGCCGGAGCCTGGAAGCCAGCCTCGAACGGCTCGGCCTCGACCGGGTCGACGTCGTCTACCTGCACGACCCCGACGACCACGCCGAGCAGGCCTTCCGCGAGGCCTACCCGGCCCTGGAGAAGCTGCGCTCGCAGGGCGTCGTCGGCGCGATCGGCGCGGGCATGAACCAGACCGCGATGCTCACGCGCTTCGTCCAGGACACGGACGTCGACGTGGTGCTGTGCGCCGGCCGCTACACCCTCCTGGACCACAGCGCCCTCGGTGACCTGCTGCCCGCGGCCCGGCGGCGCGGCACCTCCGTCGTCGTCGGCGGTGCCTTCAACTCCGGCCTGCTCGCGAACCCGGGGCCCGGTTCGACCTACAACTACGCACCCGCACCAACCGAGTTGCTGGACCGGGCCCTCCGGCTGAAGGACATCGCCGAGCGGCACGGGACCACGTTGCGCGCCGCCGCCCTGGCCCTCCCCGCGGCACATCCCTCCGTGGTGAGCGTCCTCGTCGGCGCCCGCTCCGCCGCCGAAGTCCGGGACTGCGCGCAGCAGTTCGGCACCCCGGTGCCGGCCGCCTTCTGGCAGGAACTGCGCGCCGAGGGCCTGCTGCCGGACGCCGCCCCCCTCCCCCTACCGGAGCCGTCATGAGAGTCGCCCTGCACACCAAGGTCCGCGCGGAGCGCGTCGCCGCCTACGAGGCGGCGCACCGGCAGGTGCCGGCCGAACTCGCCACGGCGATCCGGGCGGCCGGAGCCACCTCCTGGACCATCTGGCGCAGCGGCACCGACCTGTTCCACCTCCTGGAGTGCGAGGACTACGGGCGCATGCTCGCGGAACTGGAGAAGCTGCCCGTCAACATCGCCTGGCAGGCCCGCATGGCCGAACTCCTCGACGTCGTGCACGACTACTCCGGCGCGGGCGCCGACGCGCGCCTGCCGGTGGTCTGGGAACTGCCGTGAGAGTCGACGCGCACCACCACGTCTGGGACCTCGCCGTCCGGGACCAGGACTGGATCACCGGACCCGAACTCCAGCCCTTGCGAAGGGACTTCGGGATGCCGGACCTCGGACCGGAGGCCGCGGCGGCCGGCGTGGACCGTACCGTCCTCGTGCAGACGGTCACCGTCGCCGAGGAGACCCCGGAGCTGCTCCGCCTGGCGGAGCGGAACCCCCTGGTGGCCGGCGTCGTCGGCTGGACCGACCTGACCCGCCCCGACGTCGCCGACGAACTGACGCGACTGCGGGAGCTGCCCGGCGGCCACCGCCTCAAGGGCATCCGCCACCAGGTCCAGGGCGAGAGCGACCCCGGATGGCTGCTGCGCCCGGACGTACGGCGCGGACTCGCGGCCGTCGCGGAGGCGGGACTCGTGTACGACCTCGTCGTGCTGCCCCACCAGTTGCCCGCGTGCGTCCGGGCCGCGGCCGGACACCCCGGGCTCACGTTCGTCCTCGACCACCTGGGCAAGCCCCCGATCGCCTCCGGTCCTCCGGAACCCTGGGCGGGCGCCGTCCGGGCACTGGCCGCGCTGCCCAACACCGCCTGCAAGCTCTCCGGGCTCGTCACCGAGGCCGACCCGGCCCGGCGGACCCCGGACGACCTGCGGCCGTACGCGGACACCGCGCTCGCCGCCTTCGGGCCCGGCCGGACGATGTTCGGCTCGGACTGGCCGGTGTGCACGCTCGCCGCGACCTACGGCGAAGTCATGCACATCGCCGAGGAGTTGACGACGGGTCTGAGCCCGGGCGAGCGGGAGGCGGTGTTCGCCGGGACCGCCACGCGCGTCTACGGACTCTGACCCGCGCGCTCCGGCCGGCCGCGGCGGCTCAGGGCGCCCGCCGCCGCGCACCACCCTCCAGCCGGGTCGGCGGCAGGAAGTCGCGTACGTACGTCCGGTGCCAGCACGCGCCCGTGTCGCGCAGTTCGTGCCACGTCGTGTACCGGTAGCGGAAGAGGCGGGCGCGGACGAAGCGGGGCGGGGCGTCCGCGGGGAACGGCGAGCGGCGCAGCAGCCGCAGCGTGTCCCGGTCGTTCACCAGAAGCCGTTCCACCAGCCCTCCGAACCACGCGTCGGCGTAGCCGGGGGAGAGCGCGGCGAACCACATCAGCCAGTCGAGGCGCAGATGGTAGGGCGCGAACGGGCGGGGCCAGTACCGGGGATCGCCCGGCTTGCCCCGGAACTCGTACTCCCGCCAGCCGCCGTCCTCGCGCGGAACCTCGTCGGCGGTGCCCTCGATCACCACCTCGTGGCGCACCCGGCTCACGCTGCCGAACGCCCCGTAGGTGTTGACGAGCCGGAGCGGATCGAAGGAGCGGTTCATGACCTGCCGCGGCGAGAGCATGTTGCGCACCGGCCGGACACTGAGCGCCAGCAGCCCGGCGGACACCGCGAGGACGACGATCTCGTACCAGAGGGGAGGCGCGGCGGTGTGCGGGGCGGTGCCGGGGATCCGTACCGCACTCACGGCGAGCACGATCGTCGTCCAGTTCAGCCAGGAGAAGTTGCCGGACAGGACCAGCCACAACTGGGTCAGGATCATCAGGCAGGCCGCGGCGGTCGCGATCGGCTGCGGGGTGAACAGCAGCACGGGCACCACGAGTTGGGTGACGTGATTCGCAGCCACCTCCACGCGGTGCAGCGGTTTCGGGAGGTGGTGGAAGAACCAGCTCAGCGGCCCCGGCATCGGCTGGGTCTCGTGGTGGTGGTCGAGGCAGGTCAGGTCGCGCCAGCAGGCGTCGCCCCGCATCTTGATCAGCCCCGCCCCGAACTCGACGCGGAACAGCAGCCAGCGCAACAGGAACAGGACGACGACGGGCGGCGCCACCTCGTCGTTGCCGAGGAGGACCGCGAGGAACCCCACCTCCAGGAGCAGGGACTCCCAGCCGAACGCGTACCAGGTCTGGCCCACGTTGACGACCGACAGGTACATCGCCCACGGGAGCAGCCACAGCAGCATCGAACCCCACAGCGGCAGATACGCGTCGACGCCCGCGATCAGCGCCACCGACACCGCGCAGCCCGTCCACGACCAGGCCGCGAAGAAGCGGTCCGAGTAGCGCAGGTGGAACACGCTCGGGGCATCCCGGAATCCCACCCGCCGCACGAAACGCGGCACCGGCAGCATCCCGCGCTCCCCGATCAGCGCCCGGAACTGCAGGGCCGCGCCGAGGAACGCGACGAGATACAGGACGGCCAGTCCCCGCTGGAAGACCAGCCGGGTCAGCCAGTAGTCGGGTGCCGTGAACCACTCCACGTCGAGCGCTCCTCTCCCGTCCATTGTGACGCTGGGTGACCGTACTCCGCTTGCGTGCGCCAAGAGGGTGACGCAGAGAATGATCCACGACTGGCCCGCGATGAACGGGAGAACGTGGTGCGCATACCCACCAGGCCCCTCGTCACCGGCGGCGCCCTCGCGGCGGTTCTCCTCTTCGCCGCGTGCGGTGGCGGCCATGACCGGGACACGGCAGCGAGTGGCCCGGACGACGGCGAGGTCCTCCTCCAGCCGCTCTCCGACCGCGGTCCGGACCCCTTCACGGAGTCGACCGCCACCGCCACCGGCACCCCGCCGTCCGTCACCCGAACGCCGCAACCGACGGCCACCGGTGACCAGGGCCCGCGCTCGTTCTCGGGCGCCACACCGGGCCTCTACGGAGGGACCCGGAACACCGGCAGCTGCGACGCCGGGCGACAGATCCGGGCTCTCGCCGCCGACCCGGCCAGGACCCGCGCCTTCGCCCAGTCCTCCGGCATCTCACCCGAATCCGTCCCCGACTACCTGCGAGGACTGACCTCGGTCGTACTGCGCGCGGACACCCGCGTCACCGACCACGGATTCCGCGACGGGCAGGCGACCGGGTTCCCGGCCGTGCTTCAGGCCGGTACGGCCGTCCTCGTCGACGACCGGGGCGTGCCCCGGGTGCGCTGTGCCTGCGGCAACCCGCTCGGCCGGCCCACCGCGACGGACGCCGACCCGGCCACCCGCGGCAGGCCCTGGAGCGGCTACCGGCCCGCCCGGGTCGTCGTCGTGACCCCGGCACCCGTCGTCATCACCGGCCTCACGATCATGGACGTCACGGCGAACACCTGGATCGAGCGGCCCCTCGGGCAGGACGGCCACCGGCACGACCACCCCGTACCGCGGCCCGGCGGGACGGCCCCGACCGGCCGCCCGGACGACTCCCCGAGCCCGCACGACTCGGGGAGCGGCACCGCTCCCCGCGACCAGGGCGGCGGGAGCCCGTCGCCTGACCGTTCCGCCGAGGACTGCGTCACGCCGGACGCGACGCGCACCGAGCCGCCGGAGACCGGCGGGACCGCCCCGGAGGAGTCCGCCGGATCCGGCACCGGGCCCGCCGTCGCACCGACCGACGACACCGCCATGGGCGTCTCACGCCGCGACCGCCCGTCCGGCCCCGGCGAGCCCGCGGACTGTGCCACGGCCACCCGCGGCGCGCCCCCTCCGACGAGGCCCGGAGCCACCCCGGCGCCCTCCCACTCCGGCGGGGAAGCCCCGCGCCGGACCGAGACCCCCGCCCCCGACCCCTCGGCCTCCCGCACGCCCGACGACGGCGGGCTGATCCCCGACGACCCGGATCCCGGCGAGAGCGTCTTCGACGTCTCCACCGGAGTGTTCGACGGCTGAGCGAACGCTCGGTTCCGGGGAGCCCGGGAAAGGGCTTCCCGGAACCCGGTGGAGGGGTGGCCCAGAAGTCGAATAATCGGGCAAATGCTGGCAAGGTGGGCCCATGGTTGATCGGGGAGCGAGCGCCCTGTCACTCCCGGACGACTGGCCCGCCCACCCGGATCCGATCCTGGCGCTCAATCGCATGGGCAGCTTCGACTGGGACCTGGACACCGGTCTGATGCACATGGACGCCCAGGCCCACGAGGTCTTCGACGTGCGCCCGGACGAGTACGACGGGCTCCCCGCCTCCCTCGCCATGCGCGTGCCCCCCGCCGAGTCGACGCGCCTCGACACGATGGTGTCCCACGCGCTCAAGGACGGCAGCGAGAACTACGGCGCCTACTTCCGCATCCGCCGCCGCGACGGTGCGCTGCGCTGGACCCACACCCAGGGCTACATCCGCCGTGACGAGAACGGCCGGCCGCGCCGGATCGTCGGCATCGTCCGGGACGCGACCGACGAGCTGAGCGAGGCGGCGGCGCGCCGTGAGCAGGCCGCCCAGGACGAGGCCCGGCGCCATCAGACGAACGTCGTCCAGCTCACCACGGCGGCGCTGGCCCACGCCGTCACCGTCCAGGACGTCATCGACGTCCTGGAGGACACCCACGGCCTCACCCACCTCGGGGCGACCAGCCTGGTCATGGGCCTGGTCGAGGCGGGCCGCATCCGCATGGTCGCCACGGGGCCGGTGGACAGCTACGTCCCCGGCACCCGGGTCACCCGCCTGGACGCGCAGTACCCCATGAACGAGGTCGTACGAAACCTCTCGCCGCACTTCATCGAGTCGCCGGAGGAGTTCGCCGAGTCGTACCCGCTGCTGTGGCCGAACATCACCGGCCTGAACATCACCTCGGCCGCCTATCTGCCGCTCATCGTGCAGGCCCGCCCCATCGGCGCGATCGGCCTGCTCTACAACGACCGCCGCGGCTTCTCGGAGGACGAGCGCAACGTCCTCGTCGCCCTCGGCAGCAGCATCGCCCAGAGCCTCCAGCGGGCCATGTTCTTCGAGCAGGAGAAGGACCTCGCCCAGGGCCTCCAGCAGGCCATGCTGCCGCGCTCCATCCCCAGCGTGCCGGGCGCGGACATCGCCGTCCGCTACCGCTCCGCCTCGCTCGGCCGCGACATCGGCGGCGACTGGTACGACCTCATCCCGCTGCCCGGCGGCCGCGTCGGCGCCGTCATCGGGGACGTCCAGGGCCACGACACGCACGCCGCCGCCGTCATGGGCCAGCTGCGCATCGTGCTGCGCGCCTACGCCGCGGAGGGCCACACCCCGGCCACCGTGATGGCCCGGGCCTCGGTCTTCCTCGACGAACTCGACACCGACCGCTTCGCGACCTGCCTGTACGCCGAGATCGACCTGTCCACCGGAGTGGCCCAGCTGGTCCGGGCCGGTCACATCGACCCGCTGGTCCGGCACACCGACGGCACGTGCAGGCGGCTGCCCGTGGAGGGCGGCCTGCCGCTCGGCCTGTCCGCCGAGTTCGGTCGCCTCGAATACCCGGTCGCCACCATCGAACTCGACCCGGGCCAGACCCTGCTGCTGTGCACCGACGGACTCGTCGAAGTACCGGGCGCCGACCTCGACGACGGCATGCACACGCTCAGGGAGGTGATCCGTGTCGGCCCGCCGGACGTCGACGACCTCGCCGACACGCTCATCGACATGGCGGAGGACCGTGGCGGGGACGACGACGTCGCGCTGCTGCTCCTGCGCCGCCGCGGCCTGAGCGACCAGCGCTCCGGCGGACGGCTCCAGCACCACGTGGCACCGGGCGATCCCGAGGCGCTCATCGAGGCCCGGCACATGATCCGGGCCGCGGTCCGCGCCTGGGGGGCCGGCGAGCGGGCCGACGAGATCGAGCTGGTCGCCGACGAACTCATCACCAACGCCCTCATGCACACCGAGGGCTCGGCCGTCGTCACCCTGCGGGTCCTGACCGGATCCGACCGCAGGCTGCGCGCCGAGGTCGAGGACTCCTCCAGCGCCCTGCCGCGCCGCCGCGAGGCCGGCGAGTCCGGTGTTTCGGGCCGGGGGCTGCTCCTCGTCGACCGGCTCACCGACGTGTGGGGCGTGGAGGCTCGGGGCGGCGGCAAGGCCGTCTGGTGCGAGTTCGTCGTCCGGGAACGGGACTGAAAAGCTCCGAACGGCCCGCACCGGCTCGGAACAGCGCTGAGCAGCCCGGAACAGCGCCGGACGGCCCGGAACGCCGCGGGACGGCCGGAGGCGTTCGGTAGCGCTGTCGGTGCCGGATGGCACTCTGGACGTATGCCGGAACTGCCCGAGGTCGACGCACTCAAGGACTTCCTGGCCGACCGTCTCGTCGGCCGCGAGATCGTGCGCGTGCTGCCCGTCGCCATCAGCGTCCTGAAGACCTACGACCCTCCCGTCTCGGCGCTGGAGGGGCGCGCGGTCACGGCAGTCGGCCGGTTCGGCAAGTTCCTCGACATCGACGCGGACGGCCTGCACCTCGTCACCCACCTGGCCCGCGCGGGCTGGCTGCACTGGCGGGACACCCTCCCGGACGGCCGGCCCCGGCCCGGCAAGGGCCCGCTCGCGCTGCGGGTCGCGCTGGAGACCGGCGAGGGTTTCGACCTCACCGAGGCCGGCACCCAGAAGCGCCTCGCGGTGTACGTCGTCGCGGACCCCGGGCAGATCCCCGGCGTCGCCCGCCTCGGCCCCGACCCGCTCGCCGACGACTTCGACGAGGAGCGCTTCACGGGACTGCTCCAGGGGGAGCGGCGTCAGCTCAAGGGCGCGCTGCGCGACCAGAGCCTGATCGCCGGCGTGGGCAACGCGTACAGCGACGAGATCCTGCACGTCGCCAGGATGTCGCCCTTCAAGCTCGCCTCCTCCCTGACCCCGGAGGAGACCCGCCGCCTGTACGAAGCGCTGCGCGTCACCCTCACCGAGGCGGTGGAGCGCTCCCGCGGGCTGGCCGCCGGCCGGCTCAAGGCCGAGAAGAAGAGCGGGCTGCGGGTGCACGGGAGAGCGGGGGAGGCCTGCCCGGTGTGCGGCGACACCATCCGCGAGGTCTCCTTCAGCGACTCCGCCCTCCAGTACTGCCCGACGTGCCAGACCGGCGGCAAGCCGCTGGCGGACCGGCGGATGTCCCGCCTGCTCAAGTAGCGGAGCGGACGGGCGCCGCTCAGGGGGCCTTGAGGGTCACCAGGTGCTTGCCGTCCGCCGTGCGCACCTCGAACCGGCCGATGTCGGCGGTCCGCAGGGCCGCGCCTCCCCGCATCCGGGTGGCCTCGCCGTTGTGCGGCGGGACCATCCAACTGGTCACGGTCTCCTCCGTGCCGTCCTTGCCGACGGCGACGAGCTGACAGGACCGCGGGCCTCCGGCGTCCTTGACCTGTACCTCGACATCGGTGCCCCACGTCCGGTCCGCGGTCGTCACCTCGGCCCAGACCCCGGTCTCCGCGTCGGTGGCGGCGACACGGCCCTCCTGGGGGTCCGCCGCGGCGACCCGGTTCGTCGGGGTGTCGTGCGCCGTGACGACGGCGATCGCGGGGCCGCCTGCCGCGAGGACCACGGAGGCCGCCACGACGTACAGGAGGCGCCTTCGCCCCGCCCGGTTGCGTGCGGCCACCTCGCCGAGCAGCCGGTCGAGCAGCCGCGGCCCGGGGGCGGCGAACGGGTGCACCGTGCGCGGCGTCGAGCGGCGGTACAGCATCAACTGCCGTGTGGCGGGACGAAACTCGCTCACGTGCGCCGTACACCGAGGGCACTCCATGAGGTGGTCCTCGAAGCGGAAGGCTTCCGCCTCGTCGAGCACGCCGAGTGCGTAGGCGCCGACGTCGCCATGCCGTTCCAGGGACCTCATACCGAATACCGAATCCTCGTGGCGATGGTGCGGACTGTGAGTGGTGCTGCTGTTGCCCACGGGTACGCACCAGACCGCCGAATCACTCAAGACCCGTCCGGAATCGCGGTTCAGACATTCGGAGCGCCGGTGCCCGCGGATTGGTGCGGGCCCGAAGAAATATCGCGGCGCGGTGGAGGAGGCGGTGGCGGGGGGACGCTCTCAGAAGAGGTGGATGGCGAGATGCCCGAGCGGAAGTCCCAGCCGCCAGGCGGGCGTCCACACCTTCGGACCGTCGTCCTCGCCCGGACCGGGGCCGCCGCCGGGCACCGCGTCCAGGTCGGGAGCGAGCAGTTCGGTCTCCTCCAGCCAGCGCCAGGCCGTCGACGCCAGCTCCAGGTCGGGATCGGGCGCGGCCGATCCGGCGGCCTCGGCCGCGCGCAGGGCCATGTGCTCGCGCACCCACTCCTGCCAGGGCTGGTCGTAGGCGGTCAGGGAGAGCCAGGTCTCCAACTGCGTGATGACCCGGATCCCGGAGAGTTCGCCGCTGCTGTCGGACAGGAAGATGGTCAGCGCGAGGGCGTCACGCCCGGCGCGGAACTCGAAGGACGTCGGCGGCATCAGATCGCCGGTCCGCAGCAGTTCGTCGGCGATGTACTCGGCGTACAACCAGGCCATGGGGACGGTGAGTTCGCCACCCCCGGTGCCGTCCGTGCTCTCTTGCCCTCTGTGCAGCATCCCTTCCTGCCCTCCTCCGGTGCGTGCGCGTCGCCCGACCCCGGGCCCCGGTCCGGAACACGGATGAGGCAAGCTGAGTGCTCAACCATGGTCGTCAGCAAGGCGCTTTACGGAGGTTTGACTAAGCCTTCGGTTTCACCGCAGGTCGGCCGCATATCCCGGAAGTACCCGGCGCAGGGCGCGCAGCGCGTAATACGCGCGGGACTTCACGGTACCGGGCGGAATGCCCAGGGCCGCCGCGGCCTCCGCCACACTCGCCCCCTGGAAGTACACGAGCACCAGGACTTCACGGTGCTCGGGAGTGAGTGTCTTCACAGCCTCCCGCACATCGAGGGTCGCCGCCGACCGTTCGGCGTGATCCGCACAGATGCGCGCATGGTCGAGGACGGCGTCCCCGACCTCGGGCGGCCGTGCCTGCCGGGCCCGCCGCGCGTCGATGGCGAGCCGCCGTCCCACGGTGAGCAGCCAGGGGCGGACGGACTCGAAGGCGTCGGCCCGTAGCGCCTCGGGGTGCTGCCAGGCGCGTACGAGGGTCTCCTGCAGCAGGTCCTCGGCCCGCTGCCGGTCGCCGTCCGACAGGCGGAGCAGCAGGGCGAAGAGGGGGCGGCCGTGCTCGCGCTGCAGCGCGGCCAGCTCGTGCTCGGCGGTCGTCCCGCTCGGGATGGTGATGGTTCCGGCCGTCATGGCGTGTATGGCAGCGCGATGCGCTCCGCGCGGACAGGCCGCTGACACGCCCGTGCGGTGGGCGGTCGAAGCCGTCGGTGAACGGTGCGCCGAACGGTCCGGCGAGGTGGAGCCCGGGATTCCGGCGGCCCCGCACGCCCGTTCGACGCCGGTTACCCCAACGGGCGGGCTCGCGGGCGCCGAACGGGCGAGCCGTGGTGGTGCCTCCTTGACCGCCGGCCGCCCGTGTACCTGGAATCGCCTCAATTAGTAATCAAATACGACCAGATGGGGCCGGACATGATCACACGTGCGCGACAGATCAATCTGGCCGTCGCGGCCGTCCTCATCGCCACGGCGGCGGCCTGCCAGGCCCAGGACTCGGCCGGCGACCGCCGGGACGGACAGGCCGCTCCCGGTGCCACCCGCCCCTTCACCCTGGTCGCCTCGGGGGACGTGCTGCCGCACAGCTCGATCATCGACCGCGCGGCCTCCGACGCCGGAGGCGACGGATACGACTTCCGGCCGATGCTCGCGGGGGTCCGGCCGATCGTCTCCGGTGCCGACCTGGCGATCTGTCACATGGAGACCGTGTACGGCGCGGACGGCGACTACGCGGGATACCCCGTCTTCAAGTCCCCGCCCCAGGTGGCCGAAGGGCTCGCCGCGACGGGCTACGACGCCTGCTCCACCGCCTCGAACCACAGTCTCGACGACGGCGCCGCGGGCATCCGCCGCACCCTGGACGCGCTCGACCGCGCGGGCGTGCGGCACGACGGTTCCGCGCGCACCGCGCGGGAGGCGAGCGCGGCCACCGTGCTGCGGGCGGGCGGCGCCCGGGTCGCCCACCTCGCCTACACGTACGACACGAACGGGATCCCGCTCCCGCAGGGACAGCCCTGGGCCGTCCGGACGATCGACCCGGACCGGATCGTGGCGGACGCCCGCGCCGCCCGGAAGGCGGGCGCGGACGTGGTCGTCGTGTCGCTGCACTGGGGCACCGAATGGCAGGACGAGCCCGATGAGCGGCAACTGGACCTGAGCCGCCGGCTGACCGCGTCCGCCACCGCCGGGCGGCCCGACATCGACCTGATCCTCGGCACCCACGCGCACGTCCCGCAGGCCTACGAGAAGGTCAACGGCACCTGGGTCGTCTACGGCATGGGCGACCAGATCGCGGGCGAGATGTACAACGGCGACGGCGTCCAGGACCCGCGCGGCAACGAGAGCACCATCGGACGGTTCACCTTCGCGCCCCCCGCACGGGCGGGCGAGCGCTGGAACGTCACGAAGGCCGAGTTCGTCCCGCAGGGCTTCGACCTCGACGCCGGCCGGGTCCTCGACCTCAACGCCGCGCTGGACCAGGGGGCCGCGGTCGGTGCCGTCCGCGACCGTATCCGCGACGTCGTCCTGAGCCGGGGCGCGGCCAAGGACGGCCTCGTGATGGGGAAGTAGGGAGCGTCCGTGCGCGGTGTGGGGGCGGCGGGCTACGGCACGACGGTGACGGGCCAGCGGCCCGCCTTCACCAGCCGGATCGCCACCGACCCCACGATCCGGTGACCGGCCTGCTCGGAGGCGCCCACCACCACCGCGTCGGCCTTCAGCTCGTCGGCCGCGGTGACCAGGCCGTTGTACGGATCGCCGCGGAAGGTGTGGAACTCCCAGCGCACATCGAATATGTCCTTCACCCGCTCGGCCGCGTCGCGGATGTACTGGATCAGATCCTCGGCGATCTCGTCCGTCGTCTCCGCCACCGGCACCCCGAGCGCCGCCCCCGCCGCCATCACCGGCTGGACGTAGACGACGGTGAGCAGGGCCCGCTGCCGCCGTGCCAGACCCGCCGCGTACGCCGCGGCGCGCAGCGAGGAGTCGGAGCCGTCCACCCCGACGACGATGACCTTGGGACCGTCCGTCCCGCGCTCGAACCCCTGTGCGTGCTGCTCATCCGTCACGGCTGCGAGGTTAGCGGAACCCGCAGGTCCCACGGCCGCGGGGGAGCCCGGAAACTTCGCTCGACGGGCGGGGCGGCGCACCCCTTCCTACAGTCGGAAGCATGAGTTCCACCGTGGAGGCCCGCCCGTCCAAGGACAGAGCAGCTCCGGCGCGACCGTCCCCGCACGGATTCCTCAGCAAAGTGCCCGAGGGTTTCGCGACCTTCTTCGGCATCATCGGACTGCTCTGCGCCGTACTGGCCTTCATCGCCCCGCTGCGCCGGGTGCTGCGCCCGGTCACGCGCTTCCTCGACCTGCTGATCATCCCGGTCAGCGCGAACCTCGCCTACGCCGTCTTCCTCTTCCTGCTCGCCGCCGCCACGGCCGCCCGCAAGAAGATCGCCTGGTGGCTGGTGGTCGTCTACCTCGGTCTGCTGGTCCTCACGGACATCCTCGGCGTCGCCGTCGGCCTGTACGCGCAGTCCGTCCCCTCCCTGGTCGTCTGCGGGCTCCTGCTGGCCCTGCTGATCGTGGCCCGCCGCGAGTTCTACGCCGACTCCCGGCGCGGGGCCGTGCGGCTGGCCCTGCTCGTCCTGATCGCCGGACTCGTCGTCGCGATCCTGGTCGGCTGGGGCCTGGTGGAACTGTTCCCGGGCACCCTGCCGCACAGCCAGCGACTCCTGTGGGCCGCCAACCGGGTGTGCGGCGGACTGGTGTCCGGCGGATCGTTCGACGGCCGGCCCCCGCACTGGCTGTACTTCGTACTCGGCCTGTTCGGCGCCCTCGCCCTGCTCAACGCCGCCGCCACGCTCTTCCGTTCCCAGCGCATGGTGGCGGCCCTGCACGGCGACGAGGAAGCCCGCATCCGCGCCCTCCTCACGGCCTACGGAGCCGACGACTCCCTCGGCTACTTCGCCACCCGCCGCGACAAGGCCGTCGTCTTCTCGCCCAGTGGCAAGGCGGCCGTCACCTACCGCGTCGAGGCCGGAGTCTGCCTCGCCAGCGGCGACCCCGTCGGTGACCGGGAGGCCTGGCCGCACGCGATCGACGCCTGGCTCGACGTGGCCCGCCGCTACGCCTGGGCGCCCGCCGCGATGGGCGCCTCCGAGGACGGGGCCAAGGCGTACGCGCGGGCCGGGCTCGGCGCCCTCCAGCTCGGCGACGAGGCCATCCTGCACGTCGCCGGCTTCGACCTCGGTGGCCGCGACATGCGCGTCACCCGACAGGCCGTCAACCGCGTCAAGCGCTCCGGCGCCACCTGCCGGGTGCGCCGCCACTCCACCCTCACCGAGGCCGAGATGGAGGAGATCGTCCGCCGGGCCGACGCCTGGCGCGACACCGAGACCGAGCGCGGCTTCTCCATGGCCCTCGACCGGCTCGGCGACCCCGAGGACGGCGACTGTCTGCTCGCCGAGGCGATGGACTCCGACGGCAGGCTCCTCGCCCTGCTCTCCTTCGTGCCCTGGGGCCGCGACGGCGTCTCGCTCGACCTGATGCGCCGCGACCGCAGCGCACCCAACGGCGTCACGGAGTTCATGGTCGCGGAGGTGTGCGCCGCGGCCGGGAAGTTCGGCGTACGGCGCATCTCCCTCAACTTCGCGGTGTTCCGGTCCGTCTTCGAGGAGGGCGCCCGCATCGGCGCGGGGCCCGTGCTGCGGCTCTGGCGCCGGCTGCTGCTGTTCTTCTCCCGGTGGTGGCAGCTGGAGGCGCTGTACCGCTCCAACGCCAAGTACCACCCCGAGTGGTACCCGCGCTTCATCTGCTACGGAGAGACCGGCTCCCTCGCCCGCATCGGCACGGCGTCCGCCATCGCCGAGGGCTTCGTCTCCGTCCCCTCCCTGCGCTCCCTGTGGGGCAAGGGGCACTCCAGAGGGGGACCCGAGCCGGCCACCACGGCGGGACTGCCCTCCCTGGCCGCTCTCGGCCTCGACACCGGCGACGGGAGCGTCGCGGAGGACCCCACCGCGGCCCTGCCCGACCAGGTCCGGGTGCGGCACCGCAAGCTCGAACGGCTGCGCGCCGACGGCACCGACCCCTACCCGGTCGGCATCCCGCCGCGCACCCATCTGCTGTCCGAGGTCCGCGGCGGCGAGGACGTCACCGTCGCCGGGCGCGTGATGCTCGTACGCGACTTCGGCGGCATCCTCTTCGCCGTGCTGCGGGACTGGTCCGGCGACCTCCAGCTCGCCCTCACCCGCCAGGAGTCCGGAGCGGCCCTCGACCGCTTCCGCCAGGTCGTCGACATCGGCGACCACATCACCGCCGACGGTCTCGCGGGCGCGAGCGACCGGGGCGAACCCACGGTCTTCGTCAGCTCCTGGCAGCTCACCGCCAAGTGCCTGCGCCCGCTGCCCGACAAGCGCAAGGGTCTCGCCGACCCCGAGGCCAAGGTGCGCCGCCGCTATCTCGACCTGGTGTCCAGCCCCGGCGCCCGCGATGTCGTACGGTCCCGCTCCACGGCCGTCCAGGCGCTGCGCCAGGGCCTCCTGGAACGCGGCTACCTGGAGGTCGAGACCCCGATGCTCCAGCAGATCCACGGAGGCGCCAACGCCCGGCCGTTCACCACCCACATCAACGCCTACGACCTGAACCTCTATCTGCGCATCGCACCCGAGCTGTACCTCAAACGGCTCTGCGTCGGCGGACTGGAGAAGGTCTTCGAGATGGGCCGCACCTTCCGCAACGAGGGCGTCTCCTACAAGCACAACCCCGAATTCACGATGCTGGAGGCCTACCAGGCCTTCGCCGACTACGACGTGATGCTCGACCTCGCCCGCGAGCTGATCCAGGGCGCCGCGACCGCCGCCTTCGGCTCACCGATCGCCCGCAAGGGCGGCACGGAGTACGACATCTCCGGGGAGTGGCCCGTCAAGACGGTCTACGGCGCGATCTCCGAGGCGCTCGGGGACGAGATCGACGCCGACACCTCCGTCGAGGCCCTCCAGCGGCTCTGCGACCGGGCGGGCGTGCCGTACGTGGACGACGACGGGCGCGGCGACATCGTCCTGGAGATGTACGAACGTCTGGTCGAGGAGAAGACGCAGCTGCCCACCTTCTACAAGGACTTCCCGACCGACGTCTCCCCGCTCACCCGGCAGCACCGCACGGACCCGCGTCTCGCGGAACGCTGGGACCTCGTCGCCTTCGGCACGGAACTGGGCACCGCCTACTCCGAGTTGACGGACCCGGTCGAGCAGCGCCGCCGGCTCACCGCGCAGTCGCTGCTGGCGGCCGGGGGAGACCCCGAGGCGATGGAGCTCGACGAGGACTTCCTCGACGCGCTCGAGTACGCCATGCCGCCCACCGGCGGACTCGGGATCGGCGTCGACCGGCTCGTCATGTTCCTGACCGGGCTGACGATCCGCGAGACCCTGCCGTTCCCGCTGGTGCGCCGCCGCTGAAATGGTCCAGGCGGGTGCTTTCGGAAGCCTCCCCCGGTGTTGCTCAACTCGGCGGGCCCTCCGCCGGGTGACTGATTGGTCATGAAAAAGGATCAGCTGATCACCCGACGTAAGGCGTTGGTCGCCGGCGCCGCGGTGCTGGGGGCGGCGGGGGTCGCGGGCACAGCCCACATCCTGACCTCCGACCCGGCCGCACAACCGGTGCGGGTCCCGCCCCGCTCCGGCCCGCAGGCCGCCCGCGCCGTCACACCGTCCGCGTACCGCCTCCAGCCGATCACCGGCTACGGGCCGCCGCAGAGCGCTCCCGGCAAGACGGTCGTCCGCCACGAGCCGTTCCTGCGCATGTCCGGGCGGGGCCGCACCATGGTGCTGACCTTCGACGACGGCCCCGACCCGCTCTACACCCCCGACGTCCTGCGCATCCTGCGCGAGTACGACGTGCGCGCGACGTTCTTCGTGTGCGGGGAGATGGCCGACGACAACAAGGACCTGCTCGGTCGGATGGCTGACGACGGTCACATCGTCGGCAACCACACCTGGACGCATCCGCTGCTGACCTCGCTCTCCCGTTCCAGGATCCGCTCGGAGATCGAGCGCACGAGCAAGGTCATCAAGAACGCCTACGGCGAGTCCCCGGCCTGGTTCCGCGCGCCCTACGGGGCGTGGAACAGGGCCACCTTCCAGATCCAGGCCGACCTCGGCATGGAACCGCTGGCGTGGACGATCGACACGAACGACTGGGCCACCCCGGGCGTCCGCTCGATCGTCGGCACGGTGGAGAAGGAGGCCGCCCCCGGCGTCGTCGTCCTCTCGCACGACGCGGGCGGCAACCG
The DNA here is from genome assembly GCF_044766365.1 of Streptomyces sp. NPDC102279. NCBI lineage: Bacteria > Bacillati > Actinomycetota > Actinomycetes > Kitasatosporales > Streptomycetaceae > Streptomyces > Streptomyces sp. NPDC102279. Next base: position 526,339 of record NZ_JBIWLU010000002.1, on the reverse strand, counting down.
CTCGCAGAGCGTGCAGGCGCTGCGCGAGTACCTGCCGCATCTGCTGGACTCCGGCTACCACCTCACCGTGCCGCGCAGGAACGGCGTATAGGCGGAAAGAGAAGCCGGCCGGCGGGAGAGAAAGAGAACTCCCGCCGGCCGGCTTCTGCTCACCGGGTTCGTGGAACGCTCAGCGCGTTTCGACCATTTTCGCGAACACGACCACGTTCCCGTCGTATCCGTGCTGCTTGGAGAAACCGCCGCCGCACGTGATGACGCGCAGTTCGGGCGTTCCCTTGCTGTTGTACACACGGTCGCCGGGGAAATTCTCCTTGGAGAAGACCTCGATGCCGTAGATCTCGAACACCGCCGTCTTTCCGTCCTTGCGCTGAACCTCGACCCGGTTCCCCTTCTTGAGCGCACCGAGCCCGTAGAAGACCGCGGGACCGCGCATGTTGTCGACATGGCCGACGATCACGGAGGTGCCCTTCTCGCCGGGCGAGACCGCGCCGGTGAACCAGCCGGCGAGATTGGGGTCGTCGGGCGGCGGCGCCGCTACCCAGCCGTCGGCGTCCAGCCCCACCGGCATCACCGGGGTGTCGACCCGGATGGCCGGGATCCGCACCCGGTCGACGACGGAGTAAGGCAACGGGTCCGGGGTCTTGGCGAAGGTGCCACTGGAGGTGCGGCTGTCCGCGGCGGCCGCCGAGGCGGGCTGCGGGGGACCCACGTCGAACTCACCGGACCCGTTCCGAATGAGCGCGAGACCGGTCAGCAGAACAAGCGCTATCACGCCCCAAGGAGCGCGCTTCCTCTGCCGTTCCTCCTCTTCGGCCAGCTCGGACGCAGACATTCGCCATCCCCTCTCGACGTGGCCGTCGCCGCGTCAGTCGCGCATATGAGCACGCTAATCGCAGCGGAGCCGCCGGGCGACGGGGCGCGGGCGAACGGGTGGCGGCACGGACGTCTTCTGCGCCATCCGAGTTGCCATGACCAGGAATTTTCTGACGGTCCGTGACCTGCGGCAATATCCGATTGTGCGGAATTCTCTCGGCGTGTCCTCTCACCAGGACGGACCATTCTCGAAATGCGGGCGTGTGCACGGCATCTGAGGGTCTGTCTGGGAGGCGCTTTCTCGCCGATCCACCGGGGACGGTTCCCGGGGGCGTCTCCGCGGAGGATCACATGCGTACTACTCGTGCCCTGGCGGTGTCTGCCGCCGCGGTCGCCGCCGTGGGGCTCGCCGCCCCGACGGCCGCGGCGTGGAACAGTCCGAGCAACATCGTCGCCATGCCCAGCGTCATCGCCCGCGGCGGTCAGCTGACGGTGACGGTCGACGGGTGCTCGCGAGGGGGCACCATGACCTCGCCGGCCTTCCGTGAAGCGCGGCTCAGGCCGCTCGTCGGCGGCCGCAACGAGACGTCGAGCGGAACGGCCACCATCAACCAGGACGCCCGCCCCGGCTCGTACGACATCACCGTCAACTGCGAGGGGACGGGACCGCTCACCCGCCCTGCGGCGTTCACCGTCATCGGCGGCACCCGCGGTGGTCTCGGTGGCAGCAGCTCCATCGGTGCCACTCCCACCGACATGGCGATCGGCGGTGGCCTGGTGGCCGCGGCGGTCGTCGGTGGCGGGGTGTTCTGGATGCGCCGCCGGTCCGAGAAGCACATCTGACCGTTCGCGGCGTTCCACCACAGGGACGGGCCGGCCCCAGCCCCTCGGGGGCCGGCGGTCCGCCCCGGAGACAGCGTGCACGGCACAGCGCTTCGCGCCGGACCCTCCCGACGGGTCCGGGGGGAAGCGCTGTGCCGTGCTGTCAGGAGTCGTCGGACGCCGCGCGGCGCCGCGTCATGTACCAGGCCGCGCCCACGGAACCGGCGATCAGCGCCGCCCCCATGCCGATCTCCTTGAGGTCGAAGCCGCCGACGCTGCCGCCGGCTCCCGCGCGCACACCCCGCTCCAGAGGGACCGGGGTCGGACTGGTGGTCCGGCCGCTCGCGATGGTGAGACCGGTGCTGCCGCTCGCCCCGCCGCACGAGAACGTCACGTCGTACACGGCACCGGGCCTGGCGTCCCAGTCGACCATGGCGGTGGCCGAGGACTGGCCCGGCGGGATCGTGACGGTGTCGAAGACGCCGGAGGTGACCGTCGCGTTCCCGCGGCACCCGCCGTCCCGCTTCAGCAGCAGCGACACCTGGCCGCCCGCGGCGATGGTGGACGGCTGCACGCTGAAGCCGAACGGGGTGATGTCGTGGTCGTCCCGGTCACCGGCGACGGCGGCGGGTGCGGCGAAGGTCAGGGCGGTCACGCCCAGCAGTGCGGCCGAAGCGACGCGTATCGCGCGCATGGTGAGCCTCCAGGTCCCCGAGGAGCCTTGCTGCGGACCATTTCCGCATTGCGCCAGAAATGCACCTCGATGATCGGAACGGTAGGAAAGGGTGCGTCCGTCCGCGATCCCTGTAGTGCGAACGGGTCACGTCTGTGGGCCGCACGGGGGACGCGGTGCGTCCGGCCGGGGGACGGACACGGCGTGGCGTCCGTCCCCCGGCGGCTGGTTCCGACCGGCTGCGTCGTCAGCCGGGAAGGTGCGGGAACAGCGCCGTGAAGGGCTCCACGGACGCCGCGATCCCCCTGCTGTAGGGCGCGTCGAAGTCCCAGATGAGGAACAGCAGGAACGCGATCAGCGCGGAGAACAGCCCGGCGAGGATCAGCTCGCGGGGGGTACGCCTGATCTGCAGCGCGAAGATCATCCCGACGGTGACCACGGCACCGATGATCAGCCCGAACCACACCACCCCGGGCATGGTCGCCCCGGTGGAGTCGGCCCGGGCGCTGCGCGCGGCGTCGGCCGCCGTCACCTGGTCCAGGAGCGGCTGGTACGCCTGGGCCTCGAAGTCCGACTTCGGCTCGTAGTCGGTGACGTCGTGCCGGATCTGTTCGAGCAGGCGGCCGCCCTGGGCGGTCACCCGGCCGTGCTCCGTCATGGACTTCCACTCCTTGGTGACCACGTAGTCGACGTAGGCGTCGACGTCACCGCGGATGCGGTCGCGGACATCGGGCGGGTAGACCCGGACCCGCTCGGAGATCTCGTGCAGCGCCTGGGCCTCCGCCTGCACGTGGTCCTGGGCGGCCCCGCGGGCCTCCCACACGCCGGCGATCGCCAGACCCAGGACGATGGCGTACACCACGCCGATCATCATCGTCATGTACTCGATGACGTCCGGGGTCTCGCTGGGGTCCTCGTCCTCGCGCGCCCGGCGATGCCGGACGAGCGTCACGATGAGGACCACGATGCACGCGGCCGCCATCGCGAGGGCGAGAACAAGCCAATCCGACAAGGTTTGCCTCCAGGGTCAGCGCGGGCGCAGCGCCGCGACGGCGAGCACCGCGGGCGCGGTGATGAGCAGGGTGAACGAGACCAACGACGGGCCGCTGCGGGGCTGGTGCTTGTGCGGCGTGGGGCGGTACGCCGGATAGCTGACCGGTTCGGGCGCGGGCCTGGGGCGCGCGCTCGGCGTCGGCTCGGGTTTCGGCGTGGGTCTCGGAGGCGGCACCGGTGCCGGCCGGGGCGGCATGGGCTTCGGTTTCGGCGCGGGAGGCGGCGGTGGCGGTGGCGGTGGCGGCGGCGGCTTGGGCGCCGGCGCGTGGGTGGGCGGCGGGGGTGTCGGTTTGGGCGTGGGTTTCGGTTTGGGCGGGGGTGGCGGCTTCGGCGGCGGGGGCGGTGTGGGCGTGGGTGTCGGGGGGCACGGCGGTGGTGGGGTCGGGGGCGGGCACCATGGCGTGTTTCCGGCGACGGCGACCGCTCCGTCACCCGCCACGGCCACTGCTCCGTCGCCCGCCACGGCCACCGCGCTCACGCCGTCTCCGCCCGGGCCGGTGGAGGCGTACGCGCAGGCGTCTGCCGCGGCCGTTCCGCTCGGCGCGCCGACGAGCAGCCAGCTGAGCGCCGCCACCGCCAATACGCGTATGACGAGGGCGGATCGGGTTCGTTGGGGTCCTTGCACGACGAAGATCATGGGGTGCGCGCGACGGAGCCACGCCGGAGTACGGATGAATGCCCCCGAAGGAAGGACGTCCGGCATGCGGTGGTTTGACGCTCCGTACGGGAAGCGCGGCCCGTGTTCGCACGCACGCGCGAAGAACTCGTCACCCCTGTCACAGGCTTCCGAAAGAAAGTTGCGGCCCACTTGAACACTCCCGCCCCTTCCGCCCGTACCTAGGGCCATGCGCGGCGCAGCAGGGCGCTGCACCACTTATGCGAACAGCGGGAGTTACCCATGAAGACCTCCTGGCGGAGCGCCTCACTCGTAGCGGCAGCTGCGGCCGTGCTGGCGCTCACGACGGCGTGCGGTCAGGAACAGGGCACCCCTACGACGGGCAGTCAGAACGTCGGGGCGACCGCCGCCGCGGGTGGCTACGGGACGAGCACCACGGCGGGCAACGGCTACGGCGCCGACTCCAAGGACCAGGCCGCCGCCAAGGCGGAGCCCGCAGGTCAGCTCGCCGTCACGGAGAGCGCGAAGCTGGGCAAGGTGCTGACCGACGGCGCCGGACTCACGCTCTACCGCTTCGACAAGGACACCGCGGAGCCCCCGAAGTCCAGCTGTGACGGCACGTGCGCGACTGCCTGGCCGCCGGTGCCGGCCGACGGTGCCGAGGCCGCCGCGGGCGTCGACAAGTCGCTGCTCGGCGAGGTGACGCGCGCCGACGGCACGAAGCAGCTGACGGTCGCCGGCTGGCCGATGTACCGCTTCGCCAAGGACACCAAGGCCGGCGACGCCAACGGCCAAGGCGTGGGCGGCACTTGGTACGCCTCCGCTCCCAACGGCAAGAAGGCGACGCTTGCCGACCTGCCCGGCCTGTCGGTCCGCAAGGACGCGAAGCTCGGCGAGGTCGTGGTCGACAAGAACGGGATGACCGTCTACCGCTTCATGAAGGACCAGGCCTGGCCCGTCTCGAAGTCCGCCTGCACGGGCGCCTGCCTGGAGAAGTGGCCGGCCGTCGCGCCGGTCGCCTCGAACGACACCAAGGGCGTCCAGAAGAAGGGCCTGATGGGCTTCACGCGCCCTGACGGAGTGAAGCAGATGACGGTGAACTGCTGGCCGATCTACACCTTCTCCGGTGACACCGCACCCGGGGACACCAACGGCCAGGGCGTGGGCGGCACGTGGTACGCCGTCGCACCCGACGGGAAGCCGGTCGGCGTGTCGAAGTAAAGCGTCAGCTGGCGGAGTTGATCGACCCGCCCGAACACCGAGCGACGCGGAAGGGAGTGGACACGGACAGGCAGTGTGCCGGACGACGACATGACGCGCGCGACCCCGGGTCCGCCCCCTCCGCACCGCACGGAGGGGGCGGACTCTTGGCGTGACCGGGTGACCGGGTGACCGCGTGACCGCGCGTCGATGGACGGTGGAGTGGTGAACTGGCCGCCGGCGAGGGCGAGTCGGCGCGCCGCCGCCCAACGTGAAAGGTCCGGCCGGCGGCCCGGATGTGAAAGAGTGCGGCGGCTCCTTCGGCGGCGTGGCCACGCTTCGTGATCCCCCGGAGCCATTTGGAACGCTTCGGAGGGATATCGCAACGGCGGTGCGTGGCGTGTTCGAGTGACGTTCGCGGACGGCAATTCGGCACTTGCCCGAGGCAGTGACCGGGAACGGACGGTCAATTTCCGTTTTGGCTCGCCCCTTTGGCGGGCGATCAGTAGCCTCTGCTCGAACACCGGATCGCCTACGCCGTCGACTACGCCCTTGGAGAGATAGATGGAGCGTCCCGCCTGGGCCCCCCGCAGCATTGACATCTCGGTGCCGAGCGTGTCCCGAATGTATGACTACTACCTGGGCGGTTCGCACAACTTCGAGGTCGACAGGGAAGCGGCCCGCAAGGCGATGGAGTTCATGCCGGGGCTCCCCAAGGTCATGCAGGCCAACCGCGCGTTCATGCGCCGTGCCGTCCGATTCGCCGCCGGGGAGGGCATCGACCAGTTCCTCGACATCGGCTCGGGCATCCCGACGTTCGGCAACGTCCACGAGGTCGCGCAGGCCGCCCGGCCCGGCGCGCACGTCGTCTACGTCGACCACGATCCCGTTGCCGTCGCACACAGCCAGGCCGTTCTGAAGGACATCGAGAACGCGGACGTCGTCGCCGCCGACCTTCTCAAGCCGCAGGAGATCCTGGCCAGTGCGCCCGTCCAGCAGCTGATCGACCTGAAGCGGCCGGTCGCGCTCCTCCTCGTTGCCATACTTCACTTCGTGGAGAACGCGGACGACCCGTACAGTGCGGTGGCCGAACTGCGTGACGCCCTGGCGCCGGGGAGCATGCTGGTCGTCACCCACGCCGCGTTCGAGGGGATTCCGCTCCCGCAGGAGCAGGCCGAGGGCGCGGTCGGCGTCTACAAGAACATCCGCAACCCGCTGATCATGCGCACGCGCGAGGAGATCGCGCGGTTCTTCGAGGGGTACGACATGGTGGAACCCGGCCTGGTGCCGATGCCGGACTGGCGGCCGGACACGGCACCCGAGGACGAGGATCCTTATTCCTTCTCCGGGTTCGGCGGCGTGGGACGCACGGCGTGACCGCCGAGCCGGACGGACCGGAGGACAGACTGCGCCGGTTCGCGACGATCTGGAGCCGCGCGGTCTTCCCGGTCACCTCCACGTCGCTGACCCGCCCCGAGTTCGAGGTACAACTCCTGCCCCTCGCCCGACGGTTGAGTGAGGCACTGCGGGCCAGGACCTTCGAGGCGGAGGCGGGGCACACGGTCGGCTCCGCGCTCGTCGCCGCGCACTGCACCGACCCCGAGGCGCTCAGCAGGGCCCTCGACTGTGTCGACGCCTACCTGGTGCTCTACTGCGGTGAGGGCGGCCATCAGGAGACGTTGCGTAACCGGTCCGCGCGGCTCCAGCACGCGATGGCCGCCGGCTACGCGCGAGCGCTGCGCGAGCGGACGCTCACCGAGCAGCAGGCCATCTCCCAGGCGGCGCTGACCGCCCGCAGTGCCGTCGCCGAGGCGCTGCACGACAGCGAGGCCCGCTTCCGGGCCGTCTTCGAGGGCGCGGCGATAGGGATCGGCATCGCCGACCTCGACGGCAACATGCTGCAGGCCAACGGCGCGCTGCTGCGCATGTTCGGCGGCTCCGAGCAGACCATGCGCGGCCGCCGGGTCACCGAGTGGACCCATGCCGAGGACGCCCCCCAAGTCTGGCGTCTGTACGAGGAGTTGGTGCGCGGCGAGCGTGACCACTACCACGTCGAGAAGGCCTTCTACCGCCCCGACGGCACCGCCCTGTGGACCAACCTGACGGTCTCGCTGCTGCGGGACGCCGACGGCGAGCCCCAGTACCAGCTCGCGCTGATGGAGGACACCACCGAGCGGCGGCTGCTCAATCTGCGGCTGCGTTACGAGGCGACGCACGACGCGCTCACCGGACTCCCCAACCGCACGCTGTTCTTCGAGCGTCTGGAGAAGGCACTGGCCGCGGGGGAGGGGCAGCGCTTCGGGCTCTGCTACCTCGACCTCGACGGCTTCAAGACCATCAACGACAGCCTCGGGCACGCGGCCGGCGACCGGCTGCTCGTCGAGGTCGCCGACCGCCTCCAGTCCTGCGCGACCGCCTCCGGCGAGATGGTCGCCCGGCTCGGCGGCGACGAGTTCGTGGCCCTGACGACGGGGCCCGACACCGAGCGCGAGGTCGAGGAACTGGCCGGGCGCATCATGAACGCGCTCGTCACGCCGATCAGCATCGACGGCCGTGATCTGACCGTGCGCGGCAGCATCGGCGTCGTGGAGGGCCCGTCCGGGGTGCGCGGCGCCGCCGACGTGCTGCGCAGCGCCGACATCACGATGTACCGGGCCAAGTCCGCGGGCGGCAACCGTTTCGAGCTGGCCGATCCGGAGGCGGACGCCCGCGCGATCACCCGGCACGGGCTCACCACGGCCCTGCCCGCGGCCCTGGACCGGGGCGAGTTCTTCATCGAGTACCAGCCGCTGGTGCACCTCGGTGACGGCAGCGTGCGCGGTGCCGAGGCGCTGGTGCGCTGGCTGCATCCGCAGCACGGTGTGCTGAGCCCCGACCGTTTCATCCCGCTGGCCGAGCACACCGGACTGATCGTGCCGCTCGGCCGCTGGGTCCTGGAGCAGTCGGTCCGCCAGGCCCGCACCTGGCAGCAGCGGTACCCCGGCGACAGCCCGCTGCGGGTCAACGTCAACCTCTCGCCCTGCCAGTTGACCCATCCCGGTCTGGTCCAGGACACGGTCGACATCCTGGAGCGCGAGGGCCTCGACGCACAGGCGCTCTGCCTGGAGGTCACCGAGTCCGCCCTGATCGGTGCCGACGACGACCTGCTGAAACCGCTGCGCCGGCTCGCCGAGATGGGCGTCGACATCGCGCTGGACGACTTCGGTACGGGCTACTCGAACCTCGCCAACCTGCGGCGTCTGCCGGTCAGCATCCTGAAGCTGGACCGGTCCTTCACCCAGGGCATGCAGCAGTTCCCGGCCGATCCGGTCGACCTGAAGATCGTCGAGGGCATCGTCTCGCTGGCCCACAGTCTGGATCTCGCCGTCACGGTCGAGGGCGTGGAGACCGGCGCCCAGGCCGAACAGCTGCGGATACTGGGCTGTGACACGGCGCAGGGCTGGTACTACGCCCGGCCGGGCCCGCCGGACCGGCTGCACGAACTGGCGCTGGTCGACGCGACCGGCTGAAGGCCGGGGCGCGGCGTGGTCTCCTGGAACGGAGATCACGCCGCGTCGCCGTGTCGGGCGTCGACAGGACGCGCGTCCCAAGAGATGGAGCTGAGAGCCATGAGCACGGAACTCCAGGGCAGGACGGCCGTCGTCACGGGCGCCAGCAAAGGCATCGGGCTCGCCGTCGCCGAGGCGCTGGCCGGCGCGGGCGCGAAGGTGGTCGCGGGGTCGCGCGGCAGATCTCCCGGCCTGGACGCGCTGGCCAAGGAGGGCGACGTCACCTGGGTGGGTGTCGACCTCGCCGAGCCCGACGCGGCCGCGCGGCTCGTCGACGCGGCGGGCGGACGGATCGACGTCCTGGTCAACAACGTGGGCACGGCCCCGGCGCGGACCGGCGGCTTCCTGTCGGTCACCGACGAGGAGTGGCGCCGTACGGTCGACCTCAACCTGCTGACCGCCGTACGGGTCACCCGTGCCGCCCTGCCGGTGATGCTCGCCGCGGGCCGGGGCTCCATCGTGACGGTCGGCTCGGTCAACGCGACCCTGCCCGACCCACTGGTGATCGACTACAGCGCGGGCAAGGCCGCCCTGGTCGCGTTCTCCAAGGCGCTGTCGAAGGAGGTCGGCCCCCAGGGCATCCGGGTCAACACGGTCAGCCCGGGTCCGGTGGAGACCGAGCTGTGGCTGGGTGGCGGCGGGGTGGCGGCGACGGTGTCGGCCGCCGCGGGGCTCACTCCCGAGGAGGTGGTCGCCCAGGCGTCCGGCGCCACCGTGACCGGCCGCTTCTCCAAGCCGTCCGAGGTCGCGGATCTGGTGCTCTTCCTCGCCGGTGACCGCGCGGGCAACATCACCGGCAGTGACTTCCTGATCGACGGCGGATTCATCCCCACCTGGTGACGCCACCCCGTCCGGCCAGGTGACGCCGGGCGGGCAGTGCCCTCAGGTCGTGAGGAGATCGGGTGCGAAGACCTCCTCACACGTCAACAACCGCCGGGTGAGGCCCTGTTCGTGGTGGTAGCGCAGGAAGGTGTCGATGGCGGTCCGGTTGGCCGTGACGCCGTAGGGCCACGCGTCGTCGCCGAACAGGCTCCGGTTCTCCTCGTACAGATCGCCGAACCACGGCGCCATGACCGTCATGTGGTTGAAGGCGCGAGCCTGCCGGTAGCGCTCCGTCGTGACCTTCTTGGCCTCGTCGAAGGCCCGGTAGAGCGCCCGCGCCAGACCGGGATGCCGGTCCAAGAGTTCCCGGCGGACGACGACGGTGTGCATCATCGGGAAGATGCCGGTCCGCCGGTAGTACGCGGTCTCGACGCTGCGGTACTCCGGGAACAGACGGGCGATGCGGGGCGTGCCGTCGAGCGCGCACCGGGGGACGTCGGCCGAGATCAGCGCGTCGATCTCACCGGCCGCGAGCATCGGTCCCAGGGCCTTGCCGGCCGGCGCCCGGGTCACCTCGACGCCCTCCGGATGCCGCTGCGGGACGAAGTCGAAGGGGTCCATCGGCCAGTCGAACCCGCCGACGACCCAGCGGCTCCGCTCGGGCGAGAACCCGTACTCGTCCGACAGGATGCCCTTGGCCCAGAACCCTGCGTCGTGGCCGTAGAGGGCGAACTCGCCGATGGTCCTGCCCGCGAGGTCGGCGGGCTTCTCGATGCCGCTCGCGGTGTTGACGAAGATCGCGGAGTGCCGGAACTGCCGGTTCGGGAAGACCGGGATCGCGACGAACCGCGGATCGTCGAGCTCCAGCGTCCGCAGATAGAACGTCAGCCCCAGTTCCGCGACGTCGAACTCCTCGTGGCGCACCATGCGTTCGAAGATGTCCGAGACGAGCGGGGTGCTCTCGTGGGTCACGCGGGCGCCGTCGACCGTGACGGTGCCGTCGGCCAGTGCGCGGGTGTGTTCGTACGGGAGGGTGGCGATCCTCAGCTCGATGTCCTTCATACGGGTCTCCCATCTCGTACCCCGTTACGTGAATGGTCATTTACTATGGTTGCGCTCGCTGTCGCGAGTGTCAAGGTGAATGAGCGTTTACTTAAGCGTTTCCGGGTCGCCCGGAGGAAGGGGCCGAGATGCCGCGTATCACCGAGGAACGCCGTGCGGCGCGGCGCGCCGAGATCGTCGGCGCCGCCCGGCGCTGCTTCTCGCGCGACGGTTTCCACCAGACCTCCATGCCCGACATCGCGGCCGAGGCGGGCGTCTCGCCGGGCGCCTCCTACCGCTACTTCGCGGGGAAGGAGGAGATCGTCGTGGAGATCGCGGGACAGGCCTTCCGGGCCATGTTCGCGCCCGTCGAGGCACTCCTCGCCGAGGGCCGTCCGCTGTCCGTGTCCGACCTGGTCGCGAGCGCGGTCGACGCCGTCGGCGGCGAGACGGTCCGGGACGAGGCAGGTCACGAGGTCCCGGTCGGGGAACTGCTCCGCTGCGGGGTCCAGGCCTGGGGCGAACTGCTGCGCAACGAGGGGCTGCGGCAGCACGCCCAGGACGGGTTCGACCAGGTGCGGGCCCGGATGGCCGTGGCGCTGCGCGGCGGCCAGGCGGCCGGGACCGTGCCGGCCGGGCTCGACCCGGACCGGGGGACCCGGGTCGTGATGGCCCTGCTGCACGGCTTCGTGCTCCAGCGCACCGCCTTCGGCCTCACGGACACCGCCGGCTTCGTCGAGGACGTCCGCGGATTCCTCGGCGGTCCCGGGCCCGCGCGGTCGGCGGACTGACCCGGAGCGGTCAGCGTTCCAGCAGCATCCGCTGGAGTTCCCGGGCGGCCCGGGGCGGCGCCACGTCACTGCGGTGGGCCAGTGCGATCGTCCGGTGCAGGCCCGGCCTGGCCAGCGGTGTCACCCGCAGTCCCCGCCCGGACCGGGTGGCGACCATCCGCGGCACGACGGCCACGCCGAGGCCGGCCCGGACGAAGCCGAGGACGGCGTCCATCTCGCCGCCCTCGACCGCGAAGTCCGGCTCGAACCCCTCGGCGCGACAGGCGGCGACGGTCAGGTCGCGCAGGTCGTAGCCGTGCCGGAACATCACCAGGCGCTCACCCTCCAGATCGGCGACGCGCACCGTCCGGTGACCGCCGCCGCGCCCCGGCGCCGGGGCCTCCGGAGACGACACCACCACCAGGTCCTCGCGCAGCAGCTCCACCGTGGTCAGCGCGGGGGAAGGCGTCGGGAGCGGCAGCACGACCAGGGCCAGATCCAGCGCGCCGCGCGCCAGTTCCCGTACGAGATCGTGCGAGCCGCTCTCCTCGATCAGCAGGCTGATGCCGGGATAGCGGTCGTGGAAGGCGCGCAGCACGTCCGGCAGGAGTCCCGTGCACAGGCTCGGCGTCGCGCCGAGCCGCACCCGCCCGCCGCGCAGCTGCGCCAGCTCCTGCACCTCGTGGCGTGCCGTGTCAGCGTCGGCGAGGATCCGCCGGGCCAGCGGCAGCAGCGCCTCACCCGCGTCGGTGAGTGTGATGTTCCCGCGCGCCCGTAGGAACAGATCCGCGCCCAACTCCCGCTCCAGCGCCTTGATCTGCTGGGACAGGGAGGGCTGCGCGACATGCGTCAGCTCGGCGGCCCGGGTGAAGTGCCGGGTCTCCGCGACGGCCACGAAGTACTGGAGCTGCTGGAACTGCATCCCCTCACGATAGCTCCTGCCTATGGAAACGAGCTGGTCCATGTCTTGGACTGATCGGTTCCGTGCGGCCTAACGTCTTGACCCATGGCTCTGGCAACGCGGACGGACCGACGGCCGTCCATGGCGCGCACCGTGTGGGACAGCTCCGTCGGCAAGAAGACCGTGATGGCTGTCAGCGGCCTGATCATGCTGCTCTACCTGGTCGCCCACATGATCGGGAACCTCAAGATCTACTTCGGCGCGGGCGAGTTCAACCACTACGCCCACTGGCTGCGCACGGTCGGCGAGCCGGTCATGCACTACGCATGGACGCTCTGGCTCGTCCGCGTGGTGCTGGTCGTCGCCGTCGTCGCGCACGCCGTCTCCGCCTACCAGCTCAGCCGCCGTGACATCAGGGCCCGCCCCGGCAAGTACGTCCACCGCAAGCCCCGGGCGAGCTATGCCACGCGCACCATGCGCTGGGGCGGGATCATCCTCGGCCTGTTCATCGTCTGGCACCTGCTCGACCTGACGACCGGCACCGTGCACTCCGGCGGCTTCCAGGAGGGCCACCCCTACCAGAACGTCGTGGACACCTTCTCCACCTGGTACGGCGACGTCATCTACATCGTCGCCATGCTCGCGCTCGGCCTGCACATCCGGCACGGCTTCTGGAGCGCCGCCCAGACCCTCGGCGCCGGCAGCCGCAGTCGCGACCGCGCCCTCAAAACCGTCGCCAACGTCCTCGCGCTGGTGCTCACGGCGGGTTTCCTCTCCGTACCCGTCGGTGTCATGACCGGAGTGGTGAGCTGACATGACCGCATACGCCGACTACCCGACCGGTGAGCCGCTCGCCGACACCAAGGCCCCCCGGGGACCCGTCACCGAGCGCTGGGACACCCGCCGCTTCGAGGCGAAGCTGGTCAACCCGGCCAACCGCCGCAAGCACACCGTGATCGTCGTCGGGACGGGGCTCGCGGGCGGCTCCGCCGGCGCGACCCTCGCCGAACAGGGGTACCACGTCGTCCAGTTCTGCTACCAGGACTCCCCGCGCCGGGCCCACTCGATCGCCGCCCAGGGCGGCATCAACGCGGCGAAGAACTACCGCAACGACGGCGACTCCGTCCACCGGCTGTTCTACGACACCGTCAAGGGCGGCGACTTCAGGGCGCGCGAGTCCAACGTCCACCGCCTGGCACAGATCTCGGTCGAGATCATCGACCAGTGCGTCGCCCAGGGCGTGCCCTTCGCACGCGAGTACGGCGGCCTGCTCGACACCCGCTCCTTCGGCGGCGTCCAGGTCTCCCGCACCTTCTACGCCCGCGGCCAGACCGGCCAGCAACTCCTGCTCGGGGCCTACCAGGCGCTGTCCCGGCAGATCGCCGCGGGCACCATCGAGATGCACGCGCGGACCGAGATGCTCGACCTGATCGTGGTCGACGGGAAGGCCCGCGGCATCGTCGCCCGCGACCTGGTCACCGGCCGGATCGATACGTACTACGCGGACGCCGTCGTCCTCGCCAGCGGCGGCTACGGCAACGTCTTCTACCTGTCGACGAACGCCATGAACTCCAACGCCACCGCCGTCTGGCGGGCCCACCGGCGCGGCGCCCACTTCGCCAACCCCTGCTTCACCCAGATCCACCCCACCTGCATCCCGCGCACCGGCGACCACCAGTCGAAGCTGACGCTGATGAGCGAGTCGCTGCGCAACGACGGCCGCATCTGGGTGCCGAAGGCGCACGGCGACACCCGCCCGCCCAACGAGATCCCCGAGGACGAGCGCGACTACTACCTGGAGCGCGTCTACCCCGCCTTCGGCAACCTCGTGCCCCGCGACATCGCCTCCCGCGCCGCGAAGAACGTCTGCGACGAGGGCAGGGGAGTGGGCCCCGGAGGCCAGGGCGTCTACCTCGACTTCGCCGACGCCGTCCGGCGGATGGGCCGGGCCCAGGTCGAGGAGAAGTACGGCAACCTCTTCGACATGTACGCCCGGATCACCGCCGAGGACCCGTACAGCGTGCCCATGCGGATCTACCCCGCCGTGCACTACACGATGGGCGGACTGTGGGTCGACTACGACCTCCAGACCACCGTCCCGGGCCTGTTCGCGATCGGCGAGGCCAACTTCTCCGACCACGGCGCCAACCGCCTCGGCGCGTCGGCCCTGATGCAGGGGCTCGCCGACGGCTACTTCGTGCTGCCCTCGACGATCAACGACTACCTCGCGCGCAACCCCCACAGCGGCGCGGTGACCGACGAACACCCCGCCGTGCAGGAGGTTCTGGCCGACACCGAGGACCGGCTGCGGCTCCTGCTCGCGGTCGACGGCGACCGCACCCCCGACTCCTTCCACCGCGAACTCGGCGAACTCATGTGGGAGTTCTGCGGCATGGCCCGCACCGAGACGGGGCTGCGCAAGGCCCTGGAACGCATCCCGCAGATCCGCGAGGAGTTCTGGCGGCGCATCAAGGTCCCCGGTGCGGGCGAGGAGTTCAACCAGTCGCTGGAGAAGGCCAACCGGATCGTCGACTACCTGGAACTCGCCGAGCTGATGTGCCTCGACGCGCTGCACCGCGCCGAGTCCTGCGGCGGGCACTTCCGCGAGGAGTCCCAGACCCCGGACGGTGAGGCGGCCCGCAGGGACGAGGAGTTCTCCTACGCCGCCGCCTGGGAGTTCACCGGCACCGGCACCGCGCCCGTCCTGCACAAGGAAGACCTCGTCTTCGAGTACGTCCACCCCACCCAGCGGAGCTACGCATGAAGCTCACCCTGCGCGTCTGGCGGCAGAAGAACGCCGACGCCGACGGAGCGATGTCCACGTACGAGGTGGACGGCATCTCGGCCGACATGTCCTTCCTGGAGATGCTCGACACCCTCAACGAGGAACTCATCCTCACGGGCGACGACCCCGTCGCCTTCGACCACGACTGCCGCGAGGGCATCTGCGGCGCGTGCAGCCTCGTCATCAACGGGGACGCGCACGGACCCGAGCGCACCACCACCTGCCAGCTGCACATGCGGTCCTTCCGGGACGGCGACACCATCGACATCGAACCCTGGCGGGCCGCCGCGTTCCCCGTCGTGAAGGACCTCGTCGTCGACCGGTCCGCCTTCGACCGCATCATCCAGGCCGGCGGCTACGTCACCGCCCCGACCGGTGCCGCACCGGAGGCCCACGCCACGGCGGTGCCCAAGCCCGACGCCGACTTCGCCTTCGAACACGCCGAGTGCATCGGCTGCGGTGCCTGCGTCGCGGCCTGCCCGAACGGCGCCGCGATGCTGTTCACCTCCGCCAAGGTCAACCATCTCAACGTGCTGCCGCAGGGCGCTCCCGAGCGCGAGACCCGGGTGCTCGACATGGTGGCGCAGATGGACGAGGAGGGGTTCGGCGGCTGCACCCTGGCCGGTGAGTGCGCGACCGCGTGCCCCAAGGGCATCCCGCTGTTCTCCATCACCGGAATGAACAAGGAGTGGCTCCGGGCCACCCGCAGAACAGGCAGGCGTTAGCCGCACAGTCGTTCGCCGTAGGGTGCGGACGGGCGGGACCGGGGGTGGTGCTCACACCCCGGTCCCGTCTCGCTTTCCCGGGACGCCCGGGCCCTTGCGCACGGCACCCCTGCCATTCAGCATCCTCACATCCGCCCTCCTGGCACAGGTCACGCGCACGCCAACCGGCATCGGAAGAACAGGAGCGCGCAGGCCGTACGGATCCGGTCTGCCTCCCCCCGAACTCTCGGCTCCGCCCGAGCGGGGGGACCCCTCCGCCGAACGGCCCGTGACCAGGAGAGTGCCATGACCGGCGTTTCCACCCTCGACAGCCCTGCCCAGCCCGTCACCCCCACCCGCTACACCGTCACCCTCGCCCGCGACGAGGCCGACGTCCGGGCCGCGCAGCGGCTGCGCCACGATGTCTTCGCCGGGGAGATGGGCGCTCTCCTGAACACCCCGGAGCCTGGCCTCGACATCGACGCCTTCGACGCCTACTGCGACCACCTGCTGGTCCGCGACACGGAGACCGGGCAGGTCGTCGGCACTTACCGGCTGCTGCCGCCCGAGCGCGCCGCGATCGCCGGCCGCCTCTACTCCGAGAGCGAGTTCGACCTCGGACCGCTGGCCGCGATCCGCCCCGGCCTGGTCGAGGTCGGCCGCTCCTGCGTCCACCCCGACCACCGCGACGGCGCCGTCATCGGCCTGATCTGGGCCGGCATAGCCCGGTACATGGTCGACGGCGGCCACGAGTGGCTCGCGGGCTGCTGCTCCGTCCCGCTCGCCGACGGCGGCACCCTCGCCGCGGGCACCTGGGACCGGGTGCGGCACAAGCACCTGGCCCCCGAGGAGTTCCGGATCCGCCCGCTGCGGCCCTGGAACCCCGAGGGCGTCACCCGGCCCGCCCGCACCGAACTGCCCCCGCTGTTGCGCGGCTATCTGCGCCTCGGCGCGTGGGTGTGCGGCGAGCCCGCCCTCGACGCGGACTTCGGCGTCGCCGACATGTACGTCCTGCTGTCGATGCGCCAGGTCAACCCGCGCTACCTCCGCCACTTCCTCTCCCTCGTCCCCGCGTGATGAGCACACCCCGCACGACCGCGACGCCCGCCGCGGTGGCGGGCAGGGCGGTCTCGCGAACCGGTCCGCCGGGCACCGCGGTGTCCCGCGCCGCCGGACTGCGCGTCTCGGCGCCGCTTCCGCCCGGTGCCGGTGTGGGTGTGGGTGACAGCCGTCCGCGTCCCGCCGAAGGGCCGGGCGTCGCCGCCCCGGCCGGAGGGCTCGACGGGGTCCCTGCGCCCCGGGGGCCGGTCGGGCGCCCGACCGCTGCGGCGGGCAGCGCATGGCTGCCCGGTGCGCCGTGCTCCCCGCACGGCTGCGTGCAGTCCGCGCGGCCCTGGGCGGGCGTGCCGCGTTCCGCGCTGCGGCTCGGCGTACTTCTCCTGGTGGTCCTCGTCGGAGTGCTCCTGACCCCGCTCGTCGGCCGTCTGCGCGCGGCCCGGCGCGACCGGTGGATCCGCCGCTGGTGCCTCGTCGTGGTGCGCGCGGCCGGAGTCCGTACGCGGATCACCGGGGCCGCTCCGCCCACCGGCGGGCTGCTGATCGTGGCCAACCACATCTCGTGGCTCGACATCCCGCTGCTCGCCGCCGTCCGCCCGGCGCGGATGCTCGCCAAGACCGAGGTGCGCGGCTGGCCCGTCGTCGGCGGGATCGCGGCACGGGGCGGCACCCTCTTCATCGACCGCGACCGGCTGCGCGCGCTGCCGGGCACGGTGGGGCGGATCGCGGAGGCCCTGCACGAAGGCGCGGCGGTCGTCGCGTTCCCGGAGGGCAGCACGTGGTGCGGCCGCGCCCAGGGCCGCTATCGCAGGGCCGTCTTCCAGGCCGCGCTGGACGCCGGAACACCGGTCCAGCCGGTGCGCGTGCGCTACCGGTTCGCGGACGGAACGGCGAGCACCACGCCCGCGTTCGTCGGCGAGGACGCGTTGTTGACCTCGCTCTGGCGGGTGGTGTCGGCCCGCGGACTGGTGGCCGAGGTCGACCTGCGGCCCACGCTCGCCCCCGACGGCCACGCGGACCGGCGCGCCCTGGCCGCCGCCGCGCAGGGAAGCCCACCCCGCACCGGTACCGGTCCGTCGTCGGAGGCCCATCCCTGAGGGCGGCCGTACGGCGGTTCGACCACGTGGCGCGGGCCGGTGTCCGGCAGCTTCCTCGGTAACCCGCCCCTGCCGGGCGGGTGTCGGCGCCCCGGCGGTCCGCCAGGGACAGGAGACGGGCGCCCTATTCGTCCTGCCCCAACGCGCGGGCGAGGTAGGGCGCCGTCCTGCTGTCCCTCGCGCCGGCCACCCGGGCGGGCGGGCCGGCGGCCACGATCCGGCCGCCCTCCTCGCCTCCGCCCGGGCCCAGGTCGATCACCCAGTCCGCGCCCGCCACGACGGCCATGTCGTGTTCGACGACCACGACGGTGTGCCCCGCGTCCACCAGCCCGTGCAACTGCCGCATCAGGACCTCGACATCGGCGGGGTGCAGCCCGGTCGTGGGCTCGTCCAGCAGGTAGAAGGTGTGTCCCCGGCGCACCCGCTGCAACTCGCTGGCCAGCTTGATGCGTTGCGCCTCACCGCCCGACAACTCCGTCGCGGGCTGCCCGAGTCGCAGATACCCGAGTCCCACGTCGAGCAGGGTCTCGAGGCTCCGCGACACGGCGGGGGTGTCGGTGTCGGCGAAGAACACGGCCGCGGCCTCGACGGTGAGGTCGAGGATCTGTGCGATGTTCCGTCCCCGGTACGCCACTTCGAGGGTCTCGGGGTTGTAGCGCGCGCCGCCGCAGTCCGGACAGGGGGTGTAGGTACTGGGCAGGAAGAGCAGCTCCACGCTGACGAAGCCCTCGCCCTGGCAGGTCTCGCAGCGGCCGCCGGCCACATTGAAGGAGAAGCGCCCCACGCCGTAGCCGCGCGCCCGCGCGTCCTCCGTGGCGGCGAACACCTTGCGTACGACGTCGAACAGCCCTGTGTACGTCGCCAGGTTCGAGCGGGGCGTACGGCCGATGGGTTTCTGGTCGACGCCGACGAGCCGGCCGACGCCCGCCAGCTCCTCCGTGACCTCGCCGATCAGCGTCGACTTCCCCGAGCCGGAGACGCCGGTGACGGCGGTGAGCACCCCGCGTGGGAACTCGGCGGTGACGTCCCGCAGGTTGTGCCGGGTGACGGGGCCCACCTTCACCTGGCCACGGGGTGCCCGCGCCGGACGGGCCGGAGCGGGGGTGCGGCCGAAGAGGAAACGCCCGGTCGCCGACTCCGCCACGGACTCCAGCCCGGCCACCGTACCGCTGTGCAGGATGAGCCCGCCGTGCTCGCCCGCCTGCGGTCCCACGTCGACCAGCCAGTCCGCGCCCCGCACGACGTCGAGGTTGTGCTCCACGACGAACACCGAGTTGCCCGCCGCCTTGAGCCGCTCCAGCACGGTGAGCAGCGCCTCGGTGTCCGCCGGGTGCAGACCGGCGGACGGCTCGTCGAGCACGTACACCACGCCGAACAGCCCGGACCGCAACTGCGTCGCCAGGCGCAGTCGTTGGAGTTCACCGGCCGAGAGGGTCGGGGTGGACCGGTCCAGGCTGAGGTAGCCGAGGCCGAGTTCGACCACCGGGGCGATCCGCGAGACGAGGTCCTCGGTCAGGACGCGGGCGGTCTCCGAGTCGGTCGTGAGGGACTGCGCGAGTTCGGTCAGCGGCAGCGAGGCCAGCTCGGCGACGGTCCGCCCCGCGACCGTCACCGCCAGCGACTCGGCGCGCAGCCTCCTGCCGCCGCACAGGGGACAGGGGGCGGCGGACAGGAACCGTTCGGCCTTGGCCCGGAGCGTGGGGCTCTTCGTGTCGGAGAAGGTCTTCAGGACGTAGCGCCGGGCGCTCATGTACGCGCCCTGGTAGGGGCGTTGGATACGCTCCGCGTCCCGCACCGGGTGCACGGTGACGACCGGCTGCTCCTCGGTGAACAGGATCCACTCCCGCTCCGCGGCGGGCAGTTCGCGCCAGGGCCGGTCCACGTCGTACCCGAGGGCGTCGAGGACGTCCCGCAGGTTCTTGCCCTGCCAGGCGCCCGGCCAGGCGGCGATCGCGCCCTCGCGGATCGACAGGGACGCGTCGGGGACGAGCAACTCCTCGCTCGTCCTGTGCACTTGACCGAGGCCGTGGCACTCGGGACAGGCGCCGGCCGCCGTGTTCGGTGAGAACGCGTCCGAGTCGAGCCGCTCGGCGCCCGCCGGATAGTCGCCGGCCCGCGAGAACAGCATCCGCAGCGAGTTGGACAGGTTGGTGACCGTCCCCACCGACGAGCGGGAGGTCGGCGCCGACCTGCGCTGCTGGAGCGACACCGCGGGCGGCAGCCCCGTGATCTCGGCGACCTTCGGCGCCCCGACCTGGTGGATCAGCCGCCGCGCGTACGGGGCCACCGACTCGAAGTACCGGCGCTGCGCCTCGGCGTACACCGTCCCGAACGCCAGCGACGACTTCCCGGACCCGGACACACCGGTGAACACCGCGAGCACGTCCCGCGGGATGTCGACGTCCACCCCCCGAAGGTTGTGCTCCCGGGCACCGCGGACGCGGACGTACGGGTCGTGCGGGCTGCCGTCGGGAAGGGGCATCGGCGGACTCCTGGGGCTGCCCGGTACCGGAGGCCTGAGGACCTTCGATGCCGGGCGTCGATCGGGGCGGGCGGGCAAACCCCACGATTCTAGGCGGGGGCCAGCCCCGCGACCCGGGCCAGCCTGCGGTAGGAGTCGAGGAGAGCCGCCCGGTCGTACGTGCTCGTGGTGACCAGCACCTCCTGGGCGCCGGTCTCCTTCAGGACCGTACGGAGTTCGTCGGCCACCTGCTCCTCCGTGCCCGCGATGTGGCCGGTCAGGCCGGACTCGTAGAAGCCGCGTTCCCTCGCCGTCATGGTGAGCGCCTCGACCCGCTCGGCGGGCGGCAGCGGCGGGAACGTGCCGTGGGTCCGGGCGTGCGCCATCGACCAGGCCTCCGGCAGCAGCAGCCGCCGGGCCTCCTCGGGGCTCGCGGCGACGGCGACCGTGCCGGAGATCACGACGTAGGGCCGCGGTGCCCAGGCGGACGGACGGAAGGTCTCGCGGTACTCGTCGATGCCGCGCCGCATCTTGTCCCGGTTCCGCAGGTCCCCGATGACCAGGGGCAGACCGGCCCGGGCGGCGATGGCGGCGCCCTCGCCGAGAGCCAGCACGAACGGCGGTACGGTCAGTCCCTCCGCGGGGCGGGCGTGCACCCCGGTCGGCGAGGTGCCGCGGAACCAGCCGAGAAGTTCGTCGAGCTGGGCCGCGTAGTCCTCGGACCCGGCGGCGTCCTTGTCGCGGCCGAGCGCCTTGCGCACACCGTCGGTGAAGCCGACGGAACGGCCGACCCCCATGTCGATCCGCCCCGGGAACAGCGACTCCAGGACACCGAACTGTTCCGCCACGACCAGCGGCCGGTGGTTGGGGAGCATCACGCCCCCGGTGCCGACCCGGAGGGTGCGGGTGGCGGCGGCGACCGCGGCGGCCAGCACGGTCGGCGCGGACCCGGCGACACCGGGTACACCGTGATGCTCGGCGACCCAGAACCGGTGGTATCCGAGCCGCTCCAGCTCACGCGCCAGCTCGACGCTGTCGCGCAGGGCCTCGGCCGGTGCGTGCCCCTCGCGGACGCGGGAGCGGTCGAGCACGGAGAAGCGCACGTCGTCGCCGCGTGGCCCCGCCTCCGAGGGGGAGTCGTGGCGTCGCTCGCTCCGCATGGCCGCTCCGGTCGCTCGTCACCCGTCGTCCCGGCGTCGCTCCGCCGGTTCCCAGCGCCGTCCATGATCCGCCCGGGCTCCCGGACCGGGCAAGGCGGCCCCGGGAGCCGTCGATCACACCGGCACGTTCTCCAGGTCCAGCAGCTGCCGCTTGCGCTCCAGACCCGCCGCGTACCCGGTGAGGGCCCCGTTCGCGCCGATCACCCGATGGCAGGGGCGGACGACCAGCAGCGGGTTCGCGCCGATCGCCGTACCGACGGCCCGGACAGCGGCCCTGGGCGCGCCGATCCGCGCGGTGATCTCCCCGTAGCTGAGCGTGGTGCCGTACGGGATGTCCTCCAGGGCCTTCCAGACGCGCTGCCGGAAGTCGGTGCCGCCGGGCACGTACTCGATGTCGAAGGAGGTCAGCGCGCCCTCGAAGTACGAACGGAGCTGTGCCGCGATCTCCCGGAAGGCGTCCGGGTCCTCGTGCCAGCCGTCCTGGACGACCGCCCCGTTCTTCTGGCCGGGCAGCGACAGCGCGGCCAGCGCGGTCCCGCCCTTCGCGGTGGGGGACTCGCGGCCCACCAGCAGCAGCGGGCCGAGCGGGCTGTCCATCGTCGTGTAGACCGTCATCGGTCCGGTTCCTTTCCCAGGTCCCAAGCTGTGTTCACCCCCAACAGTGCGCCTTGCCCGGCGCCGCGTCCGGCGGTATTCGGACATGGCGCTGCGCCGGGGGACGGCCCGTGCCCGCAGGCACACCCCGGGCACGCCACCGATTCCACGCGCTGAGGTCGCGCCCCGGCGTGTACGGGCCCACGATCGAAGACGACCGCCCCGCGATCGACGACGACCGCGGGGGAGACCACCGCACGACCACTCGGCACCGCCCAGGAGTCCCCATGGTCTGGATCCCGCAGATCGCCGATCTCGTCGACCGGATCGGCGCCGCCGACCTCGCCGAAGCGCTGCGCGACCCCGCGTCGGCCACCGTACCCGTCGCCCTCGACGACCCGGAGGCGGGCCGGATCAGCGGTGTGGCCGTCCTGGCCGCCTGGCTGGAGGTGCAGGACACCTGGCGGGCCGAGCACAAGGTCGACATCGAGGAGGTCGCCACCACGATCGGCGCGCGGCGGGCCGTGGGCGAGTGGATCGTGCACCTGGAGGGACCCGACGGCGAGCGCGCCGGAGTGCCCGTGGCGGTCGCCGTCGACCCCGCCTCCAAACTCCCGGTGCGCATCCACCACTCCCGTTGGCCCCTGCTCGGCCGGCACGTCGTGCGCCGCCCGATGCTGAGGCCCGACCCGGCCGTACACGCCTCCGGCGCGGTGGGCGCCTACACGGCGGCCCTCGACGCGGGCGACACCGCCGCGGCCGTCGCCGCGTTCGCGCCGGACGGCACCTTCCGCGGGCCCTCCGAGGAGACGTACCGCCACGCGGGGCCCGAGGAACTGACCGAGCTGTACGACGCCCTCTTCGCCGCCGGCGGCGGGATCCCGCTCAAACTGTGCACCGTGACCGAGGACGGCACCCGCACCGCCTTCGAGTACATCTGCGACCGCTGGGGCGACGCCGACCTGCCACCGCAGCCCGGACTCGCGGTCTGCGCGCGGGGCGGCGACGGCCTGATCGTGTCGGCCCGGATGTACGACGACGTGGAAGGGCCGGTCGAGTAGGCCTGCGATGCGCCCTCCGCGGGCAGGGAACAGTCCTCGGTTCTCCCCACCCCACCGCCAGGGAAAGCAGGAATGAGCATGCAGTACGTGAAGCTCGGTTCGACGGGTCTGGACGTGTCCCGGATCTGCCTGGGCTGCATGAGTTTCGGTCTCCCCGACCGCGGCACGCACGAGTGGACCCTCGACGAGGAGGCCTCGCGTCCGTTGATCCGCCAGGCGCTGGAGGCCGGAGTCACCTTCTTCGACACCGCGAACGTCTACTCGGACGGCACCAGCGAGGAGATCGTCGGCCGGGCGCTCGCCGAGTACGCGCGCCGCGACGAGATCGTCCTCGCCAGCAAGGTGAACGGCGCGATGCACGACGGCCCCAACGGGCGTGGCCTGTCCCGCAAGGCGATCATGACCGAGATCGACAACAGCCTGCGCCGCCTCGGCACCGACCACGTCGACCTCTACCAGATCCACCGCTTCGACCAGGCGACCCCCGTCGAGGAGACGATGGAGGCCCTGCACGACGTGGTGAAGGCGGGCAAGGCCCGCTACATCGGGGCGAGTTCGATGTACGCCTGGGAGTTCTCCAAGATGCAGTACACCGCCGTCCTGCACGGCTGGACGAAGTTCGTCTCCATGCAGAACCACTACAACCTCCTGTACCGCGAGGAGGAGCGCGAGATGCTGCCGCTCTGCGCCGACCAGGGCGTCGGCGTCCTGCCGTGGAGCCCGCTCGCCCGAGGCCGGCTCACCCGCGACTGGGACACCGCCACCGAACGCAGCCGCAACGACGGCTTCGGCAGGAAGCTGTACCAGGAGGGCGACCGCGAGGTCGTGGACGCCGTCGCACGCGTCGCGGCGGAGCGCGGGGTGCCGCGCGCCCGGATCGCGCTCGCCTGGCTGCTGCGCAAGAGCGCCGTCACCGCACCCGTCGTCGGAGCCACCAAGCCGTCGCACATCGACGACGCGGTCGCCGCGCTCGACGTGGAACTCACCGACAAGGAGACCGAGGAGCTCGAACAGCCCTACGCGCCCCGGGCGATCAGCGGCCACTGATCCGGTACCCGCCGGGGACATCTTCGGGAATCGGGCGCGCTCGAACGAGCGCGTGAGAGCGCTCCCATTGTGGCGAGACCGGGGCGATTCGCGAGTCCGCGGGATTCCGAATTGCATTTCGCGCGGGCCGGGCTGACATTTGGTCAATATCCCGGCCCCGCGCCCCATTAGGAGAATTCCGGGTTCACTTGTTCCGGGTCCCCGGCCTGTGCAAAGGTGGGGCTTGTCGGCGTGCGGACAATATTCGCCTGCCTGTGTGCGCGTACGGCGCGCCCGTTCCCCCTCGCCCCAGGGCCGCCCCAGGTGGTCGTTCGCGGCGCGGCCCCTCTCCAGGGCGGATCGTCCGGCCTCGCCGGGGGTCCGTATTTGCGTGAGCGGGAACTTGATGACGCGTTGTCTCGGAAGGAAAAGCGGACGTGAATGACGGAGTGCCGTCCTCTTCCCCCGACCATGGCCGGCTGCCCGAGGTCGTCCCGGACGCGCGGCTCGCCGCCGAGTTGAGGAAGAGCCCGGGAGGGACGCCCGCGAACCAACCCGTCGGAGAACTGCTCGACCGCCACTGGGAATCGGTCTTCGCCTATGCGCGGCTGTGCACCGTCGGCGTGGGCCCGGCCGGAATGCTCACCACGGCCTCCTTCACGCGGCTGTTCGGCGATTCCCTGCACCAGGGCGGGCCCACCGCCGCATGGCGTCCCCAACTGCTCGTCACCGTGCGGCGGATGGCCGGCGAGTGGCTCACGGACGAGCGGCGCGAACTGCTCGCGCCCGACCTCCTCGCCGACGTGGACCACACCGACCCGCAGACCGACCCGCTGCTGCCGCCGGAGGGCAGACGGCTGCTGGCCCGGGCCTTCCAGCGGCTGCCCGAAGCGGCCCGCTGCCTGCTGTGGCACGGCGAGACCGAGGGCGAGCGACTGGCCGTCCCCGCGGCCCTGTTGGGGCTGCCGGTGGCGGACGCCCCCGCCGAACTGCGGCGCGCCCGCGAGCGCCTGCGCGAGAGCTGTCTGGAGATCCACCGCGAACTCGCCCCCGAGGGGGAGTGCCGCCGCTACCACCGCATGCTGGACGTGTCCCTGCGGCGCGGCGGCGCCGACCTCGACCCCGACCTGCGCCTCCACATGACCCGATGTGGGCACTGCCGTTACGCGGCCGACCAGTTGAACCAGTTCAACGGCTCGCTCGCCGTCCCGCTCGCCGAAGCGGTCCTCGGGTGGGGCGCCCGCCCCTATGCGGCGTCGCGCCGGACACGGGCCACCGCCGCCCCCGCGGCGGACGCACCGGGGACCGGCCGGGGCGCCGAGGACCGGGCCGGCCGGTCCGGGCCCACGCCACGCACCGGGACCGGCTGGGGCACGGGATCCCAGGGAGCTGATCCCATCGTCGAGTTCGACCCCCGGGCCGACGCCGCACCTGCGCCCGGACCGCCCCCGCTCCCGGCCTTCCCGCCACGGTCCGCGCCGAGCACGACCGCCCGCCCCGAGGCCGGCGAGCCGTCACCGTCGCGCGCCGCCGGCGCCCGGTCCCGTCGACGCGCTCCGGCGCGAACCGGAGGGGAACGCCCTTCCCGCCGGAGCACGTCGCCCTCCGGCACCCGCGCGAAGCCGTCCCGCAGAGCCACGCCGCACAAGGGGGCCCGACGCGGCCCCAGCCGCCGGAACGTGACGCTCGCCGTGGTGACCGTGGGCGCGCTGATCCTGGTCCCGCTGGTGCTCTGGGCCGCCGGTGCCGGCTTCGACGGGCCGAGCGGCAAGGCGGACGGCGGCGGCTCCTCGGGAGCGCCACGTCCGCACACCGGCTCGACACCGTCCTGGACGGGCGCCGGCGGCCGGGCGGACGGCGCCGCGGGCGCCCTCCTGCGCAACACCGCGACCGGGCTGTGCGTCGGCATCGCCGGCACGGAGGCCGCGGACGGTGTGGAGACCCGGCTCACCCCGTGCGACGCGGACTCGGCGCGCACCTGGTCGTACGGCCGGGACGGACTGCTGCGCGACGCCGCCGAACCCGGTCTCTGTCTCGACTCGCAGCTGAGCTACTCGGTCCGGCTGGCACCCTGCGCGGGCGCGTCGGAACCGGGGGCGAAGAACGTCCGCTACGACCTCACCCCTCAGGGCAGGCTGGTGGCGCGCTGGAACAAGGACCTGGTCCTCGTGCCCGCGGCCGTCGAAGGGGAGTCGGCGCTCGTGCTCAAGACGCGCGACGACGACGAACCGGCCCAGCGCTGGACACTGGACACCGCCTCGCCCTCTCCCCGGACGCAACTCGTCAACTGGGGATCCCCCGCGGACGCGGCTCCCACGACCGCCATCCCGGGCCCGGGGAACTGAGGGGCCCGGGAGACACCGCCCCCGAGGTCCGTGCGGGACCGGGCGACGGTCAGGCGCCGCTGCCGACCCGGACCACCGTGAGGCGGACCGACGAGGAGTTGCCCGACACCGGCACCTTGCCCTGGTTCCACTTGACCGTGAGGGAGTCCTTCTCGTCGGGCGGTGTGACGACCAGCGAGGCGGGGGTCGCCGTGTGGGCGCCGCTGATCTCCGGGTTGGAGAAGGACAGCCCCGCCCAGGCGCTCTGCCCGGGAGCCAGCTTCACGGTCGTCACCGAGTCGGTGGACCGCTGCGGGTCCGGGCCGAGCTGCTTGCCGGACGCGTCGACGAACGCCGCCCCCGGATAGCCGCGCACGGTGCAGGTGCGCCCGGACCGGTTGGTCAGCACGACCGGGAAGTTCTCCTGCCCGGCGCCCGGGTCGTTGCCGCCGACCGAGGCACGCAGTTCGGAGGTGTGGCACCGGCTGCTCGCCGTGGAGGCGTTGCCCGAGGACGCGGTGGCGGAGGCCGACGCGGCGTCCGTCGGGGTGCCCGCCGCGGTGTCGTCCGGAGTGGAGCTCGCGGTGTGGTCGGACGAGCCCGCGGAGCCCGTGTTCGTGCCGGTGTCGCCGGACGCCGGTTCGGCCGTACCGGACAGGCTCTTCGGGGATCCGCTGGGGGTGTCGGTGCCGCAGGCGGTGAGCACGCTCAGCAGCGCCACACCCGCGAGCAGCGCCGCCCGCCGGGCGGTGGGGGAAAGACGGCGTGCGGACACCGCGTCGGGCCGGTCCGTGTCCGCCACCGCGCGCCGGAAGGTCGACATGTCACCACTCCTTGGTCTCTCTTCGTACGGGCCTCTCGCCCGCACGCACGGCGCGTTGTGCCCCGTCACCCTTCTCCGATGCACCTCCGGAGCGAAAAGTTCGCGGGATCGGCCGACGAATTTCGCCGGGCCGGCCCAGCAGCGCCGTCGACGGGACTCAGACCGCCGTCACCCGTACGGAGCCGATCACGCCGTCGACCGCGTCCCGGTCGCCGCTCTCCTGGCGGATCTGTACGTAGACCTGGGGCTGAGCGGCACCGCCCGCCGGGGTGAGCGCCGCCTCGGTGAGGGACCCGGCGTCGCCCCGGCAGTCGTCCCAGGTCCGTATGAGTCCGTGCCAGCGGGCGCCGGAGTACGGGCGGCTGCCGGCGTAATGGCATCCGGTGTGCGCGAGAGCGCGGACCTCGGCGGTCACGTCGCCGTGCTCGCTCAGTCCGACGAAGGCGCCGTCGACGCCGCCCGAACGGAGGTCCTGCCAGCGGGTGAGGTGGTTCGCGACGGCGAGTCCGGGCTCGGTGCCGTCCCGGAGACCCAGCGTCCGCGGATTCCAGCCGGAGTCGCGCACCTGGCCGCCCCAGGACACCGGCACCTGTGCGGAGACCCGCCCGGTACGGTCCTCGACCCGGACGGTCTTCGAACCGGGATCCCGCGTCAGTACGACGGCGGTGACACCGACCGCACCGGCCACGACGACGCCCGTCAGCGCCAGGAGCGCGGTGCGCCGACGGGGCCGGGGCCGGAACCGTCGGGAGGTGTCCGCGGCGGACACCTGGTCGGCCAGCCGCTCGAGTTCCGCCGCGAACCGTGCCGCGGTGGGCCAGCGCCGCTCCCGGTCGGGTTCCATGGCGCGCAGCAGCGCCCGCCGTACGTCCGCCGGGAGGTCCGTGCGGAGCCGGTCGGGCCGCTCCACCTTCCCGGGCGGGCCCGGCACCGCACCGGTGACGAGGTGGTAGCCGAGGGCGCCCAGGCTGTACACGTCGGCCCGGGCGTCGATCCCGGAACCGGGCTGGGCCTGCTCGGGCGGGGTGTAGCCCGCGGAGCCCGCCGCCATGGTGAGCCCGGAGGCCTGGGCCAGGCTCTTCGCCAGCCCGAGGTCCGCCAGCAGCACCCGGTCGGAGCCGCCGGGGGTGGTGCGCAGCAGGACGTTGGACGGCTTGATGTCGCGGTGCACGATGCCCGCCTCGTGCAGGGCCGCCGCGCCCCGTGCCGCCCGTGCCGTCAACCGGAGGGCCTCGGCGACCGGCAGCGGTCCGGCCGCGACCCGGTCGGCGAGGGTGCCGCCGTCCGCGTACTCCATGACGAAGTAGGGCCTGCCGTCCGGGAGTTCACCGATGTCGTAGACCTGCACGACCCGGTTGGAGTCGGCCTTGCGCAGCAGCCGTGCCTCGGCGAGGAACCTCTCCCGGACATCCAGCCGGTCGACCCAGTTGTCGGACAGCACTTTCAGGGCCACGGTGGCGTCGAGGTCGTCGTCGTGGGCGAGCCAGACCACGCCGAAACCGCCGGCGCCCAGGCGCCGGTCCAGACGGTAGCGGCCGATCCGTTCCAGGGAGTGCATGCGACTATCATGCCTGGCCTCTGATCGACTCCGAGGGGAGCATCCAGTGCAGGACGCGGCGGGGACCGAGGAACTCGCGCTGCGGGCGGCCGCCGGTGACCGGGACGCTCTCGACGTGCTGCTCCAGCAGGTCCGGCCCGAGGTCGTGCGGCGCTGCGGACGCTTTCTGCCCTGCCGTGAGGACGCCGAGGAGGCGGCCCAGGACGTGCTCCTGCAGGTGGCCCGGAAGATCACCACGTTCGAGGGCCGCAGCCGTTTCAGCACCTGGCTCCACACGGTCGTCTCCAACTGTGCCCGGCAGAAGTACCGCGAGCTGAAGCGCCGGGCCGCCGAGCGGCCCGAGGAGATCGACGCGGCCCAGCACGTCGACCCCAGGACCACGAGCGTCATCGCCGGCTCCCGGATCGATCTGCTGGAGGCGCTGGAACGGCTGGAGCGCGAACATCCGCACCTGGTCGCGCCGTTGGTGTACCGCGACATCTGCCAGCTGGAGTACGCGGAGGTCGCCGAGCGCGTCGGGATTCCGCTCGGCACGCTCAAGTCCCGCCTGCACGAGGCGCGCAAGCAGGTCAGGCCGTGGCTGGCCGACGCCTCCTGAGGCCGGCCCCGTCGCGAAGGCACGGTCGCCGCGCCGGGCGCGTGGCGCGCTTCGGCCGGTGTCCGGGCTGGTCCGCGTGAAGGAGCAGAACAGCAGACCGCCCCTGGCCGTGTTCGACCTGGACGGCACCCTCGCGGACACCGCGCACCGGCAGCGGTTCCTGGAGAGTGCCCCCCGGGACTGGGACGCGTTCTTCGCGGCGGCCGCGCAGGACCCACCGCTCGCCGAGGGGGTCGCGCTGGCGCTGAGCAGCGCGCGGGAGTGCGAGGTCGTCTATCTGACCGGCCGTCCGGAGCGGTGCCGGCGGGACACGGTGGCCTGGCTGGCCGCCCAGGGCCTGCCCGAGGGCCGTATCTGGATGCGGCGGAACGACGACCGCAGGCCGGCCCGCCGTACCAAGCTGGAGATCCTGCGCCGACTCGCGAGGAACCGGGAGATCCGCGTCCTCGTCGACGACGACGAACTCGTCTGCGAGGACGCGGAACGGGCCGGCTTCAGGGTCGTACGGGCGCGCTGGACCGCCGCGTCACCGGCGTTGCGGGACGCGCAGGAGGGGGAGGGGCGCACCTGACCCGGGAGGCCGTGCGGGGTCCCGGTGACGCGTCAGTCGGCGTCCTCCAGCCGGAACCCGAGCTTCAGGCCGACCTGGTAGTGCTCGACCCGCCCGTTCTCGATCTGGCCCCTGACCTGGGTGACCTCGAACCAGTCGAGGCCGCGCAGGGTCTGCGAGGCGCGGGTGACGCCGTTGCGAATGGCCTGGTCGATGCCTTCATGGGAGGTCCCGACGATCTCGGTGACCCGGTAGGTGTGGTCGGACATGCGGGTGCTCCTCTCCGCCGTGGCGGGAGTGCCACGCGTCATTCCACGGTGCCCCACCCGGTGACGCTGCGCGAGACGGCGGGGCGCCCCGGGTGACGGTGGGCCCTTGACGGACCTCATTGGTCCATACCAAAATCCACACACCCGTACGAGCGCACCAGCTCGTCCCCCCACGCCGGGCCCCTCCCCCCTGTCCGCAAGACAGAACTGGACCCCCCGTGAAATGTCGCCTTTTCGCCGTCGTCTGCGTCAGCGCCTCCCTGCTCACCGCATGCGGCTCCTTGCCGGGAAGCGGCCCGTCACGACACACCGTCACGGTGTGGCTGATGAAGGACAGCGCCTCCAAGGAGTTCCTCGAGCGCTTCACCGAGGACTTCGAGAGCAAGAACAGCGACATCCGCCTCGACATCCGCATCCAGCAGTGGACCGGGATCGGCGACAAGGTCCAGGCGGCGCTGAAACAGGGTGACGCGGACGCGCCCGACGTCATCGAGGTCGGCAACACCCAGGTCGCGCAGTACGTCGACGGCGGCGGACTCGGTGACCTGACCCTGGAGTCGATGCGCGACTGGGGCATGAACGACTGGCTGCCCGGTCTCGCCGAGCCCGGACGGTTCGGCACCCGCCAGTTCGGCGTCCCCTGGTACGCCGCCAACCGTGTCGTCATCTACCGCAAGGACCTGTTCCGGTCCGCCGGCATCGAGGAGCCGCCGAAGACCCGCGAGCAGTGGCTCACCGACACCGAACACCTCAACACCGCCGGGAACCAGGGCATCTACCTCGCGGGCCAGGACTGGTACACCCTCTCCGGGTTCATCTGGGACGAGGGCGGCGACCTCGCCCAGGAGTCGCGCTCAGGGAACTGGACGGGCACCCTCGCGACGCCGGCCGCGCTGCGCGGTATCGAGTTCTACCGGCGCCTCCAGGCACTCGGCGACGGGCCGGTGGACGCCGACGAGGAACACCCGCCGCAGTCGGGGGTGTTCGCGAAGGGACGGGTCGCGCAGATCGTGGCGGTGCCCGGACTCGTCCAGGCCATCGAGCGCACGAACCCGGAGCTCAAGGGCAAGTTGGGGTTCTTCCCCGTTCCCGGCAAGACGGCCGGGAAGCCCGGCGCGGTCTTCACCGGGGGATCCGACCTCGTCGTGCCCGAGAACACCGACGACCGCAGCGGTGCCACCGCCGTCATCGCGGCGCTCGCGGGCGCCAAGTGGCAGACGGAACTGGCCAGGACGATGAACTACGTGCCCAACAAGTCCAAACTCGCGGGGGCCGTGTCCGGCGAGCCGGGTGTGGCCGCCATGGCGGCGGGTGCCGCGCAGGGCCGGGCGACCCCGTCCTCACCCCAGTGGGCCGCCGTCGAGGCGGACAACCCGATCAAGACGGCCATGACGAAGATCCTCGGCGGAGCCGACCCGGCGACGGAGGCACGCAAGGCATCCGACCGCATCACGCGCGTCCTGGCCGTGGACGGCGAGTGAGCGGACGCACGCCGGCGGGACGAGGCGCGACCGGGACGCAGCGCGGACGCGGCGGTGCCTCCCGGTCCTGAGGGTCCGGGAGGCACCACGTGCCGATCCGCGGCCCGTGGGAGTCCGGTTCCGGACCCACGCGGCCGCTCGCCGTCCATGCTGCCCGGAGGGCTACACCGCCGAACTCAGCGACAGCGCGAAGCGGCCCTCCGTGTCCGTCCACCAGTGCGTCAGATCGAAGCTCGCCTCGGCGAGTTCCGCGCGGACGCCCTCCGCGCGGAACTTGGCCGAGATCTCGGTCCGCATCTCCTCGCCCTCCGCGAAGTCGACGGCCAGGTCGAGGGCGGGGATCTTCACGGTCTGCGCGGCACGGGACCGCAGCCGCATCTCGATCCACTCGTGCCCGGCGTCCCAGAGCGCGACGTGCTCGAACGCGTCGAGGTCGAAGTCCGCGCCGAGTTCACGGTCGACGACGCTCAGCACGTTCTTGTTGAACTCGCCCGTCACCCCGGTCGCGTCGTCGTAGGCCGCGACGAGCACCGACGGTTCCTTCACCAGGTCCGTGCCGAGCAACAGCGTGTCCCCGGGGGACAGGAGGGACCGTACGGACGACAGGAACGAGGCACGCTCGGCGGGCAGCAGATTGCCGATGGTGCCCCCGAGGAACGCCACCAGGCGCGGTCCCGGTGTGCCCGGGAGCGTGAGACCGCCGGTGAAGTCGGCGATCAGGGCGTGCACGTTCAGCTCGGGACGCTCCGCGATCAGCGCGTGCCCGGCCTGCGTCAGCGCGCTCTCGCTCACGTCGACGGGGACGTAGGTGTGCAGGTCCGGCAGCGCGTCCAGCAGATGGCGCGTCTTCTCCGAGGAGCCGGAACCCAGCTCGACGAGGGTGCGCGCACCGCTCGCCGCGGCGATCTCGCCCGCCCGCGCGAGCAGGATCTCCCGCTCGGCGCGCGTCGGGTAGTACTCCGGCAGTTCGGTGATCCTCTCGAAGAGCTCGCTGCCGTGCGCGTCGTAGAACCACTTCGGCGGCAGCGTCTTCGGCGTGTGCCCGAGGCCGTGCAGGACGTCGGCGCGCAGCGCCGCCTCGGTCGCGTCCTCGGGAAGGGTGCGGGTCAGCAGGAACGGGCTCACGTACGGGGCTCCTTGCGCTGTGCGGATGCCATGTCGTCGCTCATGTCCTTGAGCGGGGTGAGCAGCACCTCGGTGCGGCTCGCCGTGAGAAGGGTGCGGTCGGGGACCTCCCGCCAGCCCGGGTCGTCGTCGTGCGGCTCGGAGGCCACGACGACGCGACGGCCCGGTTCGGCGAGGTACCAGAGGGTGTCGCCCCAGGCGGTGGCGGCGATGGTCCCGCCGTCGGTGAGCAGCAGGTTGAGGCGCGATCCCGGGGCCGCCTCCGCGACCTCCACGACCGTGTCGGCCAGCGCCTGCCCCTCCGTGTCCCCGGCGCGCAGCCGGTGCAGCACCAGCGCCCACACGAACGCGGAGTCGCAGCGGGCCTCCAGCGACAGCAACTCGGCCGCGGGCAGGCCCGACACGAGCGGGGCGAGGGAGCCGGGCCACCCGAGGACGGCGCCGTTGTGGCTGAACAGCCAGGTGTCCGCGGCGAACGGCGCCGCCGCGGCCTCCCCGTCCGAGCCCGCCACGGTCGCGTCCCGCACCGCGGCGAGCAGCGCCCGCGACCTGACCACGCGGGCCAGGTCGGCGAAGGACGCGTCACCCCAGACGGGTCCGGTGCGCCGGTACCGTGCGGGCACCGGATCGCCCTCGGCGTACCAACCCACGCCGAAACCGTCGGCGTTGACCGTCCCGTGCCGTTGCCGACGGGGCGCCCAGGACTGCCGGAACAGGCTGTGCTCCGGCTCGACGAGGAGCGCCCCGAGCTGTTCCCCGTCACCGAGGAACGCCAGATGACGGCACATCAGGAGGATCCGTCGCGGGCCGTGCGGAACCCGGCGAAGATCTGCCGCCTGATCGGGTAGTCCCAGTTGCGGAACGTGCCCCGGCAGGCCACCTGGTCCACCGCGAACGAACCACCGCGCAGCACCTTGTGGTCGGGCCCGAAGAAGACCTCCGAGTACTCCCGGTAGGGGAAGGCGACGAAACCCGGATACGGCTCCAGGTCACTCGACGTCCACTCCCACACGTCACCGATCAACTGCCGTACGCCGAGCGGTGAGGCGCCCGCCGGATAGCTGCCCACCGGTGCCGGGCGCAGATGACGCTGCCCCAGGTTGGCGTGCTCGGGGGTGGGGTCGGCGTCGCCCCACGGGTAGCGGGTGGAACGGTCGGACACCGGGTCGTGGCGGGCCGCCTTCTCCCACTCCGCCTCGGTCGGCAGCCGCCGGCCCGCCCAGCGGGCGTACGCGTCGGCCTCGTACCAGCACACGTGCAGAACGGGTTCGTCGGGCGGCACGATCTCCGTGACGCCGAAGCGCCGCCGCAGCCACTGCCCGCCCTCGCGCCGCCAGAACAGCGGCGCCTCGATGTCGTGCGCCCGGATGTGGTCCCAGCCCTCCGGCGTCCACCAGCGCGGGTCGCCGTAGCCGCCGTCCGCGATGAAGGCCTCGTAGGCGCCGTTCGTGACCGGTGTCGTGTCGATGTGGAACGAGGGGACCGTACGCCGGTGCGCGGGCCGCTCGTTGTCGAGCGCCCAGGGTTCGGTGGAGGTGCCCATCACGAACGGGCCGCCGGGCACCGGGACTTCGGCCGGCCCGGTGAACGGCGCGACGGGCGCGGGATCCGGAGCGGTCAGGGCGGCGGGACCCTTACGGAGCTGATGGGTGATCAGCATGGTCTCGTCGTGCTGCTGTTCGTGCTGCGCGACCATGCCGAAGGCGAATCCGGCCTCGGTGAGCCGATTGCCCCGGAGCGCGGAACTCTCCAGGACGTCGAGCGCCCGGCCGCGCACCTCCGCCGCGTACGTGCGGGCCTCGGCGGGCGGCAGCAGCGGCAGTTTCGGCCGCTCGGACCGCGCGTGCTCGAACGCGTCGTAGAGCCCGTCGATCTCGGGCCGCAGCGCCTCGCGTCCCGCGACCGCCCGCAGCAGCCACAGCTCCTCCTGGTTGCCGATGTGCGCGAGGTCCCACACCAGCGGGGACATCAGCGGCGAGTGCTGCGCGGTCAGGTCGGGGTCCTCCACGCACGAGGTGAGGAGGGCGGTGCGCTCCCGGGCGGTGACGAGCGCTTCGAGAGCACGCTTCCTGAGCGACTCCGGATCCGTGAGCGAAACGGGGGCGGTCATGAGCTGATGTCCTTCCCATCGAACCGGCCGGACGAGCGGCCGTCGGACCGGGCCTCGGAACGGGCGCCGGACCGGTTGTCGGACCGGCCCTCGTGCTGGGTCCGGTCCGCGCCGAGCAGGTCGTCGGCGGGGCAGCGGCCCCGCGCCACATAGCGGTCGATGAACTCCGCCACCGCGTCCAGGACCTCCGTGGAGGCCCCGAGCCGGGGCAGCGCCTCGTACGCCGCGGCGAAACAGATCGCCGCCGCCTCGCGCAGTTCCGGATCGGCGAGGCCGAGCCGGGCCGCGTCCCGCCACAGCGGGTTGCGGGGCGCCCGGTCCGGGCCCGCCCGCTCCGCGAGCGGCTTCACGGTCCGGTAGGCGACCTCGGCCGCGTTCGGGTCGTCGAAGAGGGCCGCCGTCACCGCGAGGGGCACGATCCAGCCGTTCTCGCCCGGCTGCGCGTCGATCATGCGGAGTTCGAGATGGCCGCGCGGCCGCACCGGCGGGAACAGCGTCGTCATGTGGTAGTCGAGATCCTCCCGGAGCGGCGGCGTGCCGGACCGGGTCCAGTCCCGGAAGGTCATGCCCTCCGGCACGTCCCAGGGGCCCTCGGGCGCCCGGACGCACATCACCGGGGAGTCCAGCACGTGCCGGGCCCAGGAGGCCCGGGGATCGCCGCCCAGGGGCGGCGCGTCGGTGCGGCCGGGGTCCATCGCGGTCCACAGCGACTGGCGCGTGGAGCGCCAGCCCGTGCTCCGCCCCCGGGCCATGGGGGAGTGGGCGAAGGCGGCCACCAGGACCGCGCCGAGCTGGTGCGCGAGCCACCAGCGCCGCCCGTGCCCGAGCGGGCCCGGCTCCTCGTAACCGGCGTCCACGCACACCTGCACGGACGCCGACGTGCACATCATGGCGCGGCCCTCGGGCCCCGCACGGTCGAGACAGCGCTCCATGGCGTCGTACCGGGGCTCATGGAGATAGCGGCTCGGGGGGTTCCAGGGGTCCTGGCCGTAGCCACTGAGGCCGAGGCCCCTCTCGCGCAGAAGCGCGCGGACGGCGTCCAGGTCGGCCGACACGGACCGTACGCACTCCATCAGGGAGGCGGCGGGAGCGGAACTCAGCTCCAGCTGGCCGCCGGGTTCGACGGTGAGCGCCGAACTCAGGGGCACGGCCCGCAGTGCGGCGTACGCCGCTTCGAGACGTTCAGGCGGTACGGGGAGCCGCGGCGCGCGCAGCTCGTGGACGAGCCATTCGACTTCCACACCGAGGAGGCGGGGCGGACCGGTCTTGAAGCAGATGCCATGGACCAGCGCCTCCACCTCGGCCTCGGTGACGGTGGAGCGTCGTCGCTCCGTACAGTCACTCACCGAATCGGACATGTGGGGATCCTCCTGAGATTCCACCATGCCGCCGGCCCGGGGTCTGGTGGGCCGGACCGGCATTGACCCGTCCACCCAAGACCCTCTCGGCGGTTCGCACAAGGGTGCAAAGTTGTCGCTTACGAGACCGGAGTACACCGTTTGCGGGGCCCCGAAACTCTGTTGCGCCGCAGGACCAGCATCGCTCACGATGCGTTCATGGGCACGACGGGGGAGAACACACGGGCCGTGCTCGTGGCGCGTACGGGGGTCACGCCATGAGCGCGCGCCTGCGTGCGATCGCCCGGGAGACCGAGGAGATCGTGGCGGCCGGCGGCTACCGCGGCCCTTCCGGCGGCCGGGTGTCCATCGCCGCCGCCGTCGAGTCGGCCCGGTCCGGGACGGAGCTGCACGGGCCCGAGCCGGTGGAGACACCCTCGGTGACCCCCGGCAGCACGTCGTTCGAGGTCACGGGCGAGAGCAGCCTGGCGGCGGCCCGCCGGCTGACGGCCCTGGGCGACGACCCGGTCTCGGTGCTGAACTTCTCCTCGGCGCGCAATCCGGGCGGCGGCTATCTGAACGGCGCCCAGGCCCAGGAGGAGGCCCTGTGCCGCGCCTCCGCGCTGTACGGCTGCCTGCTGCGGGCCCGGGGGTTCTACGACCATCACCGCGCCCACCGCGACGCGTTCTACACGGACCGTGTCATCCACTCACCCGGCGTACCCGTCTTCCGCGACGACCGGGGCAGGCTCCTCGACGAGCCGTTCCCGGCCGGGTTCCTGACCGCGGCTGCTCCGAACGCGGGCGTCGTGCTGCGGACCGCCCCGGAGCGCGCGGCCGGGCTGCCCCGCGCGCTCGCGGTCCGTGCCGAACGCGTCCTGGAGACCGCCGCCGCCCATGGATACCGCCGTCTGGTGCTAGGTGCCTGGGGCTGCGGGGTCTTCCAGAACGATCCGGCCGAGGTGGCGGCGGCCTTCCGCGGGCTGCTGGTCCGGGGCCGCTTCGACGGGTACTTCGACCACGTGGTGTTCGGCATCCTGGACCGCACGCCGGACCGCGCCACCCACCGTGCTTTCGAGCAGGCGTTCGCCTACGAACTCCGGGGAGTGTGACGGGGCCGTCCGGCGGTCACCTGTCCCCCGTCAGCGCCAGCCGTACCGCTCGCGCAGCCGGTGCACGACGGAGTTGAACCGCATCCGGTCCAGGGCGCACGCCTCGCGGCGCATCCCGTCCTCGTGCAACCGGAGCACCCGGTCGACGGCCACCCACGAGTCCCGGCCCGTCCGGTCCCACGGCCCGCTCCCGATCGCGACCCACTCGCGGTCGCCGTCATGCCGCTTGCTGGAGAGCTGGACCGCCAACAGGGTGCCCGCGGGCTCCCGGGCCACGACCAGCACGGGGCGGTCCTTGCCCCGGCCGTCGTTCTCCTCGAAGGGCACCCACGTCCAGACGATCTCGCCCGGGTCGGGGTCGCCGTCGTGCGCGGGGGAGTACTCGGTCTTCACGGGGCCGACGTCGCGGGCTTCGGCCTCGGTGGTCGCGGTGGGACCGTAGCGGCCGGGGACGTCTTCATCGGTAGAGGCAGTCACGCGGGCCACGGTAGAGCCTGGCCACGGGAGTTCGCCGGGCGGGGCGGTCACCACCGGGCCCCGGCGCCCGCACCGGACGGCCGCCCGGTGCGGCCGGCGGCTCAACTCCCATGCGCAGCGGCACACTTCGCGGGGATCGGGGCTGCCGTACGTCACTGGTCCCGTCGTGCGTCGTCCGGCCCGCCGCAGGTCATCGGCTCAGAGACACGGCGCGGGCGCACCGGAGTCGTCGCTCAACTCCCGTACGCCCGCGTCTCACCTGAGTGATCCCGCTGTCCCGCGCGTCTCAGCGCGTCCGCGTCACCCCTCGTCCTTCTCCACGGGGACCTTCTCGGTGAGCGGCGGCGTGAAGCCGTTGACCCCCGTCGTCCCGCTCCTGGCCGGTGCGCCCTCCGGGCCCATCGTGGCGAGCAACTGGCGGGCCAGGCCGAGCCCCGTGCCGCCCATGGTGAGCGCCTTGGCGAACAGCTCCGACATGCCGTCGGCCCCGTTGAGCAGCACCATGTGGTCCACGTTGCCGAACGCGCTCGCACCCGCCTTGACGATCTCCGGCCAGTTCTCGGCGAGTTGCTGGGCGACCACCGCCTCCTGGTTCTCGGCGAGCGCGGCGGCCCGGGCCTGGATGGCCGCGGCCTCGGCGAGGCCCTGGGCGCGGGTGGACTCCGCGGCGGCGAGCCCCTTGGCCTGGGCCGCTGCCGCCTCCGCCTCACCGGTGGCCCTGGTCGCCAGCGCGGCGGCCGCACCCCGTGCCTTCGTGGCCTCGGCCTCGGCGTTGGCCGCGGCCTTGACCCGGTTCGCCTCGGCCGCGGCGGCCAGTTCGGTCTCCTGGGCCTTGGCCTGCGCGGCCGAGATACGCGCGTCACGCTCGGCCTCGGCGCGGGCCCGCGTCTCGTACGCCTGGGCGTCCGCCGGCTTGCGGACGTCCGCCTGGAGCTGCTGCTCGCGGCGGAGGGCGTCGAGCTCGGCGATCCGGGTCTCCTGCACGACGACGTCCTGCCGGGCCGCGGCGTCCGCGAGCGGTCCGGCCTGCCGTGACTTCGCCGCCGCCTTGTCGCGCTCGGCCTGGTACCCGGCCTGCAGGATCTCGCTGTCCCGGGTCGCCTCCGACATACGGGCCGCGGCCTTCTGCTCGGCCTCGGTGGCGAGACGGTTCGCCTCGGCCTGCGCGATGCGCGCGTCCCGCTGGACGGCGGCGGCGTGCGGCATCGCGAGGTTCTTGATGTACCCGGTCGGGTCCTCGATCTCGTGGATCTGCAGCGAGTCGACGATCAGACCGAGCTTCTCCATCTCCGTCCCGCACGCCGCCCGCGTCTGCCCGGTCAGCTTCTCCCGGTCCCTGATCATTTCCTCGACGGTCAACCCGCCGACGATGGAACGCAGATGACCGGCGAACACGTTGTGCACCCGCTCGGCCATCATCTTCTGCTGGTCGAGGAAGCGGCGGCCCGCGTTGGCGATCGACACGAAGTCGTCGCCCACCTTGAAGATGACCACGCCCCGCACCTTGAGCGGAATGCCCTGGGTGGTCACGCAGTCCACGTGCAACTCGGTCTCGTTGAGGTCGAGCGAGATCTTCCGCACCGCCTGCACGCCCGGCATCACCAGCGTGCCGCGCCCCGTCACGATGCGGAAACCCATGCCCTCCTCGAGGCCTTCGGTCCGATGCTTCGAACCGGAGATGATGAGTGCCTCGTTGGGCTCCGCCACCCGCCACATGAGCTTGAAGACCACGACGATGAAGATCACTGCGAGGACAACCGTCCCCGCTACGACGCCGACAACCATCGGCATACGCCCCCTTGGAATGGTGCCCTCTCGGCACCGAACGAACGGAGTGTGCTCCTCGCCGCCCCCGGGGTACAGAGGCCGGCGAATCCTTGTCGCGTTCTTGACGCCGCCGCCTCTCACCTGGGGCGGGGCGGGCTCAACTGTCGTATGCGCGGCGCAGGAAGGCCGACGGTGTCAGGCGTCGTAGGCGGGCGACACGTACACGGTGCGGGGCGGCAGGTACTCCACGACCATCACCACCGTGCCCCGCTCGATACGGTCCTTCGCGGCGGCCGGGTAGGCGAGGAAGTGCTCGGCGCCGCCGCGTACCCGGACGATCACCTCACCGACGAGCCCGGGTCCGACCGTGCCGGTCACCCGTCCCATCAAACCGACCATCGGCGCGTCGTCCATGACGCCAGGGTAAGGCCGCGACTCCCTCATGCCGCCGGGGAGTCGGCGACGGCCCTGTGCGGAGGCCAGTGGTCGTGCCACCGCTGGTCGTCCTCCAACTGCGCCGCCAGCGACACGAGCAGCGGCTCGCTGTCCGCCGGGCCGAGGAGTTGGGCGCCGACCGGGAGCCCGTCGCCGACGAAACCCGCGGGCACGTTCACGCCCGGCCAGCCGAGGACGTTCCACGGCCACGCGTAGGGGCAGGCGGCGATCATCGCCCGGTCGGTGCCGAGGCCGCCCAGGCCGAGCATGGCTCCGATCCGCGGCGGGGGAGCGGCGGTCGTGGGCGCGAGCAGGACGTCGTACCCCTCGAAGAGCGCGCCGACGCGCCGGTGCAGCAGCGCCTCGGCACGCCGGGCCGCCCGCAGCGGCGCCCCGCCCAGCAGCCGGCCGAGCCGCGCGGCGTCGCGGGTACGCCGGTCGAGGAGTTCGGGGAACGGCGCCTCGCGCACGTGCTCGGCGATGCCGGCCGTGGCCCGCGGGACGAACGCGAGCCCGATCCGTCCGTAGCGCGGCTCCGCCTCCTCCACCGTGTGCCCGAGCCGGGCGAGCCGCTCCGCGAGAGCGACCACCTTCGCCCGTACGGCGGGATCGAGCCGTGCGGGCACCGCCGTGAACGGCGGTTTCAGGGACAGCGCGATGCGCAGCCGGCCCGGGTCGCGGCCCACCGCGTCGTGGACGCGCAGCGCCGCCGGCCGGTGCAGGTCGCCGTGGTGGCTGCCGCTCGCCGCGTCCAGCAGCAGGGCCGCGTCCGCGACGGTGCGGGCGAGCGTGCCGTTGACGGTGATGCCGTGGAACGACTCGGGGCGCGGCCAGGTCGAGATCCGGCCGCGCTGCGGTTTGATGCCGACCAGGTGGGTCCAGGCGGCCGGGATGCGGACGGAGCCCGCGCCGTCCGAACCGAGCGCCGCCGGGACCAGACCCGCGGCGACCGCCGCGGCGGAGCCTCCCGACGAGCCCCCGGGCGTGTGCCCGGTGTGCCAGGGATTGCGGGTCGCGCCGAAGGCCGGGCCCTCGGTGAAGGGCCACTGCCCCAGTTCGCAGGTGTTCGTCTTGCCGATCACGACGGCTCCGGCCACGCGCAGCCGGCGTACCGCCTCGCCGTCCTCGGCCGCCCGGGGGTGGGCGCCGGGGCAGCCGAACGCGGTCGGCTCACCCGCCACGTCCATGTCGTCCTTGACCGCCACCGGCACCCCGAGCAGCGGCCGCCGGCCACCCGCCGCCCGCTCGCGGTCCGCCGCGTCGGCCTCGGCGAGCGCCGCCTCGGCGCGCACCAGCCGGAACGCGTTGAGCGTGGAGCGGCTCGCCTCGATGCGGTCGAGCGCCCGCTCGACCAGCTCGCGCGAGGTCACCTCGCCGTCGGCGAGGGCGCGCGCGCTCTCCGTCAGGCCTGGGGTGCGGTCGAGAGCCATGCGGACACCTCCTGAGGACGTTGTCTACCGAACGGTAACCTCTGCGCGGGCAGAGCGGTACGTGGCGGCCAACGCCCTTTGCGGAAGCGGGAGTTCCGCCCGTCGGACGGTGCCGGGGCGCCCCGGCCCGAAGCGCTGTTCGGGGCTTCTGGAAGGATGCCGTACGTCATGGTGCAGATACCGAAGCAGCCCGCCCAGCCGGCGCCCGCGCAGCGACCCGTGCCGACGAGCGCCGACGTGGCGCGCCTCGCGGGAGTCTCGCGCGCGACCGTCTCGTACGTCCTGAACAACACCAGCGCCGTCCGCATCAGCGAACCCACCCGCCGCCGTGTCCGCGAGGCCGCCGAGGAACTCGGCTACGTCCCGCACGCGGCCGCCCGCAGCCTGCGCGCCGGTCACAGCCGCATGGTCCTGATGCCCGCCCCGGCCGTCCCCGCGGGCCCCCTCTACAACCAGTTCTTCAGCGAGCTCCAGTGGGCCCTCGGGGGGCTCGACTACACCGTCGTGCAGTACGGCAGCGTCGGCCTGCGCGGCGACGAGGCCGCCCGCGCCTGGGCCGAGCTGCGGCCCGT
Source organism: Streptomyces sp. NPDC102279 (assembly GCF_044766365.1). Classification (NCBI taxonomy): domain Bacteria; kingdom Bacillati; phylum Actinomycetota; class Actinomycetes; order Kitasatosporales; family Streptomycetaceae; genus Streptomyces; species Streptomyces sp. NPDC102279. The sequence continues at coordinate 484,168 of NZ_JBIWLU010000002.1, read as the reverse complement.
CGCCGTCCTGGTCCCCGGCAGCGGGCTCGGCCCGCAGGGCGTGGCCGTCCTCAAGAGGGCCGGCGCCCGCGCCGTCGTCACGCTGGGCCCCGAGCGCGTCGAGGGCGCCCACGCGCTCCTCATGGACCACGACCGGGTCGGACACGCGGCGGGGGAGCACCTGCTGGCCCGCGGCCGGCGCCGCGTCGGCGTGGTGATACCCGGGGAGGCCGGCCTGGAGATCTTCTCCGTGCCGCGCCTCGACGGTGTCCGGCGGGCACTGCGCGGCACCGACGCGACGGTGACCGAGCTGCCTCTGCCGTACGAGGAGGAGGCCGCCGCCCGGCTCGCGGCCCGCTGGCGTTCGCTGGGCCTCGACGCCGTCTTCGCCTACAACGACGAGTACGCGATGCTCCTGATGCGCGCCCTCCAGGACGAGGGCATCACGGTCCCGGACGAGACCGCCGTCGTCGGCGCCGACGACCTCATGCTCGGCCGGCTGCTCCGGCCCCGGCTGAGCACCGTCCACATCGAGCTGCCCTCCGGCCGTGACCTCGCCGAACTGGTCGACCGGGCCGTCCGTGAACCCGGCGGTGAGCCCGAGACGCACGAGGTGCTGGGCGCACGGGTCGTGCACCGCGCGTCGAGCTGAGAGAGGCTGGGCCTGTTCGCCCGGCCCCCGCGCCGGGACTGGTCCCCTCGAACCCGCCGGAGCTCCGAGCCGGCGGCACCGGACAGCGGAGGCGTCATGCGGACCTCGGTCGGCATCATCGGCGGCGGCCCGGCCGGGCTCCTGCTGGCCCGCCTGCTGCACCGGACGGGGATCGGCTGCGTCGTCCTGGAGAGCAGGAACCGGGCCTACGTGGAGGGGCGCCAGCGGGCCGGCATGCTCGAGCAGGGCACCGTCGACGCACTGCGCGCCTGCGGAGTGGGTGACCGGCTGGACGCCGAGGGCCTGGTGCACCGGGGCATCGAGCTGCGCTTCGAGGGCGAGCGCCACCACATCGACTTCCCCGGCCTCACCGGCGGCCGTACCGTCACCATCTACGCGCAGACGGAGATCGTGAAGGATCTCGTCGCCCTCCAACTCGACGACGGACCACCCCTGTTGTTCGAGGCGCGGGCGCTCGCCGTGGACGGGGCGGAGGGCGACGAGCCGCGCGTGCGGTTCCTGCACGAGGGGCGCGAGCGGACCTTGAACTGCGACTACGTGGTGGGCTGCGACGGTTCCCACGGCGTCGCGAGCGCCGCGTTGCCGGCCGGGACGAGCCGCTCGTACGCGCACGACTACCCGTACTCCTGGCTGGGGATCCTCGCCGATGTGCCGCCGTCCTGCGAGGAGTTGATCTACGCCCGGGGTGAAGGCGGCTTCGCCCTGCACAGCATGCGCTCCCCGTCCGTGTCGCGCCTCTACCTCCAGGTCCCGAACGGCACCGACCCCGCGGACTGGCCCGACGGGCGGGTCTGGGACGAACTGGCCGCGCGCTTCGCCGTCGAGGGGGACTGGCGACTGGAGCGCGGTCCCGTCACCGCCAAGTCGGTCACGCCCATGCGCAGTCTGGTCCGCGAACCGATGCGCCACGGACGGCTGTTCCTCGCCGGGGACGCCGCCCACATCGTGCCGCCGACCGGCGCCAAGGGGCTCAACCTCGCGGTGTCCGACGTACGGGTCCTCGCGCAGGGCTTCGCCGAACTGCACCGCTCGGGATCCTCCCGGCTGCTCGACCGCTACTCCGAGGTGGCGCTCACACGGGTGTGGCACGCCACCCGTTTCTCGTACGACATGACTAAGATGTTGCACGCTCAACCAGATGGCGACGCCTTCGAACACCGGATGCAGCTCGCGCGGCTGCGCCGGATCACGGCGTCCCGCACCGCGGCCGCCGAACTGGCCGCCCAGTACACGGGACTTCCGCTCACGTTGTGAGCCGCGTCGGAGGCCCCGCGCCGAGCCCCGTGCCCGGACGCCGGCCCCGGCAGGCCGGGACCGGAAGCCCGGCAGACCACGAGCCGTATCACCGCCGAACCATCCGCAGCACCCAGCGTGTGATCAGGGAACGATCGGAGAGCCGACATGCCGCTGCTCGACCCCACGACCTGGCAGACCCGCCCGCTCTCGGGCGGTGAGCACACCGTCACCGAGCCCGCCACCGGCGAGCGTCTCGGCGCCGTCACACTCGCCGCCGCCGACGACGTCGCCACGGCCGCCCGGGCCGCCGACGCGGCCCGCACCGCGTGGGCCGGTGCCCCGCACTTCGTGCGTGCCGCCGTGCTGCGCAAGGCCGGGGACCTCTTCGCCGCGCACGCCGACGAACTGCGCACATGGATCGTGCGCGAGTCCGGTTCCATCCCCGGCAAGGCGGACTTCGAACTGCACGTCGCCGCCCAGGAGTGCTACGAGGCGGCCGCCCTCGCCTCCCGCCCGACCGGCCAGGTCCTGCCCTCGGAGGCCCCGCGTCTGTCGTACACGCGGCGCGTCCCGGTCGGTGTGGTGGGCGTGATCGCGCCCTTCAACGCGCCGCTGATCCTCTCGATCCGCTCGGTCGCCCCGGCGCTCGCGCTCGGCAACGGCGTGGTCCTCAAGCCGGATCCCCGGACCGCCGTGTGCGGCGGTCTCGCGCTCGCCGCAGTCTTCGCCGAGGCGGGGCTCCCCGACGGGCTGCTGCAGGTCCTGCCCGGCGGCGCCGAGGTCGGTCAGGCGCTGGTCGCCGACCCGCTCGTCCCGGTCATCTCCTTCACCGGTTCGACCGGCGCCGGCCGTGCGGTCGGGGAGGCGGCCGGCCGTCATCTCAAGCGCGCCCACCTCGAACTGGGCGGCAACTCGGCCCTGGTCGTCCTCGCGGACGCCGACCTCGACGCCGTCATCTCCACGGCCGCCTGGGGCTCGTTCTTCCATCAGGGCCAGATCTGCATGACGACCGGCCGCCACCTGGTCCACGCCTCGTTGTACGAGGAGTACGTCGAACGGCTCGCGGCGAAGGCCGACTCACTGGCCGTCGGCGACCCCTACCGCGAGCAGGTGCACCTCGGCCCCATCATCGACGACGCCCAACTCGCCAAGATCCGGGGGCTGGTGGAGGCCAGCACGGCGCGCGGCGCGAAGCTGGCGGCGGGCGGGGAGCACGACCGGCTCTTCTACCGGCCGACCGTGCTGGCGGGGGTCGACGACACGACGCCCGCGTACGCGGAGGAGGTCTTCGGACCGGTCGCGCCGGTCCGCTCCTTCGACACCCTCGACGAGGCCGCGGCCCTCGCCTCCGCGGGACCGTACGGTCTCTCGCTGGGCATCGTCACCCGCGACACCACGCGCGGGCTCGAACTCGCCGACCGCATCCCCACCGGGATCGCCCACATCAACGACCAGACCGTCAACGACGAGGCCGTCGCGCCCTTCGGCGGGACCGCCGCCTCGGGAACCGGCGCCCGCTTCGGCGGCGACGCCAACCTGGAGGCGTTCACCGACGTCCGCTGGACGACGGTGCGCGGGGACGTGGCCGGGTATCCGTTCTAGGCACTCCCGGGCCCGTCGGTGCCGGGCGCCTCGCGGCTCACCGAGAGCGTCCGGACGCCGCGCGGACACGGCTCGTCACCCGGCGCCGCCGCCGGGTGACGCCGTGCCCGCTTCAGATCACTCGCCGGCCTGGGCCTGCTGACCCTCGGCCGCCGCGGCCTGCTGGGCCGCGACCGACTTGCGGACCTCGTCCATGTCGAGCTTCCGGGCCTGCCCGATCACGTCCTCCAGTGCCTCCGCGGGGAGCGCGCCGGGCTGCGCGAAGATCGCGACCTGGTCGCGCACGATCATCAGGGTCGGGATGGACTGGATGTCGAAGGCGGCGGCGAGCTCCGGCTGTGCCTCGGTGTCGACCTTGGCGAAGACCAGATCCGGGTTCGCGTCGGCTGCCTTCTCGTAGACCGGCGCGAACTGACGGCACGGCCCGCACCAGGACGCCCAGAAGTCGATCAGGACGAACTCGTTGTCCGTGACCGTCTGGTCGAAGTTCTCCTTGGTGAGCTCCACGGTGCTGCTCATGCGATATTCCCTCTTCCTCACGTCCGGCTCATGCCGGTTTGCACAACGCCACCCACCGGGGGCGTATTCCGCGCCCGTACCCGTGTGGCCACGGCGCACACCAGCAACCAGACTGACCCCATGACGGAAACGGAATCCATCGCCTACGACGTCGTGGTGCTCGGTGCCGGGCCCGTGGGGGAGAACGTGGCCGACCGCGCTCGCGCGGCCGGCCTCTCCACCGCGGTCGTGGAGAGCGAACTGGTCGGCGGCGAGTGCTCGTACTGGGCGTGCATGCCCAGCAAGGCCCTGCTGCGCCCTGCCATCGCCCGCGCCGACGCCCGCCGCGTACCCGGCCTCGCCCAGGCCGTACAGGGCCCCCTCGACGCCCTCGCGGTGCTCGCCCACCGCGACTGGTTCACCTCGGACTGGAAGGACGACGGCCAGATCGGCTGGCTGGACGGCATCGGAGCGGTCCTGTACCGCGGCCGAGGCCGCCTGGCCGGTCCCCGCACGGTGACGGTCGACGGCCCCGACGGCACCCGGACGACGCTCACGGCCCGGCACGCGGTCGCCGTGTGCACCGGCACCCGCGCCCTCCTGCCCGACCTGCCCGGACTCGACCAGGTCAAGCCGTGGACGAGCCGCGAGGCCACCAGCGCGCACGCCGTGCCCGGGAGGCTGATCGTGGTCGGCGGCGGCGTGGTCGCCGCCGAGATGGCCACGGCCTGGCAGGCCCTCGGCTCCCGGGTCACCCTTCTCGTCCGCGGCAAGGGCCTGCTGCCCCGCATGGAGCCCTTCGCCGGTGAGCTGGTCGCCGAGGCGCTGACCGAGGCGGGCGCGGACGTGCGCACCGGCGTCTCCGTGACCGCCGTGTCCCGCGAGGGCTCGACGGTCGTCGCGCTCACGGACACCGGCGACCGCATCGAGGCCGACGAGATCCTCTTCGCCACCGGCCGGGCGCCCCGCACCGACGACCTCGGCCTCGACACCGTCGGCCTGGAGGACGGCACGTGGCTGGAGGTCGACGACAGCCTCCGCGTCGTAGGCAGCGAGTGGCTGTACGCCGTCGGGGACGTCAACCACCGTGCCCTGCTCACCCACCAGGGCAAGTACCAGGCCCGGATCGCGGGCGCCGCCATCGCCGCCCGCGCCGCCGGGGTGCCGCTGCTGGAGACCGACCCGTGGGGCGCGCACGCCGCGACCGCGGACCACGCCGGCGTCCCGCAGGTCGTCTTCACCGACCCGGAGGCGGCGGCCGTCGGCCTGTCCCTCGCGGAGGCGGAACAGGCGGGTCACCGCGTCCGGGCCGTCGACGTCGACATGTCCTCGGTGGCCGGCGCGGGCCTCTACGCCGACGGCTACCGCGGCAAGGCCCGCATGATCGTCGACATCAACCGCGAGGTCGTCCTCGGCCTCACCCTGGTCGGCCCCGGCGTCGGCGAACTGATCCACTCCGCGACCGTCGCCGTCGTCGGCGAGGTCCCGATCAGCCGCCTCTGGCACGCCGTCCCGTCCTACCCGACGGTCAGCGAGGTCTGGCTGCGCCTCCTGGAGGCTTACCGGGACGCCTGAGCGGGCCGGCCCGCCGGGGGGACGACCCGCGGCGCGGGCCACGGACCGAGAGGCCGGGTGGCACACGGTGTGCCACCCGGCCCGCCGCTGTCCCCGGAGCGCCCGACGTCAGGCGAGGGAGACCAACTCCCGGTACTCCTCGCTCCACAGGTCCTCGTCCGCGTCAGGGAGCAGCAGCACCCGGTCCGGACGCAGCGCGTCGACGGCACCCTCGTCGTGGGTGACCATGACGAGGGCGCCCGGGTACGTGGCCACCGCGGCCAGGACCTCCGCACGGGAGGCCGGGTCGAGGTTGTTGGTCGGCTCGTCGAGCAGGAGCACGTTCGCACCGGAGTGGACGAGGCCGGCCAGCGCGAGCCGAGTCTTCTCGCCGCCGGAGAGGACCTCGACGCGCTTGTCGGCGTCGTCCCCCGTGAACAGGAACGAGCCGAGCACCCGGCGCACCTCGCCGTCGGTCAGGTGCGGCGCGGCGGTGGCCAGGTGCGCGCGGACCGTACCCGCGGGGTCGAGCGTGTCGTGCTCCTGTGCGAAGTAGCCGAGACGCAGGCCAGGCCCGGGCACCACGCGCCCGCTGTCCGGGCGGTCGTGGCCGGCGAGCAGACGGAGCAGCGTGGTCTTGCCCGAGCCGTTCGGGCCGAGGACCACCAGACGGCTGGCCCGGTCCACGGCCAGGTCGACCCCGTCGAGGACGCGCAGATCGCCGTACGACCTCGTCAGCGCCACGGCGCCGAGCGGCATCCGTCCGCAGGGCGCGGGCTCGGGGAGCCGGATCCGGGCCACCTTCTCCGTCCGCCGGACCGGTTCGAGCCCGGAGAGCAGACGGTCGGCGCGGCGGGCCATGTTCTTCGCCGCCACGGCCGTCGAGACACGGGCGCGCATCCTGTCGGCCTGCGCGTGCAGGGACGCCGCCTTGCGCTCGGCGTTCGCCCGTTCCCGGGTCCGGCGCCGCTCGTCGGCGTCGCGCTGCGCGAGGTAGGCCGCCCAGCCGGTGTTGTGCGCGTCGAGCGTGGCGCGGCGCGCGTCCAGGTGGAAGACGCGGTTGACGACGTCGGAGATCAGCGAGGTGTCGTGACTGATGAGGACGAGCCCGCCCTGATGGCCGCTCAGGAACCCGCGCAGCCAGGCGACCGAGTCGGCGTCCAGATGGTTCGTCGGCTCGTCGAGGAGCAGGATTCCGTCGTCGGCGAAGAGGATGCGGGCCAGCTCGACGCGGCGCCGCTGGCCCCCGGACAGGGTGCCGATCGGCCGGCCCGTCACCCCGGCCGGCAGGCCGAGGCCCGCGGCGACCCGGGCCGCCTCGGCCTCGGCCGCGTAGCCGCCGCGTGCCTGGAACTCGGCCTCGGCGCGCACGTAGGCGTTCATCGCGCGCTCGGATCCGTCGGCCATGGCGGTCTCGGCCGATCGCAGCGCGTGTACGGCACGGTCGAGTCCCCGCGCCGACAGGAGCCGGTCGGTGACCGTGACCGACGGATCCGCGGCGCGCGGATCCTGGGGGAGGTATCCGACCGCACCGGTGCGGGAGACCGTTCCGGCGGCGGGCCTCGCCTGCCCGGCGAGGGTGTTCAGCAGGGTGGTCTTGCCCGCGCCGTTTCGGCCGACCAGGCCGATGCGGTCGCCGGGGGAGACGTGGAAGGACAGGTCGGACAGCAGCAGACGGGCGCCGACGCGCACGTCGACACCGCGAACGGTGATCATGGGGGAACGCTCCAGGGATCAATCAGCACGAGGACACACGGGTGGCGTGGAAGCGGGTCCTGTAGCTAAGAGATGCGGGGCGTGGACATGCGGTCAGGGTAGCCGGAGCGCTGTTCGCAGCGCCTCCGAATTAGGGGGCGGGGCCGCCTGCGCGTCACGTGCTTGTGTCCCTTCGCATTCCGGCCGCGGTGGTCTCCGCGTCACCGGGGGTGAGCTCGGGACCACGAGGGCCGGGCACGGGCGGCCGGCCTCCCGTGCCGCTGCTCACGGAAGCCCGGTCGCAGCGTCGCGGGCCCGGTGAGCCACAGGTCCGCTCGTGCGCGCGGCCCCGCCGCCCCAGGGAGCCGACCCCGCCCGCGCAGCTTCCGGCGGGCGGCACCGGCCCTCGCCCGAGCAGGTATCCGGCGGGCGGCGCCCCGGCCCGTCCGCTCTATCCCGGGAGTGTGAACCCCAGCTCCTGAGCGGCTCGTTCCGGTGTCGGCTGGCCCCAGAGTTCCGCCGCCGCCCAGTTCGAGGACAGGCTGCGCGGTTCCGCGCGGTCGAGGTAGAGCGTTCCGTCCAGGTGGTCCGTCTCGTGCTGGACGATACGGGCCGGCCAGCCACGGAACACCTCGTCGACCGGCAGCCCCCGCTCGTCCCACGCGGTCAGCCGCACCTCCACGGGACGGGCCACCACGGCCTGGTAACCGGGAACGCTCAGGCAGCCCTCGAAGAACGCGGCACGGGCCGCGCCGACCCCCTCGTACGACGGGTTGACCAGCACCCGGAACGGCTGCGGCACCCGTGCGCGAGCGAGGCGGATCTCCTCCGGGACCGGCGCCGGGTCCTCGATGACGGCGAGCCGCAGCGGCACCCCCACCTGCGGCGCCGCGAGGCCGACGCCCGGTGCCGCGTGCATCGTGGCGCGCAGGGCGGCCACGAACCGGGCCAGCAGGCCCTGGTCGAGCTGCCCGTCGAACGGCTGGGCCGCCATGCGCAGTACGGGGTCCCCGGCCCCGAAGATCGGCAACGGACCTTCGTGTTCGAGGAGTTCCTCGACCAGGTCGCTGAGGGTGCGGGAGGCGCTGGAGTCACGTTCGGATGCCATCGCGCCAGGATGCCAAGCCGGCTCGCTGCGATCGAGGCGGCGCCGGGCGAGTCCCGCAACTTCTCGGGACGCCCGGTGCCTTCGAGGTGAGCGCGGGCCCTTCGAGACGGGCGCGGCCGTTCCGCGGCCGGACACACCGGAGGGCCGGTCACCGAAGTGACCGGCCCTCCCGGCGGATTGCGGCGGAGCGGATCAGACCTGCGGGAAGTCGCCCGCGAGCGCCGACGCGATCCGCAGGTGCGACGCCGCCTCCGCGTGCCGCCCCTGACGCTCCAGCGTGCGCCCCAGCATGAGGCGGGCGTAGTGCTCGACCGGGTCGATCTCCACGAGCGCACGCAACTCGGTCTCGGCGCGGCGCAGTTGGGCCGAGTGGTAGTAGGAGCGGGCCAGCAGCAGCCGGGGCCCCACCTGTTCCGGGGTCTCCTCGACCAGCCCGTCCAGCACCCGCGCCGCCGCGGCGTAGTCCTTGGCGTCGAAGAACAGCTGGCCCCGCTCCCAGCGCTCCGCGGCCGTTCCGTGGTCGTAGTACGTCATGTCCACTGCTGACCTCCTTCGACGCTCCACAACCGCTCCGGTTGGTTGAATATTCCACTACCTGATGCGGTCGGCCGCCTGTGCCGCGGCCGACTCCGCGTCGGCCCGCTCGGTGACGAGGGCCAGGACCCGCCCGGCCGTCGCGAGGTCCTCGGCGGGGATCCCCGCGTACAGCCGGGCCGCGATCGCGTTGCCCGCGGTGCGGATCGAGTCGAAGAGTTCGTGCCCGGCGTCGGTGAGGGACACCCGTTCGGCGCTCGGCTCCGCCAGGAGCTCACGCGCCGTCATCTCCTCGACGGTCGCGCGGGCCGCCGACTCCTCGATCTTCAGCGCGCCGGTCAGTCGGCCCACCAGCCACGCGCGCTCGACGCTCCCACCGCTGTCGGAGACGGCGCGCAGGGCCACGGACTGGTTGAAGCTGGTGCCGCTGTGCGCCAGCACCCGCTCCAGGGCGGCGCGGCTCGCGTAGTGGGCCAGGCCGATGACCTGGCCGTTGACGGGGAGGGCGGCGGGAGTGGACGGAACGGAGGTGCTCATGGCTGCTCCTTGGAAGAGGTCGCGTCCGAAGCCGCTCCGGCTCCGGCGTGCGGATCGAGCGGTACGTCGAGCAGGGTGGCCAGCTCGCGGCTGAACGCACGGGTGCGGTCCCCCGAGAGGCCGCCCAGGGGGGCGAGAAGCTGTTCCAGCAGGCCCTGGACCACGGTGATCGCGCGGCGGGTGGTCTCGCGTCCCTCCTCGGTGAGGGACAGCTGCACCGCCCGGGGGTCCGCCGGGTCGCGTGTGCGGTCGACGATGCCGGCGGCCTCCAGGGACCGGGCCAGCTTCGAGACGTAGAGCGGTTCGAGTCCGGTGTGGTCGGCGAGCCGGCGCTGGCTGGGTCGCACACCGTCCCGGTGCATGCCGTACAGCGACGCGACCAGCGAGTACTGCGCGTGCGTCAGGCCCAGCGGGCCCACCGCCCGGTCGACCGCGACCCGCCACTTCATCGACAGGCGCCAGACGAGGAAACCGGGCGTCGCGTTCTCGGAAACCGACTTCGCTGAACTCATGAGAGAAACCATACATGGCTACTATGTACATGGCTACTATATTTCGGATGGGCGCCGGGAACCAGGAGCGGCGCATGAGGCGGCCGCCTCGCCTCGCGACCTGGAGGCCGGCGAGACGGACCGGGTCCGTCCAATGGCGTACGGGCCGGGGCCGGGGTCCTGACCCATCGCGCCTGTTCTGAGCCAAGTGCCCCTGGATGGGCGGTTCGACGACCTGACGTGAGGTCCCCGACGGGTCTAGGTTGTGGGCCATGAGCAATCTTGATCGGGAGGCGGTTCCCGCCCTCTGCGGCGGCCGCGGGTTCGTGGTGGCCGAGCCGGTGCGCGAACTCCTCAGCCCTCGCCGGGTCAAGCTCGGCGAGTCCACCGAAGTCCGCCGCCTGCTCCCCAACCTGGGCCGGCGCATGGTCGGCGCCTGGTGCTTCGTCGACCACTACGGTCCCGACGACATCGCCGACGAACCCGGCATGCAGGTCCCGCCGCATCCGCACATGGGCCTGCAGACCGTGAGCTGGCTGCACGAGGGCGAGGTGCTGCACCGCGACTCCACGGGCAGCCTCCAGACGATCCGCCCGCGCGAACTGGGCCTGATGACCTCCGGCCGCGCGATCAGCCACTCCGAGGAGAGCCCCCGCCCGCACGCCCGCCTGCTGCACGGCGCGCAGCTCTGGGTCGCCCTGCCGGACAGCCACCGCCACACCGACCCGCACTTCGAGCACCACGGCGAACTGCCGGTCGTCACCGCACCCGGCCTGCGGGCCACGCTCCTGCTGGGCACGGTCGACGGCACCACCTCGCCCGGTACGACGTACACCCCGATCGTCGGAGCCGACCTGGCCCTCACGACCGGCGCGGACCTGCGCCTGCCGCTGGAGCCCGACTTCGAGTACGCCGTCCTCGCCATGTCGGGCGAGGCCCATGTCGACGGGGTGCCGATGCTCCCCGGCTCCATGCTGTACCTCGGCTGCGGCCGGACCGAACTCCCGCTGCGCGCCGCGACGGACGCGGGCCTCATGCTCCTGGGCGGTGAACCGTTCGAGGAGGAGCTGATCATGTGGTGGAACTTCATCGGCCGCACCCAGGAGGAGATCGAACAGGCCCGCCAGGACTGGGCGAAGGGCTCACGCTTCGGTGAGGTGAAGGGCTACGACGGCGCACCGCTGCACGCTCCGGACCTGCCCCCGGTGCCCCTGAAGCCGCGCGGCCGGGTGCGCTGAGCGGGGCGTCTCGCCGTCACGGCCGGGACCGGAAGGACCCACGCCCGGGACGTGCGGGAGGGGCAGCCGCTCGCCGGCCGCCCCTCCTCGTCCGGATCCCGTGCCACGATGATCACTCGCCCGACGCCACCGCCTCGACAGCGAGAGTGCGCAGGGCCGCCCGTGTCGTCAGCAATCCGGTCCCCAGCGTCACCGCCGCCGCGACCGCGACGACAGCGAGCCAGATGCCCGGACCCCGGCCCGGCCACGCGGCGTCGGTGCGGACCAGCGTGAACGGGACGATCCCGGCGAGCGCCGCCACGGTGCCGAGGAGGACGCCCGTCACCGTGAGGATCACGCCCTCCGTGCCGACCGTGCCGAGAACCTGACCCGGGGTCGCGCCGGCCAGCCGCTGACCGCCGAACTCCCTGGTCCGGTAGGTCGTCGCCGCGTAGAGGGAGTTCACGAGCATGACGCAGGAGAACACCACGATGATGCCTACCACGACCAGGTTCAGGGTCTCCAGGTTCTTCGAGTCGACGGACTTCACCAGCCCGGAGGCGTCGATCGCGTCGTTCTCGACGGCCTGCATGTACAGCGTCGCCGTCGCCATGCAGGTGAACAGGATCAGCGGCATCAGGACCCCGGACAACTCGTCGGCGCGGCGCCGCAGATTGCGCACCGCGAGGTAGCCGATCGGACCCGTCAGGGGCAGCCGGTCGAGCAGCGCCGTCAGGAGCCTCGGTGCGAACAGCGCGCAGCCCACCGACAGCAGGACCGCTCCGTACGCCGGCGGTGCCATCAGCGCGGCGTCGCCCGCCGAGAAGGCGAACGTCGAGCACACGGCGGCGGCACCGACGGCCGTCGCCGCGTACGCGAGGACCCTCCGCGAGCGGCCGTACTGCCGGTGCCCGCGGGTCGCTCGTCGCACGGCGAGGAACGCGGCGCCCGCCGAAGCGAGCAGCGTGATGCCGATGCCCGACATGAGGGCGACGGGACCGAAGGCGTAGTCCACGGACCGCCGCACCTGGCCGCTGTCCTCGAACAGCCCCAGCAGGGCCCGCCCGCCGAGCATCGCCGGCCCGATCGCCAGCAGCGTCCCCGCCAGCGCGACCGCCACCGCCTCACCGACCACCATCCGCCGGATCTGCCCGGGCGTGGCGCCCGACCGGCGCAACAGCTCCGTCTCGGCGCCGCGCCGGCGCACGTTGACCGTGAGCGTCGAGGCGACCGCGAAGAACACCAGCAGGGTGCCGTATCCGCCCACCACGCCCGCCGCCGTGGACAGCGACTCGGCGCTCACCGGATCCACGCCGGGCTGACCGGCCGTGTCGTGCAGCGAGTTGAACGTCATGACGACCACGGCGCCCAGGAACGCCGACAGCAGGGTCGCGGTGAACCGGCCGGGACGCTTGCGCACGGACCGCAGGGCCAGGGAAAGGGTGACCATGGCTCACGCTCCCAGCGGTGCGTCGTCGCCGAGGTGCGCCAGACGTTCGGCCACGGCGTCCACCGTCGGCGCGCGCAGCTCGCCCGCGAGCCGCCCGTCCGCCAGGAACACGACCGCGTCCGCGTGCGCCGCGGCGAGCGGATCGTGCGTCACCATCACCACCGTGCTGCCGTGTTCCGTCACCGCCCGGCGCAGCAGCGCCAGCACCTCACGGGCGCTGCGGGTGTCCAGAGCCCCGGTCGGCTCGTCCGCGAAGATCACCCGTGGCTCGGTGACCAGCGCCCGGGCGATGGCCGCCCGCTGCCGCTGCCCTCCCGAGAGCTGCTCGGGCAGATGCCCGAGCCGGTCGCCGAGGCCGAGCGACGTGAGGACCCGCCGGGCGTGCGCGCGGTCCACCGGACGCCGGGCCAGCCGGAGCGGCAGCACCGTGTTCTGCGCGACCGTCAGCGTCGGCAGCAGGTTGTACTGCTGGAACACGAAGCCGATCCGGTCGCGCCGGAACCGTGTCCGGTCCGCCTCGCCGCCGCTCGTCATCTCCGTGCCGTCGACCATCACGATGCCGCTGTCGGGCCGGTCGAGACCGGCGGCGCACTGCAGCAGCGTGGACTTCCCCGACCCCGAGGGGCCCATGACCGCGGTGAACGTACCCCGCGCCAGACTGAGCGTCACCCCGTCCAGGGCGGTCACGGCGCTCTCCGCCTCCCCGTAGGTCCTGGTGACCTTGACCAGCCGCAGAGCCTCCGGGGCAGGGCCCGTCCCATGGGTGCGGCGTGCTGTGCGGAACATCGTCATCGCCCTCCGTCCGGCACGCCTTGTGCCTCGTCCACGACGCTACGGAGACGGCGCCGCGACCACACGGGGCGCAGAACCCGTATCGCGCGGTGTACTCAGCGCCACCCCCGCGCACCGGCCCACCCCCGTACGGGTCACCACAACGCGCGGACCACCTCGGACGCCCGATGCAATGGTGGCGTGACCGCGCCCCCGGACGACTGCCTCGCGCGCAACGAGTGGATCTGCGGCGAGTACCTGAGCACGCGCCGCCACATCCTCCTCGACGCGACGGTCCAGCACCTCCAACTCACGGCGGTCGCCGTCGCGATCGCGCTCGTCCTCGCCGTGCCGCTCGCCGTCCTCGCCCGCCGCTGGCGCTGGGCGGCCGGACCGGTCCTCGCGGTGACGACGATCCTCTACACGGTCCCGTCGCTCGCGATGTTCTCGCTCCTGCTGCCCGTGTACGGACTGTCGGCCTCACTGGTCGCCGCCGGCCTGGTCCTGTACTCCCTGACTCTCCTCGTGCGCAACATCCTCGCGGGGCTGCGCGCGGTCCCCGAGGAGACCCGGCAGGCCGCACGGGGCATGGGGTACGGACCGGTCCGGCTGCTCCTCACCGTCGAACTCCCGCTCGCCGTCCCCGCCGCGATGGCCGGCCTGCGGATCGCCACCGTGTCGGCCGTCTCGCTCGTCACGGTCGGCGCGATCGTCGGCTTCGGGGGGCTCGGCAACCTCATCTACGCGGGCATGAACACCTACTTCAAGGCCCAGGTGCTCACCGCGTCCGTGCTGTGCGTCGTCATCGCCGTGGCCGCGGACCTGCTGCTGCTCGGCGTGCAGTGGCTCATCACCCCCTGGACGCGGGCGGCCCGCCGGTGAACACCCTGACCGGGGCCTGGGACTGGCTCACCGACCCGGCGCACTGGTCGGGCGACGACGGCGTCTGGCACCGCCTCGCCCAGCATCTCGTCCTGACGGTCGTCTGCCTCGTCATCAGCTGTCTGATCGCGCTGCCCGTCGCGCTGGTCCTCGGCCACCTCGGCAAGGGCGGCGCGCTCGCCGTGAACATCTCCAACGTGGGCCGCGCGATCCCCACGTTCGCCGTGCTGGTGATCCTGCTGCTCACCCCGATCGGCACGTGGGGCGAGGGCCCCACCGTCGTCGCGCTGGTCCTCTTCGCCGTACCGCCCCTGCTCACCAACGCCTACGTCGGGATGCGCGAGGTCGACGGGGACGTCGTGCGGGCCGCGCGCGGGATGGGCATGACCGGACGGCAGATGCTCCTCGGCGTGGAACTGCCGCTCGCCCTCCCGATGATCATGAACGGGGTGCGGATCGCCGCCGTGCAGCTCGTCGCGACCGCCACCATCGCGGCCCTCGCGGGCGGTGGCGGCCTCGGCCGGATCATCACCGCCGGCTTCAACCTGGCGAGCACCCCGCAGGTCGTCGCGGGAGCCGTTCTGGTGGCCGTGTTCGCCCTGGTCGTCGAAGCCGTCTTCGAGATCGCCGAGCGGCTGTCCCCGCGGTGGGCCCGGGGCACCCGGTGAGGCGCGCCGCCACCACCCTCGCGGTCCTGGCCCTGGCCACCGCGCTCCTCGCCGGCGGCTGCAGCACCGGCCCCTCACTGGAGACACAGGGCGACGTCACCGCTCCGCCCGGCGACAGCAAGAACCTGACCGTCGGCTCGGCGGGTTTCACCGAGAGCGACCTGCTCGCCCAGATGTACTCCCTGCTCCTGGAACAGGCCGGCTACAAGACCTCGATGCTCACCGTCGCCAACCGCGAACTGTACGAACCCGCACTCGAATCGGGCCAGATCGACGTGGTCGCGGAGTACGCCGCCACCTTCGCCGACTGGCTGAACGCGAAGACCAACGGCGCCGACGCACCGCCGGTCGGCTCACCCGACCTCGACGCCACCATGACCGCCCTGCGCAAGCTCGCCACACCGCGCGGCCTCACCGTCCTCGACCCGGGCAGGGCGGTCGACCAGAACGCCTTCGCCGTGACGAAGGAGTACGCCCGCGAGCACCACCTCAAGACCCTCAGCGACCTCGGCAGGTCCGGCCTCAAGGTCCGCCTCGCCGCGGGTGACGAGTGCGTCGAGCGGCCGTACTGCGAGCCAGGTCTGAGGAAGACGTACGGGATCGACATCACCGGCGTCGACCCGAAGGGCGTCGGCACCACCCAGGCCAAGAAGGCCGTGCAGAACGGCCAGGACCAGATGGTGCTGACCACCACCACCGACGCCACGCTCGACGAGTTCGGCCTCGTCCTGCTCGCCGACGACAAGCACCTCCAGAACGCCGACTACCTCGTCCCCGTCGTCAACCGCGCCCGCGCGGGCGGCGCGGGAACCACCAAGGCGCTCGACCGGCTCAACGAGGTCCTCACCACCGCCGACCTGGCCACCATGAACGAACAGGTGGACAGTTGGCGCCGCCTCCCGGAGGACGTGGCCCGCACCTACCTGAAGAACAAGGGTCTGCTGAAGTGAGCGGGCGGCGGGCGCCCTCGCCGTGACTGTCGGTGGCGCGCGGTACGTTCCGGGCATGGGGATCCATCTGGTCAGCGTCGGAGCGGGCGAATGGTCCGGCGAGCACGACGACGACGAGGAAGAGGTGGGATACGGCCCGCGTGCCGCCGCGTTGAACGACGCGTTGCGGGACCGCGGCCTGCCGCCCTTCACATCGGTGCCCGAAGAGGCGCCCTTCGTCCGGGGTTCCGGGCTCGCGTTCGAGGAGAAGCTCGTCCCGCCGATGGACGGCTTCGTCGCGCTGTGCGAGGAGCACCTGTCCGCGGCGGAGACCGATCTCCTCTGCGGCTGGACGCTGCTGGTGCCGATGTCCCTGGACGAGGAGATCCGGCTGCCCGTCGCGTCCCGCTACACGGACGAGACGATGGTCGCCGGCGCCCCCCAGGTCCTTGCGCTCGCGGAGTGCCTGGCCGCTGCGGTCGAGCTGCCCTCCGCCGTCCCGGCGACGTCCGACAACCTGGACCTGACGACGTGGTTCCGGGACGGCCCGGCGAAGGACCTGGCGGCCACCCGCCCCGGGCCCTGGGCCGACGACCTGGACACCGCCTTCTACGTCGCGCTGTACCTCCGAGCGGCCCAGTTCGTGCTCCGCCGCGGCAGCCCGGTCGCGTACTCCTGACGGGCCGGCCCGGGGCCGCTCTCAGGCGTCCGCCACCGAGTCGAAGTCGACCTGGCCGCGCGGGACTCCCCGGGCGTCGGCGTCGACCGAGCGGCGCAGGGCCTCGTGGAGTTTGGCGGGGGTGAGGACACCGAGGAAGCGGGCGCCGTCCAGCACGGCGACCCAGCCGGCGTCGTGCTGCAGCATCACGCCGAACGCCTGCTTCAGCGGGGCGCCCACGGGGACCCAGGAGTTCATCCTGTGGGCGTACGCGCCGACCGGGCCGCCCGCGCCGAGTTCGTCGACGCCGACCCAGCCGTGCAGATCGCCGTCCGTGTCGAGGACCACGGCCCAGCGGGAGCCGTCCCCGCGCAGCCGCGCCGCGGCCTCGGCGGCGCTCTCGTCGAGCCGCGCGACCGGCGGCTGCTCCAGGTCGTCGGCCTCGATCTCGGTGACCGACAGCCGCTTCAGCCCGCGGTCCGCGCCCACGAACTCGGCGACGTACGGCGTGGCCGGCGTCCCCAGTACCGCCCCCGGGGTGTCGAACTGCTCGATGCGCCCCTGCCCGTACACCGCGATGCGGTCGCCGAGCCGGACGGCCTCCTCGATGTCGTGGGTGACCAGCAGGACCGTCTTGCGGACCGATCGCTGCATGCGCAGGAACTCGTCCTGCAGCTGTTCCCGCACCACCGGGTCCACGGCGCCGAACGGCTCGTCCATCAGCAGTACCGGCGGATCGGCGGCCAGCGCCCGCGCCACCCCGACCCGCTGGCGCTGACCACCCGACAACTGCTCGGGATAGCGCGACCCGTAGGTGGAGGGGTCGAGGCCGACCAGGTCGAGGAGTTCGGCGGCCCGCGCCCGTGCCTTGGACTTCTTCCAGCCGACCAGGGTCGGGACGGTCGCCGTGTTGTCGAGGACCGTCCGGTGCGGGAACAGGCCGACCTGCTGGATGACGTACCCGATCCGGCGCCGCAGCCGCACCGGGTCGACCGCGGCGATGTCCTCGCCGTTCACGAAGATCCGGCCCGACGTCGGCTCGATCAGCCGGTTCACCATCATCATGGTCGTCGTCTTGCCACAGCCGGACGGGCCGACGAGCGTGACGAGTTCGCCCTCGTCCACCTCGAAGGAGAGGTCGTCCACGGCCGTCGTACCGTCCGGGTAGCGCTTGCTGACCTGCTCGAACCGGATCATGCCCTCACGCTAACCGCGCCACGTGCGCGCCGCTCGACGGCGGCGGGCCCTAGCGAGCGTCGCCGACCAGCACCACTTCCAGCGTGCGCGGGCCGTGCACCCCCTCGACCCGGTCCAGTTCGATGTCGCTGGTGGCGGAGGGTCCCGAGATCCACGTCAGCGGGCGCGCCGGGTCCAGACGTTCCAGGGCCTGCGGCACGGAGGAGACGACCTGACCGGGGACCCGGACGACGCAGATGTGGTGGTCGGGGATCAGGGTGATCCGGCGGCGGCCCTGGTCCGGGCCGCCGTCGAGGACGATCGTGCCCGTCTCCGCGACGGCGACGGCGCAGCCCGTCACCACGCTCGTCACCTTGTCGAGCTCCTGGGGCGTGCTCGCGGCACGGTCGTGGACCTGGGTGGTGTCCGCAGCCGACATCCACTCGGGCGGCAGCCCGGGCGGCACGAGCACGTACTGGCCCCCGCGTTCGGCGAGCAGCCGCATGATGACGTCCGGCAGCTCGTCGGCGGTGGCGCGGTGCACGACCGCCCGGTAGTCCGCCAGGTTCTCCGCGAGCAGCTCGACGGTCTGCGCCGTGGTCCGCGCGCCGTGCTCGCGCAGATAGTCCCGGTCCACGGCCCGCTCGTACGCGAGGTCCCTCCCAGGCCCTTCGGGCGCGGGGGGAGTGTCGTCGCCGCGGACGTCGGCGGTCGCCCGCCGGATCCGGCCGAGGATCAGGTCCCTGCTGCTCACTTCGTCACGTCCTTTCCGCCCCGCGTCCGCTGCCACCAGTCGCGGAACGACTCCGCCGGTACCTCGGGCAGGTCACGGGTGGCGCTCCACGCCCGGCCCGGGCCCGGCAGGGTGCGCGGGTGGAAGCGCCGGGTCCGCGACGCCAGCCGCTGTCCGCCGCGCAGCGCGCCGGGATGGCTGAAGGCCCACCGTGCCGCCCGCATCGCGGCCCGCTCCGCCGCGTGTCCCTTGGCGGGTTTGAGGACGACCCGGTTGCCGTCGCGTGTGGCGGGTCCCCCCTGGGCGATCCGCTCGCGCAGATGCACGAGGACCTCCGGGATGTCGATGGCGACGGGGCAGACCTCGTAGCAGGCACCGCACAGCGAGGAGGCGTACGGGAGGGAGGCGTCGATCTCGCTGCCGGTGCCCCGGAGCTGTGGGCTCAGGATGGCTCCGATCGGCCCCGGGTAGACCGAGCCGTAGGCGTGCCCGCCCGCCCGCTCGTACACCGGGCAGACGTTGAGGCAGGCCGAGCAGCGGATGCAGCGCAGGGCCTGGCGGCCGACCTCGTCGGCCAGCGTGTCGGTGCGGCCGTTGTCCAGCAGCACCAGATGGAAGGTCCCCGGCCCGTCCCCTTCCCCGGCGCGGCCGTCCCGGGTGCCCGTCCACATCGAGGTGTACGGGTTCATGCGCTCGGCGGTGGAGGAGCGCGGCAGGGTCTGCAGGAACACCTCCAGGTCCTGCCAGCTCGGCACGATCTTCTCGATGCCGACGACCGAGATCAGGGTCTCGGGGAGCGTCAGACACATCCGTCCGTTGCCCTCGGACTCGACGACGACGAGGGTGCCGGTCTCGGCGACCATGAAGTTGGCTCCGGAGATGCCGACCTTGGCGCGCAGGAACTTCTCGCGCAGATGCAGCCGTGCCGCTTCGGCCAGCTCGGCGGGCGTGTCGGTGAGCCCCTCGGGCGCCGGCCGGCCCCACTCGCCCATCTCGCGGGCGAAGATGTCGCGGATCTCGCCCCGGTTGCGGTGGATCGCGGGGACGAGGATGTGCGACGGCCGGTCCTTGCCCAACTGCACGATCAGTTCGGCGAGATCGGTCTCGTAGGCGTGGATGCCCGCGGCCTCCAGCGCCTCGTTGAGCCCGATCTCCTGGGTGGCCATGGACTTGACCTTGACGACCTCGGTCTCGCCGGTCATCCGCACCAGTGCGGTGACGATCCGGTTGGCCTCGTCGGCGTCGGCGGCCCAGTGCACGACGCCGCCCGCCGCGACGACCTTCTCCTCCAACTGGACCAGATAGCGGTCGAGATGGCGGAGTGTGTGGTCCTTGATCTGCTTCCCGGCCTCGCGCAGCGCCGCCCAGTCGGAGACCTCCGCGACCGCCTTCTCGCGTTTGGCGCGGATGGTGTGGGTGGCGTGGCGCAGATTGCCCCGCAGGGTGCTGTTGTGCACGGCCTCGTGCGCGGCCACGGGAAAGGCAGGCATTCCGACGAACGTTCCGCTCATGCGCTCGGCTCCTCTTCCGTGCTCGCCAGGATCTCCGCGATGTGCACGGGCCGCATGCCCGTCCTGAGCCGGCCCATCGTGCCGCCGATGTGCATCAGACACGAGTTGTCGGCCGCGCACAGCACGTCGGCGCCGGTCGACTCGGCGTTGCGCACCTTGTCGGCGCCCATCGCCGCGGACACGTCGGGGTTCTTCACGGCGAAGGTCCCGCCGAAGCCGCAGCACTCGTCCGCGCCGGGCAGCTCCCGCAGTTCGAGTCCCTTGACCGCCTGGAGCAGCCGGTGCGGCCGTTCGCCGAGACCCAGGCTGCGCAGGCCGTGACAGGTGGGGTGATAGGTCACCGTGTGCGGGTAGTACGCGCCGACGTCCGTCACCCCGAGGACGTCGACGAGGAACTCCGTCAGCTCGTACGTCTTCGGCACGACCGGCGCCAGCGTCCGGGCCAGGGTGTCGCCCCGCCCCTCGGCGCGGGCCCGCTCGCCCATCCGCGGATACAGCTCCCGCACCATCGCCCCGCACGACCCCGACGGCGTCACGATCGCCTCGTACGCGCCGAAGACATCGGAGAAGTGACGGGCCAACGGCTCGGCCTCGTGCCGGTAGCCGGTGTTGTAGTGGGCCTGTCCGCAGCAGGTCTGCCCCATCGGGAAATCGACGTCGACACCCAGTCTGGTCAGCAGTTTCACCACGGCGCGGCCGGTGTCCGGATACAGCGTGTCGTTGACACAGGTCAGGAACAGGGCGACTCGCATCGCAGCTCCTCGGTCTCGATCATCGGATGGGTGCAGCGTACGCGGCGGGCACGCGGTGCGGGAGGCGGTGCGCGCCGCCCGCCGGAGGGACCCGACGTCTCACGGCGTGCCGAGCCGGGCCTCGGCCGCGCGCCAGGCGGCGGTGTCACCGCGCGGCTCGTAGCGGCGCAGCGACTGGGTGCGGGCCACCAGCCCGCGCATTCCGGCGCGGTCGCCGACCAGTCCGTGCGCCCGGGCCTGGACGAGGACGTTGCCGAGCGCGGCCGCCTCCGCCGGACCCGCCACCACCGGCAACCCGCAGGCGTCGGAGGTGAGTTGGCAGAGCAGTTCGTTGCGGGTGCCGCCGCCCACGATGTGCACGACGTCGACGGGACGGTCGGCGAGGGTCTGTGCCTCCCGGACCGCCCGCCGGTGGGCGAGCGAGAGGGAGTCGAGGATGCACCGGGTGATCTCGGCGCGGGACACGGGCACCGGCTGTCCGGAGTCCCGGCACGCGTCCGCGATCCGCGCCGGCATCCGGCCGGGCGCGAGGAACGCCGCGTCGCCCGCGTCCACCACCGACCGCAGCGGCGTCACCTCGGCGGCGGCCGACAGCAGTTCGCCGAGGTCGGGACCGCCCCACTCGCGTACGCACTCCTGGAGCAGCCACAGCCCCATGATGTTGCGCAGGTAGCGGACCGTGCCGTCCAGGCCCAGTTCGTTGGTGAAGTTGGCGGCCCGGCTCGCCTCGGTGAGCACGGGCGCGTCGAGCTCCAGACCCGCCAGCGACCAGGTGCCGGTGCAGATGTACGCGAACCGTTCCCCGGTGGCGGGGACGGCGGCCACCGCCGACGCGGTGTCGTGCGAACCGACCGTCGTCAACGGCACCGGGCCCGTCAGCCCGGTCTCCTCCAGAACGCGCGGCAGCAGGGTCCCGGCCGGATCGCCGGGCCGGCGCAGCGGCGCGAACAGGGTGAGATCGATGCCGAGGCGCTCCGCGAGACCGTACGCCCAGTCGCGCGTGCCCGGATCGATCAGCTGGGTGGTGGAGGCGTTGGTGAGTTCCGTGCCGGCCTCGCCCGTGAGCCAGTACGCCAGCAGATCGGGGACGAGCAACAGGCGCTTCGCGAAGCCGAGTTGAGCCGTCGAGCGGGCCGCCGTCAGCTGGTACAGGGTGTTGAACGGCGCGTATTGCAGGCCGGTCGCCGCGTAGAGCTGGGCGGGGGGCACGGTCGCCCAGACCTTCTCCGCGACACCTTCCGTGCGGGCGTCGCGGTAGTGCACCGGATTGCCGAGCAGCGCCCCGTCCGCGTCCAGCAGGCCGTAGTCCACGGCCCAGCTGTCGATGCCGACGGAGTCGACCTGCCCGGCCGCGCGGAGCCCGTCGAGGACACCCGCGTACAGCGCGAGGATGTCCCAGCGCAGCCCCTCGGGGCCCCGGACGGGACGGTTCGGGAAGCGGTGCGCCTCCGACAGGTCCAGGGTGTCCGGGCCGACGCGGGCGACCATGACGCGTCCACTGGACGCGCCGAGGTCGACCGCGGCGTAGGTGTGCGGGGCGTTCATCGACGTCATCGCAGGAACGCGGCGGCGACGCCGGCGTCGACCGGGACGTGCAGCCCCGTGGTGTGCGTCAGGTCCCCGCCGGTCAGCGCGAACACGGCGTTCGCGACGTGCTCCGGCAGCACCTCCCGCTTGAGGATGGTCCGTTGGGCGTAGAACTCGCCGAGCTTCTCCTCCTCGATGCCGTACGTCGCCGCCCGCTGGGCACCCCAGCCGCCCGCGAAGATGCCCGAGCCGCGCACGACCCCGTCCGGGTTGACGCCGTTGACACGGATGCCGTGCGCCCCCAACTCGGCTGCCAGAAGCCGGACCTGGTGCGCCTGGTCGGCCTTGGTCGCGGAGTAGGCGATGTTGTTGGGTCCGGCGAACACCGCGTTCTTGGAGGCGATGTAGACGATGTCGCCGCCCAGTTCCTGCGCGATCATCACCCGGGCCGCCTCGCGCGAGACGAGGAAGGAGCCGCGCGCCATGATGTCGTGCTGGAGGTCCCAGTCCTTCGCGGTGGTCTCCAGGAGCGGCTTGGAGATCGAGATGCCCGCGTTGTTGACCACCAGGTCGACCCCGCCGAACGCCAGTACCGCCGCCTTGAACGCCTCGGTGATCTGCTCCTCGGAGGTGACGTCCACCCGGACCGCGACGGCCTTGTCGGGGCCGCCGAGACCGGCGGCGACCTCCTCGGCGCCCTCGGCGTTGAGGTCCGCGACCACCACGCACGCGCCCTCGGCCGCCAGCCGCTCCGCGATGGCCCTGCCGATGCCGCTGCCCGCGCCCGTCACCAGCGCCACCCGGGTGGCGAGCGGCTTGGGCTTCGGCATCCGCTGGAGCTTGGCCTCTTCCAGGGCCCAGTACTCGATGCGGAACTTCTCCGACTCCTCGATCGGCGCGTACGTCGAGACGGCCTCGGCGCCGCGCATCACGTTGACGGCGTTCACGTAGAACTCGCCCGCCACCCGCGCCGTCTGCTTGTCCTTGCCGAAGGAGAACATGCCGACGCCGGGGACCAGCACGATCGCCGGGTCGGCGCCGCGCATCGCGGGGGAGTCGGGCTCCGCGTGCCGCTCGTAGTAGGCGGCGTACTCCACGCGGTACTCGGCGTGCAGTTCCTTCAGGCGGGCGACCGCGTCGTCGAGGGAGGCGGCCGGCGGGAGGTCGAGGACGAGCGGCCTGACCTTGGTGCGCAGGAAGTGGTCGGGGCACGAGGTGCCGAGGGCCGCGAGCCGTGGGTGTTCGGCGCGGGCGAGGAAGTCGAGCACCTCGTCGGAGTCGGTGAAGTGGCCGACCTGCGGCCGGTCCTGGGAGGCCAGGGCCCGTACGTGCGGGGCCAGTGCGGCGGCGCGCTCGCGGCGGCCGGCCGGGTCGAGGGGCTCGAATCCCTCGACGACGGGCCCGAACGGCTCCGCCCTGCCGCGGTCGGCGAGGAAGGCCTCGGCGGTACGGATGATGTGCAGCGAGTTGCGCTCGCACTCCTCGGCGGTGGCGCCCCACGCGGTGATGCCGTGGCCGCCCAGGACACAGCCGATCGCCCCCGGGTTGGCCTCCTTGACCGCCGCGATGTCGAGGCCGAGCTGGAAGCCGGGCCGGCGCCACGGCACCCACACCACGCTGTCGCCGAAGCAGTCGGCGGTCAGCTTCTCCCCGTCGGCCGCGCAGGCCAGCGCGATCCCGGAGTCGGGGTGCAGGTGGTCGACGTGCGGCGCGTCGACGAGCCCGTGCATCGCGGTGTCGATGGACGGCGCGGCACCGCCCTTGCCGTGCAGGCAGTAGTCGAACGCGGCGACCATCTCGTCCTCGCGATCGACGCCCGGATACACCTCGGTCATCGCCCGCAGGCGGTCCAGGCGCAGCACCGCGAGTCCGGCCTCGGTGAGCGTGCCGAGGTCGCCGCCCGACCCCTTCACCCACATCAGCTCGACGTCCCCACCGGTCACGGGGTCGGTGTCGGTGCCCTTCGCGGAGGTGTTGCCGCCCGCGTAGTTGGTGTTGCGGGGATCGGCGCCGAGCCGGCGCGACCGGGCCAGCAGAGCGGCGGCTTCGGGATGGGGTGCCATGTTCCTGGTCCTTTGGAAGAGAGGAAGAAGGAGAAGAGCTGCACGGGAGACGAACCCGAGCGGGAGCGCCCCACGAGGGGCGGGGGAGCCACCGCCTCGGGGAGAGCGCGGGCGCCCGTACGGAGCCGACGCCCCTTAGGCCCCCCACCCCGCCTGCCGGCCCCCCACCCGCTCGGCGGCGATCCGCTCGGCCCATCCGGAGCGGTGGTACGCGGCCACCGGGTCGGGATCGAGGCCCAGCTCGGTGCGCACCTCGGCGAGCAGGGGCCGCACGTCCGTGTTGTAGGCGTCCATGACGACCGCGTTGGCGGCGAGGACGTCCCCGGAGCGCTGAGCCGCGCCGAGGGCGTCACGGTCGACGAGGAGCGCCTTGGCCGTGGCCTCCTGGACGTTCATCACCGACCGGATGATCGCCGGGATCTTCGCCTCGATGTTGTGGCACTGGTCGAGCATGAAGGCGACGTCGGGGGAGAAGCCGCCGCCGCGGATCACCTCGTACATGATGCGGAACAGCTGGAAGGGGTCGGCCGCGCCGACCATCAGGTCGTCGTCGGCGTAGAAGCGGGAGTTGAAGTCGAAGGCTCCGAGCTTCCCCTCGCGGAGCAGGGTGGCGACGATGAACTCGATGTTGGTGCCGGGCGCGTGATGCCCGGTGTCGACCACGACCTGCGCCTTGGGGCCGAGCTTGAGGCAGTGCGCGTAGGCCGTGCCCCAGTCGGGGACGTCGGTGGCGTAGAAGGCGGGCTCGAAGAACTTGTACTCCAGCAGCATGCGCTGGTCGTCGCCGAGCCGGTCGTAGACCTGGGCGAGGGCCTCGGCCAGCCGGTCCTGACGCTCGTGGAGGTCGTCCTGGCCGGGATAGTTGGTTCCGTCCGCGAACCACAGCTTGAGGTCCTGGGAGCCCGTCGCGTCCATGATGTCGACGCATTCGAGCAGGTGGCCCACGGCCTTGCGGCGCACCGCGGCGTCCGGGTGGCAGACGGACCCGAGCCGGTAGTCGTCGTCCTGGAAGGTGTTGGAGTTGATCGCGCCCAGCTTCAGGCCGCGCTCCTCGGCATGCTTGGCGAGCGCCGCGTAGTCGTCGACCCTGTCCCAGGGGATGTGCAGGGCGACGGTCGGGGCGGCGCCGGTGAACTCGTGGACCTTGGCGGCGTCGTCGATCTTCTCCTCGGGTGTCCGGGGCACGCCCGGTTGCGCGAAGACCTTGAACCGGGTTCCCGAGTTCCCGTACGCCCACGACGGCGTCTCGACGGCCTGGGTCTTGAGCGCGGCCTTCACCGCGGCGAACTCGGTCACTTCGGGGCTCCTACGACTTCGAGTGGGAACGGCTTTCCGACGGCTTCCTGAACCGCTTCGGAGCCGGCTTCCCGGACGCTTCCCGGGGCTCCGCCACGCGGGTTTCCCCCGAGGCTGCCCACCGGCTTGCTGAACACAATGGCTGAAACGATTCAGGAGCGAAGCTATGAGCACCCCGAAGGCCTGTCAACCCCTCCGGTGCCGGGCTTTGTTCGTGACTCTGCCGTGACCTTCGGCCCTCGAAGAATTTCGCCACGAACCCATTGACGTGACCTGGGTGACCTGCCTAACGTCCCGGCAACCCAATTGAAACCTTTCACGACGTCGTGGGGGCCGTCCCGCAGGCGTCGTCGAGGAGCCCCTCATGACCCACCCGTCCGACACGGGACCGACCCCGGTGCTGGCGCTGAAGGACCTGTCGAAGTCCTTCGGCGCCGTGCGCGCCCTGCGGGACGTGTCCCTGGAACTGTTCCCCGGCGAGGTGCACGCGCTCGCCGGAGAGAACGGCGCGGGCAAGTCGACCCTCATCAAGGCGCTCGCCGGCGTGCACCGACCGGACGCCGGCCAGGTGATCCTGGACGGCGAACCCACCGTCTTCCACGGCCCCGCCGACGCCCGCGACGCGGGCATCGCGGTGATCTACCAGGAGCCCACACTCTTCCCCGACCTCTCGATCGCCGAGAACATCTTCATGGGCCGCCAGCCGCGGCGGGCCCTCGGCCGCATCGACCACAAGGCGACCCACGCGGCGACCGCCGCCCTGATGAAGCGCCTCGGCGTCGAACTCGACCCCGAGCGCCCGGCGCGCGGACTGTCCATCGCCGACCAGCAGATCGTCGAGATCGCCAAGGCGCTCTCCTTCGACGCCCGCGTCCTGATCATGGACGAGCCCACCGCCGCCCTCACCGGCAGCGAGGTGGCGCGTCTGTTCGGCGTGGTGCGCACCCTGCGCGAGCAGGGGTCCGCGGTGCTGTTCATCTCGCACCGGCTGGAGGAGATCTTCCAGATCTGCCAACGCGTCACCACCCTGCGCGACGGGGCCCTCATCTCCAGCGAGCCGCTGGAGGGCATGACCGAGGACGACCTGGTCCGCCGGATGGTCGGCCGCGACCTCGACGAGCTCTACCCCAAGCAGGACGTCGAGGCCGGCGAAGTCGCCCTGAGCGTGCGCCGGCTGACCCGGGAGGGCGTCTTCACCGACGTCTCCTTCGAGGTGCGGCGCGGCGAGATCGTCGGCCTTGCCGGGCTCGTCGGCGCCGGCCGCACCGAGGTGGCCCGGTCCGTGTTCGGAGTGGACCGCTGGGACGCCGGAGAGGTGGAGGTCGACGGCAGGGCACTGACGAACGGCGCCCCCTCCACCGCCATGGCCGCCGGCCTCGCGCTCGTACCCGAGGACCGCCGCGCCCAGGGCCTGGTGATGGACATGTCCATCGAGCGCAACATCGGTCTGACCGGGCTGCGCACGACGGTCAGGGCGGGCCTGATGGACCGCGGTGCGGAGCGCAGCCGCTCCCTGGACTGGGCCGTCAGGCTCCAGGTGAAGTACTCCCGGATCGCCGACACCGTCGCCACGCTCTCCGGCGGCAACCAGCAGAAGGTCGTCCTCGCCAAGTGGCTCGCCACCGGCCCCAAGGTGCTCATCGTCGACGAGCCGACCCGTGGTATCGACGTCGGCACCAAGGCCGAAGTGCACCGCTTGCTCAGCCAGTTGGCCGCTGACGGGGTCGCGGTCCTGATGATCTCCTCCGATCTGCCCGAGATCCTCGGCATGGCCGACCGCGTGCTCGTGATGCACGAGGGCCGGCTCACCGCCGAGATCCCACGTTCCGAAGCCACCGAGGAAACCGTGATGGCCGCAGCCACCGGGAGGGCCGCCGCATGACGGTGACCGCGCCCACCCCCGCCCCCGCCACCGAGGTGCCCAAGTCCAGCGGTACCCGGCTGGTGGACCGCGTCTTCAAGATGCGCGAACTCGCCATCCTGGCCGTCTTCCTGGTGATGATCGCCATCACCCAGATGGGCAACAGCGAGTTCCTGTCCGAGCAGGGCATCAAGGACCTCCTGCTGAACGCGACGATCCTCGTGCTGGTCGCCACCGGCCAGTCCCTCGTGGTCATCACCCGCAACGTCGACCTGTCGGTCGGCTCGACGCTCGGCATCAGTGCCTTCGCGGCCGGCACCTACCTCCAGGGCGGCGGCAACGGCGTCGTCGCGGTCGTTCTCGCCGTGCTCCTCGGCATCGGCTGCGGGCTCGTCAACGGACTCCTCGTCAGCCTCGGCCAGGTGCCCGCCCTCGTCGTCACCCTGGGCACGCTCTACATCATCCGCGGTGTCGACTCCATCTGGGTCGGCTCCCGCCAGATCACCGCGGCCGACCTGTCCGGCGGCTTCGTCGACTTCGGTTCCGGCGGCATCTCCGCCGTCCCGTACCTCGCGCTCATCGCCGTGGCCGTCCTCGTCGTCACCGCGTACTACCTGAAGCACTTCGGGAGCGGACGCGAGCTGTACGCCCTCGGCTCCAACCCCGAGGCCGCGCGCCTCGCCGGCATCCCGGTCCGCAAGCGCATCCTCACCGCGTACATCGTCTGCGGCGGACTCGCCGGACTCGCCGGCGCCCTGTACCTCGCCCGGTTCGGCAACGTCGACTCCGGCACCGGCAACGGCTACGAACTCACCGTCGTCAGCGCGGTCGTGGTCGGCGGCGTCGTCTTCACCGGCGGCTCCGGCAGCGTCTACGGAGCCGCGCTCGGGGCCCTGCTGCTGACCTCCATCAACAGCGTCCTGCCCGCCCTCGGCGTCAGCTCCGTCTGGGTGCTCGCCATCAACGGCATCCTGCTCATCCTCGCCATCGCGGTCGACCGGGTCGTCGCGCTGCGCGTGGCCTCCGCCCTGAAGAAGAGGAACGCCCGCCATGGCTGACTCCGCTCTCGCGCGCGCCGTCCGCTGGGACACGGTCGTCGGCGCCCTCCTCATCGTGCTGCTGCTGTTCTCCTTCTCCTTCGTGGACGGCTTCGGCAACGCCCTCAACCTGTCGTTCCTGATCGGCAACACCCTGCCGATCGCGCTGATCGCCCTGCCGATGACCCTGCTCGTGGTGGCCGGCGAGATCGACCTGTCGGTCGCCTCCACGGCCGGGCTCTCCGGCTCGGTGATGGGCGCCCTCTGGAACCAGGGCATGTCGATCGAGACGATCATCCCGATCTGCCTGCTGCTCGGTGTGGTGTGCGGACTGGTCAACGGCCTGCTCGTGACCCGGCTCGGGCTGCCCTCCCTCGCCGTCACCATCGGCACGCTCGCGGCCTACCGGGGCATCGCCCAGATCGTGCTCGGCTCCGACGCGGTCACCGACTTCCCGACCCAGTACCAGGACTTCGCGGCCGGACGCCTCGGCGACACCTTCCTGCCGCAGGCCTTCCTGCCCTTCCTGGCCCTCCTCGCGATCGCCGTGGTCGTGCTGCACGCCACCCCGTTCGGCCGGTCGGCCTTCGCGATCGGCGCGAACGAGGAAGCCGCCCGGTTCGCCGGCATCCGGGTCAAGCGGCAGAAGCTGCTCCTGTTCGTCGCCACCGGCCTCATGGCCTCCCTGACCGGCATCTTCTGGGCCCTGCACTACGCCAGTGCCCGCTACGACAACGCCAACGGGCTCGAACTGTCCGTCGTGGCCGCCGTTTTGCTCGGCGGCATCGACTTCGACGGCGGCAAGGGCACGCTCGGCGGCGCCATCGCGGGAGTCTTCCTGCTCGGCGCACTCCAGAACGTGATGAGCCTCCTCAACGTCTCCGCGCAGTCGCAGATCGTCGTGACCGGCGTTCTGCTCGTCGTCTCCGTGCTCGGCCCCCGGGTCGCACGGCAGATCTCCGTAGCGAGGGCGGGCCGCAGAGCCGCCTCGACTCCGATCTCGTAACCGCTCCGCTCACCCCCGTAAAGGACCTGTCACCCATGCGCAAGTCATCGATCCGCCGTACCTGCGCGGCGCTCGCCGCCGTCACCTCCCTCGCCCTGGCCGTCACCGCGTGCGGCGGCACCACCAAGAACGACGTCAAGGACTCGGGCGGCTCGGGCGCCGCGGCCGGCGGCGCCAAGGCCGACCCGAACGCGGCCACCAAGAAGGGGCTGACCGTCGGCTTCCTGCCCAAGCAGGTCAACAACCCCTACTTCACCTCCGCCGACAAGGGTGGCGAGAAGGCGCTCAAGGAGCTGGGCTCCACCTACAAGGAGGTCGGTCCCAGCAGCGCCACCGACACCAGCGGCCAGGTCAGCTACGTCAACACGCTCACCCAGCAGCAGGTGAACGCCATGGCCGTCTCCGCTCAGGACCCGGGCGCCCTGTGCACGGCCCTCAAGCAGGCCATGACGAACAAGATCAAGGTCGTCACCTACGACTCCGACACCAAGGCCGACTGCCGCAACGCCTTCGTCTCGCAGGCCAGCGCCGAGGACCTCGGCCGCACCGAGGTGCAGCTCCTCGCGAAGCAGATCGGCTACAAGGGCGAGGTCGCGATCCTGTCCGCCGCGCAGACGGCGACGAACCAGAACACCTGGATCGACTTCATGAAGGAGGAGCTGAAGGACCCCAAGTACAAGGACATCAAGCTGGTCAAGGTCGCCTACGGCAACGACGACGCCCAGCAGTCCTTCCAGCAGACCCAGGGCCTGCTCCAGGAGCACCCGAAGCTCGCCGGGATCATCTCCCCGACCACCGTCGGCATCAAGGCGGCGGCCCAGTACCTGTCCGGCTCCAAGTACAAGGGCAAGGTCAAGCTGTC
This sequence comes from Streptomyces sp. NPDC102279, assembly GCF_044766365.1. Lineage (NCBI taxonomy): Bacteria > Bacillati > Actinomycetota > Actinomycetes > Kitasatosporales > Streptomycetaceae > Streptomyces > Streptomyces sp. NPDC102279. The sequence continues at coordinate 453,862 of NZ_JBIWLU010000002.1, read as the reverse complement.
CGGCCTCGGCACCCCCAACGACATGCGCAAGTACGTCAAGAACGGCACCGTCGAGGGCTTCGAGCTGTGGGACCCGGCGAAGCTCGGCGAGCTGGCCGCCCGCACCGCCGTGGCGCTCTCCTCGGGGCAGATCACCGGCAAGGAGGGCGAGACCTTCAAGGCCGGTGACATGGGCTCCTTCACCATCGGCAAGGACGGCGTGATCAACCTGGGCAAGCCGACCGTCTTCGACGCGAAGAACATCGACCAGTTCGACTTCTGACCGTCCCGCCGGCTCGACTTCCAACCCCGGGAGGGTCGTTGACGCACCGTGTGTGCTTCCTGCTGAAGGTCCGTGCGGACCGCCTCGACGAGTACCGCGAGCGGCACGCCGCCGTGTGGCCCGAGATGCTCGACGCACTCTCGGCCACCGGCTGGCACAACTACTCGCTGTTCCTGCGCGAGGACGGCCTGTTGGTCGGCTACCTGGAGACCGAGGACTTCGCCGCGGCCCAGGCGGCCATGGAGGCCACCGACGTCAACGCCCGCTGGCAGACGGAGATGGCGCCGTTCTTCACCGCACTGGACGGCGCCCGGCCCGACGAGGCCATGAAACCCCTCACCGAGGTGTTCCACCTCGCCTGACCGGCGGGACGACAGGCGCGTCCCGCCGGCTGTGACCTGCCCCGTGACCTGCGGGGTGACGCCCGGCAGGACCGCCTGCCCGCCCCCTGTCCCGTCGTTTTCCGGGCTTCCCTCATGACCACCGGTTCCGGCCCGCTCGCGGGTACTGTGAGGGCCCTGCCCGCCGCTTCGAGTTCTTCTGGAGGTTCCCGCCCGATGGCCCAGTCGGTGGGTATCAAGGACGTCGCCCGTGCCGCCGGAGTCTCCGTCGGTACGGTCTCGAACGTCATCAACCGCCCCGACTCGGTGGCCTCCGAGACACGGGCCCGCGTCCTGTCCGCCATCGACCGGCTCGGCTACGTGCGCAGCGAGTCGGCCCGCCAACTGCGGGCCGGAAGCAGCCGGATCATGGGGCTGCTCGTCCTCGACATGGGCAACCCCTTCTTCGTGGACGTCGCGCGGGGCGCCGAGCGGGCAGCCCGGGACGCCGGGCTCGGTGTGATGGTCTGCAACAGCGCGCAGAGCCCCAGCGAGGAGGCCGACTACCTGTCGCTCTTCGCGGAGCAGCGGGTGCGAGGCGTGCTGCTGACGCCGAGCGACGCGAGCGGCCGCAACATCGAGGCGTTCCGCCGCAACGGCATTCCCTTCGTCCTGGTCGACCGGGTCGCCGTGGGCACCACCGAGTGCTCCGTCTCGGTCGACGACGTGGCGGGCGGCGCCCTGGCCGTCCGGCACCTCGTGGACGCCGGGCACCGCTCGATCGCCTACGTCAGCGGACCGCCCGGCCTGAACCAGGTCAGGGACCGCCGCACCGGCGCGCTGAACGCGCTGGCCGAGGCCGGCCTCGGCCCCGGCAACCTCCGTGAGCTGCCCACCGAGCGGCTCGACGTGGCCGCGGGACGCGACGCGGGAGCACGCCTCCTCGGCCTCGCCGAGCGCCCCACCGCCGTCTTCTGCGCCAACGACCTGCTCGCGCTCGGCGTCCTCCAGGCCATGTACGCGGCCGGTGTCGGTGTCCCCGACGACCTCGCCATCGTCGGCTACGACGACATCGAGTTCGCCGCCGCGGCGGCCGTCCCGCTCACCTCCGTGCGCCAGCCAGCCACGACCATGGGCGCCCTCGCCGCGGAGCTGCTCCTGGAGGAGATCGAGGCGCAGACCGCGCCCACGCCGCACGAGCACCGGCGCGTCGTCCTCCAGCCCGAGCTGGTCGTACGTCACTCCAGCCTGGCCGCGCGCTGAGCCGCCGTTCAGTTCCCCGTCACCGGACTGCTGAGTCACTGTTCAGTCCGTTGTCCTGATCCCGGGCTCCGTGGGCGGGGGCACATGTGCTCAACTGGGACAGCCTGAAATCCGTACGTCTCGGGAGCCCTGTTGACCGTCAGCTACCGCCAGCCCGGTGTCGTCCTCACCGACCACCGCTTCACCGTGCCCCTCGACCACGACCGCCCGGACGGGGAGACCATCGAGCTCTTCGCCCGCGAGGTCGTCGCGAGCGACAAGGCGCGGCAGGAGCTGCCCTGGCTGGTCTACCTCCAGGGCGGCCCCGGCTTCGGGGCGAATCGTTTCGTCGGACAGCAGGCCTGGCTCGGCCGGGCCCTCAAGGAGTTCCGCGTCCTGCTGCTCGACCAGCGCGGCACCGGTCACTCCACGCCCGCCAACCGGCAGACCCTGCCGCTGCGCGGCGGTCCCCGCGAGCAGGCCGACCACCTCACGCTCTTCCGCGCCGACTCCATCGTCCGCGACTGCGAGACCATCCGGCCCCGGCTCACCGGCGGTGCGCCCTGGACGGTCCTCGGTCAGAGCTTCGGCGGTTTCTGCACGGTGCACTACCTCTCCAGCGCCCCGGAGGGGCTGAGCGCCGCTCTCGTCACCGGCGGGCTGCCCAGCCTGGACGGGCACGCGGACGACGTCTACCGCGCCGCGTACCCGCGCATCGAGCGCAAGGTCGCCGCGCACTACGCGCGCTACCCGCAGGACGTCGAGCGCGCCCGCCGGATCGCCGAGCACCTCCTCCAGCACGAGCCGGTCCTCAGCGGCGGCTACCGCCTCACCGTCGAGGCCTTCCAGTCGCTGGGCGTCCTCCTCGGCGGCAGCGAGGGCAGCCACCGCCTGCACTACCTGCTGGAGGACGCCTTCGTGCGCACCCCGCAGGGTCCGGCGCTCTCCGACGCCTTCCAGGAAGAGGTCCAGGGGCTCCTGTCGTACGCGGGCCACCCGCTGTACGCGCTGGTCCACGAGGCTGTCTACGCCCAGGACGACCGCCCCACCGCCTGGTCCGCCGAGCGGGTGCGCGCCGAGTTCCCGCAGTTCGACGCGGCCAAGACCCTCGCGAACGACGGGCCGCTGCTGTTCACCGGCGAGTCCGTGCACCCCTGGATGTTCGAGACCGACCCGGCCCTGCGCCCCCTGCGGGAGACCGCCGAGGTACTGGCCGCCCGCACCGACTGGGCGCCGCTGTACGACCCGGCGCGCCTCGCCGCCAACGAGGTGCCGGTCGCGGCGGCGGTCTACCACGACGACATGTACGTGGACGCCGGGCACGCGCTGCAGACCGCGCGGGCCGTACGCGGACTGCGCACCTGGGTCACCGACGAGTTCGAGCACGACGGCGTCCGGGCCGGCGGCCCGCGCGTCCTGGACCGGCTGCTCGCACTCACCCGCGACGACGTCTGACCGTCCAGGCCCCACCGGCTCCGAGCCTCCGACGTCCCCTGACGTCCGGGCCCCCACCCCCTTAGGATTCTGACGGCCTGTCAGAAACCTGAGGGGGTACGGATGATCGACACCACCCGCACGGACATCCCGGAGGGCGAGGAACGGCTGCGGCTGGACGTCGAGGAAGGCGTCGGTGTCCTCACCCTGTGCCGGCCCGCGAAGCTCAACGCCTGGAGCTGGGAGTCCACGCGCCAACTCGGCCTGTTCGCCGACCGGATCCGCTTCGACCCGGCGATCCGGGTGGTGCTGCTGCGGGCCGAGGGCCGGGCCTTCTGCGCGGGTATCGACGTGACGGCACCGGGTGGCGCGATCACCGGCCGTTCGGGCGCGGAGCGCACCCGCGCCTACTACGAGGGCATCCGCTGGGCGCACGAACGCTTCGCCGCCTTCGCGTCGCTCCCGCAGCCCGTCGTCGCGGCCGTCCAGGGCTACTGCCTCGGATTCGGCTTCGAGCTGGCGCTGATGGCGGACGTCCGCGTCGCCGCCGCCGACGCCGTGTTCGCCCTGCCCGAGGCCCAGTTGGGCCTCGCCGTCGACGCGGGCGGCGACCTGCGGATCGCGCGCGAGGCGGGCGCCGGCTGGGCGAAGTTCCTCGCCCTGACCGGGCGGCGGCTGGACGCGGCCACGGCCGAACGTCTGCACCTCGTGCAACTCGTCGCGGAGAAAGGCGAGTTGGGGGCAGTGTCCCGTGCCGTGGCCGCCGAGATCGCGGCGAACGGGCCGCTCGCCGTGCAGGCCGTCAAACGCGACATCGACGCCTTCGCCGACGCCGGCCTGACGGCGGCCCTCGACCGGACGGCCCTCTCGGCCGCGCTCACCCTGACCTCCGAGGACGCGGGAGAGGGCTACGCCGCCAAGGGAACCGGCCGCGCGCCCCGCTTCGAGGGGAAGTGACCGGCATGTTTTGATCGGTCACGGCACGTACGACGAGTCAGGGGGACCGATGGCCGACAGCGACCTTCTCGCGAACCGGTTCGAGGAACAGCGCGGACACCTGAGAGCGGTGGCCTACCGGATGCTCGGATCGCTGAGCGAGGCCGACGACGCCGTCCAGGAGGCCTGGCTGAAGCTCGGCCGCACCGACCCGGACGAGATCAGGAACCTGGGCGGCTGGCTGACCACCGTCGTCGGCCGGATCTGCCTCGACATGCTGCGCTCCCGCACCGCCCGCCGCGAGGACCCGCTGGAGCACGCGGGCACCTTCGTACCCGACCCGGTGATCGCCTCCCTGGACCGGATCGACCCCGAGCAGGAGGTGCTCCTCGCCGACTCCGTCGGACTCGCCCTCCTCGTGGTCCTGGAGGCGCTGGAGCCCGCAGAACGGCTCGCCTTCGTCCTGCACGACCTGTTCGCGGTGCCCTTCGACGACATCGCGCCGATCGTCGGCCGGTCGACCGCGGCCACCCGCCAGCTCGCGAGCCGGGCCCGCCGCCGCGTCGCGGCGGACGCCCCCCAGCCCGAACGCGACGTCATCCGGCAGAAGAAGGTCCTCGACGCCTTCCTCGCCGCCTCGCGCGCCGGGGACTTCGAGGCGCTCCTCGCCGTCCTCGACCCCGACGTCGTGCTGCGTGCCGACTCCGGCCCGCACGTCGGCGGCGCGGCCGCCTCCAAGCTGGTCCGCGGGGCGGCGGCGGTGGCCCGGCAGGCCCTCACCTTCGCCCGCTTCGCGGCGAGTTCGCAGCCGGTGCTGGTCAACGGCGAGGTCGGCCTCGTCGCCCTCGCCGACGGCCGGCCGCTGTCGGTCATGGGGATCACCGTCGTCGACGGCAGGATCGTCGCCATGCACATCCTCGCCGACCCCGAGCGGCTCGCGCGGCTCGGTCTCGCGGCGCCGGGAGAGTGACGGTCAGCCGGTGAAGGGACCGCGCCCCAGCTGCTCCCGCACCGGTGTCACCGGAGGGCTGACGAGCCCCCTTCGCTGCCAGTTGGCGCCGTCCACGACGAGGGTGTGGCCGGTGATGAAGCGGGCGTAGGGGGAGGCCAGGAAGGTGGCCGCCCAGCCGAGTTCGCGGGGCGCGCCGACGCGCAGCGCGGGCTGGCGCCGGTCGTGCCCGTCGGGCGCGGGGGACTCCGTGGCGTCCTCGGCCCGGGAGAGGTTGCCGCGGATGTCGTCCGTCATGTCGGCGTGCGGCATCAGCCCCGGCACCAGCCCGTTGATCTGGATGCCGTACGGGCCCCACTCCACGGCGAGCGTCCGCACCAGGCTCTCCACCCCCGCCTTCGCCGCCGCGCTGTGCGCGAACCCCGGGCCGCCCGTCCAGGCGTACGAGGCCCCGACGTCGATGACCGAACCCGGCGTCCCCGCGGAAAGGTGCCGGCGTCCGAACTCACGGGTCATCAGGAACGTGCCCGTCAGGGTGATGTCGACGACCGCCTGCCAGGCGTTGGGCGACATGTCCTCGGTGGGCACGGGGAAGTTGGCGGCCGCGTTGTTGACCAGCACGTCGGGCAGTGCGTGACCGTCGAACACCTCGGCGATGCGCCGCGGGTCCCGGATGTCGCACACGGCGGACGACACCCGGGTGCCCAGTTTCGCCAACTCCTGCCGTGCCGGGCCGAGATGACGCTCACGCCGGCTCACGATCAGCAGGTCGGCGCCGAGTCTGGCGAACTCCGCCGCGACGGCCCGCCCGAGCCCGGTGCCGCCCCCGGTGACGAGCACCAGCGAGCCGTCGAACGTGCCGGCCGGCAGGGCACTCGCGCCCAGCGGGGGAGGGGCGGGGAGGCCGGGCAGCCCGGCGTTGGGATCCATGGCCCCTCGATACCCGGTGTGCCGTCAAACATCCAGACAGTGACCGCGTCCATCGTCGCGCGGGACCCGCGGCCCGGGCGTCGACGCAGTTCAGGACATGAGGCCCGGCTCAGTAGGCTTGACCGTATGCGAGACGACGGCACCACGGCCCAGGACCCGCGCCCGGCACTGAGGGCCGACTGCGGTCAGTGTTTCGGCCTGTGCTGCGTCGCCCTGCCCTTCTCCCGGTCGGCGGACTTCGCGATCGACAAGGACGCGGGGAAGCCCTGCCCCAACCTGGCGGACGACTTCCGCTGCGGCATCCACACCCGCCTGCGGGAGACCGGCTTCACCGGCTGCACCGTGTACGACTGCTTCGGCGCCGGACAGCGGGTCTCCCAGCAGACCTACGGCGGCGTGGACTGGCGCTCCGGTTCCCCGGAGCGCGCCCGGCAGATGTTCGACGTCTTTCCCGTCGTCCGTCAGCTCCACGAACTGCTCTGGTACCTGAACGAGGCGCTGGACCTCCGCGCGGCCCGGCCGGTGCACGCCGACGTCCGGCGCGTGCTCGACCGGACCGAGGAGCTGGCGCGACTGACCCCTGACGAACTGGGCGCCCTGGACGTGGGCGCGCACCGGCAGGAGGTCAACGAGCTGCTGCTGCGCACCAGCGAACTGGTGCGGGCGGGGACCGGGCCCGGCAGGAAGAAGGACCGCCGGGGCGCGGACCTGATGGGCGCGCGTCTGAAGGGAGCCGACCTGCGGGGCGTCAGCCTGCGTGGCGCCTACCTCATCGCCGCCGACCTGACGGGGGCGGATCTGCGCGGCGCCGACCTGATCGGTGCGGACCTCCGCGACACCGATCTCACGGACGCCGACCTGACCGGGGCCTTCTTCCTCACCCAGCCGCAGCTGAACGCGGCCCGCGGCAGCGCCGGCACCCGCCTCCCGCAGTCGCTCGCCCGCCCCGGCCACTGGACTCCCGGAAACTGAGCGGGGCGCTCAGTCGGCGGCCCGGACCGCCGGTGTCCGCGGCACCGCTTCGACCGGGGCACGGCGTTCGAGACGCAGCCGCAGTCCCTCCGGCATCAGGGTCAGCCGCTCGGCCACCCGCAGCCGGTAGTCGGGCTCGGGCCTCACCTCGTAGCGGCGCAGCAGCAGGCCGAGGACCAGGGTCGCCTCGTGCAGCGCGAACTGGCGGCCGATACAGGCCCGCGCTCCGGTGCCGAACGGTTTGAAGGTGTGCGCGGGACGGCCCCGTACGGCCTTGGCGTCGAAGCGGTCCGGGTCGAACACCTCGGCGTCGGCGCCCCACACCGCCGGGTCCCGGTGCAGCATCGCCGTCAGGACCAGGGCCCACGCCCCCTGACGCATCGGATGGACGCCGCCCAGCACGGTGTCCTGCCGGGCCTCCCGGGCGAACGCCGGCGCGGTCGGCCACAGCCGCAGCGACTCGTCGAGGACCCGTCGTACGTACCGGAGGCGGGCGACCTGGTCGTATGCGGGCAGGTCGGTGTCGCCCCACACGCGGTCGACCTCGGCGCGGGCACGGGCGGCGATCTCCGGGTTCTGGGCGAGATAGTGCAGCGCGAAGGACAGCGCGCCCGAGGTGGTCTCGTGGCCGGCGATCAGGAAGGTGATGACCTGGCGGCGGATGTTCTCCGCCGTCAGCCGCTCCCCGGTCTCGGGGTGCGCGGTCTCCAGCATGCGGTCGAGGAGGTCTCCCTGGCCGCCGGCGCCGGACCGGCGGGCGGCCACCACGGCGTCGACCGTGCGGTTGAGGTAGGCCATGTCGGAGGTGTTCCGCCGGGAGGCCTCGCGCAGCAGGACCGGGGCCAGCGGCACCGGTACGACGTTGCGGCGCTGGGCGTAGGTCAGCGTGCCCACCATCGCCGTCACGAAGGGGTGTGGCCGGGAGCGTTCGAACGAGGCGAAGTCGTGGCCGAAGCCGGTCCGCGCGATCGTCTCCAGCGTCAGCTTCGTCATGTCGCCGGGGACGTCCACCGCGCGCCCCGCGGCCTCTTCGCGGTCCCAGCGGTCCGTGAGCCGCTCGGTCACGGCCAGCATCATGGGGTGGTAGCCCTCCATGGCATCGCGGCTGAAGCCGGGGGCGAGGACGTCGTGCGCCAACTGCCAGTTGGGCTCGTGGTTGTAGGCGGTGAACAGTCCGTCCCCGGCGACCGGGCGGAGGTTGGCGATCCCGAGGCCCACGTGCTTCGCGAACCGGGACTCGTCCGCCAGTTCGGCGGCCAGATCCGCGCCCCACACGAAGACGATCTCGTTGCTGAAGGCCTTGCGCCGGAAGATCGGCCCGAGCTGCTTGCCGAACTTCAGGGAATCCTGCAGCGGTGAGCGGACGTTGGCCCCGAGCACGTCGCCGACCAGGGGGACGCGGCGGGGCGGGTGCGGGATGCGCCGCAGCTCCGGCCAGCCCAGCTCCGCGCTGCGGAACCCCTTCGGCAGCGCGGCCGGTGCGGCTTCCCTCGTCTCCGCCATAACGCCATCTCCCTTGTGCGTGCCGCTCGTTGAGGCCTGTTATACGCGGGTTCAATAACGTCGTTCAGTGTCGTCCCGTTGTTGAACCGGCGTCAAGTACAGTGCGGCCATGGCCGGGAATCAGGGGGAGCGCGCGCGTCGGCGGCTCAGCACCGAGGAGCGTCGCGAGCAGCTCCTCACGGTCGGGGCCGGGCTCTTCTCGGAGAGCCCGTACGACGACGTGTGGATCGAGCGGGTCGCCGAGATCGCAGGGGTCTCCCGCGGTCTGCTGTACCACTACTTCCCGACGAAGCGGGACTTCTTCGCGGCCGTGGTCGAGCGGGAGAGCGGGCGGATGCTGCGGATGACCGCGGCCGTGCCCGGCGTCCCGGTGCGCGAGCAACTCTCGGCCGGCCTCGACACCTTCCTCGGCTACGTCGAGGAGCACGCGCACGGTTTCCGGGCCTTCCATCGCGCGGACGCGGCCGGTGACCAGGCCGTGCGCAAGGTCTACCGGCAGGCGCTGGCCGCGCAGGAACGGCAGATCCTCGCGGCACTCGCCGCCGACCCCGAACTGGGCTGGGCGCCCGAGGACCGTCCCGAGCTGCGGATCGCCGTGCGCGGCTGGCTGGCCTTCACCACGGCCGTCTGCCTGGAGTGGCTCCGCGGCGCCGAACTGACCCGCGCGCAGGTGCGCGACCTGTGCGCGCGGGCGCTGCTCGGGGCCATCGCCCCCTGAAGGACGGCCTGTTCGGCACCGCCGGTCCGCACGTGGACCCCCGTCCCGTCGAGGCGTGGCGGGACGGAGTCCGGACCGGTTGATCTTGTCCGGGCGTACTTCGGGGCTTGCCGAGCAGGTGGACACCGTGACGAGCCGTGCGGCTGAGGTGCCTGCCGGAGCCGACGACAATGGGACGACGCATGGGGAACCGACGACTGCACGGATGTCTCGGCCTGGTGGTGGGCGTGGCTCTCGCGCTGCTCACGACCATGCTGCTGGGCCGGGCGACGAACGCCTGCGACGCGGGAGTGAACAACGCGGCCAACAGCGTCTTCCTGCTCTACTTCTTCATCCCCGCCCTCTCCGCCCTCCTCCTCATGGGCTGGGTGATGGTGGGCGCCGTCCTGGGCGGTCACCCCCTCCTCCACACCGTCGCCCTCGCGGTGACCCTCCTCGGCCTGTGCTGGTGCGCCCTCTCCTTCTTCTGGAGCGGCGTCACCCCCACCTGCCCCGACGGCGTTCCCCTGTGGTGGCCGGGCTCCCTTCCCGTGCCGGGGTTCTGACTCCGTCCGGAACTCCCGGTGAGGCGTGGTTGGCGTACGTCCGGAACTTCGATAAGTTAGGCAAGCCTTACCTTAGGAGGAAGCTGATGGGTGACCGTCACACCTGGACGGCCGCGCCCGCCGCGGCGGAGCACGCCCGCTCGGTGCTCGCCGCGGCCTGGTCCTGCGCGATCAGCGCGGAGGGCGGCCGGGAGGAGTTCGTCGGCGCGCACACCGTCGCCGCCGACGGCCGGGTGCTCCTGCACGTGCCCGAGGACAGCGCGCTGCTCGTCAACGCCATCTGCGCGCCGCGCGGCGAGCCGTCCGCCGTCCTGGAGTTCGCCGACGTCGCACCGGTGCCCGTACGGAACCGGATCCGCGCCCGGCTCTGGCTCGCCGGCTGGTTCGTCCCCGAGGACGGCCACCTGGCGTTCCGGCCGACCCGCGCCGTGCTCCGCCGCCCCTGCGGGACCGTGGTGGTCGACCTGGACGAACTGGCCGCCGCCGAGCCCGACCCGCTGGCCGTCGCGGAGGCGCAGCTGCTCACGCACCTCGCCGACGCCCACCCGGACGCCGTCGAGCGGCTCACCCGCCTCGTCGAACCGGACAGCCTGCACGGAGCGGTGCGCGTCCAGCCCCTCGCCGTCGACCGGCACGGACTGACCCTGCGCATCGAGCGGGCGCGCGGCAACGGCGACGTACGCCTGCCCTTCCACGCACCCGCCGACGACGTGTCCCAGCTCACCGAGCGCATGCACGTCCTGCTCACGCAGGCGAGTGCCGCGTCCTGCCCCCGAGCGCTACAGCGGCAGCGCACAGACCGCGACGGGTGAGGCGAACGGCTCGCCCACACGCCGCAGTTCACCGCTCGTCCCGTCGACCTCGAAGACGGTGACCGTGCTGGACCGCTGGTTCGCCGCGAACAGCAGTCGCCCGTCCGGGGAGAACGCGATGTGGCGAGGGAAGTCGCCGCCGACCGGCACCGTGTCCAGCAGGCGCAGCCGGGCGCCGTCCGCCTCGATCGCGTACCGCGTCAGGCTGTTGTGCCCCCGGTTGGCGAGATAGGCGTACGCGCCGTTCGCCGTGACCACGAACTGCGCCGGGTAGCTGGTGCCCCCTCCGGTCCCGGTGGACCGGGGCTCGCCGATCGTGAGCCGGCCGTCCGCCGGGTCGTAGCCGCAGACCGTCACGGTGTTGTCGACCTCGTCGGCGAGATAGGCGTACCGGCCGCCGGGGTGGAACGTCAGGTGGCGCGGGCCCGCGCCCGGTTTCGCGGCCGCCCGTGACACCTCGGTGAGCGTGCCCTTGGTCTCGTCGAGCCGGTAGGTGTAGACGGTGTCGGTACCCAGGTCGACGGCGAGCAGATGGCCGCCGTCGGGACTCGTGACGAACTGGTGCGCGTGCGGGCCCTGTTGGCCGGGGCCCGGCGCCGGGCTGGAGTGCGTGACCAGGTCGGTGCGCTCACCGATCGCGCCCGAGGCGTCGAGCGGGTGCACCGCCACGCTGCCCGAGGTGTAGTTGGCGCTCAGCAGCCAGCGCCCGCCCGGGTGCACGGACAGGTGACAGGGGCCCGCGCCGCCGGTGGCCCGCGAGCCGAGCACCTCGTGCCCCGGCAGACGCACGGCCGTCACCGCGCCCGCGTCCTGCTCGTCGACGGCGTAGAGCGTGCGCCCGTCCGGATGCACCGCGAGGAAGGACGGGTTCGCGACGCCGGTCACGACACCGCCGCCGGTCACCGCCCCCGACTCCGCGTCGTACGTGGCGAGGCCGATCCCCTTCCCCGCGCCCTCGCCCGAGGTGTACGTGCCGAGATAGAGCGGCCGGGGGCCGGAACGCTTCGCCGGAGGCGTGGACGGCGACGCGGCCGGGGACTTCGGCGTCGCTGCTCCCGTGGGGGCGTCGGGCTGTGGCCGGGCGGGTGCCGGGACCGTCGTGATCGCGGCGGCCCCCGCCAGGGCGCCCACGAAACGACGCCTGCTCCAGCCGCCGCCCGGGCCGCGTGACGGCTCTGCACCACTGCTCATGCCTGCACCTCGGGGTGTCGGTTGCCTCAGCTGTGACACCCACCTTGGCGTGGAGCGCGCCGCGAGTGCAAGACAGGCAACCCGCGATGCGCGGTACGCAACGCGGGCCGGGCGTCTACCAGTCGCCGTCCCCGACCGGCTTGCCGGGCGCGTCTCCGAGCGGCTTCACCTGGTGGGGCGACGGCTGCTGCCAGGGCTCGTGGTCGTCCCCCAGCCAGTCGCCGACCGGCTTGACCGGGCCCAGCTCGTCCGCCGGCGCGAGGTCCGAGGCGTCCTCGTCGTAGTAGTCGAACCAGGGGAGTCCCGCCCGGGTGTACGCCGCTCGGTCCACCGGGGACGGCGGCGGGGCCTCGCCGGTGATGCGGCGCCACTCCGGCGGCGTCACGAGATGCACGAACACCCGTCCGGCGGGCTCCTCGGCCCACGACGTCAGCGGCCGGTCGTCCGCGTAGACCTCCTGACGCATCGAGCCGCCGACGCCGAGACCCATCGCCGGCGCGCTGCGCGCCCGGAGGGGCGCACCGCCCGCGGGGACGGGTGCGGCTCCCGGGGCGGGTGGCGCGGACATCGGCATCGCCGCGCCGTACGCACCGGCCGCCATCGGCATCCGCGGGAGCTGCCGTGCCTTGCGGCGCTCCGCCTCGCGCCACGCGGCCAGCTCCCGTCCGTTCAGCGGGAACGACTGGAGCTGGACGCCGCCCCAGACCTCCTCACCGGTGACCTGGCCCTCCACGGTGGCCCCGAGCCCCAGCGGGACCGCGACGAACTGGCGGACCGTGCCCTTTCCCGAGTTGATCCCGTCGAGCCAGGGCTGGCGCGGGAGCACGAGGTAGTTCTGCGGGTCGCGGTGGAGCCGGGAGCTCCACGGCTTGCCCGAGACCGCGCACACCTTGCCCACACCGACCTGCAACGCGGCCGGCTCCGCCGTGCCCGCGAAGCTGAGCCACATCGCCTCGCGCAGATATACCGGCAGCATCACGCCGCCCCGGGCGCGCCACTCGGCCGGCACCCGGTCCCCGTAGTCCTCGACCCGCCGGACGGGGAACTCCCCGAGCCCCGGCGGCAGCGCGTGTGTGCCCGACTCGGGCAGCCGCAGGGTGCGGATGAACCGCACCTGCACCCCGCCCGGCAGCCGCAACGCGTTCCCGTCGATCCGTACGGTGTCCTCGGTCATCCGCCCGCCCCCTCGTCGTGTCGCTTCGCACCCGGCGCGGGCCGAACGGCGGCCCACCGCTCCTCGCCGCCACCTCTCGTCCTCACACCGGACCTCTCACGTAGAACGACCGGAGGCGCCGGAACGGTTCCGGCCGCGGCGCAGCCGCGACGGCAGCCGCAGCCGGCGCCGCAACCGCGCGAGATGCGGCCGGTTCTCGCGCTCCTCGCGGCCGCTGCGGTCCAGCTCCTCCAGCAGCCGGCGGGTGCGGTGCTCGGTGTCGAGCTCGTCGATGATGCGGTTGACCTCGGTGAGGACCGATCCGTGCAGCTGCCACTGACTCGCGTCCCGCTGGACCTCGTCGAGGAACAACTGGGCCAGCTTGTCCCGCGTCCCGGCCGCCGTGGCGAGCTCGGCGCTGAGCCGTTCCTCGGCGTTCTCGGCACTGCGGCTGACATCGGTCGTCACCAGGACGGCGAAGCTGACGATCGCGTCGGCCATCTGGCACAGCAGCTCCTCCAGGACGGCACCCGCCTGTGGATCGAACAGCGGTTCCGGCTCCCGCTCCTTCGCCAGGTCGGTGAGGCTGCGCGCGAGGACCCGCAGGACCACGGTGCAGATCTCCAGGGTGTCCAGGCCGGTGCGCAGCACGACCCGGTGCAGCAGCCCCTCGCGAACGCGCGGGTTCAGCTTCAGGCTGTCCTCGGCCTGCCGCAGGGCCGCGTCCACCGAGGCGATGTCGTGATCGAGTCGGCGTGCCTCGTGCAGCCGCTCGGCCGCCACCTCGTACGGCGTGCGACCGGCGGCCTCCTCGCCGATCCGCAGCATCAACTGCCGCAACCGGCGCGCCAGATCCTCGATGGACTCCCCGGCCACCCCCACCCACACGGGCGGCGCGAGCACGAGGTTGCAGGCGAGACCCACGACCGCGCCGATCAGCGTCTCCAGCACACGGGCCCACGCCGTGTCACCGACCCGGGTGACCCCGAGGACCAGCATCGCGCTGATCGCCACCTCGGGCACGAACTCGCTGACCCGGACCAGGTGTCCCACGCCCAGCGAGGCGAGGATGATCAGACCCAGACTCCACCAGGTCAGACCGACCAGACTGCTGAACCCGATGGCGATGACCACGCCCACCACCACGGAGTTCACCCGTCGGATGGCGGTGGTGATCGTCGAGTACAGGGTGACCTGCACGACCAGCAGAGCGGTCAGCGGGGCGGTCAGGGGCGCGGCCTCGGGACTGAGATGCACGGCCACCACGTACGCGAGGGTCGCCGCGAACGTCGATCGGAGCGTCTGGACGACCACGGGCTCCCGACGCCGCTCGACGATCTTCGCGACGGACGCCGCCCACTCACCACGTGCCTCTTGCATCTCTTGGGCCTTCCCCTTTCACAGCTGTACGAACGTTCCTCTTGCGGACCGTAGCTGTCCGCAAGGGCATCTAGGTTGATGTCATCAGCCCGGCAGGACCGCATCTGGAGGACTTCAGGATGAGTGACGTCGAAGGCATCGAACTGCTGACACGCGCCCACGCCCGGCTGCGTGACGCGGCGGCAGGCGTTCCCGAGGGAGCATGGGGAGCACCGACGCCGTGCGGCGAGTGGACGGTGCGGCAGGTACTCAACCACGCGCGGCTCGATCAGCAGGCGTACGGCGCGGCGGTCACCGGCACCGGCCGGCCGGACTCGGACGCCTTCCAGCCCTCCGACGAGCCGGTGGCCGACGCCACGGCGGCGCTCGACAAGGTGCTCGCGGACGTCGCCGGGGTCTACGCGGAGCTGCCCGCCGACATGGAGGCGGTGCCGACACCGCTCGGACCGCTGCCGTTGCGCGTGGCCGCCGCGGCGGGTGCCATGGACGCCGCGGTGCACGCCTGGGACATCGCCGTCGCGACAGGCCAGGAGTCCCCGCTCGACGACGACCTGGCCGGAGGCATCCGGCTGGCGGCGGACCTCCTGGCCGATCATCTCCGCGACGCGTACGGAGTGTTCGCCGCCGCGCGCGAGACACCCGAGGACGCGAGCCCGGCCGCCTCGCTGCTGGCGTTCCTCGGCCGTGACCCGCACTGGACTCCTCGGACGGCCTGAACCGGGTGTCCGTGGCGGGCGGCCCGGCCGGGGGAGCCGCCCGCAATCGAGTTGCGGACGACCCGCACCATGCGAGATCACTGGGGGAGTGCTCCCGAGGTCACCGGCCGGAACCCGGGAGCAGCGGGTCCCCGGTTCCGGGTTCCGGACCGCGTGCTCCACGGGAGGAACCAATGGATGTCGGGGACAGCCGGACGGCGCGGCCCGGGCACACTTCGCGGGAGCGGGCCCTGCGCCATGTGGAGGCGCTCTCCTCGGGGGCCCCACTCGATCCCACCCTGCGGCTGACCCTGAACTTCCACCCCGACCGGTCGGCGCACGGCGTCCCGGTCCTCGACGCGCTGGCCCGGGACGGCGTCTACCGGTCACAGTTCGTCACGGGCACGAGCAACGGCGGACTGACCGCGCACCCCGGCGGCGACCGCTGGCGCTGGGAGAGCCGGATCTTCGGCGCGGCCTACGACACGGCGCCCGCTCACGAGCGCCCCGTCTACGGAGCGCTCGACTTCCGGCGCCAAGTGGTGGGCGCCGCGCCCCGGTTCGGGTCCTCGCACTTCCGCCTCACCGGCGCGGCACTGCGCCGGGCCACCTTCTGCTACCCCGACAGCGCGGCCGAACCGTCCGCGTTCGGGGTCGCGTCCCGCATGTCCCTCGTGGAGCCGGCCGAGGCGGACGACCGGGACGCCCTCGACGACTACATCGAGGCGCAGGTCCACGGACCGGTCGTCCTGTCCCGGGACGTGGAGGCACTGGTCCTCGACGCCTCCTACCGCGGCACGCCCGTCGAGGCCGCGGCCCACCGCCTGCCCTGCCCGGTCGCCTGGCATCCCGGCTACCGGCTCGACGTCGGGGAGTTGCGCCGGCACCCCGACTTCCGCGGCCCCGAGTTCGTCGAACTCGGCGCGGAGATCGCGGAGAACGGGTGGCTGGATCCCCGCGTCATCGGCGACGCCGTCCGCACGGGACGCCACGACCTCCAGGACCTGAAGAAGGTCTGGCACTGCCTCGCCCGCTTCGGGGCGCCACCGGGGGCGGGGACGGCGACGGACGGTCACGCGCTGGAGTGCGGGGTGTCCGGCGCGTAGACCGGGTGCGGCGGGGCCCGCGGACCGGTGGTGCGACCGGAGAACCCGTACGGCCCCGGGCTCGCCCGGGTGCGGGTCGGTCGCTCCGCGGCTCACGGCCGCCCTCGACGAGACAGGCCGGAGCGCGAACGCCCCGGCCGGCAACAGCTCCTGGTCCGAACGGTGGCGCGGCCCGCCGCCGCGAGCCGCGCCACCACCGGACGTCCGTACGGTCAGGCCGCGTTGCGCCCCTGTGCGAGGTGCTCGCGGACGATCTCCGCGTAACGGTGACCGCTGCCCTTGATCGTGCGCTTCTGGGTCTTGTAGTCGACGTGCACCAGACCGAACCGCTTGTCGTAGCCGTACGCCCACTCGAAGTTGTCCAGCAGCGACCAGGCGAAGTAGCCGGCCAGCGGCACACCCTTGCGGACCGCGGAGGCACAGGCCGCCAGGTGCTGCTCCAGGTAGGCGGCGCGCTCAGGGTCGTCGACGGTGCCGTCGGGACGCACGACGTCGGGATAGGCGGAGCCGTTCTCGGTGATGTACAGCTTGCGGGCGCCGTACTCGTGCGTCAGGCGGAGCAGCAGGCGTTCGATGCCGGCGGCCTCGACCTCCCAGTCCATGGCGGTACGGGGCACGCCGGGCCGGCTGATCGAGCGGACGTGCGGGGCCGGCCCCGTCGGGTCGTCGGTGACCGTGGACGGGAAGTAGTAGTTCAGGCCCAGCCAGTCCAGCGGCGCGGCGATCGTCTCCAGGTCGCCCGCCACCTCGGGGAGTTCGACCCCGTACACCTCGACCATGTCGGCGGGGAAGCCGCGGCCGTGCACCGGGTCGAGCCACCAGCGGTTGGTGTGTCCGTCGAGCCGCTTCGCCGCGGCGACGTCCTCGGGACGGTCCGTGGCCGGCTGGATGTCGGACAGGTTGTTGACGATGCCGACCTGGGCGCCCGGCACCGCGGCACGGATCGCCTGGGTGGCGAGGCCGTGTCCGAGGAGCAGGTGGTACGAGGTGCGGACCGCGGCCGTGAGGTCGGTGAAGCCCGGGGCCATCCGGCCCTCCAGGTGCCCGATCCACGCCGAGCACAGCGGCTCGTTGAGCGTGGTCCAGTGCTTGACGCGGTCACCGAGCCGCTCCGCCACCACGGACGCGTACGCGGCGAAGTGCTCAGCGGTGTCACGGGCCGGCCAGCCGCCCCGGTCCTGGAGCACCTGCGGCAGGTCCCAGTGGTACAGGGTGACGGAGGGCGTGATGCCCGCCTCCAGCAGCCCGTCGACCAACTCGTCGTAGAAGGCGAGCCCCTTCGCGTTGACCGGGCCGTCGCCGCCCGGCACGACGCGTGGCCAGGCGACGGACAACCGGTAGGCGTTGGTGCCCAGCTGGCGCATGAGACCGATGTCCTCGCGCCAACGGTGGTAGTGGTCGCAGGCCGCGTCCCCGTCGTCGCCGTTGTCGATCTTGCCCGGGGTGTGCGAGAAGGTGTCCCAGATCGAGGGGGAGCGGCCGTCCTCGCTGACGGCACCCTCGATCTGGTAGGCCGACGTGGCCGTACCCCACAGGAAGTCCTCGGGGAGGGCGGCAAGGTCGATGGTCACTGAAGTCCCTTCGTCATCAATGGAATCGGTCACTTGACGGCTCCAGCCGTCAGTCCGGCGACGAGATAGCGCTGGAGCAGCAGGAAGCCGGCGACCACGGGAATGCTGACGACCAGCGAGGCGGCCATGATCTGGTTCCAGTACACGTCGTTGAGCGTGGAGTAGCCCTGCAGGCCGACGGCGAGCGTGCGGGTGGCGTCGTTGGTCATCACGGACGCGAACAGCACTTCGCCCCAGGCGGTCATGAAGGCGTAGACGGCGACCGCGATGATGCCGGGGATCGCGGCCGGCACGACGACCCGGAACAGCGCCCCGAGCGGCCCGCAGCCGTCCACCAGCGCCGCCTCGTCGAGATCGCGCGGCACCGAGTCGAAGTACCCGATCAGCATCCAGATCGAGAACGGCAGCGAGAAGGTCAGATACGTGAGGATCAGACCGCCGCGCGAGCCGAACAGGGCGATGCCCGTCGCGTTCCCGATGTTGACGTAGAGCAGGAACAGCGGCAGCAGGAAGAGGATGCCGGGGAACATCTGCGTGGACAGCACGGTGACCGTGAAGACGCGCTTGCCGCGGAAGTTGTAGCGGCTGACGGCGTACGCGGAGAAGACGGCGATCACGACCGAAGCGGCCGTGGCCGCTCCCGCCACGATCAGCGAGTTCACGAAGTACCGCGCCAGCGGCACCGTCGACCAGATGTCGATGTACGGCCGGATCGTCAGACCGCTCGGCAGCCAGCGGAACTTGCCGGTGACGTCCGCGAGCGGCTTCAGCGAGCTGGAGACCATGACGTACACCGGCACCAGGACGAACCCGGTGAGCAGCGTGAGGAAGATCCCGCGGCCCACCTGGAAGGACCGCGGGGGCGCCATCGGCGAGCGCCGGGCGCTGGGATTGCTAGACATCGGACGTCTTCCTTCCCCGGGAGGTCAGCAGCAGGTAGACGCCGGTGACGACGAGCAGGAAGAGCAGCAGCAGCACGGACATCGCCGAGCCGGTGCCGAAGTTCCAGGTCACGAAGGACGCTTGGTAGATGTGGACCGAGATGAGGTCCGCCGCTTCCGGGGCCGTCTTGCCGAACAGGACGAACGGCGTGTTGAAGTCGTTGAACGTCCACAGGAACAGCACCAGGACGAGCACCTGGTTGACCGGCCGCAGCGACGGCAGCGTGATGCGGCGCAGTTGCTGCCACAGGCCCGCGCCGTCGAGTGCGGCCGCCTCGTACAGCTCGCCCGGGATGTTCTGCAGGCCCGCCATGACGATCAGGAAGGCGAACGGCCAGCCCTTCCAGACGGACACGGTGAGCAGGGCGTAGAAGCTGTTGTCCCCGATCAGCCAGAAGGACGGCTTGTCGGTGAGGTGCAGCTGGTCGTGCAGGACGTGGTTCACCAGGCCGTTGTCGTGCTGGAACATGAAGACCCAGGTGATGACGGCCGCGTACACGGGCAGCGCGTACGGCACGAGGAACAGGGCCCTCAGGATGCCGCGCCCGAAGAAGTTGTCCTGCATGTAGATCGCGGCGGCGGTGCCGATGAGCCAGCACAGGGCGACCGAGAGCAGGGTGAAGACGACGGTGACGAAGAACGAGTGCAGCAGCGCCTGGCCGACGGGCGCGTCGAAGTCCACCGACACCGAGTAGTTGTCGAAGCCGGACCAGGGCGCGGCGCCCCAGTCGCTGATGTAGTTCTGCGTGAGCTCCTTGAAGCTCATCACGATGCCGATCACCATCGGCACCAGGTGCACCAGGAGTTCCAGCACCAGCGCCGGCAGGAGCAGGAGGTAGGGCAGTCCGATGCGCTTGATCCGCCCGGTGCGGCGCGGGCCTCGCGCCGCACCGGGGGAGCTCTTGCGCACCGTCGTCTCGCCGGGTTCGGCGGAGGCGGCGGTCGTGGTGGTCATGGCAGTTTCCGCACTCACTTCTTCGGCATCTGCTGCTGGGCCTTCTCGAGCGCCGCCTTCACCGAGGCCGTGGTCACGGCGTGGCCGCCGGCGGCGTCGGCGAACAGTTCCTTGACGGCGGTGCCGACCGCGGTCTCGAACTGGGACTCGTCCGCGACCTGCGGAAGGGCGGCCGCGCTCTTGGCCAGCGTGTCCTTGAGGACCGCGTTCGCCGCGTCGGTGAAGGGCGCGACCTCCTGGGCCGTCTTGACCGGCGGGATCGAGCTGTACGCCGTGTTCAGGATCTTCTGCTCGGCGTCACTCGTCAGGAACTTCACGAACTTGGCCGAGCCGTCGAGGTTCTTGGTGTTCTTGAACACCGCGAGGTTGATGCCCGCGACCATGGAGTTGGTGCTCGTGCCCGTCCCCGGGGTGCCGGACTGCACGGGCACCGGGGCGATGCCGTACGTGGAGGGGTCCATGCCCTGCGACTTCAGGTTGGCCGCCGCGGACTGCCACAGCAGCATGGCGTTCTTGCCCTTGGCGAAGTCGCTGACCGACTGGTTCTGCGCGTACTCGGCGTTGCCCGGGGCGATGATCTTGTCCTTCGCCATCAGGTCGACGTACTGCTTGACCGCGGCCACCACGCCGTCGTTGGTGAAGTCGGGGGTGCCGTCGGCCTTGAAGAAGTCCGCGCCGTGCTGCTTGGCGAAGACGAACGCGTGGTGGATGTTCTCCGACACGTTCGCGCCCTCGGCGCCGATGGCCCACTTGCCGCCCTTGGAGAGCTTCTTGCCGTCGGCGACCAGCTCGTCCCACGTGGCCGGCGGCTTGGAGATCCCCGCGTCGGCGAACATCTGCTTGTTGTAGTACAGCGCGTACGCCATCGAGTACAGCGGGACCGCGGCGGGGTCCTTGCCCTCGGCGCCGGTGGAGCCGAGCGCGGAGTCGACGAAGCGGTCCTTGCCGCCGATCTTGTCGAAGTTCTTCGCGTCCCACGGCAGCAGCGCGCCCGTGGCCTGCAGCGAAGCGCTCCAGGTGTTGCCGATGTTGAGCACGTCGGGGCCCTGACCCGAGGTGGTGGCGGTCAGGATCCGGTTCAGCAGGTCGGACCAGGGAACGACCTCCAGCTTCACCTTGATGCCCGTCTGCTTCTCGAACTTCTTGAGCTCGGGCGCGAGGACCTTCTTGTCGATCCCGATGCTGGCGCCCTGGTTGGACGCCCAGTACGTGAGCGTCTTGGGCGAGTCGTTGGACCCGCCGCCGTTCGACGAGCCGCCGCCGCAGGCGGTCGCGGCGGTCAGCAGGGTGATGGTGACCGCACCGGCGGCCGCGGCTCGGATTCTGCGCATGGCTGCGTATGTCCCTTTCCCGGAGGGAGCCATGAGGAGCGCCCGCGTTCACTTCCCGAACGATCCTCATGGCTTAATTTAGGACGTGAGTTAAGACCCGGAAGAAAGTCGCGTCAAGGGATCGCGCAGGGGTATCTTGCAGGTCGGGCAGGCCGGAAGGGAATCACATGGCGGCGCGGAACGGTCGGACAGTGCGTGACCTGCGACGGGGCAATCGCACCGCCGTACTGCAACGGTTGTATTTCGACGGGCCGATGAGCCGCTACGAGCTCGGTCCCGCGACCGGACTCAGCTCCGGATCCATCAGCAACGTCGTCGCCGAGCTCGTCGCGGACGGGCTCGTGGAGGAGGCCGGCAGCGTCGACTCCGACGGTGGACGCCCCCGCACCCTGCTGCGCGTCGTCCCCGGCAGCGGCCACATGATCGGCGTGGACGTCGGCGAAACCCGCGTCCGCGTCGAGCTGTTCGACCTGACCCTCACCGAACTCGCCCGTGTCGAGAGGCCGTTGGAGCGCCACGGCTACGACCGCCCGCTCCGCAGCCAGGGTTATGACGTCGACGTCATCGTCGGTCACATCCGCGACGGCATCGCCGAGGTGCTCGCCGCGACGGGCATCGCCCCGCAGCAGCTCCTCGGCGTCGGCATCGGGGTGCCCGGCATCGTCGCCCGCACCCCCGAGCGCGGCGCGGTCGTGCACGGTCAGACCATCGGCTGGGACGCCGTCCCGCTGGAGTCCCTGCTCCGCTCGGCCTGCGAACTTCCCGACACCGTGCCGTACTTCGCGGACAACGGCGCCCGCACGCTCGGCCAGGCCGAGATGTGGTTCGGTGCCGGACGCGGGGCGCGCAACGCGGTCGTCGTCCTCTTCGGCTCCGGTGTCGGCGCCTGTCTGGTCACCGACGAGGTGGAGAACGGCCGGTCCGTCGAGTGGGGCCATCTGACCGTACGGGTCCGGGGTCGCCGCTGCCGCTGCGGTTCACTGGGCTGCCTGGAGGCGTACGCGGGAGCGGAGGCGCTGCTCGACCGCTGGCGGGAGGAGGGCGGACACCCCCCGGAGGGCACCGACGAGGAGACGGCGCTGACCGCGATGCTGGCCGCCGCCTACCCGCCCGAGGGCACCGCCTCCGACCCGATCGCCCTCGCCGTCCTGGAGGAGACGGCCGAGTACCTCGGCGCCGGACTCTCCGACCTGATCAACCTCTTCCAGCCCGAGCGCATCCTCATCGGCGGCTGGGCGGGCCTCCAGCTCGGCTCGCGCTTCCTGCCCGCAGTCCGCCGCTACGCGATCTCGTACTCCCTGCGCTATCCCGCCCAGCGGGTCACCGTGGACCTCGGCCGGCTGGGCCCCGACGCGGTGACCGTGGGTGCCGCGATCCTGCCGCTCGCCGACTTCTTCGCGCGCGGCGGGCGGCGCGAGGAACCGGCGCCCACCGGTCCGTCGCCCGCCTGGCGCACGGCCCTGGAGGAGCGGGCGCCCCACTGACGTCCGTGCCGGGGAGATCGTGAGGTCAGCGGCGCGCGCGGGGTTTCACCGATGGGCGCCGTGGTACTCAGCCCGGGTCCGGAAGCGGCCCGCCCGACGGCGTGCGGGCCGCACCGATCCGCCCCACGAAGGGAGTGCGCCGTGAGTGACGAGCTTCCGCAGGCCCCCGGTGAGTCCGCTCACCCGATCCCGCGGGACATGCCCGACCAGCAGGCCCACGAGGGCGACGACCCCTGGGACGTCGTCTCGGGCGCGGACGGGCGCGAGGCCGGCGGGGACGAGTCCGCGACGGACGTTCCCGACACCGACGAGGCGGGCACCGCCCGCCAGGGCGCCCCGCGCTCGGACACCGTGCATCCCGAGCATCCGGGTCCCGAGGAGTCCACGGCCTGACGAGTCCACGGCCTGCGGGACGGGGCGCGCGGCGCCCCGCAGCCTCGGCGTGCGGGTGAGCGGCGGGAGTTCGCTTCCGCCGCTCACCGGACCGGGCGCCGGTCACGCGAAGGCGTTCACCCCGGTCAGCTCCGCGGACAGAGCCCACAGTCGCGTGGCCTGCTCGGGGTCGGTGGCGTGCGGCTTCACGCCGGTGCGGGAGCCGTCAGCGGGAGCCGGCTCGGCGATGTCGCAGTCCTCGCAGTACACCCCGCCTAGGCCGTCCAGCTGCGGTGACGTCGCCGCCCACACCTGGGTGGCAGCTCCCTGCTCCGGGGTCTTGAAGGCCTCGGGGTGGAGGGGCTCGCCGTTCTCGTCGATCCACCCGCGTTCGACCATCTCCTCCTTGGGCAGATGCCGCTGGAGCGGGGTGAGGATGCCGCCCGGGTGCAGCGCGAAGGCCCGCACCCCGAAGTCCCGGCCGAGCCGGTCGAGCTCGACGGCGAACAGCACGTTCGCCGTCTTGGCCTGCCCGTACGCCTCCCACTTGTCGTAGCCGGTGCGCCAGTTCACGTCGTCCCAGCGGATGCCGGAGGTGTGGTGGCCGGTGGAGGAGACGGACACGACGCGCGCCCCGCCCGGTGCGATCGCCGGCCACAGCCGGTTGACGAGGGCGAAGTGGCCGAGGTGGTTGGTCGCGAACTGGGCTTCCCAGCCGGGCCCGACCCGCGTCTCCGGGCAGGCCATGATGCCCGCGCTGTCGATGACGAGGTCGACGGTGCGGCCGGAGGCGAGGAAGCGCTCGGCGAAGGCCCGCACGCTCTCCAGGTCGCCGAGATCCAACTCGTCCGTCTCGACGCCGTCGATGCCCTCCAGGGCCTCGCGGGCGGCCTCGGGGCGACGCGCCGGAACCACCACGTGGGCACCCGCCCGGGCCAGCGCCCGCGTGGTCTCCAGGCCGATGCCCGAGTAGCCGCCGGTGACGATGGCCAGCTTGCCGGAGAGGTCGATCCCCTCAAGAACCTCGTCGGCGGTGCTCTTGGCGCCGAAACCCGAACCGATCTTGTGCTGTGCAGTGCTCATGTCCTGAACGCTACGAATTGGAGCGGACTCCAAGTCAAACGGACACGGCCTGCGTCGCCCATGGCCGCCCGGGCGGCCAGCGCCGGGAGCGGGGGAGGGCAAGGGAAAGGCCCCGACCGGACGGGGGAATCGCGGTCGGGGCCGACTGTGGGTGGGCACGGATGGCGGTCGCCTCTCGGCGAAACGCTCCACAGGGCTTCAGCCGAACGATCGTCCCTGTGGGCAAAAGGTGAGGCCCGGGGACACTGTCCCATCCGCACCCACGAGTCGTTCAACGGGTAACTACCGGCCGGTGTTCCCCAGGCCGACCGGACCGGCGGTGATGTACGTCACGTCCCGGCGGGCGTCCTGCGAGTCCCGGCCCAGGCGAGCAGATCGTCCAGGCCCCAGGTGGTGATCACCCGCCCGGCGGGCACCCCGCACTCCTCGGCGCGTGCGCAGCCGTAGATCTGCCAGTCCAGCTGTCCGGGCGCGTGAGCGTCGGTGTCCAGCGAGAAGAGGACCCCCGCGTCGACGGCCGCCCGCAGCAGTCGGCGCGGCGGGTCGAGACGCTCGGGACGGCTGTTGATCTCGACGGCCGTACCGGTCTCCGCGCAGGCCGCGAAGACGGCCTCCGCGTCGAACGCCGACTCGGGCCGCCCGCGCTCGCCGATCAGCCGGCCCGTGCAGTGCCCGAGCACGTCCGAGAGCGGGTTGCGGACGGCGGCGACCATCCGGCGGGTCATCGACGGCGCGTCCATGCGCAGTTTGGAGTGCACCGACACGACCACCACGTCGAGTTGTTCCAGCAGCTCGGGCTCCTGGTCGAGCGAGCCGTCGTCGAGGATGTCGCACTCGATCCCGGTGAGCAGACGGAAGGGCGCCCAGCGCTCGTTCAGGTCCGCGACGACCGCCAACTGTTCCCGCAGCCGCTCGGGGGACAGTCCGCGCGCCACGGTCAGCCGCGGCGAGTGGTCGGTGAGCACCGCCCAGGCATGGCCGAGCCGGGCGGCGGCCCGCCCCATGTCCGCGATCGGACTGCCGCCGTCCGACCAGTCGGAGTGCAGATGACAGTCCCCGCGCAGCAGCTCCCGCAGGGCCGTACCGCCCTCGGTGAGCGGCCCTCCGACGTCCCGCTCCACCTTCTCCAGATAGCCGGGCACCTCACCGGCCAGCGCCTCCCGGACCACCTGCGCTGTCTTCGGGCCGACGCCCTTGAGCTTCTCCAGCGAGCCGTCGGCGGCACGCTCGCGCACCTCCTCGGCGGAGAGCGCCGCGAGCACCGCCTCCGCCGTGCGGAAGGCCCGTACGCGATAGGTGGGGGCGAGACTGCGCTCCAGCAGGAACGCGATGCGGTCCAGGGCCTCCACGGGGTCCATCGGCACCTCCCGGCCGCCGTCGCGCGGTCCTTCACCCGCACTCCTCCCAGGGTTGCCCAGCCGCCGCCGGACCGCATGACGGACGCCGGGAGCCGGTCGGCGGACGGAAGCCGCGGGCCGCTCACCCGGCTGGGTGAACAGCGGATTCCCGCTGCTCCGGGGCCTTCCGGGCGCGATGGGCGCGCGGCCCCCGGCGCCGCGCTGACCCGCGACAACCGCTTTACGATCTAGCCATGACCGAAAGCTCCAGCCCGCACATCGCCCGCCCACGGATCCTGGTGCTCGGGGTACAGCCGGGCACACCGCCGTTCCGCATCATGGAGATCGACGGCGAGATGGTCGGCGAGGCGAAGGCGATCACGGACGTCCTGGAGTACGCCGCCGCGTACGGCATCATCGTGCACGACCTCGACGACCCCGAAGTGGTCCGCTGGGTGGGCGGCGACAAGCTCACCTGGGTACCGCGCTGACACCGGGCCACGCCGGTCGGCGTGCCCGCGCCCGGAAGGCGGTCCGGGCCCGAGCGGGTCCCCGGCATCCGCTCCGGTCGAACCGGTTGCGCCGGTTGGCGCCGTCCCCCGCGGAGCGGCGGCGCGGCCGCCACTGAGGCAAGTGATGGCCGCGATGCACGTGGCAGGCACGCATTTCAACGGAGGTCGAAATGATGGCGTGCGGTCCTCGGCCCGTCGAAGGTGGTGGATGACCAGGCAGGACCAGGTTTTCGAGTCCGAGGTGATTCACGTGCGTATCCGCAGGGTTGTCGCTGGAACGGCCGCCGCGCTCATGCTGGCCGGTGGAGGCGTTCTCATGAGTGCCGCCGGTGCCCAGGCCGCGCCCGCGGCCTGTCACACGGTCACCAAGGTCGTTCCGGTCACCGTTGTCATGGCCCAGCAGGTCTACGAGAACGGCCAATTGGTGACCAGGTACGTCCTGGTCACGCGCTACGAGACCGTCTCCACGATCGTGTGCGACTAGGTGAGTCGGCCCGTCCGAGGCCTCGGACGGCTCGGACACGGTCGATTCGTCCGCGCGACGAGGTCCGACGGTCGTCCTGACCGGTGACCCGCCGCTCCAGGAGCTCTGGGGCGGGTGGCCCGCCGATACCGCAGCTGATCGGCGATATCGGCGGGCCGGCAGCGGCAGAGCCCTCGAAGACTCCGCCCGATCGGTCTGTCAGCCCACGGTCCACTTCTGGTTGGCCCCGCCGGAGCACGTCCAGATCTGCAGGCGGGTGCTGTTGGCCGAGTCGTTCCCGGTGACGTCCAGGCACTTGTTGGCCGCCGGGTTCACGATGTCGTGCGCCGCGCTGACGGCCCACTTCTGGCCGGTGCCGCCCGTGCAGTCCCACAGCTGGATCTTGGTGCCGTCCGCCGTACCGTTGTTGGTGACGTCCAGGCACTTGCCGAGGGCGCGGATCGTGCCGTCGGAACCGACCGTCCACTGCTGGGCGGCCGATCCGTTGCAGTCGTAGAGCTGCACGGGCGTCCCGTTGGCCGTACCGGCCGCCGCGACATCGACGCACTTGCCCGCGAGGCCCTTGATCGGGGCGCCGCCGCCGCTCGGGCTGTCGCTCGTCGTCACCTTCACCTCGTCGACGACGAGTTGCTGCGGGAAGGAGGTGGAGCCGTCCGGGTCGCCCGGCCAGTAGCCGCCGACCGCGAGGTTGAGGATCAGGAAGAACGGCTTGTTGAACACCCAGGTGTTGCCGCCGAGGTCGGCCGGCGTGCGCCGCTGGTAGACGGTGCCGTCCACCGACCAGCTGATCGAGTTGGGCGCCCAGTCCACCGCGAAGGTGTGGAAGGCGTCCGCGAAGGCCTGGCCGTTCGGCAGGGAGTAGCCCGCGCCGATACCGGCGGACCCGGAGTAACCGGGGCCGTGGATCGTGCCGTGCACGGTCGACGGCTCGAAGCCGACGTTCTCCATCACGTCTATCTCACCGGAGTTCGGCCAGCCCACCTGTCCGATGTCGCTGCCCAGCATCCAGAACGCCGGCCACATGCCCTGCCCGCGCGGGATCTTCATCCGCGCCTCGACATGGCCGTACGTGGAGGTGAACTTCCCGGAGGTGTTCAGCCGGGCCGAGGTGTACTGGCATGTGCCGTACCAGCACTGGTAGTTGGACGGGTTCTCCTTGCGGGCGGTGATGACCAGGTGGCCCTGGCCGTCGAGCGCCGCGTTCTTGTTGCCCGACGTGTAGTACTGCCGTTCGTGGTTGCTGACGTTGTCGCCGGTCTCGATCTGCCACTTGGACGAGTCGACGGCCGAACCGGCGGCACCGTCGAAGGTGTCCTGGAACGTCACCGCGGCAGCGGCCGCCGCCGGACCCGCGTGGGCGGGAGCGGCGACGGCCGAGGCGGAGGCGACGAGCGCGGCGGACAGCGCGGCGAAGAGGCATCTGCGCAGCAGGCGTGGGGAGTCCATGACTCTCTCTTCCGTACGGCTGCCCGCGTGGCGGGAGAGCCGACTGAGGTGGGGGGTGCATGCTTCGCCTCTTGATTTAAGAAGTGAGGTAAGGGACTGTCAAGACTCTGGTCCGTACCATCACTTGGGGTGACGCCTCAGGCGCGAAGCCGCTTGCGAGGGTGCACCGCCCGACCGAGCCGACGGCCCAGCAGCAGGTAACCGATCAGCGCGCCGGTGGTGTTGAGGATGACGTCGTCGATGTCGAAGGAGCGCCCGGTGATGAGGGCTCCCTGGACCAGCTCGACCAGCAGCATGACGGCGGCGGTCAGGAGGAGGACGCGCAGGATGCCGCGGGTGCGCGGAGCGACCACGGGCAGCAGCACCCCGAAGGGGATCCCCAGCAGGATGTTGCCGCCGATCTGCTTGACGGCGTCGCGTAGTTCCGGCTGGTCGAGGTAGGCCCGCAGGGAGCGTCCGGGGTGGAGGTTGTTGTGGATGAGGGCGGTGGACGCCGGCGAGGGCTCCAGCGTCAGATGGGCCAGTGCGACCGCGAAGGCGACCATCGCGGCGAACCCGATCAGCATGGCCAGGGCCCTCAGCGGCCAGGCCATCGTCTCGCGCCGGGGTGCCGGCTCCGGGGTCCTGCGGGCGAAGAAGGACCGGGTCTTCCCGGCCTTGACCCGGTCGGACTTCGAAGTGCCCTTGCCGCGCTCCGGCTTCGACGTCGTCCTGCCTCGGTCTGATCCGGACTTCGGTGCCGATTTGCGGCGACCCGCCTTCGCGACCCGTGTGCCCAACGCCGTGCGGACCATGCGGCCCTCCCCTTTTTTCACGCTGCCCTCTGGTGCAGCCCGCATACCCCCTAAAGGCCTCTCGATGCGCGCGTTCGGCGGCCGGTCCTGAGGCGGTTCGACGGCCTCGGCCACTGTCCAGGAAAAGGCGGAAGGAACGAGCCGCGAACACTCTCCGTAAGCACGCGAGGGGGCCTGTACGGCCCCGGAGACAGCGAGCGGCGCCGGGTGCGACCGTGTGGTCGTCCCGGCGCCTCTGACACGTTCCCGAACCTTCCCGGCTCAGCTGCCGTAGGTGACCTTTACCTCCTCGAAGCCGAGTGAACGCAACAGGCCTTCGAGCATGCCCGTGGTGTTCTTCTCGGCCCGCGAGGTGAGTCCGCTGTCCTTCGCGGCGTCGTTGATGTGCTTGACCGCGAGCTTCTGCACGGCCTGCTCGTTGTTCGGGTTGCCGGAGAAGATGTCCCCGATCCGGTCGAGGAGGCCACGCTGCTTCGAGACGGCGTACGAGTGGTCGGGGTCGAGGGCGGCCTTGCCCAGCGCCGCGTGGGGCAGGTGGAGCGTGGCGGACGTCCGGTCGTCGTTGACCTTCACGTCCTTCTTGGCGAGATGCCCCAGATCGACATAGGCGTCGACCGTGCCGGCCCCCACGTACAGCGTGCGGGTGCCACGGATCGCGTCGGGCAGGTACTTGGCGTCCTTCTCCAGGTCCACGACGACCTGGAAGTTGCCCGAGGCCGCGTCGTAACGGCTCATGTCCTGGATCGACTTGAGGAGCGTGGGACCCGACCTGTCGTGACTCTCCGTGCCGAACACATCGCGCAGGCCCGGCAGAACGGCCAGCCGCAGCCCGGCGAAGAGCACCACGAGCACCAGTACGAAGGCGCAGACCACCTTCGCCCAACCGGGCATGCGCTTGATGGACGTCGTCATGTCGACGGCCCTCCTTTCAACCGCCCGTATACCCGGCAAGTCCCGTGACAGGCCGACGGGTTGGCGGGTGCCGGGGAAGCGGCACCCCGCCGGGTGCGGTCGGACGGTGGCCCGAGCCCTCGCCCTTCACGGCCGGAACCCTCGTCCAGGCCGGCATTCCCCCCGGTCGAAGGCCTGAGGGGTGCCCAGTAGCATGAGGTACGCACTCCGGGCCGATCTTGCCAACCGGCGACGCAACCCGGTTCGATCATGCGAGGAGCGGTCGTGCGTGACATCGCCGTGTTCAGCGGTAGTGCCCATCCCGAGCTGGCGGCCGAGCTCTGCGCCCACCTCGGTGTGCCCCTCAGTCCCACCCGGGTCAGCCGGTTCGCCAACGACTGCCTGGAGGTCCAGCTCCAGGCCAACTGCCGCGAGCGGGACGTCTTTTTGGTGCAGCCCCTGGTCACCCCGGTGCAGGAGCATCTCGTCGAACTGCTGATGATGTGCGACGCGGCGCGGGGTGCCTCGGCCGGGCGCATCACCGTCGTGATGCCGCATTATTCGTATGCACGTTCGGATAAAAAGGACATGCCGCGGATCTCCATGGGCGGGCGGCTCGTCGCGGACCTGCTGGTGGCGGCCGGGGCGAGCCGGGTCCTCGCGGTGACCCTGCACTCCCCGCAGGTGCACGGCTTCTTCTCCGTGCCGGTCGACCACCTGCACGCGCTGCGGGAGCTGGCCGCGCACTTCCGGAGCAACGACCTGTCGCGCACGACGGTCGTCTCGCCGGACCTCGGCAACGCCAAGGAGGCGGCCGCGTTCGCGCGGCTGATCGGGGCCCAGGTGGCCGCCGGCGCCAAGCAGCGTTTCGCCGACGACCGGGTGAGCATCAGCAGCGTGATCGGTGAGGTCGCCGGGCGGGACGTCATCGTTCTGGACGACGAGATCGCCAAGGGCAGCACGGTGCTCGAACTCCTCGACCGACTGCGGGAGTTGGGGCCCCGGTCGATCCGGGTCGCCTGTACCCACGGGCTGTTCGCCGCGGGTGCGCTGAAGCGGCTCAGTGAGCAGCCCGACGTGCTGGAGATCGTCTGCACGAACACCGTGCCGGTGCCGGTCGAGGAACACACCGAGAAGCTCAGCGTGTTGTCCATCGCGCCGGCGCTTGCCGAGGCGGTGCGGCGGATTCACAACGGCGAGTCGGTGAGTGCCCTCTTCGACGCCCCGCGGAACGAGTAGCGGAGCCCCGCGGCACCGGCCCTCTCCCGGTCGGCTCATTCACCCGGCACGACCTCGGCTTTCTTTCGGCCTCCTCAGCCCCTGTCCTTCCCGTACCTGGGACTCCGCCCCGGATCCGCTCCTCAAACGCCCGGGGAGGCTGAAGTGTGGGCCCGCGCCCGGCGTCCGGCGGGAGAGTCGTGCCGGTGCTCGTGCCGGTACATCGGATGCCCGTCGCTCCTGACGTCCGGATCGAGCGGCTCCCGCCTCTCGACCCACGCCTGGTGCTGCGACGACGGGCGGGTGTACCGGCACGCCCGGCACGGCCCCGACCTACCCCCCCGTACCGGAGCCGTGCCCGGACCGCAGGCCCGGCGGACCGTCACTCGACGATCAGCACCAGCTTCCCCGCCGTGCGCCCCGTCTCGCCCAGTGCGTGCGCCTTCGCCGCGTCGCTCAGCGGGAACGTCTCCGCGACCGTCGCCCGCAGCGCCCCCTCCTCGACGAGTCCGGCCACCGCCCGCATCCCCGCCTGGTCGGCGTCGACGAGCATCCGGATCGCGCGCACCCCGAGCCGCTCGGCCTCCTCGTAGAACTCGTCGGAACCGACGGGGATGATCGAGACGACCACGCCGCCGGGGCGCAGCACCCGCAGCGAGCGCAGTCCGGTCTCCCCGCCGATCGGGTCGAGCACGACATCGACGTCGCGCACGGCCTCGGCGAAGTCGACGCTGGTGTAGTCGATCGGCTCGTCCACGCCGATCGACCGCAGGAAGTCGTGCTTGCCGGCGCTCGCCGTACCGATCACGTACGCGCCGCGCGCCTTGGCGATCTGCACGGCCACATGGCCGACCCCACCGGCCGCGGCGTGGATCAGCACACGCTGCCCGGGCTGCACGTCGGCCCGTTCCGTCAGCGCCTGCCAGGCGGTGAGGGAGACCAGCGGGAGCGCGGCCGCCTGCGTGTGGTCGATGGAGGACGGCTTCAGGGTGAAGGCCCGGGCGGGCGCGGTCACGTACTCGGCGTGCGAGCCGTGGCCGAACGGGTAGGACAGCATGCCGAAGACCTCGTCCCCGGGCTGGAAGAGGGCGACACCGATTCCGGTCGCCTCGACCACGCCGGAGACGTCCCATCCGAGGACGAACGGCGGCTCACCGAGGAACCCGCCGTTCGCGCGGTGCTTCCAGTCGGTCGGGTTGACCCCGGCCGCCCGTACCCGGACGAGGATCTCGTTCGGCCGCGGCGCGGGCCGTTCGACCGTCACTTCTTCAAGGACCTCGGGACCGCCGAGGACGTTCTGGCTGATGGCTCGCATGGTGTTCACAGTGCTCATGGTCAACCAGCCTGCCGGTCCGCGCCCGATCGGGAAATGGCAGAATTGCCAACCTTCGATACGATCGTGCCATGGAGCGGACGGACCAGGTGGACCCGGTGGACCGGATGAAGCAGACGCAGCGAACGACGCCCGTGCGGCCTGTCACGCCGGTCGTGCCGGTGAGACAGGCGAGGCCGGTCAGGGCCGCCGGGCACGTGGAGCGGGTCGTCGTACTGGCTCTCGACGGCGTCTACCCCTTCGAACTCGGCATCCCCAGCCGCATCTTCGGCGCGGCCGAGGGCCGCTACGAGGTGCTGACCTGCACGGTCGACGGAGGCCCGGTCCGCACCGAGACCGACTTCTCCGTCACCGTCGACCACGGCGCCGAGATCCTGAGCACCGCCGACACGGTGGTGATCGCGGCGGTCACCCCCTCCAAGGTGACCCAGGACATCTCCGACGACGTGGCAGCCGCTCTCGCGCAGATCCGCCCCGGCACCCGCATCGTCTCCATCTGCACGGGCGCGTTCGTACTGGCCGCCGCCGGGCTGCTGGACGGGCGCCGGGCCACCACGCACTGGTACGTCGTGGAGCAGTTCCGGCGCATGTTCCCGCGCGTGGACCTCGACCCCGACGTCCTGTTCGTCGACGACGGCGACATCCTCACGTCGGCCGGCGCGGCGTCCGGCATCGACATCTGCCTGCACATCCTGCGCGAGGACCACGGCAGCGAGCTGGCCAACCGGGTGGCCCGCCGCTGTGTGGTGCCGCCCCTGCGCGAGGGCGGCCAGGCTCAGTACATCGAGCTGCCGGTGCCGGAGTTCTCCACGGCGAGCACGGCGGCGACCCGCGCCTGGGCGCTGGCCCGTCTCGGGGACCCGCTGGCCCTGAGCGACCTCGCGGGCCACGCGCGGATGAGCCTGCGCACCTTCGCCCGCCGCTTCAACGACGAGGTGGGCATGAGCCCCGGCCGCTGGCTGATCCAGCAGCGGGTGGCGCGCGCCCGCCAGCTGCTGGAGGCCAGTGAGCTGTCCGTGGACCAGATCGCGGGCGAGGTCGGTTTCGCGACGGGCGCCTCCCTGCGCCAGCACCTGCACGCGACGATCGGCGTCTCTCCGCAGGCCTACCGGCGGACGTTCCAGGCGACGCGCTGAGCCTCCCCGGCCGCGGCCCGCCGATCACCGAACGATCTCCGTGCCTCCCGCGTCGTAGGAGCACGAACGCGGGTCGATGTGACGGGGGTCGGGTATGGGCAAGAGGATCGTGGCCGCAGTGGTACTGGCCGGGCTGGCCTCGGCGGGGTGCGGCGGCGCGGACGGGCGCGACGACCTGGTGGTGACCGGCACCCCGCCGGCCACCACCTACGCGGGGCCGCTCCACCTGCCCTCGGAAAAGCACTCGGGGGACGGCGAGCCCGCGCCCGGGGAGGGCTCCGGCGCGGCGGGCAAGGCGCTGGAATGTGACGGCGCGATCTTCTCGGGCGGCGGCGCGGACCGCTGGAGCAAGAGGGACGGCGGCTCGACCCCCGAGGAGGGACTGAACGCCTACTTCGACATCTACCAGCCCGAGGAGCCCGACTACGGCTACAGGGTGGAACGTCGCGAGGGCGACCGTGTCCTGTTCTCCTTCGACGTGAAGGGCAGGACCAAGGTGGCCGTCGTCGTCGCGAAGGACCAGCCGCATCGCCCGGGTTGGGGCCCGGAGACCAACGCCTCCTGCGACCCGTCGGAATGGCCCGCCAGCTACGCCAGGTCCCAGGGCTACGAGATCTGGGAGGACCGGGAAGGCCGTCGCGTGCCGACGACGAAGGTGAGCAGCTCGCCCGGCGCCGAACACTGCGACTGGCAGAGCGCACACTTCCTCACCCTGGGCAGTGGGGCCCACGCCCGCCAGTACGTCCGCGACCCACGGGGGATCTTCGGGCGCGAGTCACTGACTCGCGCCTACGACGGTGATGTCCGTATGCCCGCGAACGCGCACGACACCGGCTACCACTACCGCGACTGGAGTCTCTGGCTGTCGTCGGACAGGTCGACGGCGTACGTCCGCACCTCCGACGGTGTGGAGGCCTGGCCGGCGCCGTCGCGGATGTTCGGCTGCGACTAGGGAGGGCAATGTCCGTCGTCCCTCCCCGCTCCGCGAAACGTCACCGGCTCATGTGCAGCGCGACCAGCAGTTGCCAGACCTGGTCGGCGACGGCGTCCGGGGTGCCGTCCAGAAGGCCGTGCAGCCAGTCCGCGAGGACGCCGGCGAACGTGGCGGCGACCGCGGAGGCCACCAGCGGGGCGTCCGGTGCGCCGGCGAGCGTGCGTTCGGCGAGGCTGCGGGCCCGCAGGTCGTGGTGGAGCACCCGGCCCAGCGGTCCGCCGCCGCCCGGGCTCAGCAGCGAGCGGTACAGGCCGGTGTGCGGGGCGAGTCGGACGAAGAAGGTGCGCAGCGCGGGCGGTGCGGACACCGGATCGGGCCGCCCGCGCCACGCGTGCAGCGCCTCCACGGCCTCCCGTACGACATCGGCGCAGGCGTCGACTGCCAAGGCCTCCAGGTCGGCGTAGTGCACGTAGAAGGTGGCCCGGCCCACCCCGGCCCGCCGGGTGAGCGCGGCGACTCCGGTCTCCTCCAAGGGGTGTTCGGCGCACTCGTCGAGCAGCGCCTGCCGCAGCTTCGCGCGGGTCCGGGCCGCGCGTGGGTCGTCGGGTGTCACCGGGCGAGGAGGACGGCGGCGAGGGCGATCGCGCCGGGCAGGGCCTGGGCGAACAGGATGCGGCGGTTCGCCGTGGCCGCTCCGTACACACCGGCCACCACGACGCAGCACAGGAAGAAGACCTGGACGCGGAAGCCGGTCGGGTCCGCGGCGATCAGCCCCCACACCAGACCCGCGGCGAGAAAGCCGTTGTACAGACCCTGGTTGGCGGCGAGCGGAGCCGTCGCCCGCGCCATCTCGGGGTCGAACCCGTGCAGCCCCCGCCCCGGCTTCTTCTCCCAGAGGAACATCTCCAGCACCAGGATGTACGCGTGCAGCGCGGCCACCAGGCCCACCAGCACGTTCGCGACCGTCTGCATCGTCTGCGGCTCCGTTCGGGGACTCACGTCTTGGACAGGTGTCCAATATAGCTGGACACCTGTCCATGAACCTAACGCGTCGTACGCGTCACGCCTCCGGGGCCGCGTACACCCGCTCCCCGCCGACATAGGTGAGCGCGACGCCGGTCTCCCTGATCGCCTCCGGGGACCCCGAGAAGGGGTCACGGTCCAGGACGACGAGGTCCGCGAGGGCGCCCGGCCGCACCGCGCCGGTGTCGTCGAGGTGGTTCACGTACGCCGTTCCCGCGGTGTACGCCGTCAACGCGGCGGTGAGGTCGAGGCGTTCGTCCGGCAGGAACACCGGGCCGGGCGCGTCGGGGCTCACCCGGTTCACCGCGACGTGGATGCCCTGGAGCGGGTCGGGGCTGCTGACCGGCCAGTCGCTGCCCGCCGCGAGTCGCGCGCCGGAGCGGAGCAGCGCGCCGAACGGGTACTGCCAGGCGGCCCGTTCGGGTCCGAGGAAGGGGATGGTGAGTTCGTCCATCTGCGGTTCGTGGGCGGCCCACAGCGGCTGGATGTTCGCCGTGGCGCCGAGGTGGGCGAACCGGGCCACGTCGTCGGGGTGGACGACCTGGAGGTGCGCCAGATGCGGGCGGGTGTCGCTCGGGCCGTTCGCCTTGCGGGCGGCCTCGACCGCGTCCAGGGCGTGCCGCACGGCACCGTCGCCCAGCGCGTGGAAGTGGCACTGGAACCCGAGCGCGTCCAACTCGCTCACGTGCGACGGGAGGTGGGCCGGGTCGATGAAGCTCTTGCCCCGGTTGGCCGTGGCGCAGCCGCACTGGTCGAGGTAGGGCTCGATGAGCGAGGCGGTGCCGTTCTCGGCGACCCCGTCCAGCATCAGCTTGACGCTGGTCGCGCGGAACCGACCGTGCTGCAACGCGGCCCGCCGCTCGACGAGTTCGGGGATCTGCTCGGCGCCGCGCGCCCGGTCCCACCACAGCGCGCCGACCACGCGCGCGGTGAGGGAACCGTCGCGCGCCGCCGTCATGTACGCCTCGGACGGGTCCTCCATGCCGAGGAAGGTGCCGACGATCGCGTCCTGCCACGCGGTGATGCCGAGCGCGTGCAGATGCCGCTGGGCGTGCAGCAGTGCGGCGAGCCGGTCGGCGGCCGTGGCCGGGGGAGTGAGCCGCCCGACGTACTGCATGGCTCCTTCCTGGAGCATGCCGGTGGGCTCGCCCGTCGCGTCCCGCTCGAACCGTCCGTCGGCCGGATCGGGCGTGTCACGGGTGACTCCCGCGAGCTCCAGTGCGCGGCTGTTGACCCAGGCGCCGTGGTGGTCCCGGTTGGGCAGGTACACGGGCCGGTCCGGTACGGCCGCGTCCAGCAGGTCCCTGGTCGGCGTGCCGCCGGCGAAGGCCTCCATGGACCAGCCGCCGCCCAGGATCCACTCCCGTTCGGGGTGCGCGTCGGCGTACGCCCGGACGGCGGCGACGGTGTCCTCGGCGGTCTTCGCGCCGGTGAGGTCGCACTGGGCCAGTTCCAGGCCGGCCGGGACCGGATGGACGTGCGCGTCCTGGAACCCGGGCAGCAGGAGCCGCCCGGCCAGGTCGACGACCTCGGTGTCCGGGCCCCGCAGGTCGAGGACCTCGGAGGCGCCGACGGCGGTGATCCGGTCGCCGGTGACCGCCACGGTGGTCGCGGTGCGGCCCTCGGGTGTGAACACCGGGCCGCCGGTGAGGATGAGGTCAGCGTGCATGCTTTTCTGTTCCTTAGTTGGGGGTGGCCAGGAGCTGGGGCGCGTCGGCGTCGGTGCCCCGTCCGGTGGTGAAGTAGGGGGACTTGCGGACCCACTTGGCCCACGCGGCGGCGGCGAAACCGGAGACGACCATGACGGTGGGTGTCAGGAGCAGGAACCAGCCGTTGTCCGCGCTCACCTCGAAGTGGTCGGTCGAGGTGTAGAAGGACCAGGCCAGGTAGCCGCCGAGACCGAGCAGCGTGCAGGCGCTCAACGCCGGGAACACGACCGCCCGGACGCCGACCCGCCAGTCCTCCCGGAGCAGTCCGCGGAAGCGGACGGCGGCCGCTAGGGCGGTGAGGGCGTAGGACAGCGCGACGACGATCCCGACCGCGTTGACCGTCGCCATGATCATGTCGGCGAGCCGGGATATCACCAGGGCGAGCCCCGCCACGACGACGGCCAGCGCGCCGATCAGCAGCGTTCCGGTCGCCGGCGTCCCGTAGCGGGTGCTGACCCGTGACCACACGGGCCCGAGCGTACGGTCCCGGCTCATCGCGAACATCCCGCGCGCCGTCGGGATCACGCCCGCCTGGAGCGAGGCGACCGCCGAGAACATCAGGGCGACCAGGGGCAGCGCGGCCAGCGGCTGGTCGGCGAGCCGGTTCCCCAGGAAGGCCAGCCCCTCCGCACCGTGCCCGGCCAACTCGTCCTCCGACAGCACTCGTTGGAAGGCCACCGAACCCAGCAGGAAAAGGCCCAGCATGGTCACGAGCGTGATCGTCCCGGCCCGGGAGGCGTCCCGTGGATCGCGCACCTCCTCGTTCACCGTGAAGGCCGCCTCGAAGCCCCAGTAACAGAACACCGACAGGAGCAGTCCCTGCGCCAGCGCCGTCGGCGAGGGGATCTGGAAGGGGTCGAACCAGCTCAGGCTGAAGGGGTGCGGGCCGGTCACGATGCCGTAGCAGCAGAAACCGAGGAGCACCACGTACTCGAAGACCAGCAGGCCGCTCTGCAGCCGGGCCGCCGTCTTCACCCCGGTCACCGCGGTGAGCGTGACGGCGACGAGGACCACGATGCCCACGGCCGTCGTCTGGGCCGTCGAGCCCGGATCGAGGGTCAGGGCCGCCACCTTGTGCACGCCGGCCTCCCCGGCGAGCTGGATCATCGCCGAACCGGTCACCGCCGTCGTGTACGCGAGGAACGCGACCGTGGCGACGATGCTCACCCAGCCGACCAGGAACCCCAGCCAGGGGCTGAGTGAACGGCCCACCCACACATAGCCGTTGCCCGCGTTCGGCTCGACATGGTTCAGCCGGGAGTAGGCGCCCGCGATCCCGAGGATCGGCAGGAAGGCCAGCAGCATGATCGCGGGCAGGTGCAGCCCGACCACTCCGGCCGTCACCCCCAGACCGATGCCGATGCTGGTCGTCGCCGCGGTGCTGGACGCGGCGATGGCGACGCCGTCCGCCACACCGAGGGTCCTACGCAGGGACGGGGGATCCACACCGTACGGCTTCTGGGTCATGGCCTGCTCCGATCGCACCCGGGGCCTGATTCCGGCCCGATGACCGGAAATGAAACTGCCCGGGGCCTTAACAGGTCAACGCTGTTGTCATAAGGTGCCGGGACCGGAGGGAGACCGCCATGACGTCCGCCAACGACCGTGTCGTCCCCGCCGCCGCCCGGCGGCGCAGACGCCCCACCAAGACAGGCGTGGTCCTCTCCGAGGAACTGATCGTCGAGACCGCGCTGCGGCTGCTCAAGGAGCACGGCGCCGACGCCCTGACCGTCCGCCGTCTCGGCCTGGCCCTCGGCGCCGACCCGAGCGCCCTGTACCGCTACTTCCGCGACACCGACGATCTGCTCCTCGCGATCGCCGACGAGCTCATCGGCCGCACGCTGCGCGACTGGCGGGCCACCGGCGACTGGCGCGCCGATCTTCGTGAACTCGGCCTGCGCGTCCACGCCGGAGCCCTCGCCCATCCGCAGGCCGCGGTGCTCAGCTCCTACCGGGTGACCGGTCGCGTCCACGAGATCGAGGCGGTGGAGACGATCATCGGCGTGCTGCGCGGCGCAGGTTTCCCCGATCTCGACGCCGTTCGGATCTACCACGCGTTCGTCGACCAGGCCCTGGCGTTCGCCGCCCTCGACGCCGCGAGCGTCGCCCTGCCCCGCGCCGCGCGCGAGGCGGAGGCCGGCGTGTGGCGGGCGATGTACGCGCGGCTGCCCGCCGACAGCCACCCGAACATCGCGGCGACCGCCCACCACCTGGTGCGCGACATGGGTCGCAGCGCCTATCCGACGGCTCTCGACCTGCTGCTGGGCTCGGCAGCGGCGCGGCTCAGGGAGACCGGGGGAGCCCAGGGCGCGTCCGGAGACGGGCCGAGCCCACCCGGCTCGTCACACTGAGGGCCGCTCCACCGTCATCCCAGTAGACCGACGCGTACGCCCTCCGCGAGCGTGCCGTCCCCGTCCGCCGACCAGGAGGCCGTCCAGAGATGAACCCGCCCGCCCGCACCGCGAAGCAGCGCAAGCAGGACACACTCGCCCGGCTGGAGAACGACGTCGACACCTGGGTGTCCACCGCCGACAGCACCGGCGGCACGCCCTACCTCGTCCCCCTGTCCTACCTCTGGGACGGTACGACCCTGCTGATGGCGACCCCGGCGAAGGCCCCCACCGGCCGCAACCTGCGGTCGAGCGGCACCGTACGGCTGGGCATCGGGCCGACCCGCGACGTCGTCGTGATCGACGGCACCGTGGAGACCCTGGAGGCCGGCGAGCTGGCGGACGGGGTGGGGGACGCCTTCGCGACGAGGACCGGCTTCGACCCCCGCGAACTCACCGCCCACTACCAGTACTTCCGGGTCACACCGCGGCGGGTGCAGGCCTGGCGCGAGGCCGACGAGATCGCCGGGCGCGACCTCATGCGCGGCGGTGCGTGGCTCGTGGCCGACTGAATCGGCCGGACGGGGTAACCCGGGACGGCAGGGCAGTGGCGGCCGGACGCCGGCTGTCGTCCCGGAACCCTACGGAGGAGACATGGCACTCGTCACGGCAGCGGTCGTGGTGCTGGACTGCGCCGAGCCCGAGAAGCTCGCCGCGTTCTACAAGGAGATGCTGGGCGCGGAGGAGACGGACGCGAGCGGCAACCGCGTCGAGATCAAGGGCGCCGACGGCATGCGGATGGCCTTCCGCCGCGACGTGACCGCCACCCCGCCGAGCTGGCCGCGCCCCGAGAACTCCTTCCAGGCCCACATCGACTTCCACGTCGAGGACCTCGACGCGGCGGAGCGCCAGGTGATCGGCCTCGGTGGACGCCCGCTGGAGACCAAGGACATGTCGGGTCCGTACGAGGAACGCGGCTACGCGGACCCGTCCGGGCACTCCTTCACGCTGCGGTGCGTCCGCTCGACAGCACCCAAGCAGGGCTGATCCGGCGGGCCCCGTCGCGGCGACGGGGCCCGCCGGGCCGGTTCAGTCGCGACCACCGCTCTTGGCGGCGGCGGGCCACACGCCCGTCGAGCGCTCGATGGCCTTCGCACCCGACCGGTCCACCGCGCTGCGCACGACGGCGAAGATCGCCCCCTGGATGGCGGCGGCGAGAAGCACCTCGCCCCAGCCGCGGTCCCGGTCGAGGGCGTCGGGCGCGTTCTCCTCGTGCCGGATGGCCATCCAGGTCTTCTGGAAGGCGAGCCCGGCCAGGGAGCCTCCGGCCCAGCTCAGCGCGAAGCCGACGGGCTTGTAGGCCAGGGAGAGCTTCTGCTTCTTCTGCTTCTTGGACACTGGGGCTCCTTCTCGCTCTCGGTGCAGGGGCGGCGTGGGCGTACACCGCCCGGTCCGACGCGGTACGAGTGCCCGAAGTATGCCCACCGATTCCCTCCGCCCGCATGGTTGAGGTCCGGGGGCAGGGGAAACCGGCCGGGGTGACCAGTGAAGACACGAAGGAACAGCCGGACACCACCTCTTCCGCGAAGGGCGGGGGCGAGGGCGACGGATCCGACAGCAGAACGCGGGTC
Organism: Streptomyces sp. NPDC102279; assembly: GCF_044766365.1. Taxonomy (NCBI): domain Bacteria; kingdom Bacillati; phylum Actinomycetota; class Actinomycetes; order Kitasatosporales; family Streptomycetaceae; genus Streptomyces; species Streptomyces sp. NPDC102279. The sequence continues at coordinate 413,199 of NZ_JBIWLU010000002.1, read as the reverse complement.
ACCGTGTTCGTGGCGCTGGGCGCCAACCTGCTGATCGCCGTGGCCAAGGCCGTCGGCGGCCTGCTCTCGGGCTCACCCGCGCTGCTGTCGGAGGCCGCCCACTCCGTGGCGGACAGCCTGAACGAGGTGTTCCTGCTGGCCGCGCTCCGCCGGAGCAAGCGCCCCGCCGACCGCCGCCACCCGTTCGGCTACGGCAAGGAGCGGTTCTTCTGGTCGCTCCTCGCCGCCGTCGGCATCTTCGTCATGGGCGGCTGCTTCTCCTTCTTCCAGGGCTTCGAAGCCCTGCGGAACGGCGCCGAGGAGTCCTTCGGCGGCTACATGGTGGGCATCGCGGTCCTCGTCGTGTCGCTGCTCGCCGAGGGGGCCTCGCTGCTGCGGGCCCTCTTGCAGGTGCGCAGCCAGGGCGGAGCGGCGGGGATGAAGGACCCGGCCCTGCGGACCGTCGTCGCCGAGGACGGCACCGCGGTGCTCGGCGTCACCCTCGCGATCATCGGCATGGTGCTGCACATGGTCACCGGCCAGGTCGTGTGGGAGGCCTCGGCCTCCCTCGCCATCGGTCTGCTGCTCGTCTTCGTCGCCTTCTGGCTCGGCAGGGACGCCCGGGACCAGCTGATCGGGCGGGCCGTCGACGAGGAGGAGAGCGACCGGATCCGCGAGCTGCTGAAGGCGCAGCCGGAGATCGACAGCGTCGAGACCCTGCTGACCATGGAGCTTGGCCTCGACTCGACGCTGGTGGCCGCACGGATCGACCTCGTCCCGGGACTCGACAGCGAGGAGGTCGAGGATGTCGCCGTCCGCATCAAGCGTTCCGTCGCCCGCACCTTCCCGGCGGCCGACCAGATCTTCCTGGACGTGACCGACGCGAAGACCGCGCGAGCTGCCGCACGGCGCGGCGAGAGTGGGGTGAGCGACTGGGGGCACGCCGACGACACGGCAGCGGAAAGCCCCGCCGCGACGGGGGAGCGCGGCGGAGCCTGACGGCCGGGTGCCCGGCACCCGCGGGTCCCTGCGCACCGGTTCCCGCGGCCGTCCCTGCCGGGTTGTCCGGACACACCCGTGGCCCGGGCCGGCATCGTCGCCGGCCCGGGCCACGGATGTGTGCGCGTCCCGTCGTCAGTCGGTCGGGTCCAGCACGAAGACGGGGATCTCGCGGTCCGTCTTCGTCTGGTAGTCGGTGTACGGGGGGTACGCGGCGACCGCGCGCTCCCACCACTGGGCCTTCTCGTCGCCGGTGATCTCCCGCGCCGTGTACTCCTTGCGGACGGGTCCGTCCTGCAGCTCCACATGCGGGTCGGACTTGATGTTGAAGTACCAGACCGGGTGCTTGGGGGCGCCGCCGAGCGAGGCGACCACCGCGTAGCGTCCGTCGTTCTCGACGCGCATCAACGGGGTCTTGCGGATCTTCCCGCTCTTGGCTCCGCGTGTCGTGAGGATGATGACGGGCAGGCCCGTGTCCGCCAGCGTCGTCCCCTTGGTCCCGCCGGACCCCTCGTACAACTCCACCTGGTCCCGCACCCACTGGGTCGGGCTGGCTTCGTACTCGCCCTCGAGTGGCATGACTTCCGTCCCATCATCGCGTCGGACTGGTCGTGTCTCGGCACGATTCAACACCAGAGCGGACGCGAATCTTCCGCACCGGCGGCCCGAGTTGCGCCTCGCGTCGGAGCGGGCGCCCGCCGGGGGGACGGGCGCGCTCCGCGCGTCCGACGGTGCGGGCCGGGGGCCGGGCCGGCCCCCGGCGACCGGGGTCAGCCCCAGGTCGCGCCCGCCGGCTCCTTGATGGTCGCGTTGAGGCGGTTGAAGAAGTTGGTCGTGGCGATCCACAGGACCAGCGCGGCGACCTGCCGCTCGTCGTAGTGGTCGGCCACCTCGTCCCACAGTTCGTCGGAGACCGCGTCCCCGCCGCGGTCGTTCAGCCGCGTCATCTCCTCGGCCAGGGCCAGCGCGGCCCGCTCGGCGTCCGAGTAGTACGGCGCCTCGCGCCAGGCCGCGACCGACCACAGCCGCTCGTCCGTCAGGCCGGCCTTCCGCCCGCCCCTGGCGCCCGCGTCGACGCAGGCGCTGCACCCGTTGATCTGGCTGGCCCGCAGGTGGACGAGTTCGAGGGTCTGCTGGGGGACACCGCCCTTGTTCGTCGCCTTGTACAGCCCCTGTATCGCCTCCATGGCGCCGGGAAGGATCATCGCCGGGTTCTTCATCCGTGCCTGCATCGCGCTCTCCTCGACAGTCCGCGGCGCCCCTCGCGCCGTCATCGCACTGACGGAGCCCGGCGCGGGAATGTGACAGGCACGGCGAACGCGTCACGGCGCCACCGACACCCGTACGGCGAGCAGCATGATCACCGCGCTCGACACCAGCCCCGTGACCAGCCGTCCCCGCTGACCCGTCAGGGCCCGGCCCAGCAGGGCGCCGCCCCCGGCGAGGAAGAGCTGCCAGCCGGCGGACGCGGCGAACGCGGCGAGCACGAACACCCCCTGCTCCAGCGGGCGGACGGCCTCGGCGGTACGGCTGCCGAGCACCAGCGCGGCGAAGTAGACGACCGTGGTGGGGTTGAGCAGGGTGATGCCCAGCAGCGCCCCATAGGCGCGGGCCGGACGGGGCGGGTCCTGCACGGAGCGGGCGGCGAGCCGGCGTCCGCGGTACTGCCGCAGCGCGCCGACCGCGCCCCGGACCGCCAGGACCGCGAGGACCAGGGCCGAGGCCCAGCGCAGCGGTACCAGGACAGGCTGGAGGGCGGCCGCGAGTGCCGTACCGCCGAGGGTGGCGACGAGGGCGTACAGCCCGTCGGCCGTGGCGACGCCGAGCGCCGCGCAGGCACCGGTCCGCAACGTCGTACGCGCGGTGAGGGAGACGAGGTAGGTCGAGACCGCTCCGACGGGGACGGCGATGCCGTAGCCCGCGAGAAGCCCCGCGAGCAGCGCGGCGGTCATGACGCGGAACGGTCGGGCCTCCGCGGGCGGCCGGGCTGCTGCTGGACCCGCGCCGGACGAACGGTGGCGGAGGTCGGCGGCAGCAAGGCTTCGATCGTGGACATGGGCCGATGTTCGGGGCACCGGATCTGCCCACGCAACCGAATTTCGGAACGGGTGTCCCGGTGCGGATCAGGCCATGTGCGCGGCGGCGGGACGACGGTGGGCGCCGGAACGCCAAGGGAACCGGAACCAGCGCCGCCGCACTTCGGCCAGATCGGGCGAACGGCGCATCTGGCCGAACTTCGCGTGGCCACATAGGTGCCTGGGGCATCTAATGAAGATCGGTAAGAGGGAACCATCGCTTGCGAGGTCACTCATGACAGAAGCCCCCCCGACCCACCGACCCCCTATGTCACAGGCTCCAACACCGCAGGTCACCGACCCGGTCGCGTTTCCGCAGGACCGTACCTGCCCCTACCATCCGCCCGCCGGCTACCAGCCGCTGCGCGAGGAACGCCCTCTCTCGCGGATCTCCCTGTTCGACGGGCGCGCGGTGTGGGTGGTCACCGGCCACGCCACCGCCCGTGAGCTCCTCTCCGACCAGCGGCTGTCCTCGGACCGCACGCTGCCCGCCTTCCCGGCGACCACGGAGCGGCTGGCCGCGTCCCGCGACCGCCGGGTCGCCCTGCTCGGTGTCGACGACCCCGAGCACCACGTCCAGCGCCGCATGCTGGTGCCGAGCTTCACGCTCCGGCGGATCGGCGCCCTGCGCCCCCGTATCCAGGGGACCGTGGACCGCCTCCTGGACCGGATGGCCGAACAGGGGCCGCCCGCCGAGCTGGTGAACGACTTCGCGCTCCCGGTGCCTTCCACGGTGATCTGTGCGCTCCTCGGCGTCCCGTACGCCGACCACGACTTCTTCGAGGCGCAGTCCCGCCGGCTGCTGCGCGGTCCCGGCGGGGCCGACGTCGACGCCGCCCGAGGCGAACTGGACGACTACTTCGGCTCGTTGATCGACCGCAAGCAGGCGGAACCCGGGGACGGGCTGCTCGACGAACTCATCCACGACCAGATGCGGGAGGGGAAGGTCGACCGGCAGGAGCTGATCCGGCTGGCGACCATCCTGCTCGTGGCCGGTCACGAGACCACCGCCAACATGATCTCGCTGGGCACCTTCACGCTGCTCAGGCATCCGGAGCAGCTCGACGAACTGCGGGCCGATCCGGGGCTGATGCCCGCCGCGGTCGAGGAACTGCTGCGGTTCCTGTCCATCGCGGACGGGCTGCTGCGGGTCGCGACCGAGGACATCCAGGTGGGGGGCAAGACGATCCGCGCCGATGACGGCGTGGTCTTCTCCACCTCCGTCATCAACCGCGACGCGCAGACCTTCCCCGACCCCGACGACCTGGACTGGCACCGGCCGGCCCGGCACCATGTCGCGTTCGGCTTCGGCATCCACCAGTGCCTCGGACAGAACCTCGCCCGGGCCGAGATGGAGATCGCCCTGCTGTCGCTCTTCGACCGCTTCCCCGGCCTGCGGTTGGCGACCCCCGCGGACGCCGTCCCGTTCAAGCCCGGGGACACGATCCAGGGGATGCTCGAACTCCCCGTGACCTGGTAGCGGAGGTCCGGCATGAGCGTCGACATCGCGATCGACAAGGACGTCTGCATCGGCGCGGGCCAGTGCGCCCTCGCCGCGCCGCGGGTCTTCACCCAGGACGACGACGGGTTCAGCGAACTGCTGCCGGGCGGTACGGACGGCGGGGGCGACCCGATGCTCCGGGAGGCGGCGCGGGCCTGCCCGGTCGCCGCCATCACCGTGAAGGAGGCGTGAGGGCCGCCTCGTTGGAGACGGGCCGGTAGGCCCGGGAGCCCGGGAGCTGGGAAGCCGGGGAGCCGGGACGGACCCCGGCCCCCGGGACGGGTGCGCCGACCTGTGGCCGCCCGGCCCGGCCCGGCGCGGGCCGACCCCACCCGACCCGTGCCGCCGACGTTCCCGAACGCGCCGGACTCACCGGGCTCGCGCGGATCCACCGGTGCGGGCACCGGGGCGGGACCCAAGGGACACCCTCTAGGGTTCCGGTGTGAGTGAACCGACCGAGAAGCCCTTCCTCTACGTCGTGGTCTGCGCGGCGGGCGTCGCCGAGGGCATCGGCACGCTGATCACCGCGGCCCAGCGGCGGAACTGGGAGGTCGGCGTCATCGCCACACCCCAGGGCCTCGGCTTCTTCGACGCGGCCGCCGTCGAGGCGCGGACCGGCCGCCCCATCCGCTCCGCCTGGCGTACCCCCGGCGAGCCGCGCCCCTTCCCCGCCCCGGACGCGGTGGCCGTCGCGCCCGCCACCTTCAACACCGTCAACAAGTGGGCGGCCGGCATATCGGACACGCTCGCCCTCGGAACACTGAACGAGGCGTACGGACTCGGCGTCCCGATCGCCGTACTGCCATGCGTGAACGAGGCGTTGGCGGCCCACCCCGCCTACCGCGCGAGCGTCGAGCGGCTCGGCGGGATGGGCGTCCGCTTCGGAGACCCGTACGCGGACGAGGTCCAACAGGACGGCGGACGAGGGGACTTCCGGTGGGAGCGGGTCCTGGACCTGCTGGGCGGCCGCGACGGGCAGGACGGCCGGCGGTGACGGTCAGGGCCGCCGGAACACGGTGATCGAGTGCCCGACGTCGTCGACCGGCCGGCTGCCGGCCAGGAGCGCCTTCAGCCGGCTGTCGGCCTTGGCGATCGCGGTGTCGGACACGGCGAGCAGTCCGTGCACCCGCTCCGGTGGTACCGCGCGCGGATCGGCCGCGTCGATCCCGTACGCGGCGGGCACACCGGCGCCCTTGTACACGAGCCACACCTTCTCGTGCGGATGCTCCCGGCGGAGCCGGTCCGCCAGGCGGCCGAGATCCTGGCCCCAGTCGACGTTCGAGTCGTGCAGACGCAGCCGGGTCCCGGCCGGGCCGCCGAACGCCTCGTTGGCGTACGGGAGGTAGTAGGGGTACGTCAGCAGGGAGCTGACGGCGACGAACAGGACGAGCGCCGCCGCGCCGATCCCCGCCCAGCGCCGCCGCACGACGACGGCACAGCCCGCCACGACCGCGAGGAACACCGGCACGAACAGCGCGTAGCGCACGCCGAGATCACGGGAGCCGTTCATCGCCGCGGCCAGCAGCACCACGGGCGGGAGCAGGAGATACGGAACGGCGGGCCGCAGCCGGCGTACGGCCGTCAGCGCGGTGGTGCCGGCCGCCCACAGGGCCGCCATGCCGAGCGGGGTCTTCACCAGCAGCGCGGCCGGCAGGTAGTACCAGAGGGAACCCCGGTAGAGACGGCCGAAGAGGAAGCCCTGCCAGACCGTGTCCTCGAAGCCGAACTGGACCCGCATGCCGTCCCGGTAGGGCTCAGGGAGGGGGAGCAGGCCGACGAGCAGCGCGCGCAGTCCGTGCACCGCGGGCAGGTCCGCAGGCGCCGTCCAGCGCAGCCGGGGGTCGACCGCGAGATAGGCCGCCCAGACCGTGGCCACGGCCACCAGGGTCATCCCGGCCGCCGCCACCGCACCGGCCCCGAGCAGCCGTAGGGCCCCACCCCCGTGGTCCGGCGCCACGACGGCGGGTCGCGGTGGTTGGACCTCCGCCGCCGCCCTGTCGTCGCGCGGTTCGGTGTCGGCAGCGGTACGGCCCGCATGCCGTACGGACAGGACCGCGAGGAGCAGCAGCACGGGGACCGCCGGCAGCGTGCTCATCTTCGTGGCCACGGCCGCGCCGAGGGCCAGGCCGGCGAGCGGCACGTACAGCCGGGGCCGCCGCCGGGCGCGCCACACCAGCCACACCGACGTCAGCAGGAACCCGGACGCGGGGACGTCGAGCGTCGCCAGTGAGCCGTGGGCGATCACGTCCGGCGAGAACGCGTACAGCGCGAGTGCCACCAACGCGCCCACCCGGCCGACGAGGTCACGGGTGAACGCGAGGACGACCAGTCCGAACAGCAGCGTCAGGACGATCACCGGCAGCCGCGCCCACAGCATCACCCGCCACGGATCGTTACCGGACTCGTACAGCAGATGGCGGCCCAGCTCCGTCTGGTCACCCTGGAACGCGGGGTCGAGGTGCGGGCGGGCGAACAGCATCCCGCCGCCGATGATCAGCTTCCCCAGCGGCGGATGCTCCGGGTTGTAGCGCAGGCTGTGCTGCTGGACGTAGACCACGGCCGTGCCCGCGTAGACGGGTTCGTCGATCGTCGGCGTCTGCTCCACCGCCGTGGTCACCATCGCGACCGTCATCTGCGCCAGCAGCAGGATCACGGCCACCGCGAACAGCGCCCGCCGGTGCCGCCGCAGGCCTTCCCATCGCCCGGTGGTGGGCGTCGCGTCGCCGCCCACCGGCACGCGGTCGTCGTGCCTGCTGGCCATGAAAGTCGGCATGCCCCAAAGTACGTGCGCGGCTCCCCGGCCTGCTCACCGGTCGGCACCCGAATTCGTCGGAGGGCTTCCCTCACGGTCGGGGCGGCGGGAGTCCGTTCAGATCGGCGAGGCCGGGTCGCGCGGTGTGACCGCGATTGCCCTGCGCACGGCGGACCGCCAGGCGAAGGCCACGGCCAGCTCGACGAGGCCGATCAGGATCATCCACAGGCCGAGCAGCCGCGTCAGGGCGCGCGCCGACTCGGTCGGCAGGGCGAGGACCACGATGCCCGCGATGACGCCGATCGCCGCCGCGCACAGCACGAACCCGCGGTGCGGGAGATCTCGGGTGGCGAGGGCGGTGTACGCGGTGAGGACACCCGAGACCAGCCAGACGATGCCGACGATCACGGACAGCGCGGCGATGGTCTGCAAGGGGTTGCGCAGACACAGGACTCCGGCCAGCACGTACAGCACCGCGATCAGCAGGCCGGCGATGCGGTCGCCCTGCTCCCGGTGGCCGAAGACCGACACGAAGCGGAAGCCGCCGATCACCAGCAGGTAGAGACCGAGGAGAACGGCCAGGACGTGCAGCGTCTCCTCGGGCCAGACCAGGACCAGGATGCCCGGGATCAGTGTCGCGAGCGCCGAACCGAGGAGCCAGGTCCATGAGGCCCCGACTCCGGCCAGCAGCTCCGCCGGATCACCCTGGGACGCCGAAGGCGTCCCGCCGGGTCCGGACTCGGACCCGGTGTGCGGCGTCGAACCACGCGATTGCGTCATGGCTCCTCCTCACGCGGTCGAGCGGACCACCGCCGGACCGCCGACGGGACGGCGGGTGGATTCCCGTATTCCAGCGTTCCGCCCGCCACCCGCTCGCGGGTCACCCCCGGCGGGTGATCCTCAGGTTCATTCGGGCAGTTGGCGCATCTCCACGACGCGGAGCCCCAGGGACCGGCAGCGGGCCAGTAGCCCGTACAGGTGAGCCTCGTCGACGACGGGGCCGAACAGGATCGTCTGTCCGGAGACCACCACGTGCTCCATCTCCGGGAACGCCTCGGCGAGCGTCCGGGACAGATGTCCCTCGACACGGATCTCGTAGCGCATGGGGTGCTCCCCCCGGCGAGCGGCCTGGGGCAGGCGGACGGCCCTGCCGTGCGATCATCCGGCGCGGCCGCCCGTCCTCCCTCACCCGTAGCAGGTGAACGTGGGCCCGGCGCGTTCACGCCGCTCCGGGCGAGTCGGCAGGGTCGCCGGTTCCGGTGTCCCTGCCCGTCGCGGGCGGTTTCCTGCCACCGCTCCCGCGTCCGGTCCGGCCGGACGGCAGATGCCCCGTGACCAGGAAGCTGACGAGCGTGATGCCGCCGGCGGCGAGGACGGCCGCCTTCAGGCCGTTCAGCTGCGCTGTCGCGTACGAGTCCGTGACGGCGTCCACCTCGCGCGGCGGCAGCCCGGCCTGCTCGGCCCCGGAACGCACCTGCTCCGTGGAGACGAAGCTGATGCCCGCCTCCAGGGCCACGCCCGTCTGCTGCCGCGCCTCCTCGGACACGCTCGGGTTCTGTTCCACCTGGGTGGTGAACGCCTGCGCCAGTGCGCCGATCAGGATCGACCCGATGAGCGCGGTGCCCAGCGCGGAGCCCAGGTTCTGCGCGGTGAACTGGAGCCCGCCGACCTCGCTGCGCTCCTTCTCCCCGACGCTGGACTGCACCACGTTGCCCAACTGCGAGGCGAGCAGGCCCATGCCGACACCGAGCAGGGCCATGGCCCCCGCGAACTGGGCGTCGTCGATGACCGGGTCGATGGTGGCCAGCAGCCACACGATGGCACCGAACAGGGTCAGCAGGGCGAGCCGCACCACCCGGCGCGGCCCCATCACCCGCCCGAGCCGGGACGCCAGCACGGAGGCGATCAGCATGGTGACGGACACCGGGAGCAGCCGCAGCCCGGTCTGGAACGCGTCGAAGCCCTGCACCACCTGGAGATACAGCGGGATGGCGAAGAACAGGCCGAGCAGGATGAGGTTCTGGCTGACCAGGGTCAGCAGCCCCGAGCGCAGCGGCAGCACGCGCAGCAGGGAGAGATGGACCAGCGGATCGGCGCCCCGCGCCTCCCGGTGGCGTTCCCAACGGGCGAACAGCGCGAGGACGACGACTCCGGCGGCGACGACGAACAGGGTCGGGGCGAAGCCGAGCACGGTGAACGGCGGGTTCCGGGGCTGCACCCAGCCCCAGGAACTGCTCTGGAGCACGCCGAGCACACCCAGACCGAGGCCGGCCGCGGAGAGCGCGGCACCCACACCGTCCAGCCGGGGGCGGGGTCCGGAGCGGGCCGATTCGGTGATCACCCCACGGAAGCAGAGCATCGCGACGACCACCACGACCTCCCCGGCGAAGACCAGACGCCAGGTCAGATACGTCGTCACCCAGCCGCCGAGGAGCGGTCCGACCGCGATGCCCGCGCCGGCGAGACCGCCGATGACGCCGTACGCGACCGCCCGGTCCCGGCCGGTGTACGACTCGGCCACCAGGGCCGCCATGGCCGGCAGCACCATCGCCGCGCCCAGCCCCTCCACGACCGACCAGCCGAGGGCGAGGACCCACAGGGTCGGGGCCACGGCGGTCAGGGCCGACCCGACGCCGTAGACGACGAGTCCGAGGAGGAACAGACGGCGGCGTCCGAGGATGTCCCCGAGCCGGCCGCCGGTGGCCATGAACGCCGCCATGACCAGCGCGTAGAGCGTGATGACGGCCTGGATGGACGTGACCTCGGTGTCGAAGTCCTCCACCAGCTGACTGATGGAGACGTTCATGACCGAGGTGTCCAGGACCATCAGGAACTGGGCCGTCCCGAGCACCATCAGCGCGTGCCAGTGCTTCACCGGGTCACCGCCTCACCGGGCCTGCCGCCGCCGGTCCGTCGGACCCACCGCGTTCGGCTCCTGCCCTGCCTCCATGGCACCGCAGTCCGGCCGTCCCCGCCTCACCCGCCGCGGGCGACCGGAGCCTGCCTTGCGACTTCCGGCACACGGGGTGACGATCAGTGTGCGGGACCGCTCCGGACAGTGGGCCGTGGCGCCCGGACCGCTCCGGGCAGGACGGGACCGGCCGCGCCGGAGCCGACCGCTCCGGAACGAGACGCCGCGCCGCAGCCGAGAGATCGCGGAGGCCGACCCCATGGCAGGGCTTCTGACACCGGGCGGTGATCCCCTGCTCGCCGTGCGGTTCGCCGTCCCGGACCTCACCGAGACATTCGTGCGCAGAGCACGCCTGGTCGACCGGCTGGCCCGGGGCGTCCAGGGCCCCCTGACCCTGGTCAACGGACCGGCGGGCGCGGGCAAGACCCTCCTCGTCGCCCACTGGGTCTCCACACGGGAACACCCCGGCGACATGGCCTGGCTGACGGTCGAGCACGAGGACGCGGGACCCGGCATCTTCTGGACGTACGTACTGGAGTCCCTGCGGCGGCACGGCGTGGCCGTACCGGACGGAGTGGGCAGCCCGGCCGGCCCCGGTGACGTGGACCGCTCCCTGCTGACCCGGCTCGCCGCCTGGCTGAGCGAGCGCGCGGATCCCGTGGTCCTGGTGCTCGACGACTTCGACCGGGCGGGAGCCTCACCCGCGGTCGCGGAGGAAGTCCAGTTCGTCCTGAGCCACGCGGGCGGCGGACTGCGCCTGGTGCTCGTCAGCCGTACGGAGCCCCAGCTGCCGTTGCACCGCTACCGCGCCGCCGGAGCGGTCGCCGAGGTGCGCGGCGCCGACCTGGCCTTCGCCGTGGACGAGACGGTCGACCTGCTGCGCCACCACGACCTGAGCCTGTCGGACGACGGGACGCGGGCGCTGACCGAATGGACCGGCGGCTGGGCGGCCGGCCTGCGACTGTGCATCCTCGCCGCGCGGGGCGCGGACGATCCGGACACCTTCATCAAGAACTTCGAGGCCGGACAGAGCACCCTCGCCGACTTCCTGCTGGCCGAGGTGCTCGAGGCGCAGTCGGACGAGACACAGGACCTGCTGCTGCGGACGAGCGTCCTCGACCAGATCCACCCGGACCTCGCCGACGTCCTGACGGGCCGGGACGACGCGCAGGCCATCCTGGCCGGGCTGCAGCACGCCAACGCGTTCGTCGAGGCCATCGGACACGGCTGGTACCGGCTGCACCCCCTCTTCGCGGAGATCCTCCGCGTCCATCTGCACGTCAGGGACCCTGGCCTCGAACCCGAGCTGCACCGGCGTGCGGCCCGCTGGCTGAGCGACGCGGGGCTCCTCGCGGAGGCGCTGCCGCACGCCGCGGGGGCGGGCGAATGGGATCTCGCGGCGGGCCGGCTCATCGACGAACTGGCCATCGGCCGGCTGCTGACGGGACTCGACGCCGAACGCCTCGACGGACTCTTCGCCGGCATGCCCCCGGACATGGCCGGCCCGGCCGCCTGCCTGGTGCGCGCCGCCCGCGAACTCGGCCGCCGCGACGTCGTCCGCGGCCTCGACCACCTCCGCCGCGCGGCGGAGGGACTGTCCGCCGAGGACGAGGACACGGCCGCCCTGCGGCTGAGCCACGCCTTGCTCCGGGTCCTGGCCGCACGGCTGACGGGCTCCGCCGACCTGGCGCGGGCGGCGGCGGAGGACATGAGGGCGGCGGAGCGCGGACTGCCCGCCGAACGCCTCGGGCGACATCCGGAGCTGTCCGCCCTGATGCTCACCGACCTGGGATCGGCGCAGTTGTGGGCGGGGCACTTCGACGACGCCGTCGCCGCCCTGACCGCCGCGGCGCGCACCGACGACGGACCGGCCACCGCCTATCCGCGCCACGAGTCGCTCAGCAGGCTCGCCCTGATCGACTTCCTGCACGGCCGGCCGGGCCGCGCGGAGGCGCACGCGCGGGCCGCGGTCGGCGAGGCGGAACGCTCCGGTCTGCCGCCCGGCGCCCGGACGGGCGTGGCCCAGCTGGTCCTCGCGGCGGTCGCCGTCGACCGGGACGACCTCGCCGCGGCGCAGACCCACCTGGACCAGGCGACCGCCTCCTCGACGGCCTCGCGCGATCCCGTCGCGATCGCCGAACTCGGTCTCGTGCGCGCACGGACCCTGCTCGCCAAGGGACACCCGAAGGAAGCGGCACGCGTCCTGGAGGAGCTGAGGCGTCCCCGTGGGGTCGAACCCTCGCCGTGGGCCGACGAGCAGGCCGCCCTGCTGCTGTCCGCCGCCCACCTGGCTCTGGGGGACCCGCCCGCCGCACTGGACGCACTCGCAGGGGACGGGCCCGGAGGGGACGGGCCGGAGGTCACGGCGGCGGCCGCCCGGGCGCGGCTCGCCGGCGGTGACGCGGCGGGGGCGCTGGCCCTGCTCGACGCGCTGCCCACCGAGCGGGACGAGGGGCTGGGCACGACGGTCCGCGTGCTGCTGGCCCGGGCACAGGCCGTGGAGACCCTGGGCGACGATCTCACCGCCCAGCGGCTGGTGGCGCGTGCCCTGCGGGAGGCCCGCCCCGAGCACCTGAGGCGGCCGTTCGTGGAGGCGGGCCCCTGGCTGCCGGCGCTCGTGCGGCGCCGGCCCGCGCTGGCGCAGGGACACGAATGGCTCCCGGCGGTGGCCGCGGCCGGAAGCCGGCGGCCGGGCCCGTCCGAGGACCTCGTGCCGGTGGTCGAGCCGCTCAGCGAACGCGAGCGCGAAGTGCTGGAGCGTCTGGCGCAGATGATGTCGCGGGACGAGATCGCCGCCGACCTCCATCTGTCCGTCAACACGGTCAAGACCCACCTCAAGAGCGTCTACCGCAAGCTCGCCGCGACCCGCCGGGGTGAGGCGGTACGGCGAGCCCGCGACCTGCATCTCCTGTGAACTCCCGCGTCGGCCGGGCCCGTTGTCCGGCCGGCGCCGTCGCGTCCGCCCTCCTGCCCGTCCGCTCTCCCGCGCGGCTCAGTGGCCGAGTTCGACCCGCAACTCCGGCTGCAGCAGGTCCCCGTGGGCCCGTACGAGGTCGTCGCACAGGTCCCAGATGCGCTCGACCGGGAGGGCCGCCGCGGTCGCCGGGTCGGCCATCGCGGCGTGCCGGATGTGACGCGGTTCGTCGTCGGTCGCGGCGCGGACCACCAGGTCGTTGACGGCGACGTACGCGCTGTTCAGCGCCGCGCACTGCGGCGGCAGCGCGCCGACCCGGGTGGGCTGCACCCCCAACGCGTCGACCAGGCAGGGCACTTCGACGACGCTGTCGGCGGGAAGGTTGTCGATCAGCCCGCGGTTGGGCACGTTGCCGTAGACCGTGCGGGGGGTGCCGGTGAGGACGCTGTGGATGATCTGCGGGGCGTACTCCAGGGTTCCCTCGACCGGCAGGGGTGTACCCGAGGCGAGGGACTCGCGGGTGCGCACATAGCTCTCCGCGTTCTCCTCGATGATGTCGAGATAGGCGCCGACCGGCAGCCTGAGGCGCTCGATCTCGCTGTCGTGGTGCAGGTACCACGGCACGTACTCCGAGGAGTGCTCGCTGGTCTCCGTCGGGTAGTGGCCGAGCCGGCGGTACATGTCCACACGCACCCGGCGCAGCAGCTCCGGGTCCCGCGCGATCACCTCGTCCAGGAGGGGGTGGAGGTCCTGGCCCGCGCGCTCGAACCGCAGCACCCACGCCTGGTGGTTGACCCCGGCCGCCAGATAGGTGACCTCCTCGAAGGGGACCCCGACGAGCTGGGCGAGGTCGTGCATCGTCCAGTACACCGAGTGGCACAGACCCGTCACCCGCAGGGCGGGCGCGACGCGGTTCAGGTAGAGGGCGTTCATCGCCATCGGATTGGTGTAGTTCAACAGCAGCGCCTGCGGGCAGAGTTCGGCCATGTCGGAGGCGAGGGAACGGAGCACGGGGAAGGTGCGCAGGGCGCGGAAGATGCCGCCGATGCCGAGCGTGTCCCCGATGGTCTGGCGCAGGCCGTAGCGCGCGGGGATGTCGAAGTCCGTCCGGGTGGCGCTGTCCATCCCGACCTGGATGATGTTGATGACGAAGTCCGCGTCCGCGAGCGCCGCCCGCCGGTCGCGGTGGGTGGTGATCACGGGCTTGGCGCCCCGGACGCCCGCGATGTACCGGGCGGCGCCCTCGGCCGTGTCCAGCCGTTCCGCGTCGATGTCGTGCAACGCGATCCGCGCGTGCGCGAGTTCCGGGAAGGTGAACAGGTCGGCCAGCAGTCCCTGGGTGAACACCACGCTCCCGGCTCCGATGAAGGCGATCTTCGGGGCGGTGACGTCGTTCATGTACGGCTCCAGGTGTCGGGGGTGCTGAGGTCCTGCGAAGTGCTGCCGGGCAGAGGGGTGTTCGGGTCCGAGGAGGTGTACCCGGCCGCGGCGGTCGCCTCGTCCCACGTCGGCTGGGCGGCGGTCCCGCCGTGGGCGCGCGTCGACAGCGAACCGCAGGACGCGGCCACCGCGAGCGAGGCGGGCAGGTCGAGACCGCGCAGGGTCGCGGCGACGAACCCGGCGTCGAAGCTGTCGCCGGCGCCGACCGTGTCCACGGGGTCGACCGGTGTCGCCGGGACCCGCGTCAGCCGGGTCGCCACGCAGGCGAGGGCGCCCTCGGCACCGTCCTTGACCACGACCGTCGGCCCCTGTCCGGCCAGGAAGACGGCGGCCAGGCCCAGTTCGGACTCCCCGGCCAGCGCGCACGCCTCCGCCGCGTTGGGCAGCAGGACGTCGGTGACCTTCAGCACCGGGTCCAGGAGTTCCCTGTCCCAGAGCCCGGCCGGGTCGTCGTTGGTGTCGAGCGAGGTGGTCGTGCCCAGATCACGGGCCAGGGCGAACAGCCCGCCGAGGGAGAGTGCCAGACGGGGCATCAGAAAGAACGACGCCGCGTGCACGTGCCGGGACGCCGCGAGGAGATCCCGAGGTACGTCCTCGGGTCCGGTCGCCGTGAGACAGCCGGGCGCGGTGAGGATGGCCCGGTCCCCGTCCCCGGCCGTGACGACGGTGGTGAGCGGGGTGGGCAGAGCCGGGTCCGTCACCAGGGAGCCGACGTCGACGCCGCCCCCTGCGAGCGCGGCGCGTACGAAGGCGCCCGCCGGATCGTCGCCGACCCGGCCCGCGAACGCGACCCGCAGCCCGAGCCGCGCCGCCCCGCACGCCATGATCGCCGCGGAGCCGCCGAGCACCAACCCGCCGTGCTCGACGAGCTGTTCGCGCTGGCCGAACCGCAGAGGGCCCCGCAGCGGACCCACCACGACGTCCGGGTTGGCGTCGCCGACGACCAGCAGATCGAAGGATCTCGTCATGGCCTAGCCCTTCAGACCGCTGGACGTGAGCGACTGGACGAACGTCTTCTGCGCGAGCAGGAACGCCACCAGCACGGGCAGCACCGTGATCACGTTGCCCGCCATCACCGCGGACCACCGTGTGTGGTGCTGCCCCTGAAACGTCGTCAGGCCGAGTTGCAGGGTGTACTGGGTGTCGTGGTTGATCGCGATGAGCGGCCACGACAGGTCGTTCCAGGTGCTCAGGAAGGTGAGCACGGCGACCGTGGCGAGGGCCGGCCGGGCCAGTGGAAGCACGATCGAGAAGAGCACCCGAAGCCGCGAACACCCGTCGATCCAGGCCGCCTCCTCCATCTCCCTGGGCAGGGCGAGGAAGAACTGCCGGAACAGGAAGACCGCGAACGGCGTGACGAGTGACGGCACGATCAGCGCCCCGAGCGTGTCGATGAGCCCCAACTCCTTCATCACCAGGAACGTGGGGATCATCGTGAGCTGGAAGGGGATCACCATCGTCGCCAGCATCAGACCGAGCAGCAGCCGCGATCCGGCGAACCGCATCCGGGCGAACGCGTAGCCGCCGAGCGCCCCGAGCAGCAGGTTCGACAGGACGGCCACCGACGCGACGATCAGCGAATTGGCGAACCAGCGGGGGAACATGGCGTTCCCGAGCACGTAGCGGTAGCCGCCCAGGTCGATGCCCTTCGGCCACAGAGCGGGCGGGAACCGGTTGATCTCCGCGTCGGACATCACCGAGCTGAGGACCAGCCACAGCAGCGGCAGCGCGAAGGCCAGCGCCAGCGGCGCCAGCGCCAGATGCCAGCCGCTCGGCCGCCGCGAGGTCCCGGGTGAACTCATCGGACAGCTCCTTCCGTACGTCCCTGCCGGCGCCGGGCCAGTCGCAGGGCGCCGCCCGCCAGCAGCAGGGCCACCGCGAGGACGTACGCCGCCGCGGCTCCGTAGCCCGCCGTGAACATCTGGAACGCCTGCTGCCAGACGAAGTAGACGACCACGGCGGTCGAGCCCAGGGGGCCGCCCTTCGTGGTCACGTAGATCAGGTCGAAGACCTGGAGCGCCGTGATCAGCTGCCACAACAGCAGGAACACGGTGACCGGCGTGAGGGTCGGCAGGGTGATGTGGCGCAGCACGCGCCAGCGGCCGGCCCCGTCGATCCGTGCGGACTCCACGAGTTCGGGCGGCACGTCCTGGAGCGCGGCCAGGTAGACCACGACGCAGAAGCCGACGCCGCTCCACAGCGAGATGAGAACCAGCAGGTAGATCGCCTGGTCCGGGTCGGTGAGAAAACCCTGCGAGGAGATGCCGAGCTGGTGCAGCAGGGCGTTCCCGACGCCGAACTCGGGGTCGAGGATGAAGGAGAACAGCACGCCCTGCGCGGTGGCCGACACCACGAACGGGACGAAGACGAGGGTGCGGTAGAGGCCGATGAAACGGATACGGCGGTTCAGCGCCAGCGCGAGCATGAGCCCGCCGACCAGGCTGAGCGGCACGTACAGCGCGGTGTACACCAGCGTGTTGCCCACCGCCGTACGGAAGTTGGGGTCCTGGGCGAGTGCGCGGTAGTTGTCGAGGCCGACCCAGCGGCCCGGGGTGACCAGGTCGTCGGCGCGGAAGGAGAGCAGCAGCGACCACACGACGGGCACGATGCTCAGCCCGAGGATGACGACGACGGCCGGGCTGACGAAGCCCCAGGCCGTGGCGGTCTCGCGACGGGAACGGCGACGGGCGGCACGTCGGGCGGCGGCGGGGTTCACGGTGGCGCCCGGGGGGAGCGTGAGGGCGCGGGGAAGAGTGGACATGACGGCCTCCTTCACCTGGAAGTCAGCGGGGGAGCGTCTCGGGGAGACGTCACCGGGGGATGAGCAGGGCCGCGTCGGCCTGGTCCGCGCACCGGCGGATGGCGTGCGCGGGGGAGTCCTTGCCGAGCAGGACCGAGACGACGGCCTCACCGAGTGCCTGGGAGATCTGTGGGTAGGCCGCGTGCACCGGCCGGACCCGGGCGGAGTCCAGCGCGGTGGTGAACACGTCGAGGCCCGTGGTCGTCTCCGCGTGCCGGCGCCACTCGGCCCGGCGGGCCGTGGCCGAGCTGAGCGGCAGTCCGCCGGCGGAGATGTCCCAGCGGGCGTCCTGCGACGGCTGGACCATCCACCGGACGAACTCGACGGACGCCCGCGAGCGGGCCGAGCCGTTGTCGAACACGGTCCACGTGTCCGGGCCGGAGATGGTGACCGGCCTGCCGCTGTACGACGGAAGCGGGACGACGCCGTAGTCGACCTTCGCGGCGCCGATGTCGGGCAGTTGCCAGGGCCCGGTCGCCACCATGCCCATGCGGCCGCCCAGGAACACCTGGTACATCTGCTCGCTGCCGGTCTTCGGGTCGATGTAGACGCTCTTGTCGCGGGCCAGCCGGGCGAGGGTCCCAAGGGCCCGGGCGCCCTGTCCGGCGAACCCGATGCCCTTGCCGTCGGCGGCGACCACGTCGCCGCCCAGGTCCCAGATCATCGGCCACAGCCGCCAGACGGTGTCCTCGTCGCCCGTGCCGGGCCAGCCCGTGCCGAACACGCCCCGACCGGAGTCGGTGAGCCTGCGCGCGGTGTCGACGAACGCGTCCCAGGTCCAACCGGCCTCGGGGAAGGGGATCCCGGCCTGCCGGAACAGCTTCCTGTTGTAGACGACGGCCAGCGAGTCGAGGGCCGCCGGAGCCGCCCGCACGGCGCCGTTGACGGTGACGGCGTCCCGGACCGGCGGCCAGAACGAGTTCCACGGCGGGCTGCCGCCACGCAGTGCGGACGTCAGGTCGACCACCCGGGGACTGCGGGCGACGCTCGCGAGGTCCGAGCCGAAGACGTAGGCGATGTCGGGGTAGGAGCCGGCGGCGAGCGCTGCCGTCACCTTCTGGAGCATCGCGTCGGCCAGCACCCCGCCGCCCGAACTGTCCACGCGGATGCGCGGATGCGTGCGGTTGAACTCGGCGACGAGAGCCTCCACGGCCTTGCGGGCCGTGTCGTTCTGGCCGTGCCACAGCTCGACGGTCACTCGGCCGTCCGAGCCGACGCCGTCCGACGGGCCGGCGCAGCCGGCGAGAGCGCCGGCCGCCGCCGCGCCCAGGACCAGCCGGCGCCGCGGTATCGCGCGGGTCATCCCGGCCCCCTGTCAGCGGGTCCGGCGGACGTAGTCCGCGCTGCCGGGCGTCGAGACCAGCACGTCCCGGCGCACGATGCTCAGCCGGTTCCCGAAGGCCGCCCGGGCCTTGCGCAGACCGCGGTCGGTGTACTCGATGACGACCACCCGGTCGTGGAACGCCTTCGCGTACTCGCCGCACTCGTCGTACTCGCCGCACTCCTCCGCCACCGCGAAGTCGAGCCCGGCCCGGGACCTGGCCCCGGACAGTTCGACGGTGTTCTTCTGCCCGATCGCCAGATGCCGGGCGTGCGCGTGCGCCGACAGCAGGGAGATGAAGGCGGTCGCGTCGTCCGCGGTCAGCAGCTTCCGCGAGCGCGTGTAGCTGTCGTAGTTGTCCGGCTCGATCGCGTCGAAGCCCTTGTCGGCGCACGAGTCGATCCACCGGTTGACGCGTGCGGCCACCCGGCGGCGCTTGTCCGGCGTGCTGATGTCCAGCAGCGCCTCGTCCCAGTCCTTGTCGACGACGACCTTGCCGTCCGCGTCCCGCAGCAGCAGGTCGGCGGGCCACTGGCCGCGCTCCTCAGGCTGCGCCTGGAAGGCGTTGACGTAGCAGATGTTGTACAGGCCGGGCGCCGGCGACGAGGAACGGTCGCGGCTGACGATGCGGACCCCCGCGGCCGGGCGGTAGGCGCCGCCGATCTGGTAGTCGAAGCCCGCGTGCAGCGGCGGCAGTTCGACGGCGGCCGGTTTCGGGTCGGTACGGCGTGTCGGCTTCGGCGAGCCGGACGACCGGCTGCCCGCGTCGGCCGAGGGTTCGTCCGAGGTCCGGGACGGCTTCGGTGTCGACGACGGAGCCGTGGCGCCGGTGGTCCTGCGCGGGTTCTTCGGCGAGGCGTCGGTGTCCTTCCCCGAACCGCAGCCGGTGAGCGCGAGAAGACCGGCCAGAGTCGTGGCAGTACCCAGAACTCCGGCGCGGAGAGCACGTTTGACGGGGGGCATGTCCGCTCCATCAATCGCGAGTACGTCCCCGCCTCGGACGCTGAGAGCGATCCTGGCGACTTTGGCCGGACTTGAACCGAGTCCGCTACCGGCTGGGCGTACCTCTGCGTGCCGGGTCGCACCACGGCACGCCAGGATCAAAGCGCGTGGGCCCCTGATCCGTCAAGGCGGCCCCTGCGTCACGGGGTCGCCCTTCGGCCACGTACGCCCTGATCACCGCGTGGACCGGCCCCGCAGCCGGCAGCACCCCGCGGGGGCCGGCTCCGGAGCGCGCTCGGGGACCCGCCGAGCGGCGGGCTATGGACGCGGGGGGTGCGGCGGGCGCGGGGGCTCGGGCGGGTGCGGGGGAGGCGGTGGCATCGTCGCGACGTCCGGTGCCGGTTCGGGCCAGACGAGCAGGACCGGGCACGGAGCGTGGTCGACGACGAAGCGCCCGGCCGGTCCCAGACTGTGCGGACCGAGCCGCGCCCGGTCCCCGTCACGGGCCACGACGAGCAGATCGGCGCCCTCGGCCGCGGCGACCACCTCGCGCTCGGCGCGGCCCGCGCGCTCCATCCGCGTCGCCCGGCCGCCCAGGCGTTCGGCCGCCGCGTCGAGGAGTTCCGCGCCGGAGGCCGTTCCGAGGGTCTCCAGGAGGTCGCCCGGGTCGGGCTCGGAGCGCCCGCGGCCGAGGAGGCCCGCGAAGGCGCCGTGCGCGAGCCCGGGCACACCCGGGTCGGCGACGTGCAGCAGCACGACGTCGGTGGCGCCGGGGGCGTGCGTGCGGACGGCGTCCACGCACGCGTGCCACGTTCCCTCGACCAGCCAGACAACGACCCGCATGTCCATCAGCCTCCGATGACCTGGAGCGAGACCCACAGGGCCAGTACGGCGGGCACCAGCGCCGCGGGCACGGCGATCAGGCCCAGCCGGGTGAACTCCTTCAGGTCGACGCCGTGTTCGTGCTGATGGACGATACGCCGCCACAGCAGCGTCGCCAGGGAACCCGCGTACGTCAGATTGGGCCCGATGTTGACGCCGAGCAGGACGGCCAGCACCGCGCCCGACCCCGATCCGGCGGCCAGCGGCAGCAGGACGAGGACCGCCGGCAGGTTGTTGATCAGGTTGGCCAGGACGGCGGCGATCGCCGCGATACCGAGCAGCGAGGCCAGGGAGGAGCCGTCCGGGAGGAGCCGGCCGAGCGCGTCGGCGAGTCCGTTGTCCACCACCGCGCGCACGACGATGCCGAGCGCGAGGACGAAGGCGAGGAACGACGGCGCGGTGGCCCGCACCACGGCGAGCGGGGTGGTGCGGCGGCGGACGAGCGCGCGCGTCGCCAGGACGAGGGCCCCGGCCGTGGCGGACCAGGCGGGGTCGATGCCGACCGCCGAGGCGACGACGAACCCGGCCAGCGTGCAGCCCACGGTGACGAGTGCGAACAGCGGCAGCTCCGGCGCGTCCCCGACGGTCCGGGAGGAGGCGCCCGCCGCGATGTCGCGGGCGAAGAAGCGCCGGAACACCAGGTATTCGGCGCCGATCGCGACCAGCCAGGGCAGCACCATCAGCGCGGCGAACCGGGTGAAGCTCAGCCCGCTGGTGGTGAACGCGAGCAGGTTGGTGAGGTTGGAGACCGGCAGGAGGAGCGAGGCCGTGTTCGAGAGGTGCGTGCACGCGTAGACGTGCGGTTTGGGGCGGGCCCCCATGCGCGCGGCGGTCGCGAACACGACCGGGGTGAGCAGCACGATCGTGGCGTCCAGGCTGAGGACCGCGGTGATCGCCGAGGCGAGCACGAAGACCGCGGTGAGCAGACGGCCGGGCTGTCCGGCGGCCCAGCGGGCCATCCACGCGCCGCAGGCCCGGAAGAGCCCTTCGTCGTCGCAGTACTTGGCGAGGACGAGTACCGCCGCCAGGAAGCCGATCACGGGCCCCAGGTGTCCCGCCTCGGCCCGCGCGTGGTCCCAGGAGATGGCCCCCGTCGCGAGGACGAGGCCCGCGGCGGGCACGGCCACGACCGCCTCGGGCCAGTTGAACGGCCGCACCACGGCGCAGACGAGGACGGCCACGAGCAGGACGACGGACATCGCCTCGGCGAACGGGCTGCCGAGAGCGGCGGCGAGCGGCGCGGCGAGGTGGGCGCCCGGACCGGTGGAGAACGCGTCGGCGACGGGGGTGCCGTCCGCACCGGTGCCGCCGGGGAGGAGCGGGACGACGCTGGGCGTGAGCGGGCTGTTCAGGGTTCGGTCCTCCGGGCGGTGATGGCTGCGCGGCCCATCACATCAGACGTGACACCCCTTTCCCCGCGAGTGCTCTCACTCCTCGCCGAGGAGGGACAACTCCGCCCAGATGGTCTTGCCCTCCGCTGTGTGCCGGCTGCCCCAGCGCTGCGTGAGCTGCGCGACGAGGAGCAGCCCGCGTCCGCCCTCGTCGAAGGTCTTCGCCCGGCGCAGGTGCGGCGCGGTGTGGCTGCTGTCGGACACCTCGAAGATCAGCGTCTCGTCGTCGTGGATGAGCCGCAGCCGGATGGGCGGGTCGCCGTAGCGGATGGCGTTCGTGACGAGTTCGCTCACCACCAGCTCCGCCGTGAACGTGGCCGCCGTCAGCCCCCAGAGGTCCAGCTGGTCGGCGACCTGCTTGCGGACCGGCGCCACGAGCGCGGGATCGGCCGGGATGTCCCAGGTCGTCACGTTGGACGCGGCGAGTCCGTGGGTCCGGGCGAGCAGCAGCGCCACGTCGTCCGGCGCGCCGCCCGCGGGGAGCAGCGCCCGCAGGATCGCGTGGGCCGCCCCCTCCAGGGACTGCGCGGACTCCTTCAGGGCCCCGCACAGCAGCCGGTGGCTGGCGTCGACGTCGCGTTCACGGCTCTCGATCAGACCGTCGGTGTACAGCGCGAGCACCGTGCCCTCGGCCAGTTCCAGCTCGACGGACTCGAAGGGCAGTCCGCCGAGCCCGAGGGCCGGTCCCGGTGGCACGTCGATCTGACTGGGCGGCCCGTCCGGCGGCAGCACGAAGGGCGGCGGATGGCCGGCCCGGGCGAGCGTGCAGAGGCGCGAGACCGGGTCGTACACCGCGTACAGACAGGTGGCGCCGACCTCGCCGGTGGTGCCCTCGGAGCCGGCTTCGGTGGACAGCCGGACGACGAGGTCGTCGAGGTGGGTGAGCAGTTCGTCCGGGGCGAGGTCGATGTCCGCGAGGGTACGGACGGCGGTCCGCAGCCGGCCCATCGTCGCGGACGCCTGGATGCCCTGGCCGATGACGTCGCCGACGACCATGGCGACCCGCAGCCCGGACAGCGGGATGACGTCGAACCAGTCGCCTCCGACCCCGGCACGCGCCGCGGGCAGATAGCGGGAGGCCGCCTCCAGGGCGGCGGTCCGAGGCAGGGACTGGGGGAGCAGGCTCCGCTGCAGTGCCAGCGCGGTCTCCCGTTCCCGGGAGAAGCGACGGGCGTTGTCGATGCAGACGGCGGCCCTGGCCGTGACCTCCTCGGCGAGCAGTACGTCGTCGGCGGTGAACGGTTCGGGCCGGGAGAACCGGCTGAGGACGGCGACGCCGAGGGTCTTGCCGCGGGCCGCGATGGGCACCGACATGGTGGTGTGGACGCCGTACTCGGCGACGCGCTTGCCGCGGCGCTCGTCCCAGGCGAGCCACTGCTCCAGCGTGCCGTCGGCGTTCGGTGCGACGAGCGGTCGGCCGGCGACCAGGGAGTCGGCCTGCGGGGAGGACGCCGGGTAGACGTCGAGGGTGCCGGGCGGCACGACCGCCTCGGGCGAGCCCGGGTTCACCGACCGGTGGGCGGCGCGGCGCAGCGTGACCGGGGCGGTGGGCGGCTCGGAGCGGTACTCGCCGCCGTTCTCCGGCGGGTCCAGGAGATCGACGCTGACGAAGTCGGCGAGGGCCGGCACGCAGACGTCGGCGAGTTCCTGAGCCGTCCGGGTGACGTCGAGGGTGGTGCCGATCCGCACGCTCGCCTCGTTGACCAACTGGAGCCGCTCGCGGGCCCGGTGCTGCTCGCTGACGTCGTGCACGGCGACGCACACCCCGCGCACCCGCCCTTCGGCGTCGGTCAACGGGGCGATCCTGGCGAGCCAGGCGTGCGCCCGGTCCTCACCGCCGGCGCGCGCGTACGTCTCCACGTCGCGTCCCCGGCCGGAGGCGAGGACGTCGGCCATCTCGCGTTCCATCTCCCTGCTGGCAGGTTTCCCGCCGATCTCCGCGACGGTCAGGCCCCGGATCCGGTCCTCGGGGAGGCCCATCACCTGGGACATGGCGTCGTTGATCCCGTACAGCCGGAGCCGCTCGTCGTAGACGGCCATGGCGCAGGGTGACTGGGTGAGTACCGCGCGGATCAGGGAGTCGTCCTGGGCGCGGGGACGCAGGCCGTCCAGCGGGGTGACCAGCAGCCAGTCGTCGGTGCCGTCGAGGTGGTGGGCGAGCAGCCAGACGTCGACGACCCGTCCGTCGCGGTGACGCAGAGCGAGCACGCCGTCCCAGCGGCGGCCCGCGGGGCCGGGCGGTTCGATCTCCACCCCGGGGGCCAGCAGTTCGGCGGCCGGGCGTCCCTCGACCTCCTCGGAGGCGTGCCCCAGCAGCCGCCGGGCGCCTTCGCTCCAGCGGACCAGGATGCCGTTCCCGTCGATGACCGCCCGTGCAGTGGCGGCTTCGTCGAGAGGATGGACCGGGCTCATCGTCGCCACTTTCCCTTGCGCACACCCACAGTGAACAAGCGCGTCATTCCGCTTCCAGCCTAGGGCCTGTACGGCACGGGCACCCCCGAACGGGGATGCTCCCGACAGCCATTCGTACGGAGGTTTTCGGCCGATGTGAAGGCCGGGGGGGAAGTGGTGTCAGGACCCTTGACGGTCCCGTGTTGCCTCCCGTCAGAATCTGTTTGTTCACGATCAATAGTGATGACTTCTGCGCCCTGATGGGGGAGAGCCGCCATGACGGTCACTCGACGGTCGGTACTGATCGCAGGAACGGCTGTCCCCGCCGTCGGGGCCCTCGCGGGAGCGGACGGCGCCGCGGCGGTCCCCGGCCGCGGCACGGGGCGGCGGACGATCGCGCTGCGGGACGGCTGGCGCTTCGCGCTGGCCGACGCGGGCGGTGTCACCGACCCCTCCGGCGCCTACGAGGGGGCCGAGCGGCCCGGGTACGACGACTCGGCGTGGCGTTCGGTGGCCGTGCCGCACGACTGGAGCATCGAGCGGACGCCCACCACGGAGCACGGGACCACCAGCGGCACCGGCTTCTTCCCCGGCGGCCTCGGCTGGTACCGGACCGCCTTCACCCTGCCCTCCGCCGTCACCGGCCTGCGGATCTCCGTCGAGTTCGACGGCGTGTACATGGACGCCTCCGTGTACTGCAACGGCCAAGAGGTGGGCCGTCACCCGTACGGGTACACCGGATTCGCCTTCGACCTGACGGGGCTGTTGCACACGGACGGCAGCACCGAGAACGTGATCGCGGTCCAGGTGCGCAACCAACTCCCCAGCAGCCGTTGGTACTCGGGCAGCGGCATCTACCGTGAGGCCCGCCTGGTCGTGACCGGTCCGGTCCATGTGGCGCGGTGGGGGACGCAGGTCACGACGCCCGAGGTCGACGGGGAACGGGCGGTCGTCCGGGCCCGCACGACGGTCGTCAACGACTCCGGAGCCGCCGCCGATGTCCGGGTGACGTCCCGGATCGTCGGTCCCGACGGGCGTACCGCGGCTCGCGCCGGGAGCACGGTCGGTGTCGGTGACCGCGCCGACGTGACCCACGAACTGGCGGTCGAGAAGCCCAGGTTGTGGGACTTCGCGACCCCCGGGCACCGCTACACGCTGGAGACCGAACTACGGGTCGGGGCCACCGTCGTCGACACGTACAGCACCCGCTTCGGCATCCGCACCTTCCGCTTCGACCCGGACGAGGGTTTCCACCTCAACGGCGCCCACACCAAGATCAAGGGCGTCGACCTGCACCACGACCAGGGCGCGCTCGGCGCGGCGATCAGCGTCGACGCGGTGCGCCGCCAGATGACCATCATGAAGTCGATGGGAGTCAACGCCTTCCGTACCTCGCACAATCCGCCCTCGCCACAGATCGTCGAGGTCTGCGAGGAGCTCGGCATCGTGATGATGGTGGAGGCCTTCGACTGCTGGCGCAGCGGCAAGACGACCCACGACTACGGGCGCTTCTTCGACGAGTGGTGCGAGAAGGACGCCACGGAGATGGTCCTCGCCGCCCGCAACTCGCCCGCCGTGGTGCTGTGGTCCATCGGCAACGAGATACCCGACTCCACCTCCACCGCCGGCCTCGCCATGGCCGACCGGATCATCGGGGCGGTGAAGGCGGCGGACGACACCCGTCCGCTCGTCATCGGCTCGGACAAGTACCGCCGGCTGCCGGCGAAGGGGTCGGCGGCCGACCTCATGCTCGCCAAGCTCGACGGCCTCGGCCTCAACTACAACACCGCCAGGTCCGTCGACGCCCTGCACGCCGCCTACCCGCACCTGTTCCTCTTCGAGTCCGAGTCGTCGTCCGAGACGTCCACCCGTTCCACGTACCAGGAGCCGGAACACCTCAACACCGGGGAGAACCACACCCCGGGCCGGCGGGCCGTCTCCTCCTACGACAACAACCTCGCCTCCTGGACGATGAGCGGTGAGTACGGGCACAAGAAGGACCGTGACCGCCGGTGGTTCGCGGGGCAGTTCCTCTGGTCCGGTATCGACTACATCGGGGAACCCACGCCCTACGACGTGTTCCCGGTGAAGGCGTCCTTCTTCGGCGCGGTCGACACGGCGGGCTTCCCGAAGGACATGTACCACCTGTTCAGGAGCCAGTGGACGAGCGAGCCCATGGTCCACCTGCTGCCCATGAGCTGGAACCACCGGGCGGGGGAGACCGTCGAGGTCTGGGCCTACGCGAACGTCGAGACCGTGGAACTGTTCCTCAACGGCACGTCCCTCGGCACGCGCGCGTTCGACACCAAGAGGACCACCGACGGGCGGGCCTACCTGGAGACCACGGAGGCGACCGGTGACGACAAGACGTTCACCGACGGCCCGTATCCCGGGAGCTACACCAGCCCGAACGGCAGCGCCGGAAAACTGCACCTCGCCTGGAAAGTCCCCTACCGTCCGGGGGAGTTGAAGGCGGTGGCCCGGCGTGCGGGCCGCGTCGTCGCGACCGACGTGCTGCGGACGGCCGGAGCCCCGCACGCCGTCCGTCTGACCCCCGACCGTCCGTCGCTCGCGGCGGACGGCCGGTCCCTGGTGTTCGTGACCGCCGAGGTCGTCGACGCCCGGGGAGTCGTGGTGCCCGACGCGGAGCACCTCATCACGTTCGACGCCGACGGCGGATCGCTCGCCGGTCTCGACAACGGCCGTCAGGAGAGCGCCGAGCGCTACCAGGCGAGTACCCGAACCGCCTTCCACGGCAGGGCACTCGCCATCGTCCGGTCCGGAACACGGGCGGGCGCGCTGAAGGTGACCGGCCGCGCCGAGGGGCTCCACGCGGGCACCGCGACGGTACGCGCCACGGCCGCCGGACAGGGCGCCACCACCCCCGCGGCACGCTTCGCCCCCGAGCACCCCGCCGCCCCGAACTACCCGCTGCCCGACTCCAGTTACTCGGGCCGGACGGACAGCCTTCCGGCCGCGATGCTCGACGGCGACCCCACCACCGGGTGGTCCAACGCCTTCTACAAGTCGGCGACCGCCCTGCTCCCCGCCTTCGGTGGGGCCCGGGCCGGCGACTGGGTCTCGGTCGCCTGGGCGCGCCCCCGCCGGATCGACCGCGTCGAGGTCTCCTTCACCGTCGACGCGACCCACACCCGGCCGGCGACCGTCGAGGTGTCGGTGTGGGACGGGCACCGCTGTACGCCCGTGCGGAAGACCACGGTCGACTGGGCCGACGCGTCCGACGCGCCGACCGTGATCACCTTCGACGGTGTCCGCGGCTCACGGCTGAGGCTGGCCATGACGAGCGGACACCCGGGCGCGGACGACGGCGGACTGCGGATCAGCCGACTGGAGGTCCCGGCCGCCTGACCACCCCGGCCCCGGAGGGGGAGCCGCTCACGCGCGGCTTCCCTCCGCCGTCCCCTCGGGCCGCTTCGCGTCGGCCGCCTCGTCACGCCGTACGTGTGTGAGCTTCTCGGGGTTCGTCACGATGTAGACGTCGGACACCTGCTCGCCGTCCGGGGTGAGGTCCATGACCATGACCGCGTACGGCGACCCGTCCTCGAAGACCACCGCGGAGTCGTCGCCGTTGACCCGCCGATAGCGGATGTCGAGCCCCGCACTCCGGCGCGTGGCGTAGCCGGCGAGCAGCCGTGCCGCCTTGTCCCGGCCCTGGACCGGCCGGAGCCCCGCCGCCCCGCGGCCCTTGCCGCCGTCGTCCGTCCACACCGTGACCTCCGGCGCGAGGATCTCCATCAGCGCCGCGATGTCACCGCCCAGCGCCGCCGCCACGAAGCGCTCGGTCGCCTGCCGGCGCACCCGCGGATGCGCCCGGTACAGCGGACGGCGGGCGTGCACATGGCCGCGGGCCCGGTGCGCGAGCTGCCGGACCGCCGCCGGGCTGCGGTCGATGACCTGCGCGATCTCGGTGTGCGCGTAACCGAACACCTCGTTGAGGACGAACACCGCGCGCTCCAGCGGGGTCAGTGACTCCAGGACGACGAGCATCGCCAGGGAGACGGACTCGGAGCGCAGGGTGCGGTCGTCGGCCCGCTCGCCGTCCCCTGGCTCGTCCAGCAGCGGCTCCGGGAGCCAGGGGCCCACATACGTCTCACGGCGCCGGCTGATGGCGGCGCGGCGTGCCAGCGCGTGGTTGACCGCGATGCGCACGAGATAGGCACGCGGATTCACGATGTCGTCCAGCGGTGCGCGGTGCGCGCGGCCCGTCCACGACAGCCAGGTCTCCTGGAGCACGTCCTCGGTGTCGGCGACGGTGCCGAGGACGTTGTAGACGATCGCGAACAGCAGTTCGCGGTGCTCGACGAAGACCCGCGTCGCGCCGTCGGCGTCCGGCTCGGGGCTTTCGGACATGGCTCGCCTCCCTTGGCTCTCACCACAGCGAGGGAAAAGGCGGGCCGAGTGTGACAGCAGGCGCCCCGATTGTGACGTACGTCTCACGACTGGTCCTGGGCGTCACACCGCTCGCGCCGGTCGCCCTCTTGAACGCGAGTCCGGTCTCCCCGCACTCCGCTGTTCCGGCACAAGGAGACACACATCGTGTTCAAGAAATGGCACGGCAACCCCTGGGCGATCCTCGTCACGCTGTCCCTGGGCTTCTTCATGACGCTCCTCGACCTGACGATCGTCAACATCGCCATCCCCGACATGGGCCAGGACCTGGACGCCTCCCTCGACGAGATCCTGTGGGTCGTCAACGCCTACAGCCTCGCCCTCGCCGTCCTGCTGATCACCGCTGGACGCCTCGGAGACCTGCGCGGCAAACGCAACCTTTTCCTCGCGGGCGTCGCCCTCTTCACCCTCGCCAGCCTGGCCTGCGGCCTCGCGCAGAACCCGCCCCAGCTGATCGCCTTCCGCGCGGTCCAGGGACTGGGCGCCGCGCTGCTCATGCCGCAGACCCTGTCGATCATCGCCGAGGTGTTCCCCGCCGACCGGAGGGGCGCGGCGATGGGCGTCTGGGGCGCCGTCGCCGGCATCTCCGGCGCCCTCGGCCCGATCGTCGGGGGCGCGCTCATCACGCACCTCGACTGGCGCTGGATCTTCTACGTCAACCTGCCGCTCGGCGCCCTGGTGCTGCTCCTCGCCGTCGCGATCATCCCGGGTTCTCGCCGCTCGGTACGGCACCGGTTCGACACCGTCGGCGTGCTGCTCGCCTCAAGTGCCCTCTTCTGCCTGGCCTTCGGCCTGACCGAGGGACAGCGCTACGACTGGAACGGCTGGATCCGGACCCTGCTCGGCGCCGCCGCGGTGCTCTTCGCGTGGTTCCTCCTCCACGAGCGCGGTCAGCAGGAAGGCGATCCGCTCGTGCCCTTCTCGCTCTTCCGGGACCGCAGCTTCACCCTCATCAACTTCGTCGGCGTCACCGTGTCGTTCGGGGTCATCGGGATGTTCCTGCCACTCACGATCTACCTCCAGTCCGTCCTCGGGTTCAGCGCCCTGAAGTCCGGCCTCGTCCTGCTGCCGCTCGCCCTCGGATCGTTCGTCATGGCGGGGCCCGCCGGGGTCCTCGCGGACCGGATCGGCGGCAAGTACATCCTCATGACCGGGCTGCTCGCCTGGACCGGCGCCCTGGTCTGGATCGTCGCCGCCGCCGACGTCGGGTCGAGCTGGACGGCGGTCGCCTTCCCGCTGTTCCTCGCCGGTCTCGGTGCCGGCTGCACGTTCGCGCCGATGGCCACCGAGGTCATGCGCAACGTCCCGGCGCGGCTCTCCGGCGCGGCCTCGGGCGTGAACAACGCCCTGCGGCAGGTCGGTTCGGTCCTCGCGGGCGCCGTCGTCGGCGCCGTACTCCAGGCACAGCTGGCCCAGTCGCTCACCGACCAGGCGCGACAGCACGCCGGACAGCTCCCGGCGGACTACCGCACCGGCTTCGTCGCCGCCTTCTCCCGGGCCGAGACCGACGTGTCCGCCCGGCAGACGGCCCCCACCCCCGCCGGGGTGCCGCACGACGTCGCCGACCGCATGCGCGCGCTCGGCGGCCAGGTGTTCGGCCACGGCTTCGTGGACGCCATGGGCCCCGCGGTCCTGGTCTCCGCGGCGGTCCTGCTGACGGGCGCGCTCGCCTGCCTCGCCGTCGCCCGGCACCGCGGCCCGTCCGCCAACCCGCACGCGCTGCCCGTGTACGAGTCCGAACTGGAGGAAGCGAGTTCATGAGCATCGACCTCACCGTCATGTACGCCGCCCACGACGCCTTCCGGCGCGACCTGGAACGCCTCGGCAAGGCGGCCGCGGACGGCACCGCCGGCACACCCGCGGTCCGCGCCGGCTGGGCCAACTTCACGCGTCAGCTGCACATCCACCACACCGCGGAGGACAGCGACCTGTGGCCGCGGGTCGAGCGCCGGGTCGGGGGGCGTCCCCGGGACATCGCCCTGCTCGCGGAGATGGCGGCCGAACACGCCCGGCTCGACCCCCGGTTGACGGACGTGGAGCGGGCGCTGCGGGACGAGTCCGCCGAACTGGCCTCCCTGGTACACGCGTTGGCGACGACACTCGACGACCACCTCGCGCACGAGGAGCACAGCGCCCTGCCGCTCATCCAGGAGGTGCTCACCCCCGAGGACTGGGGCGCCTTCACCGGCCGGATCCGAAAGACGCAGGGTCTCAGGGGAGCGGCGGTGTTCGTGCCGTGGATCGTCGACGGAGTGGCGCCCGCCGACCGCGCCACGTTCCTCGGCGCACTGCCCCCGCCGGTCCGCGTCCTCAACCGCCTCTTCTGGGAGCCGGGCTACCGCAGGAAGGGACTCTGGGCGAGCTGACCCGGGGAGAGAGAGGTCCCGGGCGGCCCCGCCGAAACAGGCGTCGGCCTCGCCCCGGGACCTTGCCCGTCCCTGCCGCTGCCCCTGCCCCTGCCCCTGCTCGTCGGGAGGCTCCGGGACCCGTCCGGCCGTGGGGCGCCCCTCCCCGGCTCGGCCCGCCGGGGAGCCCCGTCCTCGGCTCGACCCGTCCGGGGAGGCCTGTCCTCGGCTCGACCCGTCCGGGGAGGCCTGTCCTCGGCTCGACCCGTCCGGGGAGGCCTGTCCTCGGCTCGACCCGTCCGGGGAGGCCTGTCCCCGGGGGTCACCCCGCTCCCACGCGCTCCCCGGGTGATCGGACCGATTCCTTTCCCGGCCGGGCCCGGTCTGTTCCTGGTGAGCGGTCCGTCCCTCCTCGGACCGCCGCGTCGAACAGGAGAGACCGCCATGGACACCGACGCCGTGGACCTCGCCGGCCAACTGGCCCGCGCGGCCCGCACCCTCCAGGACCACACCGGGCAGGAAGCCCTCACCGGGAAGCGTGAACTTCCCACGCCCTGCGCCGACTTCGACGTCCATCGGCTCAGCGAGCACCTGCTCGGCACCTTGGTCGCCGGCGCGTACGCCGCCGCCAAGGAGCAGCTGCCGGCAGGTGCCCCCGGGCCCCTGACCGAAGCTCCGTGGATCGTCTTCCCACCGCTCGTCGGACGGCTCGCCGACGCGTGGGCCGAGCCGGACGCGTGGGAGGGGGAGACGCCGTTCTTCGGGAGCACGCGTCCCGCGCCGTTCGCCGGGATGATCACCATCATGGAGCTGACCGTGCACGGCTGGGACCTGGCCACCGCCATCGGCCGGCCGTTCACGGCGGACGACGACGTCGTCGCCACCGCGGCGGCCGCAGCGGCGCAGATCGCCGAGGGCGCCCGCGCCTCGGGAGCCTTCGGACCCGAGGCCGTACCCGCTCCGGACGCCACGCCACTGGAGCGCCTGCTCGCCCTGACGGGCAGGAAGGTCGCCTGACGACCGGCGCGCGCCGGTCACCGCGCCGGGCGAGGCTCTCTCGGGCCGCCGACCGAGGGCGGGAGGAACGGGGTCGGCGGCCGTTTCGCGCGGGAGAGCCGCCGTTCCGCGCGGGGCCTCCGAGAAGGGCCGGTCCTCAGTGGACTACGGGGTCGTGCGTGCCGGGAGCGTGCGAGCGGCACCGGTGCGTGCGTACGGTTCACACGGGGCGCATGAATAGCGAATGCCGGTGCGATCCGGACATGTTGTCGACGTGCCTTTTGACATCCTCTCAATAAGGCTGCCGTGGCCCATGTGTCTTGTTGGTCACGAGCGTGTTGTGCGAGGGTGATCCCCCTGCGCCTGGTCAATGCCCGGGGCTGAATCGCTGTTCGTCATCCCCGGCTGTCGACGGGCTCGAAAGGCTCCTGTCCGACGGTCGCCGTACGGCCTTCGTCCCCGGCCGTTTTCCCGGCGCTCCGTCGAAAAGGTACACACCAATCAGGACTCCTTTTCGACGGGCCGGCACTTTCTGCGTGCCCCCACGCGCCTCGGAAGGAACCCGCTCCGTGCACACCCCCCGCCCACCGCTTCCCCCGTATCCGCCCAGTGGCGTTCCCGGCGAGTCCGACGAGGACCTCGCCACGCTGCTGAGGGGCCGGCCGCACGGCGAGGCCACCCGTCCCGTCGCGCTGCTGACCGCCCGCCACTGGCAGCCGACGTACGACTACGCGGTGATCTGCCTCGCCACGCAGGCCGACGTCGCCGCCATGGTGGCCGCGACCGCCTTCCACCGGGTGCTGGGCCGGCTGGGGGAGGGCGAGCCGGGTCTCGCGCTGCGGCCCCGGTTTCTCGTGACCGTTCGGGACACGGTCACGGGCTGGGTGGGGGACGAGCGGATATCCGCCGTGCTTCCGGATCTGCGGAAACCCGCGGGAGGCCGCGGTATGCGCACGGCCAAGACCCTGACGGCCGAAAACCGGAAGCTCGCCGAGCGGGCATTCCTGGCTCTTCCCGGACTCGCCCGATGCCTGCTCTGGCACACCGAGGTGGAAGCCGAGTCGCTATCCGTGCCGGCCGGCCTTTCGGGCATGGACACCGACACCGCTTCGGCCGCGCTGGAACAGGCCCGCGACCAATTCCGGGAAGGCCTGGTGCGCGCCCACCGGGAACTCGCGCCGACCAGGGAATGCGGTTTCTACAACCGGCTGCTCGATGTGCAGATTCGCCGGGGAGGCACTCTGTTGCCGGATGTCCGGCTGCATCTCGGGGAGTGTGCCTACTGTCGACAGGCCGCCGAGCAACTCGGCGATTTCGAGGAGGGGTTGGGAGTCCTCCTCGCGGAGGCGGTACTCGGGTGGGGCGCACGGCGCTATCTCGAGTCCCGCCCGGGCCGCGCGGGGCAAGCGCTACGCCCCCGAACCGTCTCCCCGTTCGGTGCGCGGCGGCAGAGCGCCGCCGTACGCCCCGTGAGGAGCGGCCGTCCGGGACGGGGCGCCCGTCCCGTCCCGGCATCGGGAGCGGAGCCGGGACCCGGCGGACGTCATCGCCTGCTGTCCCAGATCCCGGCGCCGGGACGCGGGGCGGCCCGTTCGGAGGAACAGCGTCCCTCGCAGGCGCTGCTCGCCGGGGCCGGGGTCTCCGCGGCTCTGCTGGCGACCGTGCTGGCCGTCAGCCTGTGGTCGAACGACGACGGCGGAGCCGACCCGGCGGCGACCACCGGCGCGAGCAGCAGCCGCACCCTGTCGGCCGTCCCCGGCTCCCCGGTCCCGCCGGTGACGTCCGGCCCTTCCACCTCGGCCGGCGTGCCGGGGACCGCGGAGCACACCCGGCTGCGGAACCTGACCGCCGACCTGTGCCTCGACATCCGGGGCGACACGCTCAAGGAGGGCGTCGGGACGAGGCTCGCGGTGTGCTCGTCCGCCTGGACCCAGCAGTGGTCGTACGAGCAGGACGGGCTGCTGCGCAGTGTCGCCGATCCCGGTCTGTGCCTCGACTCGAACGCGGACAACGGTGTCGTCTTCCTCGTCCGCTGCGTCGCCGAGGACGCGAAGCGCGGCAAGGACATGCGCTACGACCTCACGGTGCAGGGGGAGTTGCTGCCCCGCCGGCACGAGGGGCTGGCGGTCACGCCGGAGTCCACGGACCCGGACGGCGACGTGCTCGTCAAGGTCCGTGACGGATCCGACGCCCAGCGGTGGCAGACCGACGGCTCGTCGCCCCGCCCCGACTCGCTGTCCGTCGTGGGGACGGATCCCCTGCCCGGGGCCACGAGCCGGGGCCCGTCCGTCGACGGCGGCGCCTCCGAAGCGCCGGGCGAACCCACCGAGGCGCCCCCGGCCGGTGTCTCCGCCGACCCGCGGACGACCGGGCCGCAGACGTATCGGGGGGAGCCGAAGACGCTGACCGTCGACGACGGCCACCGCTCCGCTCCGGCCCCGCGGCCCGCCGCACCGGGCCCCGCCGCACCGGGTCCCGCCGTTCCGGGCGCGCTGCCCGTCCGGCTGCCCGACACCCCTGAACTCACCGACACCGTGGGGGGCGCCGATCCGACGGGAACGGCCGTCGGCGTCACCGACGTTGTCGTCGACCTCGTGGGCGGAGCGCGCCCGTAGGCCCGAACGCGCTCGGGCCGGCCTCGCCGTGGGGGCCTGCCCTCCTCGGGGCGTCCGGGCTGTCCGGCGGGTCCTAGGAGACGACGTCCCGCGGCGGCCTGCCCTCCACGAAGTCCGCGGCGTTCTGCACGGCGGCCAGCGCGATCCGTACGAGCGTCTCCCGGGTGACACCCGCGACGTGCGGTGAGAGCACCACGTTCGGCGCCTTGAGCAACCGCAGGGCGGGAGTGGGCGGTTCGGGGTCGAAGACGTCGAGACCCGCCCCGGCCAGGGCGCCCGCGTGCAGTGCGTCCGCGAGGGCGTCCTGGTCGATCAGGGCGCCCCGCGCGGTGTTGACGACGAACGCGGTCGGCTTGAGGAGCGCGAGCCGCTCCGCGTTCAGCAGATGCCGGGTGGCCCCGGTGAGCGGCGCGTGCAGGCTCACGTAGTCCGACGTGCGCAGCAGTTCGTCGAGTTCGACATGGCGGGCGCCGAGCCGGGCCTCGGTCTCGGCGGAGACCGGCTTCGGACCGGCGTACACGACGCTCATGTCGAACGCGACGGCCCGCCGCGCGACTTCCTCGCCGATATGGCCGAGTCCGATGATGCCGAGTGTCTTGCCGGACAGTTCGGTGATCGACCGCTGAAGCCGCGGCAGCGCCCAGTCCGCCTCGGTCAACGCCGTGTGGGCGGGCACCAGTTGCTTGGCGAGGGCGAGCATGAGGGCGAAGGTCTGCTCGGCCACGTTCTGCTTCTCGGCGCCGCTGGAGCCGATGTTGCACACCGGTACGCCCCGGCCGCGCGCGGCGTCCAGGTCGACGTAGTCGAAGCCGTGACTCGCGCACTGCACCAGCTCCAGGTCCGGTGCGGCGGCGATGTGTTCGGCGGTCACCGGGCCGAGCCCCGTGATGATGACCTGCGCCGCGCGCAGCGCTGCCGGGTCCTCGTCCGTCGACTCCACGACGGTGACGCGGACCTGGCCGGGAAAGAGGGTGGCGAGCGCGGCCCCCGCCGTACGCCCGCCGACGTGCGGGGAGACGACGGCCAGGACGTTCTTCGTGACGGTCATGCGGTTTCCTCGATCAGGTCGTCGGGGCCGAGGCTGCCGGGGCGGGCGTGCCCGGACAGGGCGAGGGTCAGGTCGAACTCGGCGAGCAGACAGCGGACGACGTGTTCGACGCCGGCCTGTCCGTCGAGGCCGAGCCCGTACGCGTACGGGCGGCCGACGAGCACGGCCGAAGCGCCGAGCGCGAGCGCCTTGAAGATGTCGTCGCCCGTGCGGATCCCGCTGTCGAAGAGGACGGTCAGCCGCTTGCCCACCGCCTCCACCACCCGCGGCAGCGCGTCGGCGGCCGCCACCGACCCCGCCACCTGCCGCCCGCCGTGGTTGGAGACCACCACGCCGTCCATCCCGGCCTCGGCGGCGCGCCGGGCGTCGTTCGGATGCAGGATGCCCTTGAGGACGATCGGCCCGTCCCAGTTCTCCCGCAGGAACGCCAGGTCGGGCCAGGTCTTCCCGGGGTCCGCGAACATGCTCACGAAGTGCATCACGGCCGCGTTCGGGTCCTCGTGCACCGGCTTGGCCAGACCGGCCTGGAACGCCGGGTCCGAGAAGTAGTTGGCGGTACCCACACCATGCAGGAACGGCAGATAGGCCTGGTCCAGGTCGCGCGGCCGCCACGCCAGCAGCGGGGTGTCGAGCGTGACGAACAGGGCGGTGAACCCGGCCGCCTTCGCGCGGTCCAGGAAACTGCGGGTGACCTCGCGGTCCTTCGCCCAGTACAGCTGGAACCAGCGCTCGGCATCGCCCATCGCCTCGGCGACCTGTTCCATGGGGGTGCTGGACGCCGAGGACAGGATGTAGGGCACGCCCTGCGCGGCGGCGGCGCGGGCGGCGGCGGTCTCCGCGTCCGGGTGCATGATCGACAGCACACCGACCGGTGCGAGCGCCATCGGCGCGGGCAGCGCACGCCCCAACACCTGGACGGACAGGTCGCGTTCGCGGACGTCACGCAGCATGCGCGGCACGATGCGGCGCCGGTCGAGTGCCTCCCGGTTGGCCCGCGCCGTGCTGCCGTTGCCCGCGCTGCCCGCCACGTAGCCGACCGGGCCCGGTCCGAGCCGTTGCTCGGTGAGCTCCTCCAGCCGTGTCAGATCCGTCGGCAGCCGCGGTACGGCCCCCGTCATCCCGTTCAGATAGATCTCGTACTGGAAATCGGCCCAGTGCTTCGCCATCCGTACGTCCCGCCTCTCGTCCCTGAGACCGCGCTGTACGACGTCGATCCTGGCGACTGTGACAAGTCCCGTCCACTGTGGTGCGCACATCACGCGCCTGGAATCATCACCCTGTGACAAACAAACCGTCCGAGGCCCGGGAGCGGGTCCGGCAGGACATGGTCGCCGACCCGCGCGTCGTGGAGGCGATCGTCGCGGCGGTCCACGAACAGGTCCCGGTGTACGCGGCGCTCGACGACACCCGCCTTCCCGAGGTACGGGCCATCGCGGCCTGGGGCCTGGAGCGGCTCCTCCACCTCTGGGCGACCGACGGGGCCCTGGACCCGGCCGATCTGCGGCGCTTCCGGGGTATCGCGTCGGCCCGGGCGGCGGACGGGCGGCCGGTACAGGCGGTGCTGCGCGCCTACCGGGTCGCGGGCACCGTCCTCACCGACGAGGTCGCGGCCCGCGCTCCGCTCCTCGCCGCCTCCGACGCGTTCGCGCTCGCCCGCATGCTGCTCGCCACCCTCGACACGCTCTCCGAGGAGATGGCCACCGCGTACGCCGCCACCAGCGAGGACCTGTCCGGTGACCGGGAGCGGGCGCTGAGGCTGCTGCTCGACGACCTGATCGCCGGACGGCACGCCTCGGTGGGCGCGCTCACCGACCGCTCCGCCCGGCTCGGCATCCACCTCCCCGACCCGTGCTGTCTGTTGGTGGCCGAGCCCCTCGCCCCGGACCGGCCCGACCTGGCCCAGGACACGGCGACGGCACTGCTCGACGCGCTGGCTCCGCCCGCCGGCGAGGTGACGTCCCTCGCGACGGTGCGGGGGCCGCGGGCCGTACTGCTGCTGCCGGTCGCGGCGGCCGTGCGGGCGGGGGCGGTGCTGGGGGAGCGGGGCTGGCGCGGGTGCGCCGTGACCGGGGAGAGCCTCGACCGGATCGCCGTCGCGCACCGGCTCGCGGCCGACGCGCTCGACACCGCGCCGGCCCACGCCCACCGGCCCGGGCACGTCCTCACCGACGCCGATGCGCACGTCCTCGCCCTGCTCGCCGGGCGGCCCGCCGCCGCGCCGGACCACATCGCCCGGCTGGTGCTCGGGCCGCTCGCCGACGCCGGTCAGCGGCATCTCCTGGAGGCGTTGACGGCGTACGTCGACGCCGGGTCCGCGAGTGCGGCGGCACGCGTGCTGCACCTGCATCCGCAGTCCCTCCGGTACCGCCTGCGCCGCATCCACGACCTCACCGGCCGCGACCCCCGCACCCCCTGGCACCGCCTCACCCTGGACATCGCCCGAACGATCCGCGACTGACCCGGGCGCGCTGCCCCCGGACCCCCGCACCTCGAACGCCGGAGACCGACAGCCGGCCCGTCCGGCGTTCGAGGACGAGGCCGTTCAGGCCGAGGCGGAGGTCTGGGGGCGGCAGCCCCAAGGACAGGACGGGTAGGGGCGGAGGGGGGCGAAAACCCTTTGGTCAGGCGCCGGTTGTGGCCTGCCAGCCGCGCCAGCGGTGGACGGTGATGGCGATGACCGGACCGTCGGGGGGCCGCTCCTCGTACTGGGGGTACTTCTCCCGCAGCGCGCCCACCGCGGCCGGATAGATCCCCGCACCCCCGGGTGCGACCACCCGCGCGTCCCCCTCCGCCCGCACCCACCACAACCGTTCCCACTCCTCGTCATAGCGGTCGACGAGCAGACACACGCCGGGACGGACGGCGATGTTGCGCAGCCGCCGCAGCAGCTGCGACCGCTTGGGCTTGTGGTCGACGGCGCTGACGAGCCCGCCACCACACCCCGCGAACACGAGCGGCACCAGATGCGGACGTCCCTCCGCGTCGACCGTCGCGAGCCGCGCCACCCGCGCCGCCAGGAAGCGGCGGCGCGCTTCCTCCTCGTCCATGTCCGGCACGATCGGCTCCTGTCGTCCGGCGGCGGGGCCCTAGGCCGTCAGCGGTGAGCGGACACCGCGGCGGCCAGTTCGTCGAGGGTGCGCAGGGTCTCGTCCTCGGGCCGGGTCGGAAGGTACAGCAGGACGCGGTCGACGCCGAGTTCCGCGTACCGGTCGAGGGTCTCGCGGTCGTGCCGGCCCGCGTACACCACCACGGCCGGCCCGTCTCCCGCTGTCTTCCTCAACCGCTCGATGCGGCTGCCCAGTTGGTCGGCCGGTACCCCGCTCGGCATCCAGGCCGCGCCGTACTCGGCGACCCGGCTGAAGGCGTGCTCCCCGTCGCCCCCGACCCAGATCGGCGGATACGGCCGCTGAACGGGCTTGGGCCACTGGAAGACCGGGTCGAAGTCGACGAACTCGCCGTGGAATTCCGCCTGTTCCTTCGTCCACAGTTCGATCATGGCGCGGATTCGCTCGTCCATGAGCCGTCCGCGGCGGGTCGGCTCCGTTCCGTGGTTGCGCATCTCCTCACGGTTCCAGCCCGCGCCGACCCCGAACACGGCGCGCCCGCCGGAGACGAGGTCGAGGGACGCGACCTCCTTCGCCGTGCTGATCGGATCGCGCTGGACCACCAGTGCGATCCCGGTGCCCAGCAGCAGTTCACTCGTCACGGCGGCGACGGCGCCGAGCGCCACGAACGGGTCGAGCGTCCGGTAGTACACCCTCGGCAGTTCGCCGCCCGCGGGATAGGGGGTCTCCCGGCCGACCGGAATGTGCGAGTGCTCGGCCAGCAGCAGCGCGTCGAACCCGCGCTCCTCCAGGGCCGGGCCCAGCGCCACGGGTCCGATCCCCTCGTCGGTGAGAAACGTCGACACCCCGAACCTCATGTGCGACCACCTCGTCTCGTCGGCATCTGTTGCCAGTGTGAAGCGATACCCCGCTGCGGGCAGTTCAAGGCCGGGGCGGACGGGTCATTCCTCGTCGCCCGCGGCCTCCTCCGGTGTGGTGTCCGGGCCCTGGGAGCGGACCCGCCGCACGTGTTCCAGGGATACGCGCAGGTCGGCGAGCCAATCGTCGGTGTTCCGCTGTACGAGGCGCACGCACCAGGCGAGGGCGTCGCTGCGGCTGCGGGCCACCCCGGCCTCCACGAGCGTGTCGAGGACCTCGCGCTCCGGCTGCCGCAGCCGGGTCATCACCGGCGCGGCCACGTGCGTGAACAGGGCGCGCTCGGTGCCGCACTCCACACC
Organism: Streptomyces sp. NPDC102279; assembly: GCF_044766365.1. Taxonomy (NCBI): domain Bacteria; kingdom Bacillati; phylum Actinomycetota; class Actinomycetes; order Kitasatosporales; family Streptomycetaceae; genus Streptomyces; species Streptomyces sp. NPDC102279. Next base: position 373,205 of record NZ_JBIWLU010000002.1, on the reverse strand, counting down.
CCAGGAGACCTTCCGGCGGAAGCGGTGCTCCGCCTCCCTGGCCACCGCGACCCGCTCCTCGCGGGTGCGCTCGCGGAACTCCTGGACGCGGGCCTTCAGCGCCGCCGCCCTCTCCGCGTCCGAGGCGCCTTCGGCGAGCTTCGGCTCGGGGATGCGGCCGACCACCGTGATCTCTTCACGGTCGACCGTCACCTCGGCGAGGCTCTCGAAGAGATCGTCGGGCAGCCGGCCGGCGAACCAGCCGCGCAGCTTCTCGTTCTGCTCTGTTGTAATCATGTAATCAGCCTTACGCGACTGCAGGCCAAGGGCAAGCGTGGGGGCGGAAGTCCGCTGTGGGCGGAAGCGGCGGGCCCAAGTCGAGGCGCCTCGCGGGTTGAACCGGAATGTTTCAGGCCTATTGCCGAGCCGTGCCAATCCGGCCAGGGGGTGGTCGCCGACGATCAACAACCGCACAGGCGTGGGCTTCACGCGTTCGAATTCCGTAACTTCGCGCCACTACTTCAATACTCAAAGTTACCGAAACGCATGGGGTCGATGTGTGTTTCCGGTGCGGACTCGGCAGACTCGCGCTCGCCGAACCGGCACCGACCGAGCCGGTATCGCATTCGATCGAGCGGAAGGATGCACACAATGCCGAACACCGCACGCTGGGCAGCGACTCTCACCCTGACGGCCACCGCCGTCTGCGGACCCCTCATGGGGTCCGCCACCGCAGCCCCCGGCCTCGCCCCGTCCGGGCTCTACGCCCCCTCCGCCCTGGTGCTCACCACGGGCCACGGCCAGAGCGCGACCGACGCCACGCCGGAACGCGCCGTCACCCTCAACTGCGCACCGACGGCCTCCGGGACGCACCCGGCCGCCGTCGACGCCTGCGCCGAACTCCGCGGGATCAAGGGGGATCTGGAAGGACTGACCGCCAGAAACGACGTCTTCTGTACCAGGCAGTACGACCCTGTCGTGGTGACGGTGGCCGGCGTCTGGCAGGGCAAGCGCGTGGCGTACGAGCACACCTTCGCCAACGAGTGCGTGAAGAGCTCCTACGGGATGACGGTCTTCGCGTTCTGAGACCGGGATCGCGTGGCCCCCGTGGATATCGAACGGGGTCCGTTGCTGGGGAGTGCGGACCCCGTCGCGGGGGTGCCATGTGATTTCGCACCGAGGGTCGGCCGACGGAGTGGGGCTGTCGGCCGACCTTCGGCATGTCCGGGTACCGGCGTCCGTCGCGTACCCGTGCAAGACCGTCGCCGCCGCGCGCCGCGTTCCGCCGCGTGCGCCGTCCGCCCTTCGCCGTGCCCGGCGGCCGGGGATGTTCCGCCGGACGGCAGCAGCCGCACGCCCCACCATCCGGGAGCCGCCTGATGCCGATGGTGGGGCGCAGTCCGCCGTGCGGCGGGCCGCGGTCGTGCGCCGCACGGCGCAAGCTCCTCACCATTCCGAGTCACCCGGCATGCCGACCGGGGCCGGGCGGCGTACCCGTGGACCATGGGTGCACTCGGCGGACTGGACCAACGGCTGTTCACACGGGTCGCCGCGGCGCGGGTCCCGGGCGCCGATCCGGCGCTGCGGCGGCTCAGTCACGCGGCCGACCACGGACGCCTGTGGCTCGGATCCGCTGCCGGGCTCTCCCTCGTCGGCGGGCACACCGCGCGGCGTGCGGCAGTGCGGGGACTCGGTTCCCTGGCGCTCGCCTCGCTGACCGTCAACACGCTGGTGAAGTGGAGCGCCCGCCGGCCCCGCCCCCTGCTGGACGGCGTCCCCCGGGGCCGCCTCCTCGAACGCCAGCCGCACACCACCTCCTTCCCCTCCGGGCACTCGGCCTCCGCCGCGGCCTTCGCCATCGGGGTCGCCCTGGAGTCGACGAGGTACGGCGCCGTGGTCGCGCCCGTGGCCACAGCCGTCGCCTTCTCCCGCGTCTACGTGGGGGTGCACTTCCCGGGAGACGTGCTGGCCGGTGCGGCCATCGGGGCGGGCGCCGCCTTCCTGACCTGCCGCTGGTGGCCGCCACGCGCCGCCCTGCCGGAGCGGGACCGGCCGGTGGCACCCGCGCCGGCCCTGCCGCTGGGCCGGGGACTGGTCGTGTTCGTCAACGGCCACGCCGGTTCCGGGGCGCCCGCGACGGCGATGCCGCCCGCCGACCGGCTGCGTGACCTCCTGCCGGAGGCCGAACTGGTCGAGCGAGGCGCCGACGGCGACTTCGCGGCGCTGCTCGGCGAAGCCGCCGACCGGGCCGCCGAAGCGGGCGGCGCACTCGGCGTCTGCGGCGGCGACGGCAGCGTGAACGCCGCGGCCCGCGCGGCGGCCGAACGCGGCCTGGCGCTGGCCGTGTTCCCCGGCGGCACCCTCAACCACTTCGCCCTCGACGTCGGCGTACCCGACTTCGAGTCCACCGCCGTCGCCGTGAGCGGGGGAGAAGCGGTGGCGGTCGACATCGGCGCGGCCCGCCCGGGCACCGGGCAGGACGTGCGGTTCCTCAACACTTTCAGCATCGGTCTCTACCCCGAACTCGTGCGCATCCGACAGCACTTGGAGCCGCGTTGGGGCAAGTGGCCGGCCGCCGCGATGGCCCTGGCCCGGGTGCTGCGCACCGCCCACCCGATCGAGCTGGAGGTCAACGGCCGGCCGCGCCGACTGTGGCTGCTCTTCGCGGGCAACGGCCGGTACGTCCCGGAGGGTTTCGCCCCGGCGTTCCGGCCCCGCCTGGACGACGGACTCCTCGACCTGCGCATGGTCGACGGAGAGCGCCGCCTCGCCCGGACCCGGGTCGTCGCCTCCGCACTCGTCGGGGCGCTGCGTCACTCACGGGTCTACGGGGCGGAGCATGTCCCCTGGGTGGAACTGACCGGCGTCTCCGGCACGGACACCCTCGCCTACGACGGTGAAGTCGCCCCCGGCGCCGCCGGGTTGCGGCTGGAGAAGGAGCGCCGGGCGCTGGTGGTGTACCGGCCCGCCCGGCCGCTCGACGAGGTGCGCGCGGAGGCGCGCCGGGCTGTCGCGACGGCGCGCTACCGGAGACGGATGAGGGGCCGCCGTCTCCCTGCAGACGGCGGCCCCTCGGTCTGACGGTGATCGGCTCGGCGCGCGATCACATGTGGACGACCGGTGCCGCCTCCGGGTCCTGGGCGGGCTTGCCGCGGGTGTAGAGCACCAGCGCGATGAGCGCTCCGGCGGCGAAGAAGCCGGCCGACCACCAGAACGCGGTGGTGTAGCTCTCGATCGTCGACCGGGCCTGGACCAGCTTGTTCGTCGCGTCCTTGCCGACCAGGTAGCTGCCGGCGGCACTCGCGGCGAGCGTGTTCAGCAGCGCGGTGCCGATCGAACCGCCCACCTGCTGCATCGTGTTGACGGTGGCGGAGGCGACACCCGCGTCCTCGGCGGCGATGCCGCTGGTGGCCAGCGACATGGCGGGCGGCATCACCATGCCGAGTCCGGCGCCGATCAGGAGCACCTGCGGCAGGACGTCGGTCGAGAAGGACGAGCCGATGCCGATTCCGGTCAGCCAGGCCATGCCGACCGCGGCGACCGCGAAGCCGGCGGGGATGACGGCCTTCGGGCCGATCCGCGGCACCAGGATCGTGGTGGAGATCTGCGCCATGACCATCAGCGTCGCCATCATCGGCAGGAAGGCCACACCCGTCTTGGTGGGGCTGAAGCCGAGGTTCAGCTGAAGGTAGTAGGTGAGGAAGAGGAAGACACCGAACATGCCGGCGCCGGTGATGAGCACGGCGAGGAACGAGGCGGCCCGGTTGCGGTCGAGCAGGACGCGCATCGGCAGCAGCGGGTGCTTGGCGCGCGTCTGCCACCAGACGAAAGCGGTCAGCAGCAGGCCGCCCGCGACGAGGTAGCCCCAGGTGGCGGGCGAACTCCAGTCGTGCGTCTCGGCGTTGGAGAAGCCGAAGACCACGGCGAACAGACCGGTGGAGACCAGTAGCGTGCCCGGCAGGTCGAGCTTGGAGCCGGCCGCGTCGCGGTGGTTGCTCAGCAGGACCCAGCCGCCGGCGAAGGCGACGACCGCGAAGACGAGGTTGACGAAGAGGGTCCAGCGCCAGTCGAGCGCGTCGGTCAGCACACCGCCGAGCAGCAGGCCCACGGCGCCGCCGGCACCGGCGATCGCGCCGTAGACGCTGAACGCCTTGGCGCGCTCCTTGGCGTCGGTGAACGTCGTGTTCAGCAGGGACAGGGCGGCGGGCGCGAGGAGCGCTCCGAACACACCCTGCAGGGCGCGGGCGGTGACCAGCATCCCGAAGCTGGTCGAGGCGCCGCCCAGCACGGAGGCGCCGGCGAACCCGACGACACCGACGAGGAACGCGGTCTTGCGTCCGAACAGGTCCGCGATGCGCCCGCCGAGCAGCAGCAGGGAGGCGAAGGCCAGGGAGTAGGCGGTGACGATCCACTGCCGGTTGCCGTCGGAGAAGCCGAGGTCGGCCTGGGCGGAGGGGAGGGCGATGTTCACGATGGTGGCGTCGAGCACCACCATCAGCTGGGCGATCCCGATGATGGAGAGGATCCACCACCGCCGCTTCGACGTGGCTGCGGACGTCGCGTCCGCGGCACCCGTGCCGGTGCCTTCGGTCAGGGTCTGAGACATGGGAGAAGCACTCCAGGGAAGTTGCTCGACGTTACGTGTACGTAAACGAAACGGTTTCGTACACATCGACGTTTCGAGATTAGACCGCGCCGAGCGAAACGGCAACGTTTCGTTAGTCCGACACGTGTGACGTCCATCGCCCCTTCATTCCTTGACGGGCATATAACTCTGGAGGCATATTATGAGCATGTCCGACGCCTCCCTCTGGGCCGCGCTCGCCGACCCCCATCGGCGGGCCATCGTCGCGCTGCTTCTGGAGCGGCCGCGGGCCGTCGGCGAGCTGGTCGAGGCCTGCGGTCTGAGCCAGCCGAGCACCTCGAAGCACCTGCGGGTGCTGCGCGACGCGGGGCTCGTCCGGGTACGGCAGGACGCGCAACGCCGGGTCTACGCCCTCGACCCCGCCCCGATCGCCGCCCTCGACGCCTGGCTCGCCCCGTACCGCACGCTGTGGAACGAGAGCCTGGACACCCTCGGTCGCCGCCTGGACGAGGCGCCGCTCCGGGACGCGCTCCCCCCGACCCCGGGAGCGCCGCGGAGGGAAGCTCCGCCGGCCGACGCGACCCCACCGGACGGCACCCCACGCGACCCGACACCACCCCCAGCACCCTCACCGAAGGACTGAGCCGCCATGTCCGCCGAAGCCGCCACCCCCACCGGGACGTTCCTCACCCTCGACGACGGCCGCCCCGCCGTCCGCTTCACCCGTACCTACGACCACCCCGCCGAGCGCGTCTGGCGGTTCGTCACCGACCCGGACGAGCTGGCCGCCTGGTTCCCCTCGCGCGCCGAGATGGACCTGCGCCCCGGCGGCACCATCACGTTCACCGGCGATCCGAACATGCCGGAGTCGACGGGCCGCGTCCTCGCCGTCGATCCCCACCGCCACCTCTCCTTCGCGTGGGGCGACGACGAGCTGCACTTCGACCTCGATGCCCTCGACGGCGGGCGCACCCGGTTCACGCTCACCAACGTGCTGGCCGCGCGGGACACGGCCGCCCGCAACGGCGCCGGCTGGGACGTCTGCCTCACCGCCCTCGGCGCGCTCGCGCGCGACGAGCCCTTGGGCGGACCGCACGCCGGAGGGCTCACGCGCTGGCAGGAGATCTATCGCGCGTACCTCGCGGCGGGTGTCCCCTCGGGCGCCCCGGTGCCCGGAACCGACTGACCCCTCAGGCGAGTTGGCGACGCACGAGCTCGTGCAGCCGCCCGCGCGTGTCCGCCAGCAGCTCCGCGGGCGTGCCCTGCTGGGCGACCCGGCCGTCCTCCATCACGATGACGCGGTCCGCGTCCAGCACCGTCGACAGCCGGTGCGCGATCACGACCCGGGTGGCGTTGAGCGCCTTGGTGCTCTCGATCACCGTGCGCTGCGTCTCGTTGTCGAGGGCGCTGGTGGCCTCGTCGAAGAAGAGGATGCGCGGCCGGCGGATCAACGCCTGAGCGATCATCAGGCGTTGACGCTGGCCGCCCGAGATCGCGCCGCTGCCCGACACGAGCGTGTGCAGGCCCATCGGCATCCGCCGGATGTCCTCGGCGAGACCCGCCATCTCCGCGGCCGCCATCGCCTCCTCCGGCGTGTACGGCTCGGTGCCGCAGATGCAGTCCAGGATCGACCCGGTGAACGGCTGCGCGTGCTGGAGGACCACACCGCACTGCCGCCGTACCGCGGACTGGTCGAGCGCCGACAGGTCCTGGCCGTCGTACAGGACGCTGCCCGACACGGGCTTGTCGAAGCCGATCAGCAGGCGCAGCAGCGTGGACTTGCCGCAGCCGCTCGGGCCCACGACCGCCACGAACTCGCCGGGACGGACGGCGAACGACACGTCGTCGAGGACGAGCGGGCCGTCGTCGGCGTACCGGAACGACAGCCTGCGGGCCTCGATGCCGCCGGACAGGAGGCCGGGCCGGGTGCTCGCCACCTTGACCTCGGGTGCCGCGTCGAGCACGGGCCTGATCTCCTCGAACATCGGCAGTGCGGCGGCCGCCGAGACGAACGCGCCGGTGATCTGCGTGACCGAGGTCAGCAGCATCGTCACCGACGTGTTGAAGGTGAGGAACTCGGCCGCGGACAGCGAGCCGTGCGCGGGACCCGCGAGCAGCATGAACATCAGCAGCGAGCACAGCGGCAGGTACACCGCGCCCATCACCGTCGTGAGGTTCTTGATACGGCCGACCCGCTGCTGTAGCTCGCGGCTGCGGGCGAACTCGCCCGCCCAGGCCGCGTACGCGTAGTTCTCGGCCGCCGCGACCCGCAGCTTGGGCAGGCCGCGCAGGGTCTGGAAGGCCTGGTTGTTGAGCTTGTTGCTCAGCACCACCAGACGGCGCTGCCAGCGCACCTGCCACAGACCGAGACCCAGGAACACCGCGGCGATGACCACGAGCATGCCGATCGCGGCGAGCGCCATCGGCACGCTGTACCAGAACAGCAGCCCCAGGTTCATCGCGCCGACCGTGCCCGCCTGCGCGAGGGTCGGGCCCACGCCCGCGAGGAGTCGGCGGATCGCGCTGATGCCCATCGCGGCACTGGCCAGTTCACCGGTCGAGCGGGAGGTGAAGAACGTCGTCGGCAGCCGCAGCAGACGGTCCCAGACCGCCGGTTGCAGGCTCGCCTCGATCCGGCCCTCCATCCGCAGCAGGGTGAGGTTCTGCAGCAGCATGAACGCGGCCGACACCACGCTGGTGACCATGAGCGCGAGACATACCTGCACGATGAGCCCGTGCTGGGCCTTCGGCACGTACTCGCCGAGCACCCGGCCGGTCGCGATCGGCACCAGGGCTCCGATCGCCACGGTCACCAGTCCGCTGACCGCGAGGTTGCGCAGATCGCCGGCCGTGCCCCCGAGGCAGAATCGCAGCAGCCGCAGCGGGCTCAGCCTCCGCTCGGGCAGCGGACGGTAGAACATCACGGCCCGCGCCTCGAACTCGGCCGCGTTGGCCTTCTCGACCGGCGTCTCCCGCCCGGACGACGGATGGACGGCCATGTAGCCGCCGCGCCGCCACAGCAGCGCGACCGGCGCGCCGGACACGGCCCGACGGCCGACCAGCGGGCCGATGTTGTCCCGCCACCAGCGCCCGTCGAGACGTACGGCGCGCGTGCGGACCCGCGAGGCGAGCGCGATCCGCTCGACGGGGTCGAGGCGGTCACTCTCCGTGCCGCTCTGCGCCGGCCCGGCCAGGGCGATCCCCGCCGCGCGGGCGACCAGCGTGCAGGCCGCATGGGTGGCGTCCGTGTCGGCCGCGGTCGGGCGCTTGTCGGAAGGCCTGCCGATCGAGGCGAGCAGCGCGCGGTCGGCCTGGACGCGGACGGCCTCACCCGCCCTGATACCGGCCGCCGTTCGGTCCTCGTGACCGGCCTCCAGCTGCTCGATCCAGCGGTCGAGGGTGGACAGCAGCCGGTACTGCTGGTCGACCATGCCCTGCCAGACACCCGGGTCCATCAGCAGGTCGGCCGCCGCCTCGGCCCCGTAGAGCGAGCCGTACTGGACGCTGCCCGGGGGCACCCGCATCCAGAACACGTCGTCGTCGGTGAGCGCGGCCGCGTTCTCGGTGGCCATCGGCGCCTGGAAGAGGATGGACAGACTGCGCCCGACCCCGAGAGCGAGGGCGTACTCCAACGGGCTCTCCGTCGGCGGGACATACTGCGGATTGCCGTACGTGTCGTAGGACCAGGTCGCCGTGTCGGCCTGCTGGTACAGCTCCCGCAGTGCGATGCGGTGCACCACGCAGTCCCGCAACGGCCGCCCGACCAGCGTGTGTTGCGGCCCGGCGACCGGACCGAGCAGCAGTGAGCCCGCCTCCAGCCGGCCGAGGTGGTGCCAGTGCCCCTGCTGCGCTGCGTCCACCGCGAACAGGTCCATGGCTCCCGCGGCGACCAGCCACAGGACCTGAGGGCCTTCCAGGTCGAGTCGGTTGAGCCCGGTGCAGTCGACCGGTGTGCCCATGCCGCCGAGCGCGCCGAGGACGAGGTCCCCCTCGTGCACGCCCTCGTGAACCGTGGTCATGTCATCGCTCCTTGACCAGCGTGGCGTAGGGTCCGCCGGCGGCGACCAGCGCGTCGTGCCGGCCGCGTTCGACGACCGTGCCGTGTTCGAGCACGACGATCTCGTCGCTGTCCCGCACGGTGCTGAGCCGGTGGGCGATCACCACACACGCGCAGCCCCGCCGCCGCAGGTTGTCCATGACCGTCTGTTCGGTCTCCGCGTCGAGTGCACTCGTCACCTCGTCGAGCACCAGGATGCTCGGCCTGCGGACCAACGCCCGCGCGATCTCCAGGCGTTGACGCTGGCCGCCGGAGAAGTTGCGGCCGTCCTGCTCGACCCTGCTGTGGATACCGCCGGGACGGCGCGTCACGACGTCGTACAGCGCCGCGTCCCGCAGCGCGGTGACCACCGCTTCGTCCGTGATGGAGGGGTCCCACAGTGCCACGTTGTCCCGCACGGTCCCCTCGAAGAGGAAGACGTCCTGGTCGACGAAGGACACGGACGAGGCGAGCGCGCCGCGCGGGATGTCCTCAAGGAGCCGTCCGTCGATGCGGATCGTGCCCTCCCACGGCGCGTACAGGCCCGAGATCAGTCGGGAGACGGTCGACTTGCCGCTGCCGGACCCGCCGACCAGCGCGACCTGCCGGCCTGGGCCCACGGTCAGCGTGAAGCCGGTGAGCAGCGGCTTGTCGAGCGGGCTGTAGCCGAACGTGATGTTCTCCAGCTCGACATGGCCCTGCAGGCGCCGGGTGGACTCCCCGTCGCCGGGCCGGGTGTACAGCGGATCCGTCTGGAAGTTCTCCACGTCCTTGAGCCGGGCCACGTCGGCGGCGAAGTCCTGGATGCGGCCCGCGACGCCGTTCAGCCGGGTGAGCGGCGCGGTGAAGCGGGTGACCAGCGCCTGGAAGGCGACGAGCAGACCCACGGAGATGTGCCCCTCGACCGCCCGCAGGCCGCCGATCCACAGGATCAGCGCGCTGTTGAGCGTCGCGAGAGTCGGTGCGACGACCCCCAGCCAGGCGCTCGGCACTCCGAGGCGCTGCTGCTCCTCCAGCGTGGTGGCGTGCTGCCCGGCCCACTTGCGGAAGTAGCCGTCCTCGCCGCCCGTCGCCTTCATCGTCTCGATCAACTGCAGCCCGGTGTACGCGGTGTTGGTCAGTCGGGCGGTGTCGGCGCGGAGCTTGGCGGTACGGGTCGCGCGCAGCCTGATCACCACACGCATGGCGACCACGTTCAGCAGCGCGACACCGATCCCGACGGCCGTGAGCTGGGGGTCGTACGTGTAGAGCAGCACGGCGTACAGGACGACGACGATCGCGTCCACGCCGGCCGCCGCGAGATCCCGGGCCAGGGTCTCGGCCACCGCGTCGTTCGACTGGAGACGCTGCACCAGGTCCGCGGGGCTGCGCTGGGAGAAGAACGTGACGGGCAGGCGCAGCAGATGGCGCAGGAACCGGGCGCTGGAGAGCGTCGAGGAGATGATGCGCCCCCGGAGCAGGTTCGCCTGCTGCAGCCAGGTGAGCACCACGGTGAGCAGCACCGAGGCGCCCATCGACGCGAACAGCACGCCGAGCAGCGAGCTCTGACCGCCGATCAGGTACTGGTCGATGTACGTCCGGCTGAGTGCCGGTACCGCCGCACCGACCGCCACCAGCAGCAGACTCGCCAGCACGGCCGCGGGCATCGTGCCCGACGTCCCGCGCAGCCGGGCCGGCATCGCGCCCAGGATGCCCGGCTTGCGGCCTCCGGTGCGGAACTCCGGGCCCGGCTCCATGACGAGGACGACACCGGTGAAGCTCGTGTCGAAGTCCTCCATCGGCACGAAGCGGCGGCCCTTGCCGGGGTCGTTGATGTGCACACCGCGCCGCCCGAACCGGCGGCCCATGCCGTCGTACACGACGTAGTGGTTGAACTCCCAGAACAGGATCGCGGGCGCCCGTACCTCGGCGAGCGCGGCCGTGTCCATCTGCATGCCCTTGGCGGTGAGGCCGTAACCGCGCGCCGCCTTCAGCAGGTTGCTCGCCCGCGAGCCGTCCCGCGAGACACCGCACGCGATGCGCAGCTCTTCGAGCGGGATGTGCCGGCCGTGGTGGCCGAGGACCATCGCGAGGGAGGCCGCGCCGCATTCGACCGCCTCCATCTGGAGAACCGTGGGGGTGCGCACGGCCCGGACGCGGCTCTTGGGCACGGTGCGCCGGGGCGGGGCGGAGCGGCGTCTGCCCCGGGTGTCGGGGGTGGTGGTCACGGCAGAAGCCAATCGACGGGGCGCTGGTCGGCCAGCCGGATCGAACCCGTTGCGAGGGACATCGAGGTGAGGGGGAAGGGGGGTCCGTCCGCAGAGGACCACTTCAGTCCGCTCTTGGTGCGCGAGGAGCGGTCGAGCCGCACGAGGACGGCCACCGGCCTGCCCTTCTTGCTGAACTGCTCGCCGAGCTGGTCGTCACCGAGGTAGGCGGCGATCTGCTGCCGGGTCTGCACGCTTCGGCCGACGGTCGCCACATGGCCGCGCAGTACGCCGTACCGCTGGGTGGGCGCGGACTGGACGGAGAGGTCGACGGACGCGTTCGCGGGAAGGGTCGCGGCGCTCTCGGCGGGGACGTAGACCGTCGCGTACAGCGGGTCGTCGGCGTGCGCGACCTTCTCCACGGACGCCACGTTCGCGCCGGTCGAGATGATGGCGCCGATGGTGGCGGCGAGCGCGGTGACGCGGCCCGCGGCGACGGTGCGCACGACGGTCGTTCCGCCCTGCGCGGTACGGACCTTGACCACGGGAGCGTTCGCGGGCAGCCGCTCGCCCTCCTTCGCGACGACGGAGGTGACCTGGCCGGCGACGGGGCTCTGCAGGAGGTAACTGCCCTGGCCGTGCGTGAGGACGGCGGGTGCGCTCACCGTGGAGGAGACGGTGCCGGTCACGGCCCACACGGAGGCGGCGGCCATGACGACGACGGTCACGGACAGCACGAGCCAGCCCTGAGGGCGGGCGAAGCGCACCGGAAGGTCGAGTTCTTCGGGCGACTGGAGCTTGGCGAGGGCCTGTTGACGGAACTGCACGGAGCTTCCCTCACCTGTTTCGAGAGAGGTACGGCACCCGGAAGTCCCGGAACCGGGGGGCGGTTCCGGGACTCCGCGGTGTGAAGCGCGATCCAGGGTCGGTCAGAGACCGGCGACCAGGCCGGTGACCGCGCCGGTGTTCAGGCCGGTCGCACCCTCGACGGTGCCGACGACCGTGCCCACGACGCCGGAGACCGGGACAACGCCGTCGACCAGGTCGGTGACGGTGCCGACGGCGTTCAGCGCGAGGCCGCCCGAGACGTTGTCGAGGTCGGCGTCGGAGATCTCGGCGGTCTGGAAACGGGGGGTGGAGTTCATGGTGGAACTTCCCTTCATATGGATATTCACAAGGGGGAGAGCGGCCCCCTCTGGGGACAGACGCGGCCGCCACCGCGGAAGCGCGGATCCCGTTGCCGGGAGCATTGCTGCGACCTCCGCGGTGCAACGGATCAAAGCACGGGCGCGCCGCACGCTTCCAATCAACCAGGGCTCCCACCTGGGAACTTGAGCGCCGAGTGCGGTGAAGCGTGCAGGTCTCCACACCACGTTGCGGCGACTTCTTCACACCGTGCGCGGTATCGGCGCACACCCTTGGTTGCCGCCCGCGGGCCGAATCGGACAGTCCGGCCCAATGGTGCGGAGGGGGGCGCGCGAGTGTGCAGATCCCCGGGATGCCGTGACTCCCGTGAGCGCGGGATGTGCAGATTCGCTGAATCCAGGATTCCGCTACCGATTGTCGACGGAGGGTCGCCGCCCGGAAGCGGAGCGTCGCGCACGTCCGCGAGTGGCCCGCCATCCCTGCTTCGCGCCGGGGTCCCGCGCCGGGGACCGTGCCGCGGAAGGGTCTGTTTGTCGCGCAATCCACGCCTATGGACCCGTCAACTCCAGCAGTTTGCAATGGCAGTTGAACACCCCGCCCGGCACTCGCGTATCAACGGGCAACCAGGCGCCCCCAGTCAGCCGCCGGACGGTGGCATCGGCCCCGTCCCCAGGAGGTCAAGAGTTGAGTCACAAACGGATACCCAAGCGCAAGGCCGCGATCGCGGCGGGCAGCGTGGCAGCGCTCGGAGCAGCGGCTCTCCTGCTCCCCAACGCCAATGCCTCGCAGTCGAACGGGGATGACGCCGCCCCCAGAACGTTCAAGGCGACCGACGTCTCCGACGTCGCCGCGCAGCTAGCCTCCCAGCTCGGCGACGCCTTCGCAGGCTCGTACTACGACGCCGGGAACAAGCAGCTCGTCATCAACGTCGTCGGTAACAACAGCAACGTCGTCAACCGGATCGAGAAGGCCGGCGCCGTCGCCCACCAGGTGCAGAACAGCACGTCCGACCTCCGGGCCGCCGCGAAGACGCTGAAGACGGACGCGACGATCCCCGGCACGGCCTGGTCCGTCGACCCGAAGACCAACGAGATCCGCGTGACCGCCGACTCCACCGTCACGGGCTCCAAGTGGGACACGCTGACGTCGACCGTCAAGGACCTCGGTTCCGGGGTGGCGACCGTCAAGAAGTCGGCCGGTACCTTCAAGACCTTCGTCGACGGCGGCGACGCCATCTTCGGCGGGGGCGCACGCTGCTCGCTCGGTTTCAACGTGACCGCGAGCGACGGCAGCCCCGCCTTCCTCACCGCGGGTCACTGCGGTGTAGCCGCCGCCCAGTGGTCGGACGCGCAGGACGGCGCGCCGATCGCCACCGTCGACCAGGCCACCTTCCCCGGTGACGGCGACTTCGCCCTCGTCAAGTACGACGACCCCGCGACCCAGGCCAACAGCGCGGTCGACGTGGGCAACGGGCAGAGCGTCCAGATCAACCAGGCGGCCGACGCCGCCGTGGGCCAGCAGGTCTTCCGGATGGGCAGCACCACCGGTCTGAACGACGGCAACGTCACCGGCCTCGACGCCACCGTGAACTACCCCGAGGGCACAGTCACCGGCCTCATCCAGACCGACGTGTGCGCCGAGCCGGGCGACAGCGGCGGCTCCCTGTTCACCCAGGACGGCAGCGCGATCGGCCTCACCTCGGGCGGCAGCGGCGACTGCACCGTCGGCGGCGAGACCTTCTTCCAGCCGGTGACCACCGCGCTCCAGGCGGTCGGCGCGACGCTGGGGGCGGGCGACGCCGGTGCCGGCGGTGCCGCGGACCCGAGCGCGGGCGCCGGTGACCAGGCGGGCGGAGCTGCCGACGACCAGGCGGGCGGAGCTGCCGACGACCAGGCCGGCGGAGCTGCTGACGACCAGGCCGGCGGAGCTGCTGACGACCAGGGCGCTGCCGACCAGGGCGGCGCGGCCGACGATCAGTCCGGTTCCGGCATGGACGACGGCTCGGGGATGGTGACCACCCCCTGACCCGGCTGAACCCCCAGCCGCCGGTGCCCCCGGTGACGCGGGGCCACTGATCCGGCCAAGGGAACAGGGATTCCGGCCGGTGGTGGACGGTCCGGCCCTCCGGCGGGAGGGCCGGACCACTGCGTCGTACGCCCCCGTCGGACACCGCCGACTCCGTTCGGCAGGTGTTCGACCAGTCCCGCCCGCGAGGCCCCTGCGCAGGCCCGACGCGTTCGGAACGGTCACAGGGGCTGCGCAGGGGCCCCGGAAGCGCTGTAATTGCGGACGTGGTCAGTGAGGGCGCAACGGAACGCGAAACGCGAACCTCGCGTGCCGAAATTGCCCTGAAGACGCTCACCGCGGACCTCGACCCCCGCGAACGGCTGCACCGGCTGCTCGAACAGGCACTCGTCTTCTGCGGTGCCGCCGTCGCCGCCGCGTACGCCCCGAGCGCTGACGGCGACGAACTCCACCTGGCCGGTTCCGCGGGCGTACCCCGGACGCTGTACGGCCTGCGGGACAGCTACCCCCTGTCCGGCACCTCCCCGGCCGCCGAGGCACTGCGCACCGGGCACCCGAGCTGGCTCGGACCGGACGAGGTGGCCCGCTGCGCCGACGCCCGGCGGCTGCCGTCCCAGGATTTCTCCCTGGCCGTGCTGCCCCTGCGGGACAACGGCTGCATGGTCGCCGTCAGTGAGCGCCCCGGCGGCTTCGGCTCCGACGAACGGGTCTGCCTGGCGATGCTCGCCGAGGCCGCCGTGTGCCCGCCCACCCCGCTGCCTGACGACGCGGACGACCTGCCCGCCAGCTCGTTCACCCTCTCCATGGACAGCGGACACGTCGACGTCGACGACGAGGTGCTCGAGCTGTTCGGGCTGGACCCGGAGGACTTCGACGGCAAGGTCGAGACCCTCCTTTCGATGACCGTGCCCGAGGACCTGCCCTCGCTGATGTCCGCGGTCGAACCGGACCACATGTCGCTCGGCGAACGCGAGCTGGAGTTCCGTATCCTCCAGCCCTCCGGCGGACACCAGTGGCTCCGGCTGCGCGCCCGCCTGCTCCCCTCCGGAGAAGGCCGCCCCGCCCGCCTCGTCGGCACGGTCTCCGACGCCTCCAAGCTGCGCTCCGGCCTGAACGACGTGGCCCGCGTCCAGCGGCTCGCCTCGGCCCTCGCCACGGCGGGCACCGTCCGCGACGTCGGCCAGGCGGTCGTCGACGCCTTGCGCGTCCCCCTCCAGGCCGACCGGATCGCGCTCGCCGAGCTGGAGGGCGACCGCCTCGTCGTCACGGTCCTCGACCCGCCCGAACCGGATTCCTGGCCGGAACTGTGGCGCACCGAGTGGCGCTCGGAGTGGCCCGACGCGCCCGTCCGCTCCATGCCCACCCTCGAGGCCGCTCTCAGCGAGGGCCGCCCGGCGATCTGGCCCGCGGGCGCACCCCTGGAACCGGCCCTCGCCGGCGTCGGCCCCGGCGGTCTCGCCGTGCTGCCGCTGCCCGCCGGCGGCCGTATGGCGGGCGCCTGTCTCATCGGCTGGGACGCCCCGCACGACTTCGGCCCCGACGAGCGCGCCCTGCTCACCGCGTCCGCCGGCCTCGCCGGGCAGGCACTGGTGCGCGCCCACGCCTTCGACGCCGAACACGAGCTCATCGGCATGCTCCAGCGGACCCTGCTCCCGCGCCGTCTGCCCAAGCTGCCCGGCGCGGTCGCCGTGGCCCGCTACCTGCCGACCACCTCGGGCCTCGACGTCGGCGGCGACTGGTACGACGTCATCCCGCTGCCGGACAACCACGTCGCCCTCGTCATCGGCGACGTCCAGGGACACAACGCCTCGGCCGCGACGCTCATGGGCCAGATGCGCACCGCCCTGCGCGCCTACGCCGTCGAGGGTCACCCGCCGGACGTGGTGGTCTCGCTCGCCAACCGGCTCCTGCTGGATCTGGAGACCGACCTCTTCGCCACCTGCTGCTACGTCGACGTCGACATGGAGGAGGGCTCCGCCTGGTACGTGCGCGCCGGACACCTCCCGCCCGTGCTGCGTCACCCGGACGGCAGAACCGAGGTCCCCGAATCCGAACCCGGCCCGCCGCTCGGCGTCATCCGGCAGACCGACTTCCCCATGAGTCCCCTCCGGCTGCAGCCCGGCACCATCGTGGCGCTGACCACGGACGGCCTGGTCGAGTCCGTCGAGGTCGACATCGAGGACGGCCTGAACCGGCTCGCGGCGGGCCTGGCCGGATCCGACCCCGCCCACCTCGGTCTCGTCGCCGACGAACTGCTCACGGAAGCCAACCGCTCCGACGACGTGGCCCTCCTCCTGATGCGCTTCGACGGCATGGACGTCCTGCCGTTGCGCGAGAGCTGGACCGTCTGGCGGGTACCCGAGGCGGTCCGGCACGCCCGCCGCTACACCCGGCGCGCCCTGCGCAGCTGGGGCGTCGCCGACCACACGGACGCCGCCCTGCTGATCGTGTCGGAACTCGTCACCAACGCCCTGGTGCACACCGACGGGCAGGTCAGGCTCGACCTCACCCTCGTCCACCAGCGCCTGCGCATCGCCGTCGCGGACAACTCGCCACGCACCCCGATCAAGCCCACCAGCATCGGCTGGGAGGCCACCGGCGGGCGCGGCATCCTCCTCGTCGAGGCGATGTCGGACACCTGGGGCACGGTGCCGGTGAGCGGCGGCAAGCAGGTCTGGAGCGAACTCTCGCTGGAGTGAAGGACGGGGTGACACGCTGGGAGGGTGCGCCTTCTGCTGCTGTCCGACACTCACCTCCCGAAGCGGGCCAGGGAACTTCCCGCCCCGCTGCTCGCCGACCTCCCGCTCGCCGACGTCGTGATCCACGCGGGGGACTGGGTCGACACCGCCACCCTCGACCTGCTGGAGGCCCGCTCCCGCCGGGTCATCGGGGTGTACGGCAACAACGACGGCCCCGAGCTGCGGGCCCGCCTCCCGGAGATCGCCCGCGCCGACCTGGGCGGCCTGCGCTTCGGCGTCGTCCACGAGACCGGCGCCGCTCAGGGCCGGGAGCGGCGCTGCGCGGAGCGCTTCCCCGGCCTCGACGTCCTGGTGTTCGGCCACAGCCACATCCCCTGGGACACCACCGCACCGACGGGCCTGCGCCTGCTCAACCCCGGTTCCCCGACCGACCGGCGCCGCCGGCCGCACTGCACGTACATGACCGCGACGGTGACCGACGACAGCCGGCTCGCCGACGTCACCCTGCACCGCCTGCCACCGCGCACCGGCTGACGCCCGACCGCCGCCGCGTCGCCTCGACGAGCCGGAGACGGCAGTTGGTTGAGCGTTAATCCGTTGCTGCCGGGCGGTGCCTCCTGCTGGAGTGAGCAGGAAGCGTCCACCAGCACCGTCGAGGAGCACCCATGCGCGCACCGTTCATGTCCCCCCAGGAAGGAACCACTCCCATTTCGAAGGACATGACTCGCGGTGCACTTGCTGAACCTGGGAATTCTGGCGCACGTAGACGCCGGTAAGACAAGCCTGACCGAGCGCCTCCTGCACACGGTCGGGGTCATCGACGAGATCGGCAGCGTCGACGACGGCAACACCCAGACCGACTCCCTCGCGCTGGAGCGCCGGCGCGGCATCACCATCAAATCGGCCGTCGTCTCCTTCGCGGTCGACGACACCACGGTCAATCTCATCGACACCCCCGGACACCCGGACTTCATCGCCGAGGTGGAGCGGGTCCTCGGCGTGCTCGACGGTGCCGTCCTCGTCGTCTCGGCCGTGGAGGGCGTACAGGCGCAGACCCGCGTCCTCATGCGTACGCTCCAGCGCCTGCGCATCCCGACGCTGATCTTCGTGAACAAGATCGACCGCCGTGGCGCGCGCTGCGCGGAGGTCCTGGAGCGGATCTCCGAGCGGCTCACCCCGGCGATCGTCCCGATGGGCGAGGTCGGCCAACAGGGCACCCGCGACGCCTACTTCACCCCGTACCCCGCGGCCCGGCTGCGGCCCCACCTCCTCGACCCGCTCGCCGACCACGACGAGGAGCTCCTCGCCGCGTACGTCGAGGACCGCATGTCGCACGACCGTCTGCGCTCCGCGCTCGTCGAGCAGACCGGGGCGGCCCTGGTCCATCCGGTCTTCTTCGGATCCGCCGTGACGGGCGCCGGCGTCACCGAACTGATCGCTGGGGTGCGGGAGTTGCTGCCCGCCGCCAAGGCGGACGCCGAAGCCCCCGTATCGGGAACCGTGTTCAAGGTCGAACGCGGAGCGGCCGGGGAGAAGATCGCGTACGCGCGCATGTTCTCGGGAACCCTGCGCACCCGCGACCGGCTGCCCCTCCACGGCGGAGAGGAGGGGAAGGTCACCGGGATCAGCGTCTTCGACGCGGGCTCGGCCGTCCGGGCGGAGTCCGTGACCGCGGGGCGCATCGCCCGGCTGTGGGGACTCGGTGCGGTCCGGATCGGCGACACCCTCGGCGCGCCGCGGACCTCGTCCGCGGACGGACACCACTTCGCGCCGCCGACCCTCGAGACAGTCGTCTCTCCCCGTCGTACCGGCGACAGGGGGGCGCTGCATCTCGCGCTCACCCGACTCGCCGAGCAGGACCCGCTGATCGACCTCCGTCAGGACGACGTGCGGGGGGAGGTCTCCGTCTCCCTCTACGGAGAGGTGCAGAAGGAGGTCATCCAGGCGACGCTGGCCGACGAGTTCGGCATCGACGTGGTGTTCCGTGAGACGACTCCGCTCTGTGTCGAACGACCGGTCGGCTCGGGCGCGGCGGTCGAGTTCAACCAGAAGGACCCCAACCCCTTCCTCGCGACCGTCGGACTCCGCGTCGACGCCGCGCCGGTCGGCTCGGGTGTCTCCTTCCGGCTGGAGGTCGAACTCGGGTCGATGCCCTACGCGTTCTTCAAGGCGGTCGAGGACACCGTCCAGGAGGCGCTGGGGCAGGGCGTGCACGGCTGGCAGGTCACCGACTGCACGGTCACGATGACGCACTCCGGCTACTCGCCACGCCAGAGCCACGCCCACCAGCGGTTCGACAAGAGCATGTCCAGCACGGGCGCCGACTTCCGAGGGCTCACCCCCCTCGTGCTGATGGACGCCCTGCGGGCGGCCGGCAGCCAGGTCAACGAGCCGATGAACCGCTTCCGTCTGGAGGCCCCCACGGACACCCTGGCGGCCGTGCTGCCGGTGCTCGCCCGGCAGCGTGCCGTGCCGCAGACCACCCGGATGCTCGGCGCCACCTGCGTTCTGGAGGGCGTCCTGCCCGTCATGGAGACGCACGGACTGGAGCAGCTCCTCCCGGGACTGACGCGGGGCGAGGGCGAGCTGGAGTGCGCCTTCGACCACTACGCGCCCGTCGCGCACGGCGCGATCCCGGACCGCCCGCGTACGGACATGAACCCGCTGGACCGGAAGGAGTACCTGCTGAACGTGACGCGCAGGACGGGTGGTTGACGCTCGGGGGAGATGAGCGCGCCGGTCGCCCGAGGTCTGTAGTAGGGCCCCGGGCGGCCTGCTCAGTTCCCCAGACGGCCCAGGGCCCGTGCGACCGGAGTGATGCCGTCCTCGGCGCGCAGCCGTTCCGAGAGGCTCTGGGCGCGCCGACGGTACGCGGGTTCCGTGGTCGCCCTCACCAACGCCGCCGCCAAGCGGTCGGCGCGCAGTCCTCGCAGGGTGAGTCCGCCCGGTGAGACGCCGAGCGACACGAGCCGGGCGGCCCAGAAGCCCTCGTCGAACTGGATCGGTACCGGCACGGCGGGAACTCCGGCCCGCAGCCCGGCGGCCGTCGTGCCCGCTCCGGCGTGGTGCACCACTGCGGCCATGCGGGGGAGGAGCAGCGCGTGCGGGACCTCGCCGACCGTGATCATGTCGTCGCCGGTGGCGCGCAGTTCGCCCCACCCCCGCTGGATCACGCCGCGCAGCCCGGCGGCCCGCAGCGCGCGCACGATCTCGGCGCTCAGCCGACCGGGATCGGGGACGGTGGCGCTGCCCAGACCGACGAAGACCGGCGGCGGCCCGGCGTCCAGGAAGTCCCGCAGAGCGGTGGGGAGTTGTGCGTCCTCACGGTCGTGGGGCCACCAGTAGCCGGACACGTCGAGACCGGGCCGCCAGTCGCGCGGCCGGGGGACGACCAGCGGGCTGAAGCCGTGCTGGACAGGCCAGTTGCGCGCTTCGCGGGAGCGGTGTGCCGCGAGGGGGCCGAGCGGCGGCAGCCCGAGTTGGGCGCGCAGGTGCCGCACGGTGTCCGCGTAGACCCGCTCGACGGCCAGGCTCACCCCGGTCCCGGCCGCCCGGTTGACGGTCGGTCCCCAGGACCGGACGGCCATCACCGGAGGAGCGAACTCACGTGTGGGGGACAGTGGTTGGAGGTGAACGCCCATGCTCGGCAGGGACAGCCCCTCCGCGACGGCAAGTCCGAGCGGCCCCAGTGAACCGGACAGCAGGAGGACGTCGCTGGAGCGGGCGGCCGCGATCAGGTCCTCGGTCAGGCTGCCGACGAGTGCCCGGGCCATCTCGACGAGCCGCAGGATCTTGCCGACCCCGGTGACACTGCGGTGCAGCCGCTGCCCGCGCGCCGACTCCAGCTCGGCCCGGGGATCGACGGGGAGAGCGTGGAACCCGACCCCCGAACCGGCGACCAGCGGCTCGAAGCATCCGTGCGACACCAGGGTGACGTCGTGCCCGGCCCGCACCAGACCGTGTCCGAGCCCGGTGAACGGCGCCACGTCGCCCCGCGAACCCGCGGTCATGATCGCTACTCGCACGACGGACAGTATGGCGCTCGCGCGGCCGTCACGACCCCGCCAGGCCCCGCGCGCATCACGGATCGACGACCGAACGGCCGAAGCCCGACCGGTGGGCGGGCCGCCGTTCGACCGGTGGGCGGGCCGCCGTTCGACCGGTGGCGCACAGGGTCGGGCGGCGGGCATCCGGCCATGGCGCGAATTCGCCCTAGCTCCCGATGATGCCGAATGATCGAATCAGTGCTCGATTAATCTCGGTGGTGGGGGTGGGCCCGTGCAGGTGATGTCGTACATGGATCTGCATCGTGAGATGTCCTCGGACATCCGGGCGGAGCGGGAGACCGTGCTCGATCTGCTGGGAGCGTCCGCCGGGTCGGTCCGCGCGGTGGTGGCCGAACTCCTGGAGAACAGGACGTTCACCTATCCCCTCGGCGTGCTGCCGCTGATCGTCCACGGGGTGGAGACGGGTGCGCCCGGGCCGGCCGTTCCGCTCGCCGTCGTCAGCGACCTGTGGTGGACCGCCGCGTGCTACCTGGACGACCTCGCGGACGGCCAGGCCGCCTCCGCCGCCGGAGCCCTCGACGAGAGCGAGGCACTGCTCGCCACCGTCATCGGCGGAACCATGCTGCCGCTGCTCGTCGTTCAGTCCCCGCGGATACCCGAGGCGGCGCGCGGTCCGTTGTCCGCCGAGGTCGTCCGGTGCTGGATCAGCGCGACCGAAGGACAGTTGAGGGACCTGCGCGCGGACGTCGGGGCCGCCACGCGCGAGGCGGTGGTCGCGGCGTACCTCGGGAAGTCCGGCGCGCCGTTCAGCATGGTCACCGCCATGGCGGCGGTACTGGCGTGCCGGGCGGACGAACGAGTCGAACTGTGGCGGGAGTTCGGCAACGCCTTCGGCATCCTGTGGCAGCTGTTCAACGACCAGCACGACATCCTGACCGGCCGCAACGAGGACCTGGCCAACGGCACGGTGACCTATCTGCTGGCGTGCGCCCTGGACGGTGCCGCGCCCGGCGGCGCCGACGAGATCCTCCGGCTGCACGCCGACGCGCGCAGTTCACCCGAGGCCCGTGCGGCCCTCACCGCGGTTCTCCTCGCGCCGCACGTGCTCCGCCAGTACGAGGAGGACCTCATCCGCTTCCGGGACGGAGCGCACGGCCTCCTCGACAAACTCGGCGGGCACGCCGCCCATCTCTCCCTCCTGCACGACCTGGTGGACCTGGCCTCCCCGGTGCTGCTGCGCCCGGAGGAGGCCGTCGCCGGCGCGGTCCCGGCCCGGGACTGACGGGGCTACGCGCCCGGCACGGTCGTCAGCGCGAGCGCCGCCAGCACGAGGGCGGCGCCCACGAGCGCTGTCGCCCACCAACGCCTGCGCAGGGCGCGGTACCTCTCCTCGTACTCGGCCCGCAGCTCGCTGCCCCGGCGGGCGGTGCGCTCCCAGGACCGCCGGGCGAGCGCGAGGTGGGCCTCCTCGTAACGGGCCTCGACCTCCTCCCGCTGACTGTCCGTCAGCCATACCAGCGAACCGGCGAAGCGGACCGCCTCGGCGCGGCCCTCGGCCCGCGCGGCCGCGATGAGGAGATGGCCCTCCAGTTCCCGGATCAGAGCACCCGCCGCCGTCGGACGGTCGTCCATGGCCGTCACCGCAGCTCCTTGCGGGCCGGCTCCGCCCGTACGGAGCGAGCGGCCCCGATGCCGGGATGGTGCAGGTCGAACGCCGGGGACTCCGACCGGATGCGCGGCAGGACACGGAAGTTGTGCCGGGGCGGCGGACACGAGGTGGCCCACTCCAGTGAACGGCCGTACCCCCACGGGTCGTCGACCTCGACCCTCTCCCCGTACCGGGCGGTCTTCCAGACGTTGTAGAGGAACGGCAGGAAGGAGATGCCGAGCAGGAACGACGAGATCGTGGACACCGTGTTGAGCGTGGTGAGCCCCTCCACCGCCAGGTAGTCCGGGATCCGGCGCTGCATGCCGTTGGCACCCAGCCAGTGCTGGACGAGGAAGGTGCCGTGGAAGCCGATGAACAGCGTCCAGAAGGTGATCTTCCCGAGGCGCTCGTCGAGCATCCGGCCGGTGAACTTGGGCCACCAGAAGTGGAATCCGGAGAACATCGCGAACACGACCGTACCGAAGATCACGTAGTGGAAGTGGGCCACCACGAAGTAGCTGTCCGAGAGGGGGAAGTCCATCGGGGGCGAGGCCAGCATCACACCGGTCAGGCCGCCGAACACGAAGGTCACCAGGAAGCCGACCGCCCACAGCATCGGCGTCTCGAAGGACAGCGAACCCTGCCACATCGTGCCGATCCAGTTGAAGAACTTCACCCCCGTCGGCACCGCGATCAGAAACGTCATGAACGAGAAGAAGGGCAGCAGCACACCACCGGTGACGTACATGTGGTGCGCCCACACGGTCACCGAAAGACCGGCGATCGCGATGGTCGCTCCGATCAGTCCCGTGTAGCCGAACATCGGCTTGCGCGAGAACACCGGGATCACCTCGCTGATGATCCCGAAGAAGGGCAGCGCGATGATGTACACCTCCGGATGCCCGAAGAACCAGAAGAGGTGCTGCCAGAGCAGCGCCCCTCCGTTCGCCGCGTCGAAGACGTGGGCACCGAACTTCCGGTCCGCCTCCAGAGCGAACAGCGCCGCCGCGAGAACGGGGAAGGCGAGCAGCACCAGGACGCCCGTGAGCAGCACGTTCCACACGAAGATCGGCATCCTGAACATCGTCATGCCGGGCGCCCGCATACAGATGATCGTCGTGATGAAGTTGACCGAACCGAGGATCGTGCCGAAGCCGGAGAAGGCCAGACCCATGATCCACATGTCGGCGCCGACACCCGGCGAGTGCACCGCGTCCGACAGCGGGGCGTAGGCGAACCAGCCGAAGTCGGCCGCGCCCTGCGGGGTGAGGAACCCGCCGACCGCGATGAGCGAACCGAGCAGGTACAGCCAGTAGGCCAGCATGTTCAACCGCGGGAACGCCACATCGGGCGCACCGATCTGCAACGGCATGATCCAGTTCGCGAACCCGGCGAACAGCGGCGTCGCGAACATCAGCAGCATGACGGTGCCGTGCATCGTGAACGCCTGGTTGAACTGCTCGTTCGACATGATCTGCAGCCCGGGGCGCGCCAGTTCGGCGCGCATCAGCAGCGCCATCACCCCGGCCAGGCAGAAGAACCCGAACGCCGTGACCAGATAGAGCGTGCCGATCGTCTTGTGGTCCGTGGTGGTCAGCCATCTCACCGCGGCGGTTCCCCGGCGGCGTACGCGCACCGGAGGGGGCGCGGGCAGCGCCGTGACAGTGTTGCTCTCCATGCCCCGCCTGTGTCCGGCGCCCGTACGGCCGTCACACTGAAGTCCTGCGACGAGCGTCACACCACACGGGTGTGACCACGGAGGACGTGCCGGACACCTACCGATCATGAGCAACGACGAGAGCTTCGCCGCTGCCTATCGCGAGCACTACTGGGCGGTCAGCCGCTACGTTGCGCGGCGACTGGACGGCCGGAGCAGTGATGTCGAGGAGGTGGTGGCCGAGGTCTTCACCGTCGCCTGGCGACGGCGGAACGACCTTCCGGCCACCGCACTTCCCTGGCTGTACGGAGTGGCCCGCCACTGCGTGGCCAACGCCGTACGCGGCTACGGGCGCCGCCGCAGGCTCCTCGACCGGATCGGCAACGACGAGAGCGCGCAGGGCAGGCACGTCGTCCAGGGCCCCGATGCCGGGTCGCCCGCCGACTGGGTGCACGAGGCGCTGGCCCGGCTCTCCCCGGCCGACAGGGAAGTCCTGCGCCTGACGGCCTGGGAGGAACTCGGTGCCGAAGAGGTCGCCGTCGCGCTCGGCTGCGGCAGCCGCGCCGCGGCGATGCGTCTGCACCGCGCCCGCCGCCGGCTCGCCGCCGAGATGGACGGCCTGCGGACCAGCGTGGCCGTCGGCCCCGCAACGACCCGTCGCGACACCCCGAAGGAACACGGCCATGGCTGACGAACTCGACCTGCTGCGCCGC
Organism: Streptomyces sp. NPDC102279; assembly: GCF_044766365.1. NCBI lineage: Bacteria > Bacillati > Actinomycetota > Actinomycetes > Kitasatosporales > Streptomycetaceae > Streptomyces > Streptomyces sp. NPDC102279. The sequence goes on along the minus strand of NZ_JBIWLU010000002.1, from coordinate 348,524 downwards.
GCCAACCCGGTGCCCGCCGACGACCCCCGCTTCCACGAGCGCCCGCTCGACCCGGGGGCCGAACACCGACTCCACGTCCTGACCCGCACCGGCCGCGCGCATCCCGCCGGGACCGGACGCCGCCCCCACCTCGGCCCGCTGCTCGACGCCCTCCGGCAGCGCCGTCCCCGCGACTGGGCCTGGACCGTCACGGCGGCCGCCGCCGTCGGTGCCGTCGTCCTCGGCCTCACGTTGTCCGGCCCCGCCACCGTCCCCGCGGTCGCGGCCCCCCGCCCCCTGGTCGTCGAGACGGGCTCCGCCCCGCTGCCCCTGGACGTGCTCGCCGACCGGGCCGCCGCTCAGGGTGCGCGACTCGGACTCCGCCAGGGCACCCATGTGCAGACCTGGAGCCTGAGCATGGTCTCGGGGCCCGGAGCCCGCCCGCCCGTCACCCTGCCCGAGGAACGCGTCGTGCGCTGGGCGGCGGACGACAGTCACACGGAACTGGTCGTGGCGACCGACCCGAGCCACCCCGGGAAGCCCGTCGTCACCGACGCCGACCCCGTCCCCCGTACGGTCGAGGACGGCCATGTCATCAGCCGTCGGACGTACCCTCCGAGCTGGAGCGACGCCCCGCCGAGCGCCCGGCCCCCGCACGACACACGGCGGTTGCGTGCCTACCTGGAGGAGATCGACCGCCGCGACGCCATGGACACCGGCGGACTCCTCGACGCTGTCAGCGACCTGCTGGGCAACTGGACGCTCGGCAGCAGGGAGACCGCCGCGCTCACCCGCCTCCTCGCCGACGCGCCGGGTTTGCGCCCCGCAGGGGCGGTCACCGACCGGCTGGGCCGCCCCGGGCAGGCGTACGTGTACGACGACAAGGCGCACTCGGTCCGCCGGATGCTCATCCTGGACCCGGCCGCCGGAACGGTTCTCGGGCTGGAGGACACCGTCACCCGGGGCGACCGCGAGTTCGGCGTGAGGACGGGCGACGTGATGTCCTACTCCGCCTGGCTGCGCTGACCGCTTCCGCCTCGGGGCCGGGCGCCGACACACCAGCGGCGCGCGGGTCGTTTGTCGGTCCCGGTCCGCACCGGTGTCGCGGCGTCGTCGTCGGGCCGGTCCGCACGGGCGAGTCCCGCCCACCGGCACCAAGGGCTCACCGCCGTCGGATACGCAGCCTACGGACGGTACGCGAGGTTCCGGGCGGCGGCTGGGAACGCGCCGCTCTGAGGACCGAGTCCAGCAGGGAGGCGGACACCCGCAGACCCGCCGCGGAGACCGGCCGGCGCCGCGTCCGCGTGGGCCGCGACCGGCCCATGCCCGCGGTCGCCGAGAAGGTCCAGGTCAGACTCGACCTGATCTGGACCTTCGGCCAGTTCCTTTCTACTCGTCCCATGCCTGGACCAGCGTCTGGTCGACGATCTTCCCGTCGCGGAGCGACATCATCGACGTGCTCATCACCCGGACCCCGTCGGGGTACTCGCAGGACTCGGTGAAGGCGACGTGGTCGCCCTGGACGACGCACTGGTCCATCCTGTGCGTCATGTCCCGGCTGTACACGTCGTCGAGCATGTCGCCGATCTCGGCGCGACCGTGTTTGACCATCGGATGGCTGGGCTGGGTGTTCCGGTCGACGACACGCAGTTCCGCGTCGTCGGCGTAGAGCGACAGCAGATCTGCCGCCCTGTGTCCTTCAATGCCCCGGCGCAGCGCTTCGGTGTCGAAGGCGGGGGCTGTCGCTGTGCCCATGGTGACCTCCTCGGGAAGTCCGCGACCGGCCAGGAGCCGACCGCGAAGGGCCTCTGTACCGAGACTCCTCCGCCGCGGGGCGCACGGCAAACGCAGCCCCACGATCCGCCTCTCGGGTGAGCCCGGCGGGCGGGCCGTGTCCGCCCGGTGGCCGCGGCCGTTGCTGAAGGCATGATCTCAACACGACGTATCGCCGCCGCCGTTGGTCTCGCCGTCGGCGTCACGGGACTCGCCGCGCCGATGGCGGCCGCGGCGGGCTCCGAGGCCCACACCGCCGGGAAGCTGAACCCCATCGCCACGCTCGACTCGCTCGCCCTGAGCGACATCCCGGCCGAGCACCAGGCCGAGCTCCCGCGGCCCTCCGCGCAGCTCAAGGGTCTCAACGGGCTGAACGACCTGTACCAGCTCCACCAGGTGACCGACCTGGCCGCGCCCGTCACCGGGCTCCTCGGCGGCATCGAGAGCTAGCGGAGCGTGCGCCGGTTCCGGCGCGGCGACGGCGGGCCCGCCACGGACGAAGACGTTCCGTGGCGGGCCCGCCGTTCGTGTTCACCCGGGGCGTCACCCCCGCCGCGGGAGTCGTCGCGCACCGTGGGCCCGGGACTCACACCCCGGCCGGCCGCTCGCCCCGGACCGCCGTGCGGAACGCGATAGGGGCCTGACCGGCCCGCTGGTGGAAGTACTTCGCGAAGTTCGTGGCGCTGGAGAAGCCCAGCTGCGCGGCGATACGGGCGGCCGCCAGGTCGGTGTGGGCGAGCAGCCGCTTCGCCTCCAGGACGACGCGGCGGTCGACGAACTCCTTGGCGCCGACCCCCGCCGTGTCCAGGGTGGCCCGGGACAGCGTGCGCGTCGAGTAGCCGAGGGCCACGGCGTAGTCGTCCACGCGGCGGGTGTGTGCGAAGTCCCGCTCGACCGCGCCACGGAAGCGCAGAAAGGTTTCGCTTGGTGCGTGGCCCGGGTCGCCCGGCGTGCCGAGATGGGCCACGCGCAGGATCAGCACGTCCAGCAGTTGGCGCAGCACGGTGGCGTGCGCGTCGGCCGGCAGTCCGCCGCGGCCGGTGAACTCCTGCCGCAGGTGGTCGACCGCCGCCCGCAGTGACACGGCGTCCTCGGCATCCGGGGTGCGCAGCACGCGCGCGTGCGGATCATCGAGTCCCGCCGCGCACACCGTGGCGGGGTCCGGGACGTGGCGCTCGAAGACGATCAGTGTTCCCTCGGCGTGCGTGAGGTCCCCCCACTGCAGGACCTGCCCGGGGCGGGCCCACAGCCAGGAGCCCGGCCGGACGTCGTAGGCGGTGAAGTCCACGGCGGGCCGCGCGGTGCCGGAGGCGAGCGTCAGCAGATGGTGACAGGCGGGGCGCTGCGGCACGTCCGGGCCGGTCCCGCGGCTGCGGGACGCGGCGCGCAGGGCGGCCAGCGGGATCACTTCCAGTCCGGCGGGTGTGCCGACGGAGTCCGCGGAGATGTCCTCGGGGATGGCCTGCCCGGCCGGGTGTCCGTTCTTGACCGTCATGAGTCGCCTGTGTATCCGGGTGGGACGTGCCCTGCCGCCCGGTGAGGGACGGACGCCGAGCGGACGGCGCCCCGAGTGGCGGAAGGAGGGCATCACCCTAAAGGAGAGGCGGTCCGTGGCCAAGGAATTCCAGGACATCGCTCCCCGTGAGCGAACGGTGGCGGTTCGGGGGGTGTCGTGTGGATCACCGCTGTTTCGCGCCGATCCGCACGACAGCTCCCCTGTTCCGGACCCTGGCGCGGTCCGGGGCGAGAAGCTCGGCCCCGTCCGGGGCGAATGACCGTGACCCCGTCGGAAGGGACGGCACCGGCCTCGGCCGGCTCCGGCGCCGGCCTCGGGCCCTCCCTCCACCAGCCTCTTCAGGCTCCGCTACGCCGGTCCCGTCCTGCCCGACTCAGACGGCGGTCGCGAGGAACTGGGTGGTGGCCAGTTCGGCGTACAGCGGGTCGGCGGCCACCAGCTCCCGGTGCGTGCCGACGGCGCGGACGCGGCCCGCGTCCATGACCACGATGCGGTCGGCCGTCGTCACGGTGGACAGCCGGTGCGCTACCACCAGCACCGTCGTCGTCCGCGCCACGTCGGCGACCGTGTCCCGCAGCGCGGCCTCGTTCACGGCGTCGAGCTGCGAGGTGGCCTCGTCGAGGAGCAGCAGCCGGGGACGGCGCAGCAGGGCCCGGGCGATCGCGACCCGCTGGCGTTCACCGCCCGACAGCTTCGTGCCGCGATGTCCGACGAGCGTCTCGAGCCCGCGCGGCAGCCGGGACACCAGACCGTCCAGGCGGGTCGTCCTGAGCACCCGGGTCAGCTCGCCGTCCTCGGCCTCGGGATTGCCCATCAGAAGGTTGTCGCGCAGCGAGCCCGACAGCACCGGGGCGTCCTGCTCCACGTAGCCGATGGCGGACCGGAGCAGCGGCAGGTCCCAGTCCTCCAGCGCCCGGCCGTCCACCGTGATCCGGCCGGCCTCGGGGTCGTAGAAGCGCTCGATGAGCGAGAACACCGTGGTCTTGCCCGCGCCGGAGGGGCCGACGAACGCGGTGAGTCCACGGGCCGGAACGGTGAACGTCACCCCGTGGTGGACGTACGGCAGGTCGTCCGCGTACCGGAAGCGGACGTCGTCGAAGGCGAGTGCGGCGGGCTCGGCGCCCGGGGTGGGCAGCGGCACGGGCCGGGCGGCCGGTTCGGCGGGCAGCCGCAGGGCCTCCTCGATCCGGGAGAGGGCGGCGGCGCCGGACTGGTACTGCGTGACCGCTCCCACCACCTGCTGGATCGGCGACATCAGATAGAACACGTAGAGCAGGAAGGCGACCAGGGTGCCCACGTCGATGGCGCCCGTCGCGACGCGGGCGCCGCCCACCGCGAGGACCGTGATGAACGCGGTCTGCATGGCCAGACCGGCCGTGTTGCCCGCCGCCGCCGCCCACTTGGCGGCCCGCACGCTCTGCCGCCAGGACTCCTCCGCCGCCGCGTGGACGGCCGCCTCCTCGCGGTGCTCCGCGCCGGACGCCTTGATCGTGCGCAGGGCTCCGAGGGTCCGCTCCAGCGCGGCCCCCATCGCCCCGACCGCGTCCTGCGCCCGCCTGCCGGCCTGGTTGATGCGCGGAACGATCAGTGCGAGCACCGTCCCCGCGCACAGGATCACGCCCACGGTGACGCCCAGGAGCACCACGTCGACCAGCCCCATCATCACGACCGTCGCCACCAGCGTGAGACCGCCGGTGCCGAGACCGACCAGCGAATCGGTGGTGACCTCGCGCAGCAGGGTCGTGTCCGAGGTGATGCGGGCCATCAGGTCGCCGGGCTCGCTGCGGTCCACCGCGGGTATGCGCAGCCGCAGCAGATACGACGAAAGGGCGCGCCGCGCGCCGAGCACCACCGACTCGGCGGTGCGCCGCAGCACGAACGAACCCAGCGCCCCCACGGCCGTGTTGGTCACCACCAGGGCAGCCATCCCGAGCAGCGCGCGGCCGATCGCCCGGTCGTGGGACAGGTCGTCGATCAGCCCGCGCGCCACCAGCGGCAGCACCAGACCGGTCGCCCCGGTGGCGAGCGCGAGCAGTGCGCCCGCGAACAGCGCCCAGCGGTGCGGTCGTACGTACCCGAGCAGCAGGCGCCACGGGGGCACCTGCCCCGCGGTGTCGGTCAGGCTCACGGCGCTCCTCGCGGGAGTTGAGACGGGACGCTCAGGCTACGTCGGCGACGGGACCCGGGACGCCGGGGCCACCTGGCCTTCTACCGGCCGGTCACACCGTAGGGTCGGTCGACGGAACGTCGACCAGGAAAAGGGGCTCAGTCACATGGCGCAGGAAGTACGGGGCGTGATCGCACCGGGCAAGAACGAGCCGGTGCGTGTCGAGACCATCGTCGTGCCGGATCCGGGGCCCGGCGAGGCCGTGGTGAAGATCCAGGCCTGCGGCGTCTGTCACACAGACCTGCACTACAAGCAGGGCGGAATCAACGACGACTTCCCGTTCCTGCTCGGTCACGAGGCCGCCGGGATCGTGGAGTCGGTCGGCGACGGTGTCACGGACGTGGCACCCGGCGACTTCGTCGTCCTCAACTGGCGCGCGGTGTGCGGGCAGTGCCGTGCCTGTCTGCGCGGGCGGCCCTGGTACTGCTTCGACACCCACAACGCGAAGCAGAGGATGACGCTGACGGACGGCACCGAACTGTCCCCGGCACTCGGTATCGGCGCCTTCGCGGAGAAGACGCTCGTCGCCTCCGGCCAGTGCACCAAGGTCGACCCCTCCGTCTCCCCGGCGGTGGCCGGTCTCCTCGGCTGCGGGGTGATGGCCGGCATCGGCGCCGCCATCAACACGGGCAACGTCGGCCGGGGCGACACGGTCGCCGTGATCGGCTGCGGCGGAGTCGGCGACGCGGCGATCGCCGGGGCCCGCCTCGCCGGCGCGGCGAAGATCATCGCCGTGGACATCGACGACCGCAAGCTCAGGACCGCCGAGAAGCTCGGCGCGACCCACACCGTCAACTCCCGTGAGAACGACGCCGTCGAGGCGATCCGCGCACTCACCGGCGGTTTCGGCGCCGACGTCGTCATCGACGCCGTGGGCCGCCCGGAGACGTACCAGCAGGCCTTCTACGCCCGCGACCTCGCCGGTACGGTCGTCCTCGTCGGTGTCCCCACCCCGGAGATGAAGCTCGAACTCCCGCTGCTCGACGTCTTCGGCCGCGGCGGCTCCCTCAAGTCGTCCTGGTACGGGGACTGTCTGCCCTCCCGCGACTTCCCGATGCTGATCGACCTGCACCTCCAGGGCCGACTGGACCTCGGCGCGTTCGTCAGCGAGACGATCGCGTTGGACGACATCGAGGCCGCCTTCGAGCGGATGCACCACGGTGACGTGCTGCGCTCGGTGGTGATGCTGTGATGACCGCCCGCATCGAACACCTCGTCACCTCGGGCACGTTCTCCCTCGACGGCGGCACCTGGGACGTCGACAACAACGTGTGGATCGTGGGCGACGACCACGAGGCGATCGTCATCGACGCCGCGCACGACGCCGACGCCATCGCCGAGGCGGTGGGCGACCGGCGGCTGACCGCGATCGTGTGCACACACGCCCACAACGACCACATCGACGCCGCCCCCGCCCTGGCCGAGCGCACCGGCGCCACCATCTGGCTGCACCCCGACGACCTGCCGCTGTGGAAGGTCACCCATCCCGACCGGCTGCCCGACGCCTGGCTCCAGGACGGGCAGGTCATCGAGGCGGCGGGCGCGGACCTCACCGTGCTGCACACCCCGGGCCACGCACCGGGCGCGGTCTGCCTCTACGACCCGGGTCTCGGCACCCTCTTCTCCGGCGACACCCTCTTCCAGGGCGGGCCGGGCGCGACCGGCCGGTCCTACTCCCACTTCCCGACGATCATCGACTCGATCCGTGACCGGCTGCTCGCCCTGCCGGCCGAGACGGTCGTGCGGACGGGACACGGCGACACGACCACGATCGGCGCGGAGGCCCCGCACCTGGAGGAGTGGATCGCCCGCGGGCACTGACGCCCGCGCGAGCGGGATCCCGGCGGCCCCTGTGGGGGACCGCCGGGCAGGCGTCCGGCGACACAGCCGAAACGCTCCCAAATACCTGACAGAAGGTGTCCGGCTTCCAGGAGAAGCTCGTAGCGACACACGGGCGGGGACAGCCCGGGTGCGCCACGGTACGGAGGTCGGACATGTCGGGGTCGTCGCACGACACGCTGCGGGACAAGGTCGCGCTGGTCGCGGGAGGGACCAGGGGAGCGGGTCGCGGGATCGCGGTGGAACTGGGCGCGGCGGGCGCCACCGTCTACGTGACCGGGCGGAGCACACGCGCCCGGCGCTCCGAGTACGACCGTCCGGAGACCATCGAGGACACCGCCGACCTGGTCACCGCGGCGGGCGGCCGGGGCATCGCCGTCCCCACGGACCACCTCGTCCCGTCCGAGGTCGAGGCGCTCGTCGCCCGCATCGCGGACGAACAGGGGCGCCTGGACATCCTGGTGAACGACATCTGGGGCTCCGAGAAGCTCTTCGAGTGGGACACCCCCGTCTGGGAGCACGACCTCGACAACGGCCTGCGCCTGCTCCGGCTCGCCGTCGAGACGCACGCCGTCACCAGCCACCACGCGCTGCCCCTGCTGCTGCGCCGGCCCGGCGGCCTGGTCGTCGAGATGACGGACGGCACGGCGGAGTACAACCGCGACACCTACCGGGTCTCCTTCTTCTACGACATCGCCAAGTCGGCCGTCCTGCGGATGGCGTTCGCCCTCGGACACGAACTGGGCCCCCGCGGCGCGACGGCCGTCGCCCTCACCCCCGGCTGGATGCGCTCGGAGATCATGCTCGAAGCCTTCGGCGTCACCGAGGAGAACTGGCACGACGCCGAGGAGCGAGTCCCGCACTTCTCCATCTCCGAGACACCCTTCTACGTGGGGCGAGCGGTCGCCGCGCTGGCCGGTGACCCGGACGTCGCCCGCTGGAACGGGCAGTCGCTCTCCGGCGGTCGGCTCGCCCAGGAGTACGGCTTCACCGACCGGGACGGCAGCCGCCCGGACGCCTGGCGCTACATGGTCGAGGTCCAGGACAAGGGGAGGCCCGCGGACGTGACCGGCTACCGGTGACGGAGTTGCCCATGAGGACGGCGGGCGCCCGGATCCGGGAGGCGGAGGTACGCGCCCGCCCGGACGAGATCGCGGTCGTACGACGTCTGTCGCGGCGGCGATCATGGCAGTACGTTCCCTGCCATGACTGCGATGAGGCGATTCGAAGGACACGGAGTTCTGATCACGGGCGCGGCCCGGGGCATCGGCGCGGCGACCGCCCGACGCTTCGCCGAGGAGGGTGCACGGGTCCTCGTCACCGACGTGGACCTGGCGGCGGCCGAGAAGACCGTGGGCACGCTGCGCGAACTCGGCGCCCGCGCGGAGGCGTTCACGTGCGACGTGGCGGACAGGACCCAGGTCGAGGCCGCGGTGGCGTACGCGGTTGAGGCCTTCGGCTCCCTCGACGTGCTGGTCAACAACGCCTACCGGTGCACCCCGGACGCCCCGCTCTTCGAGGACGAGGAGGACGAGGACTGGGCCCTGGACCTGGACGTCACGCTGAGCGGCGCCTACCGCTGCTCCCGCGCGGCCCTCCCTCACCTGGTGGCCTCGGGCCGCGGGGCCATCGTCACCATCGGTTCCGTCAACGGCATCCAGGACTTCGGCAACCACGCCTACAGCGCGGCCAAGGCGGGGCTGATGTCGCTCACGCGCACGCTGGCCGGGCACGCGGCGGAGCGCGGTGTCCGCGTCAACCTGGTGGCACCGGGCACCGTCCGCACCACGGCGTGGGAGGGCCGCGACGACGATCTCGCCGTCGCGGCCGGGCTGTACCCCCTCGGCCGGGTCGGCGAACCGGAGGACATCGCGGCCGCCGTCGCCTTCCTCGCCTCCGCGGACGCCGCCTGGATCACCGGCACGACCCTGCGCGTCGACGGCGGGGTGCTGGCCGTCAACACCGGGTTCCGGCAGGTTCGCCGGCGCCCCGGGGACGACGGCGAGGAAGGCTGAACCGGCCTCAGGAGCGAGCGTCAGCGCGGCAGCGCACGAGTGCCTCGAACACGCGGTCCGTGTCCTCCTCCGTCGTACGCCAGTTGCTGAACGCGGCACGCAGCCCGTGCGTCCCCGCGTAGAACGTCGGGGTCACGAACGCCTCGCCCGACGCGGCGACGGCATCGGCGAACGCGTGGACGCGCCGCTCCGTCGGATCGTCGGCGAGCGTGAAGCAGACGACGTTCAGTCGGACCGGCGCGAGGAGGCGCAGTCCCGCGACGCCGGCGATCCGCTCGCCGAGACGCCGGGCGAGCGCGACGTTGCGCTCGACGATCTCCCGATGCCCCGCCCGGCCGTACGCCGCCAGGGAGAACCAGGCCGGGAGCGCCCGCAGCCGGCGGGAGTTCTCCGGCGTCAGATGCAGGAAGTCCGGTTCACCGGTGGGGAGTCCCAGATAGGGCGACGCGTTGTGGAAGACCTTCACCTGAAGATCCTGGCGGCGGGTGAACTGCACGGCCGCGTCGTAGGGGACGTTGAGCCACTTGTGCAGGTCGACGCAGACGGAGTCGGCCGCGTCCAGGCCCGCGACCAGCGGGGCGTAGGCGGGGGACAGGGCGGCGAAGCCGCCGAACGCGGCGTCGACGTGCAGCCAGAAGTCGTGGCGCTCCCGGAGCGCCGCGATCGCCCTCAGGTCGTCGAAGTCGACCGTGTTCACCGTCCCGGCGTTCGCCACGACGACGGCCGGGCCGTCGAGTGCGCCGAGCGCGGCGTCCAGCGCCGCGACGTCGACAGCCTCCCGGTTGCCGGGCAGCACCGGCACCGGGCGCAGGCTGTCCCGGCCGAGACCGAGCACGGACAGCGCCTTGGCGACGCTGGAGTGCGGGCTTCCCGACAGCACGGTCACCGGGCCCAGCGCGGCGACGCCCTCGCGCTCGACCGACACACCCCGGCGCTCGCCGAGCCACTCCCGTGCGACGGCGAGCCCCACCGTGTTGGAGACCGTCGCCCCGCTCACGAACGCCCCGCGGTGCTCCTCGCCCAGCCCGAACAGCTCGCGCAGCCACCCGAGCGTCTCGTGCTCCAGGGCGCTCGCGACGGAACCGGTGCTCCCGGACACGTTCTGGTCGAAGGCGCCGGTCAGCCAGTCCCCGGTGAGGGACGCGGGCGTCGCGCCGCCGGTGACGAAGCCGAGGTAGCGCGGACCGGCGGAGCCGGAGAATCCCGGTGCCCACTGCTCCGCGAACCGGGAGAGGGCACCTGTCGCGCCCTCTCCCTCGACGGGCAGGGGCGCGGGGCCGGGTGCGCCGTCCGGGTGGGCGACCGGGCGGTCGCCCAGACCGCTCAGCTCCCGGGTGGCGACGTCGCGGGCGGCCTGGAGGAGTTCGGGGAAACGCGCGAGGTCGTCGGCGAGAGCGGGATGCATGACCGCAGCGTAGGCGCGTCACCCCGCCCGGTCCCCGGTCCAATCCGGAGGAACTGGACCGGTGTCGAGGGGCGCCGATCGGCGAGGAATGTCACCGTTCGGTCCCATCCCGATCCGCAGCACAACGAAATACCCCCATGCGCCGTCTAGCAGGCAGACAACACGATGGACACGACACGGAAGGCCCGCCATGGGGGACATACGCAGACGAGGAGCCGTCGCGCTCGGGATCACCGGCCTGGTCGCACCGCTGACCCTCGCCCTGGGCGCGACGCCCGCACAGGCCGCGAGCTGCACCACATCCACCGGCCCGAACCAGAAGCAGGTGGAGAAGTTCCTCGGGCGTCCGGTCGACGGCCGGCAGTCGAGCGCCGACTGCAAGGCGATCAAGGCCTTCCAGACGAAGCACGGCATCACCCCGAACATCGGCTACGCGGGACCCGTCACCTGGGGCGTGATGGATCTCATGAACAAGCAGAAGGCCGTGGGCGACAAGCCCAACAAGGACGGCAAGTGCCCGGTGAACAAGGGCCGGATCGCCTGCGTCAACCTCACGCTGCAGATCAGCTGGATCCAGGACGGCAGCCGTCTGGTCTACGGTCCGGTCCCGGTCCGCACCGGCCGCAACGGCTACGAGACCCGCACCGGTCTGAAGAAGATCTACTGGCGGCACATCGACCACGTGTCGAGCATCTACCACGTGGCCATGCCGTACAGCCAGTTCTTCGACGGCGGCCAGGCGTTCCACTCGGTGGGCGTCAGCATGTGGAACCCGCCCGGCTCGCACGGCTGCGTCAACATGACCTCGACCACCGCCAAGAAGTACTGGTCGCTGTTGAAGAACGGCGACGACGTCTACGTGTACGGACGCAAGCCCGGCACCTGAGTGATGAGCTTCACGGTCCGTAATGTCGTCCGGTGTACCTTTACTCACATCGTCTTCACGGCAAGGACCGTATGCTTCACACCATGTCCACCACTCCTGACACCGAGACCCGGCGCTCTGCCGACCAGGTCAACGAGGAGATCAGGGCCCTGTGGTTCCGGGCGGGCGGGACGCTGAGCATGGAAGAGCGGCGGGAGTACCAGCGGCTCGTGCTCGAATGGGCACAAGCCGACTCCCCCTCGGCCACACAGGCCGCCTGACTCACCCCCAACTCTGGGAATACTGCCTCCGATAGGCCTTGCGGTCCTGCTCCGAGCGGACGAAGCGTGTCGCCACCAGCGCGATGATGCTTCCCGCGATGACGAGCAGGCCCGGGCCGACGTTCCGCGGGTCCGTGATCCGTGACACGAACGTCTGCGCCGTCCCCGTACCGCCCACCGCCTCCACCGCGCCGGGCGCCGCCGAACCCGGCGCCGCAGCCGCGCCCTGCGGGGCCGCCGAAGCCTGCGCGGAGGGCGCGAGCGACGAGGCCGCCGCCGCGCCGCCGGCGCCCTGCGCCTGGCCGGCGAGCTTCACCCCCAGCGCCGTGAGCGCCTTCGTCACCGGCTGGAAGAACGTCGTACCGCCGCTCGTGCAGTCGCCGTTGCCGCCCGAGGTCACCCCGAGCGCGATGCCCTCGGAGAACAACGGGCCTCCGCTGTCGCCCGGTTCGGCACACACCGTGGTCTCGATCAGCCCGGTCACCGTCCCCTCCGGGTAGTTGACCGTCGCGCCCAGCGCGGTCACCTTCCCGTCGCGCAGGCCGCTGGTGCTGCCACTGCGGAAGACGCGTTGTCCGACGGCCGGATCGGCGGCGCCATTGATCCGTACGCCGTTGCCGCCGCCGATCGCGACGATGTTGGTCCCCCCGGCTGGCGCCTGCCCGGCGTCGTACTGCACGAGGGAGAAGTCGCTGCCGGGGAAGGCCGTCGTGACGGTCCGACCCACCTGTTGGCGGCCCGAGTTGTCGGAGAACCACACCGATCCGGCAGGACCGCAGTGCCCGGCCGTGAGGATGAACTCACCGCTTGCGTTGGTGACGTTGAAGCCCGCCGAGCAGCGTCCTCCCGTGGAGAAGATCGCCGTGGCGCCGTTCACGCGGGTCGTGAACGTGCCCTGGGTGCGCCGCATCCGCACCTCGTCCCCGATGCCGTCGGCCAGCTTCGTCATGCGCGACCAGTCGGACGCCGAGACGGTGCTGTCCGCCTGCACGACGACCTCGTTCTTCGTGTAGTCCACCGCCCAGGCGGTGCCCGGCACTCTCGGCGCCGAACTCAGCTCCTGCGTCGCCGACTTGAGGTCACGCATGCTGTGCGGCACGACCTTCGGGCGGGCACCGGCCCGTTTCACCTCGGCCGCCGCTTCCGCGTCGGTCACCGCGACGACGGGGCGCCCGTCGCCGGCCACCCACGTCCCGGCGGTGCGCGTGGCACCCAGCCGGGACACCAGCCCCGCCCCGGTCGTGACGGCCGTCCGCACCGAACTCCCCGTGGCAGGCGACGTGTCGGACGGTTCGCTCGCCATCGCGTGCGTCACCATCAGGCCTCCGCAGAGCAGGCCGCCGACAGCCGCGAACCGTGCCCCCCGTCGGACGATCCGTCGTCGTGCGTGCCTCATGCAGGGGCTCCCGAAGCCGAGCGGAGACGGCGTCACCGCCGCCGGGAGCCCCGGTCGAGAGCCCTCCCCTCATACGTGCGCCCCCGCCCGCGCGTTCACCGCCACCGTGAAGGGCGGTGTGCGCGGGCGGGCGCGAGGACGCGGCGCTCCTCGGGCCGGGTCGCCCCGCAGGACCGACGGACCGACGAGGGCCCGAGTCGCCGCTACGTGCGGGCGCGCGTCCGGGCGGTCACTTCCTCCCGCGTCAGGTACACGTCCGTGCGCTCGAAGTCCCGCAGGGTGCCCTTGCGGCCCGCGAGGAACCCGGTGCGCACGAAGTCGTCGCCCGCGACGGCGTTGAGCAGCCAGTTGGCGGTCGTACGGAACCGGGCCGTCCCGGTGGGCAGCGCGAACAGGTGGTAGCCGCGGGCCACGACCTGCGCGGGTACACCCTTGAGGCCGATGCCGAGCGGCTTGGAGACGGCGTCGTGGCCTCCGAGGTCGACGACCAGGCCGAGGTCCTTGTGCCGGTACGGCAGGGTGGGCTGCCCGCGCAGCTTCGCCGCGAGGACCTTGGCGGCGTGCCGTCCCTGCCGGGCCGCGTGCTGCGCGGTGGGCGGACACGGGGAGCCGTCCCCCTTGGCCAGGTCGGGCACCGCCGCCGCGTCGCCCAGCGCGAACACGCCGTCCAGCCCCGGCACCCTGAAGTCGGGCTCGGTGACGATCCTGCCGCGCACGGTCTCCGCGCCCAGCGAGTCCACCAGCGGGCTCGCCGCGACACCGGCCGTCCACACGAGCGTCCGGGAGGGCAGCACCCGTCCGTCGGTGAGGGTGATCTCGTCCTTGGTGACGGAGGCGACGGTGGTTCCCAGCGAGATGTGCAGGCCCCGCTCGGTCAGCATCCGCATCGCGCTCGCGCCCAGCTTGTCGCCCAGCTCGGGGAGCAGTTTCGGCGCGACGTCCACCAGATGCCACTTGATGAGACCGGGGTCGATGCGCGGGTGGTAGCGCTTCGCGGCCGCCGTGGTCAGCCGCTGCAGGCAGGCCGCCGTCTCGGTGCCCGCGTATCCGCCGCCGACCACGACGAACTGGAGCCGCGCCGCCTGCTCGGTGTCGTCGGTCGTGGCCGCCGCCAGGTCGAGCTGGGCGATCACGTGGTCGCGCAGGTACACCGCCTGGGAGAGCGTCTTCATGCCGCGCGCCTCGTCGGCCAGGCCGGGGATGTCGAAGGTACGGGTCACGCTGCCCGGCGTGAGGACCAGATAGTCGTAGGGCAGGTTGACCAGATCACCGGTGATCTTGCGGACGACACACACCTTGGCCCCGGTGTCGACGCCGATCACCCCGCCCGGCACCAGCACGGTGCGGCGCAGGATCCGGCGAAGGGAGGGGGCGACGGACTGGGGTGTCAGGACTCCGGCGGCGACATGGGGCAGGAGGGGCAGATACAGCTGATAGTCCGTGGGGCTGACCAGGGTGATCCGGGCCTCGCCCTGGGCGAGCGTCCGCTCCAGACCTCGGGCGGCCTCGACCCCGGCGAAACCGCCGCCGACGATGACGATGTTCGGTCCGTGCATCCGAGCAGCCCTCTCTCCGCTGTTGCCCCGCCGCGAGCCCAGGCTCACACGGGACGCGGACGTCTGCCACCGCACCAAGGACCGCCGGACCGGCCACCCGTATCTCTACCGATCAGTAACTGTCTCTTCCCTCTCCGTACACGCACTGCCAGGATCATGTCAGCCGCGGCGACGGGCCAGGCACCGTCGCCGTCGCGCTGTGCGCGCACTCCACAGACAGACCTGAGACGTGAATCGTGAGACGTGAAAAGGGGACTGGCATGACGGGACGCGGTGTGGGACGCCGGCTGGGCGCGGTGTCGGCGGTCGTGGCACTGGGTGTGGGAGGGACGGTCACGGCGGCGGGGTCCGCCACGGCGGCACCGGTGCGGGCGGTCGCGAGCACGACGGCGACGGCCGACGTCGACTACGCCACCTGGCAGCGTGACGTCCAGGGGGTCGTCGACCAGGCGACGCCGTACGTCGCTCAGCGCGCCGCGAACGCCGGCGGACAGAAGCTCGCCCTCGTCTTCGACATCGACAACACCACGCTGGAGACCGACTTCCACCCCTGGTACCAGCTCCCCACGCCCGCGGTGAAGGCGTCCCTGGAGCTCGCCCGGTACGCGCACTCCCGCGGTGTCGCCGTCTTCTTCGTCACCGCGCGTCCCGGCATCATCGCCTCGGAGACGAAGTGGAACCTGCAGAGCGTCGGCTACCCGGTGGACGGCCTCTACGTCCGTGACCTGCCCGACCTCTTCGACGAGGTGAGCGCCTACAAGACCGGCAAGCGCGCCCGGATCGAGTCCCTCGGCTACACGATCGTCGCCAACGTCGGCAACAACATGACGGACCTGGTCGGCGGCCACGCCGAGCGCACCTACAAGCTGCCGGACTACGACGGTCAGTTGTCCTAGGAAATCCCCGGCCGCCCGCTCGGCCCCGCCGGGGCCGAGCCGTGCCGCGCGCATACACTTCCGCCATGGACGAGGTCTCGCTTGACACCCTGGGCTCGGGCAAGTACCTGCTGATCACCAGCTATCGCAAGAACGGCACCGGTGTCGCCACGCCGGTCTGGGTGGTGCGGGACGGTCCCGCGCTCGGCGCGTGGACGACCACCGACAGCTGGAAGGTGAAGCGGATCCGTAACCGGGCCGACGTGCTGATCGGATCCTGCGACGTACGCGGAAGGCCGACGGGCGAGCCGGTCGCGGCCACGGCGGAGATCCTCGGCCCGGAGGACACCGCCCGCTACCGCAAGCTCATCGCCCGCAAGTACGGGCTGATCGGCCGGCTCACCCTGTTCGGCAGCCGCCTGCGCCGAGGCGAGAGCGGCACGGTCGGCATCCGGATCACGCGGACACCGTGAACAGCGCGCGGGTCCGGGGAGCCTGACGCGCCGGAACCCCCGTGCGCGCGTGAATCGTGAAGCCGCGCCGACGCCGTCGGCCCGGCGCTGAACCCGCCTCAACTCCAGGCGCTGTACGGGCCGTCGACGAGCTGGAAGACCGGCTGACGGCGCACCGGGTCCTGGGCGTTGGAGAGCTGGACCCGGTCACCGCTGTGGATGGTCGCGGGCGAACCCATCACGCGGCCGCGGACGGTGAACCCCTCCGCCATCTCGATGAGGGAGACGTTGCGGGCCGCCGGGGTGTTGCGGTGGATCACGGTGGAGTGCCGCACGATGCCCATACCCGCGCTCGCCTCCGTCCGCAGCTCACTGCCCGCGCACGCGGGGCAGATGAGGCGGCTGTACATGGCGGTGGCGCACCAGCGGCACCGCTGGAAGAGGAGACGGTCTCCGGGGTGTTCGTCGGCGGCGGCGTCCAGCACGTCGGTCGCGTGGCCGAGGCCCGGGGGGAAGGCGCTTCCTGGGTGGTACACGATGTCAACTCCCTGCGCTCGGCCGGAATCTGAGGTGCCCGGCGCGCCGGGCACACCGACAGGATATGGCACTGAGTGTCACCCGTAAAGGCACTCCGTACCCTCGGAATGTGAGGATACGGAGAGGGTCAGTCCCGTGCGAACGCCGACTCGATCTCCTGCACCACGCGCCACATCGGCGCCCCGCGCCGGGAGACGACCACGACCACGTCCTCCGGCGTCTCGGCGGCCGCCGCGCCGGGCGATCCGCCGAACGTCTCCTGCACGTACCCGAGCGCCTGGTCGACGGCGGCCCCTGCGTCGCCCTTGCCGTCCGAACGCAGCCAGGACCGCAGGCCGTTGTTGTGCGCGGCGACCACGGCGGCGGCGACCACGTCGGCGCGCAGCGTGCCGCCGGGCCGTCCCGCGGAGCGGCCGCGGAGGTACTCGGCGAGGGCGCGCTCGTAACGCCAGACGACGGACAGTTCGTAGGCGCGCAGCCCCGGGACCTCCTTGGTGAGGCGGTATCGCTGGACGGAGAACGTCGGGTTCTCCGCGTACATGCGCAGCACGAGCCGCGCGGCGTCGCAGACCCGCCGCACCGGGTCGTCCGTGGTGCCCTCCCTCTCGTCCAGGAACGCCCTCATGTCGGCCAGACAGCGCTCGTGGTCGGGGAAGACCACGTCCTCCTTGGAGGGGAAGTAGCGGAAGAACGAACGGCGTCCGACGCCGGCGAGCGACACGATGTCGTCGACGGTGGTCCCCTCGTAGCCGCGTTCGAGGAAGAGCCGGAAGGCGGCCCCGACCAGGGCGTCCCGCATCGGCGGCCGGACGGTGGACGGGTCGGCGGCAGCACGGCGCCCAGGTGCCTCGTTCATGCTCGGAAACTAGCACCGAAACGGACACGGTGGCACTCGGTACCCATCTCGGAGGGAACTGAGTGCCTTGCCCGGGATGTCAGTGGTCGTTGCAGGCGGTCGTCAGGGCGTCATCGCCCATGAGGTGACCGTTCATATGGGCCTGCAGGGCGACGCTCACCAGGGTGAGCAGCAGGTCGATGTCGGAGTCGACCTCCAGGTGGATGGTCACCCAGCGGGAGCCGGGTACCATCCGGACGGCCGTCGAGTCCTTGAGGTGGTCCTCGAACCGCCGGATCGCCCGGTCGGTGAGGTGCAGGTCCACGTCCTGGTCCGAGTGGAAGTGGAGGATCTCGCACCGGGCCGCGCCCAGGGCCCGTCCCGTGCCGCAGCTCGGCCGGGTCTCCGCGAGGTCGGGCCATACGGCCAGTCGCGTCATGGCTCTGGAGGCCAAGGTCATATGCCCATCATGACCAGATCACCGCTCGGCCACCAGAACTTGAGCAGGACGTAACCCAGTCGTAGCGCGGAAATGTCCCGTTGGCACCGACTCCCCGACTCCCCGACGCCCCCTCGCCGGCCGCTCCTGTTCCGAACGGCCAGGAGCGGCCCGGACCTCCCGGTCCGCGGCCGCTCCTGCCGGGAAGCAGCCCGCGTTCACGCCATCCAGAAGAAGACGGCCGTCATCCGCTTGTCCTCCATGGTGGTCCCGCAGTAGTCGGTGGCGGTGTGCATCAGGTTGGCGTTGTAGAGGAGCAGCCGGTTGTAGCGGTGCGGCACGCGGATGTCCTCGACGAAGGAGTCCGGGGGCACGAAGCGGGTCCCGAGCGCCTCGACCAGGTTGTTGTGCGGTGCGGCGACGACGTTGCCGCCCAGCCGGCCGCCGGGCAGGTTCTGCCGGAAGAAGCTCGTCCCGCAGTCCTTGGGGACGTTCGGGTTCAGATAGAGCACCGCGGCGTACCGGCACAGGGCGCGGGAGTCTGTGTGCGGGCGTGGTTCCCCCTCGTCCTTGCCGACGACCTGGACGCAGTTGTGGTTGAGGGTGGCGCCCGAGGGCGTGGTCTGCTGCCACAGCCCGCGGGAGCCGGTCGCCTTCTTCACCAGCCGCTCCACCCGCCCCAGTTCGGCCGGCTCCAGGCCGGGCATGGTGCGCAGACCGGGCCAGCTCTCCGACGTGTAGGGATGACCCTTGACCCAGTCGTCCTTGGCGACGCACCGGGACCGTACGGCGTCGGGGTCGGGCAGCACGTCGTCGAAGACCCAGTAGTCCCTGTCGCGCGTTGGTTTCCGGTAGGGGAGGACCGGGAGCGCGGGTGTTCTCGGAGGTTGTGGGGGCATGCGGCCGACGATATTGATGCATGTGTCAGCGATCTCCAGGGAATTGGTCAACCTTCCGTGGGGTTGGTCAACCTTCCGTCAACTCGGCGGCCTTGTCGCGACCGTCCCGGGGCGCCGCCCGACGGGCACAGCGCGTGTACGTCCGTCTGATCGCTCCGTGCGAGCCCGCCGCTCGATCGTATTGAGCGAAAGCGATCGATACGATGGTGGGCGTACAGTGACCTCACGGGATCACGCTCCGCGTTCGCCCGTAGATCGTCCGTCCGGCCTTGCCCCAGGGGGAGCCATGCGACTGCACGTCGACCAGCGTCATGAGCGGGTGCTCGAACTCGTCCGGGAGCGCGGCAGTCTGCGGGTCGCCGACCTCGCGGCCGAACTCGGTGTCTCCGCGGTGACCTTGCGGCGCGACGTCGAGACCCTGGCGGCGCAGGGCCGGGTGCAGCGGCTGCACGGGGCGGTGGTGTGGCCGGGGGAGACCGCGGGGGAGGAGCGGCCCCGTCCGGTGTCCGCCGAAGGCACCGTGATCGGAATGATCGTGCCGACCACCAACTACATCTTCGCCGACATCGTCCGCGGAGCTCGTGAGGCCGTCGGGGCCCAGGGCGGCCGGCTCGTCCTCGGGATGACCGGATACGTCGACTCCGAGGACGCCGTCCAGGCGGAACACCTGGTGGCGGGCGGTGCGGAGGGACTCCTCGTCGCGCCGAGCTGGTTCGGCGGCGTGCCCGTGGACGGGCAGGAGAAGTGGCTCCTGGACTGCCCGGTGCCTGCCGTCCTGGTCGAGCGGTCCGCACCCGCCGGGAACCCCGCGGCCGGCCTCGACCGGGTCCGCACCGACCGGGCGCACGGCGCGGCCGTGGCGGTCGGGCACTTCGCTTCCCTGGGGCACCGGCGGATCACCGCCGTCCTCCAGGAAGGCCCGCACGCGGCGCAGATCTCCTCCGGGTTCCTGGCCGCCGTGCGCTCCCTGGGCCTGGACGTCGACGCGGGCGCGCCGTCCGTCCGTGAGCACGGGGACTACGAGGCGAGCATCGACTACCTCGTGGAGGCGGTGGAGAAGCGCGGCGTCACCGCGGCCCTGGTGCACAGCGACGAGGACGCCATCGTGCTGGTGCCCAAGCTCCAGGCACGCGGCATCGGCGTGCCCGGGGATCTCGCGCTGATCGCCTACGACGACGAGGTCGCCGGGCTCGCCGACGTCCCGCTCACGGCCATCGCGCCGCCGAAGCGGTCGGTGGGGGAGCTGGCCGCCAAGCTGCTGCTCCAGCGGCTCGCGGAGCGCGCGGGCGGGCAGCATCCGACGCCCCGGCAACACCTGGAACTCCTCCCTGAGTTGAGGGTCCGTTCGTCGTGCGGTGGCGCGACGTCCAAGAACTGAGCGTTCTGCGATCGTTTTGATTGTCTTGGTCGAACGCTCTTGACTCTGATCGTGTGCGCACAAATGATGTCCTGCATCCGCCTCTTCCCGTACGAGGTCTCGTAGGAGCCGTGCAATGTCGCGCACTTCACGTTCGTTCCGTATAGCCGCCACCGCCACCGTCGCCGCCCTCGGCCTGCTCGCCACCGCGTGCGGCGGCGACGACGGCGGTTCCGCCGCCGCTTCGGACGGCAAGCCGGTCACCCTGACCTACTGGACCTGGACGCTCGGGGCCAAGTCGACCGTCGAGGCGTTCAACAGGACGCACAAGGACATCCAGGTCAAGCTGACCGAGATCCCCAGCGGCACCGAGGGATACAGCAAGATGTCCAACGCGGTGAAGGGCGGCAACGCACCCGACGTGGCCACCATCGAGTACCAGATGGTCCCGGAGTTCGCGAGCCAGGGAAACCTGATCGATCTGACCAAGTACGCCGGTGAAACGGTCAAGTCGAAGTTCCCCGACGCCGTGCAGAGCCTGGTCACCTTCGGCGGCAGAACCTGGACCGTCCCCTACGACGTCGCGCCGCAGCTCTACTACTACCGGACCGACCTGTTCAAGAAGTACGGCATCGAAGTCCCCAAGACCTGGGCCGACTTCAAGACCGCGGCGGCCACGGTGAAGAAGCAGGACAAGAACGTCCGGCTCGCCTCCATGCCGAAGTCCGACGCGGCGCTCCTCGCGGCCCTCGCCTGGCAGGCCGGCGGCAAGTGGTTCACCACCGAGGGCGACGCCTGGAAGCCCGCCGTGAACGACGCGCCCAGCAAGAAGGTCGCGGACTACTGGGACGGCCTCGTCAAGGACGGCCTCGTCCAGTCGTACACCGCGTACAGCCCCGAGGAGACCAAGGCCCGCACGTCCGGCAAGACGCTCTCCTTCCTCGGCGCCTCCTGGTCGGCCGGCGGTCTGAAGACCGCCATGCCGGACCTCTCCGGGAAGTGGGCCGCCGCGCCCATGCCGAACTGGGGCACCTCCGCCACCGGCAACTACGGCGGTACCTCCTACGGCGTCCTCAAGGGCAGCGAACACGCCGAGCAGGCCGCCGAGTTCATCAAGTGGCTCACCACGGACAAGGCCGGCGTCGAGGCCCGGCTCGCCGACCTGGAGTCGCCCAGCAGCGCCGTGCCGGCCGACCCCGCGATGCGCGAGGTGGCCGCGGCCCGGTTCGACACCGCGTACCTGCACGGCCAGGACCTCTACAAGCTCGCCTCCGAGCAGGTCGACGCGATCGTCCCCGGCTGGACCTGGGGCCCCGACCAGCTCGACGTCTACACCGCAGTCCAGGACGCCACGGCCAAGTCCGGTTTTGCCGGCGGCATCGAGGCCGGCCAGCGCAACGCCGAGTCGGGGATCACCGAGCGCGGTCTGAAGCTCGCCAAGTGAGCTGACGGGTCCGGCCGTTCGCATCACGCGACCCGGCCGGACCCGGTCACCGTCCTCTCTTCGCGCACTCTCCCCGAAGCGTCCAGCCCGCCAAGGAGCCCCACCGTGGCAGCACCTCTCGCCCCGGCCGTGAAGGCCCGGCACACCTCCCCGGCGACACCCCCGGGTCCCTCGAAGCTCCGGCGCAGCCAGCGCCGGGCGGCGGCCCTCCTCGTCACCCCGTTCTTCGTCCTGTTCGCCGCGGTCATGGCGGCGCCCATCGGCTACGCCGTATGGATGAGCCTCTTCCAGGAACGCTCCTCGGGACTCGGCTTCGGCGGCACCGACCGCGTCTTCTCCGGGCTCGGCAACTACACCAAGGCCCTGTCCGACGCCGGGTTCCGCGCCTCCTTCGCCCACATCGCGCTCTACTGCGCCCTGTACATCCCGGTCATGATCGGCGGCTCGCTCGTCCTCGCGCTGCTCGTCGACTCCGCGATGGCCCGCGCCAAACGGTTCTTCCAGCTCGCCCTGTTCCTGCCGCACGCGATCCCCGGACTGATCGCCTCGATCATCTGGATCTACCTGTACACCCCGGGCCTCAGCCCCGTGCTCGACGGGATCGGCGCACTCGGCGGCTCATGGGACTTCTACAGCAACGACCATGTGCTCTCCTCCATGGTCAACCTGTGCGCCTGGCAGTGGATCGGCTACAACATGGTCATCTTCTACGCCGCGCTGCAGGCCGTCCCTCGCGAGACGATCGAGGCGGCCGTCGTGGACGGCGCCGGCGCCATCCGCACCGCCCTGCAGATCAAGGTCCCGCTGATCGCCTCCGCGGTCGTCATGACCGTCCTGTTCACCTGCGTCGGCGCCATCCAGATCTTCACCGAGCCCAAGCTGCTCAACCAGCGCGGAGCGCCCTCCGTCGACACCGCGTGGTCGCCGACCCTGTTCATCTGGAAGGCCGGCTTCGTGCAGCACGACTACGGACTCGCCGCCGCCGCGTCCCTGCTGCTGGCCCTGCTCGGCGTGATCCTCTCCTACATCGTCACCCGGCTCGGCAACCGGTGGAAGGCCGCCTCATGAGCACGCTCACCCGGACCACCGGCCCGGCCCACCCCCGGACCGACCCCGGGCCCACGGCCGCGCCGCGCCCCCGGCGCCGCACCTCACCCGGCACGCTGCTCTCCAAGGGCGTGGTCAACGGCCTGCTGATCGTCGCGGCCTTCTACACCCTGATGCCGGTGAGCTGGCTGCTGCTGGCCGCCACGAAGAACCCCCGGGACCTGTTCGGCACGTCCGGTTTCGCCCTCGGCGACTTCAACCTGTTCACCAACCTGCATCACGTCCTCACCCTCAACGACGGCATCTACCTGCGCTGGTTCGGCAACAGCGTCCTGTACTCGGTCGTCGGCTCGGCGGCCTCGACGTTCCTGTCCGTCGCCACCGGCTACGCCTTCGACAAGTACGACTTCAAGGGCAAGGAGAAGCTGTTCGCGGCGGTCCTCGGCGGCGTCCTCGTCCCCACCACCGTGATCCAGCTCCCGATGTACCTGCTCGCCACCAAGGTCGGCGTCGTCAACACCTACTGGGCCCTGCTGCTCCCCGCGCTGGTGAACCCCTTCGGTGTCTACCTGGCCCGTGTCTTCTCCGAGGGCTACGTCCCGAACGAGGTCCTGGAGGCCGCCCGAGTCGACGGCGCGGGAGAGGTGCGCACCTTCGCCGGGATCGCGCTGCCGATGCTCGCCCCCGCCTTCATGACGATCTTCCTGTTCTCGTTCACCGCCAGCTGGAACAACTTCTTCGGCGCCCTCGTCATGCTGAACGACGAGAAGCTCTACCCCGTCAACCTCGGCCTGTTCATGTGGAACAGCGTCACGCAGCAACAGCCCGAGTACTACTCGCTCGTGATCACCGGCTCGCTCGTCGCCGTCGTCCCGCTGATCGTCGCTTTCGTCTGCCTCCAGCGCTTCTGGCGCTCGGGCCTGACCGCGGGCGCGGTGAAGTGACCATGCTCGCAACGGAAGGAACCCTCCCGAACGGTTCGGACCGGCCGGCGGCGGCCCGCAGCCCGAGGACCGCCCTCGCCATGGGACGCGAGATCCACCGCTCCCTGGTCGCCGAGGGCGCACTGGACCGCCTGGCCCGGATCGCCACCGTCGACGCATCCGCCCCCATCACCGACTTCGACGCGGCGGACGCCACCGAACTGGGCTCCGTCGAGGTCCTGTTCACCCACTGGGGCGCACCGCTCCTGACCGACGGGGCGCTCGCCCGCATGCCGCGCCTGCGGGCCGTCGTCCACGCGGCCGGCTCCGTCAAGCACCACGTCACCGCATCGGTCTGGAAGCAGGGCATCACCGTGTCGTCCGCCGCCGACGCGAACGCGGTGCCGGTCGCCGAGTTCACGCTGGCCGCCATCCTGTTCGCGAACAAACGCGTCCTCGACATCGCTCACGACTACGCGGCATCCCGCGAACAGCCCGCGCTGCTGCCGTACTTCACCGGCTACGGCAACCACCGTCGTACCGTCGGCATCGTCGGCGCCTCCCGCGTCGGACGGCGCGTCATCGACCTGCTGCGCCCCTTCGACCTGAACGTCCTGCTGCACGACCCCTACCTGGACCCGGCCGACGCCCGGACCCTCGGCGTCGAGCCAGTCGAGCTGGACGACCTGGTCCGGCGCAGCCACGTGGTGAGCATCCACGCACCCCAACTCCCGGAGACCCGCCACATGTTCGATGCCCGGCGGCTCGGGCTGATGCGGGACGGCGCGACGCTCATCAACACCGCACGTGGCTCGCTGGTCGACACCGAGGCGCTCACCGAGTGCCTCGTCGCCGGACGCCTGCGCGCCGTCCTCGACGTGACGGAACCCGAGGTGCTGCCCGCCTCGTCCCCGCTCTACACCCTGCCGAACGTGCTGCTCACCCCGCACATCGCGGGTTCCCTCGGCAACGAGCTGGGCCGCATGACCGACTGGGCCGTCGACGAGGTGCAGCGCTACGCCCAGGGCCTGCCGTTCGCGTACGGGGTCGGCCCCGACGAGCTGACCCGCTCGGCCTGAACAGGCCACCCGTGCCGCCGACTTGTCCGTGCCCACGGGCAGCGGCGGACCGCCTCGGTGACTCCTTCGTCGACGCCGCCCACCCGGGCCGACGCGCCCGGGTCGGCGGCCGGCTGCCGGCCGTGCGCGCCGACCCGGCCTCCTCACCACGCCCTTGACCGCCCACCCCGAAGGGACCGCCCATGCCCGCGCCCGCCCCCGCCGACCGCCGTGTCCTGGTCGTCGGCATCGACGGCGTCCGCCTGGACACGCTGCGCCGGCTGCCCACGCCGCACCTGGACACCCTCGCCGCCGAGGGCTTCCTCGCGCCCGTCGAGGTCGACGACCGCACCCCCACCATGTCCGGCCCCTGCTGGGCGACCGTCGTCACCGGCGTCGGCGTCGACAAGCACGGGGTGTGGAGCAACGACTTCGGGGGCCACCGGCTCGACGTCTTCCCGGACTTCGCCACCCGGCTGGCGCAGCAGTACGGCCGCCGCACGTTCGTCGCGGCCGGCTGGCAGCCGCTCATGCAGGCGCGCGACGGAGGCCCGCTCTTCCGCGCTCCCTCCAGGAGCGTCTACGTCGCCCCGGTCGAGGACACCCCCGAGGCCTGGGAACGCTGCGACGAACGGATCACCGCGGAGGCGGCGCGCGTCCTCGCCGACGCCGCCGACGACATCGACGCGTCCTTCGTCTACCTGGGCGCACCCGACGAGACCGCGCACCACCTGGGCTGCGGGGAGGCGTACGAGGAGTCGGTGCGGCGGGCGGACGCGCGGGTGGGCCGACTGCTGGACGCGGTGCGCGGCCGGCCGACGTACGACCGGGAACACTGGACGGTCCTCGCCGTGACCGACCACGGGCATGTCGACGCCGGTGGCCACGGCGGCCGTTCGGCGCGGGAGCGCACGGCGTGGGTGATCGCCGCGGGTCCGGGCATCGGCCCGGCGCCCGCCACCGTGCGTCATGTCGACGTCGCCGCGCAGGTGTTCACCGCGCTGGGCCGCGACGCGGACCGGCACTGGACCCTCGACGGCCGGCCGTTCACGGCTGCCGGGACCCCGGGTCTCCGGCCGTCGGAGGGGACGCCCGGAGACCGGGACGCACGGCCCTCGACGGTTGTCGCCCTCTGAGGGAGCGCTCGGGGGAGCCCCGGACCCGCCGCGCGCGGGCCCGGGCTCCTCGTCCTCAGACCGTCTTGACGGTGATCCTCTGGGTGACACCCGCGGTGGCGCTGAGGTCGCCGAAGGTGAGGGTGAGCGCGGAACCGGTGGTCGCCGAGGTGACGGTCGAGGGTTTCGACGTCACGGAGGCGACCGCCCTGTTCCAGGTGAGGGTGAGGCCGGTCTGCGCGCGCATCGGGTCGCTGACACAGATGACGGCGGTGCCGTCGCTCTTCTCGCTGATCATCACCGAACACGGCTTGCTCGCCGTGAGGGCGCCCGCCGTGCCCGCGAACCAGAAGTTCACCCCGGTGAAGCCCAGCGAAGGGACGGTGACGCCCTGCTGGTCGTCGGTGTTGGCGAGCACGGTCAGCCATGTCGACGCCGCCGCCCTGGCCTGCGTCTGGGCGACGGACGCGCCCGGCATGAGCACGTAGGCGTACGTGGCGGCCGTGGGAGCGGTGCCGTGATCCACGTACAGGGTCAGGTACTTGCGGTTCACGACGGTCGTGGAGCTGCCCTTGTTGATGTCGCTCCACTTGCCGTCCCGGGCCTCGCGCAGCGCCTTGACGGTGGCGCCACCGGGGAAGACGTAGCCGCCGTGGCCGGCGATGTGGGCCCACGAGGTGCCGGACAGTGTGGCCGACCAGGGGTAAGTGGACGGCTTGACGCTGCCGTTGACGGTGAAGGCGGAACTGCCGGTGGGCCCAAGATTACGGTTTTCGACCGTCGACTCCACCGCCGCACCGTCCGTGCAGGTGATGCCCGCGCCCAGGCAGACGATCGCGTCGTCGAGGCAGAACCACGACTTCTTCGCCAGCAGCGTGCTCTGCAGTCCCTTCAGGTACTGGCCGATCGCGGCCCGCGCTCCGTCCGTCGCGCCCCCCACCCAGTTCACGTCCGGCAGGGACGCGCCCCAGTCTCCGCCGGCCCCGTCCGCGAGCGCCTTGCGGGAGGCGGTGGCGCCGGGCAGCCGGTACGGGTCGACGGTGGGCCAGAACGCGTCGCTGTACTGGCCGTTGGCATACGTGTCGCCCCACCAGTAGAGCATCCCGGAACCCGTGTGCCAGCCGCGCAGGTTCTCGCCGTTGCCCGTCTCGTAGTAGGTGATCCGGCGGTCGGCCATGCTGATCGACGCGGCCCAGCCGGGTCGGCGGTGGGTGGCCCGGGCCATGTTGGTGAACAGGCGGTGCCCGGTCGGCTCGGCGATCGCCGACACCGAGGTGTCGTCCTGAACGCCCTTGAGCCGGGCGAGACTTGTCAGGCCGAGGGCGGGGTTGCTCAGGGGCGGGCTGTAGTACTCGCGCTGCATCCAGCCCTTCACCAGTCCGCGCCAGAGCGCGTTCTCCGTGCTGCTCGCGCCCTGCCCGAGCAGCACGATCGAGGCGAGGATCGGGTGGCCGCGCAGATGGTCGTCCTGCTGGACGTGCTGCGCGTCCGAGGCGGACACCCCGCGGCTGATGGCCCGGCCCGACACGCCGTCCATCACCAGGCCGTTGTAGAGGAACGGCGCCCACGCCTTCTCCACCGCGTCGAACACGATCTGCCGGCCCGCGTCGGTGACCGCCCACGTGGACCCCGCCAGCAGGGCGAACAGCATTCCGAGTCCGCCGAGCATCACCGAACCGTACGACCCGGTGTAGGGGACGGTGGTGTGCTGGATGAACGAGCCGTCCGTGTACAGCCCGTCCCCGGAACTCACGTACGGGAAGACGGGGGAGAGGGCGTCCCGGGCCAGCGCGATCTTCGCGGCGTCGGCCCCGACGACCCCGCGCAGGGCCAGCACTCGGCACAGGTCGACCCGGTTGGCGCCGGTGCTCGTCCCCGTGTACGCGGCGACCGCGGAGTCCGGCACGAAGTGGTCCACGGCGGCGAGGTACCCGCTAATCCGCGCGGCCGACAGCTGGTCGTACATCAGCACGCACACGTCGAGCAGCGCCTGCGGTGCGCCGATCTGCCAGCTGTACCAGTTGCCGTAGCGGGCCTGGGTCGCGTTGTAGGCCTCGTCGTGGAGGTGGTCGAGGCCGGTGAGGATCGCGTCGCGCAGCGTGCTGTCGCCGGTCAGCCCGGTGCCCTGCTGGGAGTAGGCCTGCGCGAGCGTGGCGAGCCGGGTGTAGCTGGTGTTCAGGTTGCCGGAGAAGCCGTACGACTCCTGGTCGGTGTCGGGGTCCGGGTCGGCGTAGACCAGGTCGGGCCAGAGCGATCCGGTGGCCGGTGCCATCGTGGACCGCAGTCCGCCCGCCGTGGTGCCGAGGTCGGCGAGCCGGCTCCTGAACGGCTCGGCGGTCGGGCTGAACCCCTCGCCCAGGATCAGGGTGCGCCACTTGGCGCGCAGCGTCGCGAACTCGTCGGCGGCCTCCGCCCTCGCCGGGGAACCGGATCTCGCGGCGGAAGCGGCGGGTGCGGCCTCGGCGGCGCTGTGCGCCCCGAGCGCGAGAGCGGTGCCGCTGCTTGCGGCGAGAAAACCACGGCGTGACCAACGAGTCGTCATGACGGCGGTTTCTAGCATGCCTACGTTCAAACGCTCAACAACCCTTACCGAATTGAACGTATCGATCGTTTGCTGTGGCGAGTGTTTCCGCCCGGCTGAACGCTGCGTCCCGCACTCGCGTATCACTCCCCGCAGACGGCCCCAGACCACGCGCACGGAAGGGGAGCAGTGTGCCGACACCACTCGAACGCGGGCGATCCACCGGCCGCTCCGCCATCGAACCCACCCACATCCAGCGCCGCCGCCGCACCGAGGCCCTGGCGGAACTGGTCCGGCAGGTGCGCGAGGACGACGAAGGGCGCGACGCCGACGAGGGCTACGAGTCGGTCCCCGTGCCGGCACGCCGCACCCTGCCGCCCGCCGCGGACGACGACACCGAGGAGCTGTCGCCGGTCCCTGCTGCGAGGACGCGGACCGGCGGCCGGACCCGACGCCGCACCGCCCTCGTGGTCGGTGTCTCCGCGGCGGCCCTGACCGGGTTCGCCCTCGCGCTCCTGCTGTCGGGCGCCTACAACGACGACACGTCCCGGACCGGAGCCGGCGCCCGGTCCTCGACGGCACCCGCGGGCCGCGCCGCCTCCGGCGCGGCGGACCCCGACGGCGCGGGGACGCTCCGACAGGGCGACAGCGGACCGGAGGTGACGGCACTCCAGCAACGCCTGCTCCGGATCCCGAACGTGTACGACGACGGCAGCACCGACGGCACCTTCGACGCCCCGCTCGCCGACGCGGTGGCCCGCTTCCAGCTCTGGTACGGCATCCGCGGCGACGAGTCCGGCGTCTACGGCGACGACACGCGGGCCGACCTGGAGTCCCGGACGCCGCCGCCGTGAGCGTCCTCACCTCGCCGCGTCCGCGCCGTTCGTCTCGGACGTTCCCTGCGCACGTGCGAACCCCCGGAGCAGCCGGGCGAGTTCCCGCGGCTGGTCCAGCGGGACGAGGGTGTAGCTGTCCGCGACCTCGACCAGCTCGCCGTACGGCAGGAGCGCCGCCAGACGACGGCCGTGTTCGGGAGGCATCACCCGGTCGTCGGCCGCCCAGATCACGAGCACCGGGCGTTCGAATCCGGGGAGGCGCTCGGCCGCGCGCACCAGCAGCCCGGTGTCGGCTCCGGCCGCGCGCAGCACCCGTACGGCGTCCCGGCGGATCTCGGGCTGTCGCAGCACCGGGCCGATCCACCGGGCGGTGGTGTCGTCCCCCCGCTTGGTCAGCCGACCGAAGGCCACCGGCAGCCGGCGCAGGGCGCGCAGCCGCATCTGCCGCACGAACAGACCGAAGGCCCGGGGCGGAAGCCTGCCGGAGAGCACGAGAGTGCGGCCCGTCAGACCCGGCGGGAAGTTGTCGAACGCGTCGCACGAGACGAGGACGGCCCGGCCGATCCGGTCCCCGCCGTCACCCAGCAGCAGCTGGACGAGGGCCCCGCCGGTGTCGTTGCCGACGAGCACGACGTCCCGCAGTCCGAGACGCTCCAGGAACTCGGCCACCAACGCCGCCACCCCCGGCAGCGACAGGTCGGTACCTTCCCGCATCGCCCTGCGGTGCGCGCCCATCGGCAGGGTCGGCACGACGCACCGGTGATCCGCCGACAGCTCCGCGACCGTCCCGTCCCACAACGAGGAGTCCATCAGCAGTCCGTGCAGCAGGACCAGCACGGGTCCGGACCCTTCGCTGTCCTCGTACTCGACCGTGCCCGCGGACAGTTCGATCACCTTCATGGAACCTCCTGTGAGGGGTGTGTCCTTCCTCAGGAGGGGCGGCGGAGGCCGGGTGTGACATCGCCCCGCGCGGGCGGCGTGTCCGTCACCGTGCGACGCCGCTTTCCCCCTCCGCCCGCGACCACGGCCCCTCCCGCGCGCGGGACCGTCCCACCGCCGTCGTGTCCACGATCAGGTCGGCGCGATCCCGTGTCGCGGCGATCAGTTCGGCGTTGCGCTGATCGGGGCCCAGCACCCACGCCACCGCCGTGTCGTGGTCCTTGCCGAACTCCTCGTGGCGCGCCACCAGTCGCCGGACACGCTCGGCGTCCTCCAGCTCGCAGAACCACACCTCGTCGAGCTGCTCGCGTGCCCGGGCCCAGGCCCTGTCCCGGAGCAGCAGGTAGTTGCCCTCGGTGACGATCAGCCGGGCGGAGCGGGGGACCGGAACGGCACCGGCCAGGGGCTGTTCGAGAACGCGCTCGAAGCCGGGCGCGTACACCAGGGCATCCTCGTCCTCGCGCAGCCGGCGCAGCAGCGCCGCGTACCCGGCCGCGTCGAACGTGTCCGGCGCGCCCTTCCGGTCCCGCCGGCCGAGCCGGTCGAGCTCCGCGTCCGCGAGATGGAACCCGTCCATCGGCACGTGGGCGACCCCGAAGGCCCCCGTCGCGTCGAGCCGCCGGACCAGCCGCTCCGCGAGCGTCGACTTGCCCGAGCCGGGACCGCCCGCGATGCCGAGGAGGGCGCGCCTGCCGGGCCGTACCAGCGAGGCGGCCCGCTCCACCAGGTCGTCGAAGGTCATGCGCGCCCCGACAGGGGGCCGAGGGAGACGAAGTCCATGCCCTCCAGTATCGGCCTCGGGGGAGACGGGTGACGTCCCGTGCCGGACGGGGCAGGGATGCACCGTGAACCAGGACGAACAGCAGATCCGCGCCCTCATCGAACGCTGGGCCGCCGCCGTCCACGAGGGCGACCTCGACGGCGTCCTCACCGACCACGCGCCGGACATCGTCATGTACGACGTGCCGCCGCCCTACGACGGCGTCCGCGGCCTCGACGCCTACCGGGAGACCTGGCCGCCGTTCTTCACCTGGCAGGCTCAGGGGGCGTCGTTCACCATCGAGTCCCTCGACGTCGTCGCCGGCGCCGACGTGGCGTACGCGCACGCCCTGCTGCTCTGCGGCACACCGCAGGACTTCGCGGAGAAGCCCGCCGTACGGCTGCGCCTGACCGTCGGACTCCGCAAGGAACAGGGGCGTTGGAGCGTCGCCCACGAACACCACTCGTTCCCGCACGACACTCCGTGACCGCTGTCGCGGACGCGCCGTGAAGCCGACACCGAGTTGTGTGGCGCTCGACACCCGCTGGACGACGCAACGGGGGGAACACTGTCGGTATGACTGAGCTCGGCCTGCCGAAACAGATCCTGGTCTGCCTCTTCGACCTCGACGGCGTCATCACCAAGACCGCCGTGGTCCACGCGGCCGCCTGGAAGCGGACGTTCGACGACTTCCTGCGCGACCGTGACGGAGAGGACTTCCGGCCCTTCGACAAGGACCACGACTACGCGGAGTACGTGGACGGGCTGCAGCGCGCCGACGGCGTGCGCACCTTCCTCTCCTCGCGCGACATCGAGATCCCCGAGGGCACCCCGGACGACCCGCCGGACCGCGTCACCGTCCACGGGCTGGGCAACCGCAAGAACGACCTGCTGCTCGACATGATCCGCACCGACGGGGTCGAGGCCTACGACGGCACGCTCCGCTACATCGAGGCCGTCCGGGCTCGCGGTCTGCGCACCGCGGTCGTCTCCTCCAGCGCCAACTGCCAGGACATCCTGAGCTCGGTGGGCGCCGAGGACCTGTTCGACGTACGGATCGACGGTGTCGTCGCCGCCGAGCGGCGACTGCCGGGCAAGCCACGCCCGGACACGTTCCTGGCCGCGGCCCACGACCTCGGGGCCGACCCCTCCGCTGCCGCCGTCTTCGAGGACGCGCTGGCCGGCATGGACGCCGGCCGCTCGGGCCACTTCGGGTACGTCGTCGGTGTCGACCGGGTCGGACAGGGCGACGCGCTGCGCGACCACGGCGCCGACATCGTCGTACAGGATCTGGCCGAACTGACGGAGAAGGCGTGATCACCCACACGTCGTACGGCGTCGAGCCCTGGACCCTGCGCGAGAGCGAACTGCACCTGCGGCTGCTGCCGCAGAGCGAGTCCGTGTTCGCCCTGTCCAACGGCCACGTCGGCTGGCGCGGAAACCTCGACGAGGGCGAACCCCACGGCCTGCCCGGGTCCTACCTCAACGGCGTCCACGAAGTGCATCCGCTGCCCTACGCCGAGGCGGGCTACGGCTATCCGGAGTCCGGGCAGACCGTCATCAACGTCACCAACGGCAAGCTGATCCGGCTGCTCGTGGACGATGAGCCGTTCGACCTGCGGTACGGGCAGCTGCGGTCCCACGAGCGCGTCCTCGATCTGCGCAGCGGTCTGCTCACCCGCACCTGCGAGTGGACGTCACCGGCCGGTTCCACGGTCCGGGTGCGCTCCACCCGGCTCGTGTCCTTCACCCAGCGGGCGATCGCCGCCGTCGCCTACGAGGTGGAGCCCCTCGACAGCCGGACCCGGGTGGTCGTGCAGTCCGAGCTGGTGGCCAACGAGCAGTTGCCCGGCCGCTCCGGGGACCCGCGCGCCGCGGTCGCGCTGGAGTCGCCGCTGGAGTCCGAGGAGCACTTCGCGACGGGCCGCAGGCTGCGCCTCGTGCACCGCACCCGGCACAGCGCCCTGCGCGTCGCCGCGGCGGCCGACCACGCGGTCAAGGGGCCCGACCGGACCACCATGACCAGCGAGAGCAGCGACGACCTCGCCCGCCTCACGGTCACCTCCGTCCTGGAACCGGGTCAGACCCTGCGCGTCGAGAAGCTCGTCGCCCACGGCTGGTCGGGCAACCGCTCCCTGCCCGCCGTGAGCGACCAGGTCGACGCCGCGCTCGCCGCCGCCCAGCACGACGGATGGCAGGGACTCGTCGACGAACAGCGCGCCTTCCTGGACGACTTCTGGGCACGCGCCGACGTCGAGGTGGACGGCGACGAGGAGATCCAGCAGGCCGTCCGCTTCGCCCTCTTCCACGTCCTGCAGGCGGGCGCCCGCGCCGAACGGCGCGCCATCCCCGCCAAGGGACTGACCGGGTCCGGGTACGACGGCCACGCCTTCTGGGACACCGAGACGTTCGTGCTGCCCCTGCTCACCTACACCTCGCCCGACGCCGTCGCCGAGGCACTGCGCTGGCGCCAGAGCACCCTGTCCGCCGCACGCGAGCGGGCCGCCCAACTCGGCCTGCGGGGCGCCGCGTTCCCCTGGCGGACCATAGCGGGCCCGGAGGGCTCCGCGTACTGGCCGGCCGGCACCGCCGCGTTCCACGTGAACGCCGACATCGCCGACGCCGTCGTCCGGTACACGGCCACCACCGGTGACACGCACTTCGAACGCGACACCGGGGTCGAGCTGCTGACCGAGACGGCACGACTGTGGCGCTCGCTCGGCCACCACGACCACCAGGGCCGGTTCCACATCGACGGGGTGACGGGCCCCGACGAGTACAGCGCCGTCGCGAACGACAACACGTACACCAACCTCATGGCCCGCGCGAACCTCCTCGCCGCCGCGGACGTCGTCGAGCGGCACCCGCGCCGCGCCGCCGAACTCGGCGTCGACGAGGAGGAGAGCACCGCCTGGCGCGACGCCGCCGACGCGATGCACATCCCGTACAACGACGAACTCGGCGTCCACGAGCAGAGCGCGGGCTTCACCCGCTACCAGCGCTGGGACTTCGCCGCCACGCGGCCCGACCAGTACCCGCTGATGCTGCACTTCCCGTACTTCGACATCTACCGCAAGCAGGTCGTCAAACAGGCCGACCTGGTGCTCGCCATGTACAAGTGCAGCCCGTACTTCGACGACGAGCACAAGGTCCGCAACTTCGCCTACTACGAGCCCCTCACCGTCCGGGACTCCTCCCTGTCCGCCTGCTGCCAGGCGGTGATCGCCGCCGAGACGGGTCACCCGGGGCTCGCCTACGACTACTTGGTCGAGGCCGCGCTGATGGATCTGGAGGACCTGGAGCACAACACCCGCGACGGGCTGCACATCGCCTCGCTCGCCGGGACCTGGATGGCGCTGGTCGCCGGGTTCGGCGGGCTGCGCCATCACGGCGACACCCTGGAGTTCGCGCCCCGGCTGCCCGAGCGGTTCAGCCGTCTGGCGTTCTCCCTGGAACTCCTCGGCCGCCGGCTGCGCGTGGAGATCCATCAGGACGTGGCCACGTACACGCTCGCGAGCGGGGAGCCCCTGGAGATCCACCACTACCGGGAGCCGTTCACCGTCGACGCCGACAAGCCCCACAGCCTGCCGATCCCGGCGCAACGGTCGCGCCCCGCCCCGGACCAGCCCGCCCACCGGCGGCCGAACAGCCAGGGGCGGGACGAGGCCGCGGAGGGGGCCGGCGCACTCAGTGGCGGGTGATGCCGGGCGCGATGTCCTCGTGCCGCTCCAGGGGTGCCGTGCCGGGCGCTGCGGCCCGCGTGGCGCCCCGCAGGGCTGACGTGACGGCGGCCTTGCCGCAGAACGCCGGTTCCAGGGTGCGGTACATGGTGTTCAGCACCTTGGTGTTGTTGGAGGTGTTGGCGAGCGCGGTGAGGCTGCGCTTGCCGTCCTTCGTGGTGAACGCGTACGAGTAGTAGCCCTGCACGGTGCCGGTGTGGCCGTACACGGAGATCCCGCACGACAGGTCACGGCGGCGCAGCCCGAGGCCGTAGGCCGTGTTGCTGTTGACCTGCGTCCACTTCTTCATCTCCGTCAGCTGGGCGGCGGACATGAGCCTGCCGCGCAGCAGGGCGGAGAGGAACACGTCCAGGTCGTGCGGCGTGGAGATGATGGCGCCCGCGCTCTGCGCCCAGGAGGCGGTCTGCCGGGTGGAGTCGACCAGTGCGGCGCCGGCGGCGTCGGGCGTGAGGTAGCCGTTGGCGTGGCGGCCCGGGATCGTGGCGCCGGGATGGACGTAGACGGTGTCGGCGAGGTTCAGCGGGGTGAAGATCCGCTTCTTGTACTCGGCACCGACACCGTGCCCGGTGAGCTTCTCGATCAGCAGGCCGGCGACGACGAAGTTGGTGTTCGAGTACGAGTAGGCGGCACCGGGGGCGTTCGTGCGGGCCTTCTTGAGGGACAGCTTGACCAGGTCCCGGTAGCTGAACACCTTGGTGCGGACGGCTTCGAAACCGGGGACCGTCCGCGCGAACAGGTCGTTCGTGTAGTCGTACAGACCGCTTCGGTGGCTCAGGATGTGCCGCACGGTGATGCGGTTGTCGGGCAGCAGCCCCGGCAGGTAGCTGTTGACCGACGTGTCGAGCTTCAGCTTGCCCTCGTCGACCAGTTGGAGGAGTACGACGGCCGAGAAGGTCTTGGTGATGCTGCCGACGCGGAAGCGGTCGTTCGTGCTGATCGTCCGCCGGGTGGCCCGGTCGGCCACTCCTTCGACCAGCCGGTGCACCGTGCCGTTGTCGTCGATTCTCGCCATCGCCCCGGGGGCGCCCTGCGTGCGTGCCGTGCGCAGGATGGCGCGCAGCCCCGCGTCGTCGGGCGCCGCCGCGGCCGTCGTGACCGCCCGGGCGCCCGTGCCGTCCGTGTCCGCCGGTGTCACGGCCTGGGCCGGGGCCACCAGCAGGGACACCAGAACCGCGCCCAACGCCGTGCCCGTACCCACCGTTCCTGAGACCATCTGATTCTTCTCCCCTGTGCCGTCTGCCGGTTCGCCGTACCGGCCCGGACCGTGCCGCGGATGCGGGTGTCGCCCCCATCTGTACGCGCTGAAGACGCGCCGGGGCCGCATTGCCCGCCGGTGAACCGGAATCGGTGGACGGGAATCGGTGGATTGGCGGAAAGCAGCCGGTCGGGGACGGGTGACCGGCGGCCGACGCGTGCCGTGCCGGCGGTCGCCCGTGAGGGGGCGCACCGCGGCTGACAGTGGATCAGCCGCCGAAGAGCTGCGTCCAGTACGTCCCCGCCCGACCGCCGCCGGCGAGGCCGATGCCTATGTGGGTGAAGTCGCGCTTGAGGATGTTGACGCGATGGCCGGGGCTGTTCATCCAGCCGAGGACCACCTCGGCGGGGGAGCGCTGGCCGCAGGCGATGTTCTCCCCGATGGTGCGCCGGCCGGAGCCCGCGGCGGCGGCCCGGTCCCAGGGGTGGCGGCCCTCCGGGGAGGTGTGCGCGTAGAAGTCGCGGGCCACCATGTCGGCGCTGTGGCCCTGGGCGGCCACCGTGAGCGGGGCGTCGGGGGAGAGGGGCGGCAGGCCGTGCGCGGTGCGCTCGGTGTTGGTGAGCGCGATGACCTCCCAAGCCGTGCGCTCCAGGCCCGTGGGGCTGAACGGCCGTGCCCACAGGGCGGTCCAGTAGAGGTCGCCCGAGCGGGTGTCGGCGACATGGGCCAGGCCGGCCTCCTCGAACCCGGGATCGCACAGAGTGCCCCGGGACCGCTCGGAGGACAGGCAGTACTCCACGAACTCGCGCTCGGTGCGCGGCCCGGAGACCAGGTGCTCGCCGATGGTCAGGTAGGTGTATCCGGACGAGACGACGCGCTGGTAGACGGAGACGCCGTCCGGGCTCTCCGCACTGAGCAGGCCGCCGGCCGCCATGCCGGCGGCGTGGGCCCGCGCGGCCGACATGAGCCGGGCGTCGGGGGCGACGGGCGGGGAACCGGCCGCCGCGCGCGCGGAGTTCGCGGCCTCCAGGAAAGCGCGGGTGCCGGTGCTGTCGCCGGACGTCCGGCCGAAACCGGCGCCCGCGCCGATCGCTCCGAGATCCAGGAGGGTCGGGGTCCGGCCGACCGGAGCCACGCCCTGTCCTGCGCCCGGTCCCGGGGCAGGCGGAGTGCTCGTCGGCGCGGCGGGGGGAACGGCGTCCTCGGTCACCTCGATGCCGAAGTCCCGTGCGACACCGGCCAGGCCGTCCGCGTACCCCTGGCCGAGGGCGCGGAGCTTCCACGCCGTGCCACGCCGGTACAGCTCGGCGAGCAGCAGTACCGTCTCCGCCTGGGGCCGGGGAGGGGTGAAGCGGGCGACGGCGCGGCCGTCCGACGCGCTGACCAGCAGGGCGGGGGAGGGCAGGCGCCCGAGGGGTGTCCCGGGATCGGCCGGACTGACGACGACGGTGACACGGTCCGCTCCCGGCCGCAGCCGCGCCGGGTCCACGGTGAGACGGTCGCCGTCGAGCCGGACACCGGGCGCGGACGTCTGGTTGTAGAACACGAAGTCCCCGTCGCCACGGACCTGGCCGTCGGCGTCGGTGACGAGCGCGGACACGTCGAAGGGGCCCGGCACCCTGAGCGTCAGGGCACCGCCCGGCAAGGGGGTGTTGCCCCCGGGAACCAGCTCGCTCATGCCACCGCCCGTCGGTCGGATGATCCGCGCCGCCCGCCCGGAGGAGGTGCGGCGCGGGCCGTCAGACGCTCAACGGACCGCCCGATCCTTCGGGTTCCCGCGCTCGGCGAGAGGGTCGACGGGCGCGGCGGCCGAGCGCATCGAGCGCAGGGCCAGCAGCATGACGCCGATGTCGTCCAGGTAGACGGGGTCGGGTACCAGGTCGGTCGGCAGCACCAGATAGAGGACGGCGCCCCAGAACACCCACTTGGACCCCGTCGGCAGTCCGGCCCGCCGCAGATCGCGTCGGGTGCGGACGAGGCGGCCCAGCAGGACCAGTGCCACGCCGAGCAGGGCGGCCGCGAGGACCGCGACGATGATGACCACGGTCCATGAGGTCGTATCCATGCGTCCGTCCAGGGCTCTCGTCGGGATGTGACTGCCTTCCGTGTGCCCGCTCGCGCCCCGGCTATCGCACCCGGTTCGGCCATCCGTACGACGCTCCCCGTTTCTCGGCGGGGGCTCAGTGCCGCGGGTGGGGGTGGTCCACCAGGGCCTGCGACACGGTGCGGATGCTCCGGGCGATGTGCTGGAGCTGCATCAGCTCGGCGGCGTACAGCTTGATCGTGTGCTCGATGACGCCCTCGTGCAGACCGAGGCCGGGCAGCTCGGAACGGGCGGTCTGCAGGGCGGTGCGCGCGACCCGTATCTCCTGCTGCACCTGGAGCTGTGCGTGGCGGGCGAGCAGCACGGGATGCTTGTGCAGGACGGGATAGCTGGCATAGCGGCTCGGCACCAGCTCGCGCAGCCACTTCACCGCCGATCGCTCCCAGTCGAAACTGCCGGGTGTCTTGACCTGGCACGGCCAGTCCGAGGTGATCGGTGAATACGTCAGGGCCATGTTCATCGCTTCCGGGTTACGTCGGCGGGGGACTCTGGGGCGGCCCCGGCATAGGGGATGACCGGGGCCGCCACCACGGGTCTCGCCGGGGCGAGTCCCGCTCGAACACCCGGGACCCGATGCGGGTAGGAGCGGTGGGCCCCGGGTGGTCAGGGTCGTGACCTGGAGGCCTCCGGGTCACGATCCGCAAGAAGTATTTATATATACCGCCGGATGCGCAAGGACATGAAAACATTCATGCACGCTTTGATGTGATTGATCCCGTGATGCCGTGGTGACAGCCGGTACGGGAAGGGCGGCCAGGGGCCGATGCGGTCAGTCCCTGAGGAAGAACTGGTGCTGCTCGGCGATCTGCTCGTACTCCTCCAGGCGCCCCTGGGTCCGCTCCGGATCCGCGTCGGTCATGGCCTGGAGCAGGGCGGCCGACAGCACCACGGGCGCCGCGTAGGAGTCGAAGACGAGCCGCGAGCCGGTCCCGGTGGCGAAGGTGACGTCCGCCTCGTCGGCCAGCTGTCCGAGCCCCAGGTCGGTGATCAGCGCCACCTGGAGGCCGGCGCTGCGCGCGACCCGCATGGCCGTGAGCGTCTCGTGCGCGTGCCGGGGCATCCCGAAGGCCAGCACCCAGGTGCCGCCGGCCTCCCGCGACTGGAGCAGCGCGTCGTAGGCGACCGAGCCGCCGCGCGTCACCACCCGGACGTCCGGGTGGATACGGCGCGCGGCGTACGTGAAGTACTCGGCGAGCGAGACGGAGATCCGCAGCCCGAGGACGGTCAGGGGGGTCGACTCCGACAGCGCCCGGCCGACGCGGATCACCTCGTCGGGGTCGGCGAAGTCCCGCCGCAGGTTCTCCAGGTTCTCGATCTCGGCGTCCACCGCGGCCTGCAGTTCGTTGCTGGTGACCTCGGCCGGAGTGCCCGGCGTGCTGCCCAGGGCGCTGAGCGCGATCGACTGGAGCCGCTCCCGTAGCGCGGGGTAACCGCTGAAGCCCACCGCCGCCGCGAAACGGGTCACCGAAGGCTGGCTCACACCCACCCGCTCGGCGAGATCGGTGATCGAAAGGAACGCCGCCTCGGTGATGTGCTCGATCAGGTACTGGGCGATCCGGCGCTGGCCGGGGGAGAGCCGGGGACCGTCGAACAGCTCCCTGAGCTGGGACATGGGAGCCGCGCCCGCCTCGGGTGCCGTGCGGCCCGAGGTGATCGCGGATGCCTGTGCGCGTGCCTGCTGCGGCGATGGCACCGGTGCGCCTCCTTCGTCTCCCACGAGACCTCAACATAGCTCACGGACCGTGTTGGCCTGGGCGGGCGGCGGTGCGCGTGGGGCCTGCTCCGCCCCTCGGCGGGCCGTCGTCGGGAGACGGTCACCGGATCGCGCGGGCCGTGCCCGTCCG
Organism: Streptomyces sp. NPDC102279; assembly: GCF_044766365.1. Taxonomy (NCBI): domain Bacteria; kingdom Bacillati; phylum Actinomycetota; class Actinomycetes; order Kitasatosporales; family Streptomycetaceae; genus Streptomyces; species Streptomyces sp. NPDC102279. The sequence goes on along the minus strand of NZ_JBIWLU010000002.1, from coordinate 308,812 downwards.
CACGCCGATGTGGACCGGACGGTTCGGCGCGGCGATGATCCCGGACGGAAAACGGCGTCTGCCGGGGAACTTTCGGGGCAACCGACGGTGGAGGCACGGGGAGGCCACCTCGCGACGCGACGTCGGTGGGACGCCTCCGGTGCCGCCTTCGCCCCGCAGGAGTCGGGCGCGGCGACCGGTGACATGGAGGGTGTGATGAAGGTGCTGCTGGACACGAGCGCGACGTACGAGGCGGTGTCCGCGTGAACGCCGGAGCGGTGGCCCGTGAGGGCCAGGTCGGCGCCCGCCGGGCGGCCACCGGAACGGCACGCGAAGGTGCGGCCCGGGCGGGACTGACCGCGCGCGGCGTGATCTACGCCCTGGTCGGCGTCCTCGCCCTGCGCATAGCCTTCGGCGGCAGCGGGCACCAGGCGGACCGTGGCGGCGCCCTGCAGGAGATCGCCTCGAAGCCCTTCGGCGCCGTGCTGTTGTGGGCCCTCGGTGTCGGAGTCGTCGGCATGGCGCTGTGGCGGCTGTCCGAGGCGGTGTTCGGCTCCGCCGGCGAGGACGGCGGCAAGCCGGCCAAGCGCCTGATGGCGGCCGGACGTTGTGTCTTCTACGGGTTCGTCGCCTACTCGGTGCTCTCCTTCGCGGCCGGTTCGCGCGGCAGCGGAGCCGGCGACAAGAAGTCCCGCGACGTCACGGCCAAGGCGCTCGGTCTCCCCGGCGGCCAGTGGATCGTCGGCGCCGTGGGCCTCGGGCTGGTCGCGGCCGGCGTGTGGATCGCCGTACGGGCCATCATGCGCAAGTACCACAAGCACCTGAAGCTCGGCGAGATGTCGAGGAGGGTCCGTCAGGTCGTCGACGTGACGGGCGTGGGAGGCGGAACCGCGCGGGGCGCCGTGTTCGCCGCGGCGGGTGTGTTCGCCGTGCGGGCCGCGGTCGAGTACGAGCCCGACAAGGCCAAGGGGATGGACGACACGCTCCGTTCCTTCGCGGGCACCCCGATGGGTCCCTGGCTGCTGGCGCTCATCGCCGTGGGCCTGATCCTGTTCGGCGTGTTCTCCTTCGCGATGGCACGGTGGCGCAAGGTGTGACGCGGCGCGGCGGCCCCCGGCCGCCATCCCGCGGCGGCGATACGGGCGGTGCCCCAGGAGGGGCACCGCCCGCAGTGCCGCCACCGCCCGTCCGCGCCAGGAATCCGCACCGACCGCACGGGCGAGCGCGATTTCCGTGAGCGAAGCACGTTCGCTCCTCTGAACAACCGGCACTTCACGACAAGTTGACGTCCGGTCATGGACAGTCGAGGTGACGGGAGTTGAGGATGGGAGTCCCCATCCGTAGGAGTTGTTCACATGGACAGACGACGCCTGCTCTCCGGCGCGGCCGCTCTCACGGCCTCCGCGGCTCTCCTCCCCACCCTCTCCGGCACCGCGCAGGGCTCCCCACGGGCCGCGGCACCGATCCTGCCGTCACGGGCCGCCATCACCGCCGTCCTGCGCCGCGTGGCCGACCGGTGGATCGGCGCCCACACCGACCCCGGCGACAACGGCTGGGCCAACGCCACCTTCTTCAGCGGACTGCTCGCCCTGCAGGGGCTGACGGGCAGCTCCCGCTACCTCACCTACGCCCGGAGCTGGGCGGAGGAGCACGCGTACGGCCTCAGCGGCGGCGTGACCACACGCCATGCCGACAACCACTGCGCGGGGCAGGCCTACCTCGACCTCTACGAGCGCGAGCCCGAGGAACGCAAACTCACCGCGATCGAGACGTCGTTGCACCGGATGGTCTTCGAGGACCAGCCCGACAAGAACGACGACTGGTGGTGGGACGACGCCCTCCACATGGCCATGCCGCCCTCCGCCCGCATCGGCGCCCTGCGCGCGGAACCGCGGTACTGGCAGAAGCTGTACTCCCTCTACGACCACACCAAACGGGCCGAGGGCGGCCCCGGTCTGTACGGCGCCACGAGCGGTCTCTGGTACCGCGACAAACGCTTTCTGCCCGGCGGTGTCGTCTCGCCCTCCGGCAAGCCTGTCGTCTGGTCCCGCGGGAACGGCTGGGTGGCCGGCGGCCACGTCAAGACGCTCAAGGCGCTGCCCTCCACCGAAGCCCACACCGCCGAGTACCGCGACACGCTCACCCGCCTGGTGCGGGCTGTCGCCGGGGTGCAGCGCGCGGACGGCTTCTGGAACGTCAACCTCGCCGATCCGGCCCACCTGCCCGGCGCCGAGACCAGCGGCACGTCCTTCTTCCTGTACGGCACCGCGTACGCGGTCGCCGCCGGTCTCGTCGACCGGTCGGTCCACCTCCCGGTGGCCGCCCGCGCGTGGAACGGCCTCGTGGCCACCGCCGTGCATCCCGACGGCTTCCTGGGCTACGTGCAGGGCGTCGGCGACCGCCCGGAGTCCAGTCAGCCCGTCACGTACGACAGCACCGCGGACTTCGGCGTCGGCGCCTTCCTGCTCGCCGGCACCGAACTGGCCCGGCTGGCGCGCTGACCGAGGACGCACAGGTGCCCCCGCCGCGCGCACGCGACGGGGGCACCTGAGTGACCGAGGCCGGTCAGGGCTGTGCGGTGAGCGCGAAACTCTGCGCCGCCGAGCCGTCACAGGCCCGCTGGGTGAGCTGCACACTGTTCGTCGCCGAACCCGCGGCGGTCAGACACTTGCCGCTGTGCCGGGCGGTGAAGTGGTAGCGACCGTCGCTCTCCTTCACCGGCTGCCACTGCTGGTTCTGGCCGCTCGACCAACTCCACAGCTGGAGCGCCGCGTTGTCGGCCGTGGACCGGTCGGTCACGTCGACGACCTGCTGCGGATTCGGACGGATGGTGATCCGCGTGTAGCCGCTGTCCGTCGAGCGGAACTGGAACTGCTGCGCCTGCGTGCCGTTGCAGGCGTACTGCTGGATCGCGGTTCCGTTGGCCGTGGCGGCCGCCCGCGCGTCCACGCAGGTTCCGTTGCCCGCGTTGGCCAGGGAGTACCAGGTGGTCTCGGAGATCGGATCGGCCGGCGGCACCGATCCGCCCGCGCCGCCGAGCCACTTCAGCCCGTCCAGCAGGAACCGGTTCTGGGTCGCGCTCGCGAAGGTCGACGACAGGGTGGTGTTCGTCGCGTAGTCCATCGCGTTGTGGCCGAAGTTCGCGTACAGCATCCGGTAGTTGGTGTTCGTCCACAGGATCGGGTAGTAGCCGCTGTACCAGGTCTGGTTCGGGTCCGTGCCCAGCGGGAAGCTGCTGGGGTCGATCGAGGCGAGGATCCGGATGTCCGGGTTCTGCCGCAGGTCGTTGGACCAGCTGTACCACTCGCTGACCGACGAGGTGAACGTGGCCGGCAGGTTCACGGTGGAGGGATGGGTCCGGTCCTCCACCTTGAGGACGGCCGTGGTCGGCCCCCAGGTGTTGGAGCGGAAGTTCCCGGTGCCGAGGAACTGGTTGTGGTACCAGGGCCAGCTCTGCGCGTCGGTGGTGAAGGCCGAGACGTGGAAGCCCATCCAGGCACCGCCGCCGCGCATGTACTGCTCGAAACCGGTGCGCTGGGCCGCGGTCTGCGGCAGGTCGTCGAGGAACAGCACGACCTGGTAGGCGTTCACGCCCCCGTTGCTGAGCAGGTCCCAGTTGTTGCTGGCCGTGTAGGTGAAGCCGTTCGCCGCGGCCTGCTTCGGGAACCAGTCGTTGGCCTCGTGGACGAAGCTGATGTGCGCCGCGTCCCAGGTGCCGTTGTAGAGGGCGAGCACCTTGAACGGCGCCGCCGTGGTGTTCGCCTGCGCGGCCGGCGGGGAGGCCAGGCCGAGCAGGGTCGCCAGCAGGACGAGAACCCCGAGGATCCCGCGTGCCGGACCGGATCTGCTGATGTGCATCGGACGGTCCTTCCTGGAGGGGTCAGGGATAGCTGACGAGGTTGGCGACATTGGTCGAGGAGTTGGACGGCCCGCCCCGGTCGTTGACCACGTGCCGGATGGTGCCCGTGCCGCCCAGCGAGACCGTCACCATGTCCTTGAAGCGCACGTTGGCGTTGTTCGGTGCCTCGATGGCGTGCTCGGCGGCGACGGACGGGTTGACGTTGAAGTAGCAGTAGCTGCCGAACCCGAACACCTGATGGCTCGTCACGGACGGCGCGATCTTGTAGGCGGCGTAGCCCTGCGTCGAACCGTTCATCCAGGCCGCCTGGTTGGGCGGGTCGTACGGCATCTCGTTCTGGTAGAAGTACGTGCGCCCGCCGTTGCCGTTCCAGATGGTCTGGTACTTCTGGTAGTGCTCGACGAACAGGCCGTACATGGTCACGTCGTCGCCGTTCACGACGAGCCCGGTGTCGGCCGTGTTACTGGTCCAGCCGACTCCGCTGCCGTGGTCCGCGCGCCACAGCCACAGGTGGTCGCCGATGACGTCGTCGCTGTTGATCGTCAGACTGGTGGTGGCCTTGCCCACACCGGCGCCGCCGATGCGGAAGAACACGTCGTGCAGTGAACTGGGGTCGGCGGCGTGGTCCGCGGAGGAACCGTTCGGCCCCATCTCCAGCAGTTGCGCGGAGTTGGTGGTGCCCGCGTCGATCAGCAGTCCGGCGAGCTGGACGCCGTCCACGTCGGCGACCGTCATGGCGGTGATGCCGTTGTCGGGGATGAGGGTGGCGAGGCCGAGACCCAGCACCACCGTGTCGGGCCGGGTGACCTTGAGCGTCTGGTCGAGGTGGTAGACGCCCGGCGTGACCAGCAGGTTCTTGCCCTGGGCCAGCGCGTCGTTCAGCTGCGCGGCCGTGGCGCCCGGCTTCACGACGAAGAAGTCCGAGAGCGGCAGAGACGTACCGGCCGGTGTCCCCGAACCCCAGGAGACACCCGTCGAGTTGGTGCGGACCGCGGGCACGAACACCTTCCAGGCACCCGCGGTGTCGACGTACAGGAACGGCTTCTCACGGGAGACGGGAGTCTGGTTCACCGTGGTGTACGGCGGGCTCGGGAAGCTGTTCGCGGGAGCGTTCTTCGCGCCGACGAACACCATGTTCCAGTTCGAGCCCGTCCAGTTGGACCACTCGGTGTTCCGCGACAGCCACTGTTGCTGCGAGCCGGAGTTGACCTGGCCGTCGATCCTGGAGTCGGCCATGTAGCCGCCGCTGGACCAGCCGCCGTCGTCGAGGGCGAGATTGCCCCGCAGGTGCATCCGCCGGTACGGCGCCGCCTGCGACACCGCCCACCGGTCGGAACCCGATGTCGGGGTGACCGACAGGTTCTCCGCCGAACGCCAGAAGTTCTGGGTCGCGTTGCCCTGGAACCAGTCCGCCTCGGCGTGCACCGCACCCCGGATCGAGACGTCGTCGGGGGACAGGCCGAGGCCCGCCACCTGGGTGTAGAAGCCGACGTTGGCGTTGGCGTCGTACGTGCCGGGCTTGAAGAGGAAGGCCTTGCGCGCGGTGCCGAACTGGTTGGTCTGCTGTTGTGAGAACGCCGCGTCGAGGCTGCTCTGGACGGTGGCCGCCGGCGTCGAGGGGTCGAAGACGGTGACGTTCGGGCCGAGGTCCGGTGTGCCGGGCGGCTGTTGGACGTCCACCGGGTTGACGGAAAAGGACTGAGCCGCCGAGCCGTTGCACGGGTACTGCTGGAGCTGCACGCTGTCGGCGGTCGACGCGCTCGGCACGTCGAGGCACTTGCCGCTGTTGCGGTTGACGAAGTGGTAGGCGCCGCCGGACTCGGCCACGGCCTGCCACTGCTGGTTGGTGCCGCCGCTGTACGTCCACAGCTGCACCGGTGCGGCGTCCGCGGCCGAGACGCCGGTGACGTCCCAGGCCTTGGTCGCGTCGGCGCGGTTGTCGACCCGGTAGTAGCCGCCCGAGGTGGCCGTGAGGCGCCACTGCTGCGCCTGGCTGCTGTTGCACGCGTACTGCTGGACGGCCGTTCCGTCGGCCGTGCCGGCGGCGCGGGCGTCGACGCACTTGCCGCTGCCCGCATTGACGACGGTGGCCCAGCCGGTCGGCAGGGCCGTGGCCCCGGCGGCCGCGCCGGTCGCGGCCACCGCGTCGACCTGCGCCGCGACGGAGAGGCCCGACAGTGTCGTCGCCACGAGGGCGGTCACCGTGAGCAGTCTCGGTATCCGGCGCCGGCCGGAGGTTCTTCTGTTTCTGGACAGGGTGGATCTGGACATGGGAGCACTCCTGCGCTGGTGGGGGGTGACGAAGATCAGCCGGTGTACTTCGCGAGGACGCGCGTGTAGTCCCAGTCCGACTGGCCCACGCCGGAGCAGCTGTCGGCGACCCCGCTCGTGCAGGGGCGGTCCCGGTTGACCGACCAGAAGGTCAGACGTGCCAGATGGTGCTGCTGCGCGTAGCCGAGGATCGTCTGGAAGTCGGCGACGGTGACCGTCTCGTTCTGGTCGGTGATCCCGTTCATGGAGGAGATGCCCATGTCCCGGTACGCCTGGTCGTCGCTGTATCCGTAGGCGTTCTTCAGCGCGGTCTTCAGGCCTTCCGCGGCCCGCGTGGTGAGCGTTCCCATGTTCTGGCCGGCGCCGCCGAAGTCGAACGGCATGATGGTCCAGCTGTCGATGCTCAGGCCCGAGTTCGCGGCCCGGTTGATGAGGCTCGTGTCGGGGCCGCTCGTGCCGGTGCCGATGGTGACGTACACCTTGAGGCCGGGGTTGTTGGCCTTCACGGTCTTGAGGGCGTCGACCGTTCGCTGCTGGACGGTTCCGTTGCTGTAGGCGTCGGCCTCGATGTCGATGTCGATGGCCTTGAGACCGTAGGCGTTGATGACCTTCTGGTAGGCGGCGGCGAGTTCGCCCGCGCTGGAGCAGGAGCTCTCCAGCTTGTTGCCGCTGTAGCCGCCGAACGACGGGATGATGTCACCGCCGTTCGCGCGGACGGTGTTGACGGTCTGCTGGTCGACGCCACCGGTCAGCGCGCGGCTGCCGTCCCACTGCGGATTGCAGTAGCCGTTGCTGAGCACGAAGGCCAGGGTGAACCACTTCACCCCGGTCGCGTTCATCACCGTCGCCGGGTTCGGCGGGCTGCCCCAGCCGTTGTAGAGGTACGGGGCGACGGCCATCGGCGCGCTCGGAGCGGTGCCGCCGCTGCCGGGCGCGGTCCACTTCTGGTTGGCGGCGCCCGTGCAGCTCCATATCTGGACCGGGGTCGCGTTGGCCGAGGTGTTGCCGGTGACGTCCGCGCACTTGTTCGACTGCGGATTGACGAGGTCGCGGGCGGCGGTGACCGTCCACTTCTGGTTCGCGCCGCCGCCGCAGTCCCACAGCTGGAGGCGCGCCCCGTTGGCGGTGGAGTTACCGGTGACGTCGAGGCACTTGCCGAGTGCGCGGATCGTGCCGTCCGAGCCGACCGTCCACTGCTGGGCGGCGGTGCCGTTGCAGTCGTAGAGCTGGACGGCGGCGCCGTTCGCCGAACTCGCGGAGGCGACGTCGAGACACTTGCCGCCGAGCCCGGTGATCGTGCCGGTGGCAGCCGCCGCCGGGGTGGCGCTCAGGGCGCCGACGGAGAGCGTGAGCGCGGCGGTGGAGAGGGTGAGTCGGAGCGCGGTGGAGCGCGCGAGGGATGAATGGATCATCTGGGGGATCACAGCCCTTCGCAGATGGCTGATGGTGGGGGGTGTTCATGTCCATGAACAGCAATTGCATTCATGGAGTCGTGGTGATCGGTGAACCTAAAGGTCTGAACCAGAGGCGTCAAGAGATGAAACAAGGAACCGTTCGAAATTGAAGGAGTGCACGAGGAGTTGAAGGGCTCCGAGGGGCGAGGTTCGGCCAACTCGACCCGGTTCAACGGGTATTCATCCCTCGGGCGCGATGGGGTCGTGTCCCGCGGTTCACTTCTTGAAGCGCGTCCGCGCCGACGGTCGCGACAGGACCGACGCGCCGATCACATCGGGAGGCCCGAGCGCGCCACGCCCCCGCGGACGGTCGCACACGACGCCGCGCCGTTGCGCCGCCGGAGGGACCCCGTTACTCCCAACGGCCGAGCCGGGCGAGTCCGCCCTCTCCGGCCACCCTGCGGGGTGGTTCCCTGCCACGGCGAACCGACGAACGGGAGACGGCAGTGACCTCAGGCGTGGACAGCGGTCGGCAGCTTGCGGCGTTGCCGCTCCTACGGGGCCAGAAGGCCCTGGTGACCGGGGCGAACTCCGGCATCGGACTGGCCACGGCGATCGCGCTGGGCCGCGCGGGCGCCGACGTCGTCGTCAACTACGTGTCCGGACAGGACGCGGCCGAGGACGTCGTCCGGCAGATCCAGGCCTTCGGCGTACGGGCCTTCGCGCACGAGGCGGACGTCTCCGACGAGGGCCAGGTCGTCGGCATGTTCGCGCGCACGCTGGAGGAGTTCGGCACCATCGACATCCTGGTCGCCAACGCCGGACTGCAACGGGACGCCCCGGTCACGGAGATGACCATGGCGCAGTGGCACGAGGTCATCGACGTGAACCTCACCGGCCAGTTCCTCTGCGCCAGGGAGGCCGCCAAGGAGTTCCTGCGGCGCGGCGTCGTGCCGGACGTCTCCCGCTCCGCCGGGAAGATCGTATGCATGAGCTCGGTGCACCAGATCATCCCGTGGTCCGGCCACCTGAACTACGCCGCCTCCAAGGGTGGCGTCCTGATGCTGATGCAGACCCTCGCGCAGGAACTCGGTCCCCGGGGCATCCGCGTCAACGCGGTCGCGCCCGGCGCCATCAAGACCCCGATCAACCGCAGCGCCTGGGACACCCCGGAGGCCGAGCAGGAACTCCTCCGGCTGATCCCCTACCGGCGGGTCGGCGACCCCGAGGACATCGCCACCGCGGTGACGGTACTGGCCTCCGACCTCATGGACTACGTGGTCGGCACCACCCTGTTCGTCGACGGCGGTATGACCCTCTTCCCCGGCTTCGCCACCGGCGGCTGAGACGGCGGCCCGGCACCTCCCACCGTCGTCACCAGCCGATAGGCCAGCATGAACAAGGCATTGACCCTCCTGGCGGACGGCCCCGCGCAACTCCTCCCCGCGCGCGAGCTGATGGCTTTTACCCTGGCCACCCACATCATCATCGTGCCGCTCGGCGTGGCCCTGCCGTTCATCACGCTCGTGATGCATCACCGGGCCCTGCGCAGGAACGACCCCGTCGCGCTGCTGCTCGCCCGGCGCTGGTCCGCGGTCATGGCCGTGCAGTTCGCCGTCGGCATCGTCACCGGCACCGTGCTGTCCTTCGAGTTCGGACTGCTGTGGCCGAAGATGATGGGCACCTGGGGCGACGTCTTCGGCCTCGGATTCGGAGTGGAGGCGTGGGCGTTCTTCCTGGAGGCCGTCCTCATCGCCATCTACCTCTACGGCTGGCGGCGCCTCAAGGCGTGGCCCCACTTCTGGCTCGCCACCCCGCTGCCGCTCGCCGCGCTGCTCGGAGCCTTCGGCATCATCAGCGCGAACTCGTGGATGAACACCCCGCAGGGCTTCCGGCTCGACTCCCAGGGCAGGCCCACCGACGTCGACATCCGCTCGGCCGTGTTCACCCCGATGTTCGGCCCCCAGTACTGGCACTTCGTCGTCGCGATGTTCCTGACGGCGGGCTACGTGGTGGCAGGCGTGTACGCGGTCGGCTGGCTGCGGGGGCGCCGGGACCGGTACCACCGGCTCGGGTTCTGCGTGCCGTTCACCGTGGCGGCGATCCTCACCCCGGTGCAGTTCTTCCTCGGCGACAACATCACCCGGCAGGTCTACCAGAAGCAGCCGGTGAAGTTCGCCGCCGCGGAACTGGTCTGGAAGACGGACACCCACGTCCCCGAGTACCTCTTCGGCCGGCTCCACTCCGACGGCAGTGTCACCGGAGGCATCAAGGTCCCGCAGTTGGACTCGATCCTGGCGGGCGGAAGCCCCGGCACCAAGGTGAACGGGCTGACGACGGTGCCGGCCGCGGACCGGCCCACACCCACCCAGGCCACCATCGTGCACTGGACGTTCGACATCATGGCCGGCATCGGCAGTGTGCTGATCCTCCTCGCGCTCTGGTACGGCTGGTGCTGGCTCCGCCGCCGCGACCTGCCCCGCTCGGTCTGGTTCTTCCGTTGCGCGGCGCTCGCGGGCGTGGCCAGCGTGGTGACCGTCGAATGCGGATGGATCACCACCGAAGTGGGCCGCCAGCCCTGGATCGTCTACCAGCACATGCGGGTCTCGGACGCGGTGACGTCCACCCCGGCCGCCTCGCTGTGGACCATGTTCGGGATCGTGGTGGTCGTCTACGTGCTCATGTTCGGCGCGTTCCTGGGGATCATCCTCAAGATGAGCCGGCGGTGGCGGCTCGCGGGTACGGACCCGGGGGCCGGGGCCGGGGCCGGGCACGACCCGGAACTCGACACGCCGTACGGGCCCCGCCGGGAGACGGTCGAGGCGACCCAGGGCGCCGGCGCCGCGCCACCAAAGTCCCGCCCTGAGCGGGGAGACACCCGATGACCGCCACGGTGGCCGCCTGGATCCTGCTCCTCGCGACAGCGGCCTACGCCTGCGGCGGCGGCGTCGACTACGGGGCCGGGTTCTGGGACCTGACCGCGGGAGGCACCCGGCGGGGGAGCCGGCCGCGCGGCCTGATCGACCACGCGATGGAGCCGGTCTGGGAGGTCAACAACGTCTGGCTGATCTTCGTCCTCGTCCTCATGTGGACCGGCTTCCCCGCCTTCTTCGAGGCGGTGTTCAGCTCGATGTGGCTGCCGCTCGCCCTCGCCGCCGTCGGGCTCGTGCTGCGCGGAGCCGGGTTCGCCCTGCGCAAGCCCAGCCGGCGCCCGGCACAACGCCGGTTCTTCGGGGCCGTGTTCGCCCTCGCCTCGCTGCTCACCCCGTTCTTCCTGGGCGCGGCGGTCGGCGGGGTCGCCACGGGCAGGGCAGCCCCGGGGACGACGGCCTCGGCTCATGTCTGGGCCAGTACGACCTCCGTCGTCGCCGGGCTCCTCGCCGTCGCGGCCACCGCGTTCCTCGGAGCCGTCTTCCTCACGGCGGACGCCCACCGCTTCGACGCCCCCGACATGGTCGTGTACTTCCGGCGCCGCGCCTGGTGCAGCCTCGCCGCCGTCGCCGTACTGGCCCTCATCGGACTCGCCGAGACCCGCGACCACACCACGTACGTGTACGACCGCCTCACCCACGGCCTGGGGCTGCTGCTGGTCATCCTCGCGGCGGCCGCCGCGGCGGCCACGGCCTGGCTGGTCGCCGGACGGGCCGCGGGCTGGGCCCGCTTCACCTCGGTGGCCGCCGTGGCGCTGGTGATCGCCGGCTGGGGCGCCGCTCAGCGGCCCTACCTGGTGCCGACGTCCCTCACGGTCCAGCAGGCTGCCGGCGCGCCGGCGTCGCTGCAGTGGCTGCTGATCGTCACGGCCGTCGCGGCCGTCCTGGTGGGACCCGCCCTGGTGGTGCTGTACCGCCTGGACACCCGCGGTCTGCTCGAGGCCCAGACCGACGCGGACGTCGAGGGCGGCGCCCGGCCGTCCGGCGAGAGCTGACCGGCCGTCCCACGACCCCGAGGAATCGACCGCCGGTCCAGCCGACCGGCCAGGAGGCTGCCGTGACGGACAATCAGGTGCTGGAAGGCCTGGGACTGATCGTCGTCCTGGCCGTCGGCTCCCAGCTGCTGGCGAGCCGGCTCCGCATTCCCGCCCTGATCGTCCTGCTGCCGGTCGGCTTCGCCGCGGGCGCCCTCACCGACGTCGTCAACCCGAACAACCTGCTGGGCGAAGCCTTCTCGCCGATGGTCTCGCTCGCCGTCGCGGTGATCCTCTACGAGGCCGGGCTGGGCCTGGACATCCGCAGACTGCACGGGCACATGCGGCGCGTGGTCGTACGGCTGATCTGGCTGGGCGCGCTGATCACCTGGGCCGGCGCGGCCGTGCTCGCCGTGCCGCTGCTCGGCATGTCGAGGAGCGCGGCCGTCATGCTCGGCGTGATCCTCGTCGTCTCGGGCCCCACGGTCGTCGGCCCCCTGCTCAACTTCGTGCGCCCGACCGAGCGGCTGCAGCGGATCCTGATCTGGGAGGGATCCCTGATCGACGCCGTCGGAGGCATCCTCGGGGCGCTCGTCTTCCACGCCGTCGTCGCCGACGACGGCAGGGGCCTGGCCGGCAAGGTCGGCCAGTTCGCGGCGAGTTCGGCCATCGGACTCGCCGGGGGAGCCGTCGGGGCCGGAGTGCTGTGGCTGCTCCTGCGCCGGCTGAACCTGGGCGAGGTGCTCGGCACCACCGTGCAGTTGGCCGCCGCGGTGGGAGTGGCCGCCGCCTGCGACGCGATCCGGGACGACACCGGGCTCATCGCCGCGGTGGTGATGGGCATGGCCCTGGCCAACCTGCCGGGCGTGAACCTCCCCGCGCGCCGCCCGTTCCTGGAGACCCTGGTGTCGCTGATCATCGGGCTGCTGTTCATCTCCATCTCCGCCACGGTCACACCGTCCTCCCTGCGGCACGTCGTCCTGCCGACCCTCGTCCTCGTCGCCGCGCTCGTCCTGGTGGTCAGACCGCTCGTCGCGTTCGTGTCCACGGTCGGGACGGACGTCCCGCGCGGTGAGCGGGTGTTCATCGGCTGGATGGCCCCCCGCGGCATCGTCGCCGCGGCCACCGCCTCGACCTTCTCCGCCACCCTGGTCGCCGGTCACGTCGGCGGAGCCCAGAAGATCCTGCCCGCCACGTTCCTGGTCATCGTCACCACGGTCACGCTGTACGGGCTGAGCGCCCACCCCGTCGCCCGTCGGCTCGGCGTGCTGCGGCCCGCGCGCGCCCGTCCCCTGCTCGTGGGCGGGGACCCCTGGGCGGTGGACCTCGGACGGGCCCTGCGGACGGCGGGACTCGACGTGTTGATGTGGGCGGGACTGGAGCGGCAGCGCGATCTGATCCGTGCCGCCGGGCTGCCGCTCGCGTCGGGTGAACTGCTCGCCGCCGCCACCGGCGAGGGCGCCGAACTCGAAGGGATCACCGGCGTGCTGCTGCTCACCGAGGAGGACGACTTCAACGCGCTGGCCGCGGCGAACCTGAGCGGCACGGTCGACGGGTTCGTCCACCGGCTCGGGCCGCCCAGCTCGAGTCACGGCGTGGTCGCGCCGTACACCCCCGGCGACACGCTCTTCGGACGGGGACTGAGCAGACCGGAACTGGGCCGCCGCTACGAGGCGGGCGCCCGGATCGTGTGCCGCCCGGCCGGCGAGGGCGTCCCGGACGGCCACGCGCTGCTGTTCCTCGTGCGACCCGACGGACGGCTCGACCCGGTCACGGGGACGCGCACCCCCCGACCGGGGGCAGGCGACACCGCGGTTCTGCTCGGTCCGCCCGCGTCCGGGGAGGTCCGCGCATGGACATGATCCACGTACGGATGGTGAGTCCCGCCGAGCTGACCGACGCCGTGGTCGCGCTCCTCGCGGCCGACCCGTGCGTCCTCAACCTCGTCGTGCAGCCCGGCATCGCCCGGCACCCTGACGGCGACGCCCTCGCCTGCGACGTGCTGACCGGGGGCGCGAACGGTCTGCTGCGCAAACTGCGGGACCTGCGCCTCGACGAGCGGGGTTCGATCGTCATCGAACCCGTCGACATGGCCCTGTCGGGACGGGCCGCGCGGGAGGCCGGGACCCACCCGCTGGGGGCGCTGTCCAGGGCACCGGTCTGGGAGGAGGTGGAGGCCCGCATCCGGGCGCAGGGCACCTACGCGCCGAGTTTCTACCTCTATCTCGTGGTCGCCGGACTCATCGGCGCCGTCGGGATCGTCACCAACTCGCAGATCCTCATCGTCGCGGCCATGGTCGTCGGCCCCGAGTACGGGGCCATCGTCAGCGTCGCGCTGGGCATCGACCGGCGTTCGGGCCCGCGGATCCGCAAGGGGCTGACCGCGCTGCTGGCCGGGTTCCTGCTGGCCATCGTGGCGACCTTCCTCTTCGCGCTGGTGATCCGCGGATGCGGCCTGGAGTCCACGGCGTTCGCCAAGGGGGTGCGGCCCGTGTCCAGCCTCATCGACACACCCGACTTCTTCTCCATCGCGGTCGCCACCCTGGCCGGCATCGTGGGCATCGTGTCGCTGACCGAGGCGCGCACGAGCGCGCTCCTCGGCGTCTTCATCTCCGTGACCACCATCCCCGCGGCCGCCGACTTCAGTGTCTCCGCCGCCTTCGGCAGCTGGGCCGAGGCACGCGGATCGATCCTCCAACTCCTCATCAACGTGACGGTGTTGATCGTGGTCGGCGCGCTCACCCTCAGGAGCCAGCGAGCCATCTGGCGCCGGGTCGGGCGGCGGTACGCACGTGCCGCCACCGGGTGAGGGCGCCACCGGCGCGGGACGCGCGGAGTGGGAGCGTCCGGTCCGGCCGGGGGGAAGTGTCAGACTGACGCCATGGACGAGCGCGAATTCCCCAGGTCGGGTCAGCATGCTTCGGTCATCGGTCTCGGCACCTGGCAGCTGGGTGCCGACTGGGGCGAGGTGAGCGAGAAGGACGCCCTCACCGTGCTGGAGGCGGCGGCGGAGTCGGGGGTGACGTTCTTCGACACGGCCGACGTGTACGGCGACGGGCGCAGCGAGGAGACCATCGCGACGTTCCTGCGCGCCAGGCCGGACCTGCACGTCGAGGTCGCCACCAAGATGGGCCGCCGCGTCGACCAGGTCCCGGAGAGCTACGTCCTCGACAACTTCCGTGCCTGGAACGACCGTTCGCGCCGCAACCTCGGTGTCGACCGGATCGACCTGGTGCAGCTGCACTGCCCGCCGACGCCCGTGTACTCCTCGGACGCGGTCTACGACGCCCTCGACACCCTGGTCGAGGAGGAGCGGATCGCGGCGTACGGCGTGAGTGTCGAGACGTGTGCCGAGGCGCTGACAGCGATCGCCCGCCCGAACGTGGCGAGCGTGCAGATCATCCTCAACGCCTTCCGGATGAAGCCGCTCCGGGAGGTCCTCCCGGCCGCCAGGGAGGCGGGCGTCGGGATCATCGCCCGGGTTCCGCTCGCCTCCGGTCTGCTGTCCGGCAAGTACACCAAGGACACCGTCTTCGCGGCCGACGACCACCGGACGTACAACCGCCACGGCGAGGCCTTCGACCAGGGAGAGACCTTCTCCGGGGTCGACTTCGCCACAGGCGTGGAGGCGGCGGCCGAGTTCTCCGCGCTCGCCCCCGAGGGCTACACGCCCGCCCAACTGGCGCTGCGCTGGATCGTGCAGCAGCCCGGGGTGACCACGGTGATCCCCGGTGCGCGCTCCCCCGAGCAGGCGCGTCTCAACGCGACGGCGGCGAAGCTCCCCGAACTGTCGCGCGCGACGCTGGACGCCGTCGAGGAGCTGTACGAGCGACGGATCAAGGAGCAGGTCGAGGGGCGCTGGTAGCAGGCCGTTCCGTACCCGGCGGCGGACGTCAGGCCCTGGAGGGCCGCTCCGTCGCCGGGAGCGTGCCGAGCTGCCGGTCGTGCAGCCGGCTCAGCACCAGCACCGAGACGACCGCGCCGATCAGGGCACAGAACATGTCCCACTGGGTGTCCCACACATCGCCCTGCGTCGCCAGGAAGTCGTCCGCCGCGTGCCCGCCGATCACCGCCGCCGCCCACTCGAACAGCTCGAAGAGCGCGCTGAAGGCGAGACAGGCGCACACCGTCAGCGGCGCGAGCCACCGGCTGCCCCGCAGCGGTGACGTCCGGCTGAGCACCTCCCGCACCAGGACCGCCGGCACGAAGCCCTGCATCAGGTGCCCGAACCGGTCGTACGGATTGCGGTCGAGTCCGAGTCCGTCACGCACCCAGTCGCCCGGCGGTACCTGCGCGTAGGTCCAGTGGCCGCCCGCCGCGAGCACCAGCGCGTGCGCCGCGAGCAGACAGCAGAGCAGGTTCGTCAGCGGGAAGCGGCGCCAGGTCAGCAGCACCAGCGGCAGCCCGACGAGCACCCACACCGTCTCCAGCAGCCAGGTCGTCAGGTCGTGCGGACGCCACGCGGAGGCGGCCATGCCCAGCACCACCACGCCGACGAGCACGGCGGGGAGCGCGCGGCGCCGGGCGTGCTCCGGGGTGAGCGGGTGCCGGGAGGACGGGGCGAGAGCTGATCCGGGCATGAGCGGGCTCCTTGACTCAGGTGCTCCCATGGTCGGGGAGCGCCGGGGCGGGGACATGAGTACGGCTACTCACCGGCGCGCTGTGTACGCGAGGACGGCCTGCGCCGTCACGACGGGCGGATGCGACGCGTGTGATGCCACGCCTGCGATGCGACGCCATGAAAAATGGCGAACATGTTCGTGCCGAACTTGTTCGCAACGAACATGTTCGTTACCGTGGAGGAGTGACAGCACACCACGCCCCCCGCCCCAGCCGTCGTGAACGGCCCGCGAAGCCGGCCCTCACCAGGGACGGCATCGTCCGGACCGCCGTCGCGCTGATGCGTGCCGAAGGCCTCCAGCGTGTGACCATGCGCCGCCTGGCTCAGGAACTCGACACCGGCCCGGCCTCGCTCTACGTCTACGTGCGCAACACCGGGGAGCTGCACGCCGCCGTGCTCGACGACCTCCTCGCCGGGGTGGACCTGAGCCCGGTCCGCGGTGACGGTGACTGGCGTGACCGGCTCGTTCGAGTCCTCACCTCCTACACCGAGGTCCTGTTCGAGCACCCGGGGCTCGCCCGGTCCGCCCTGGTGGCCCGCCCCTGCGGCGAGCGCTACCTCGACCTGGTCGAGGCGCTGCTGTCCCTGCTCGACGAGGGCGGGGTCCCCGGGCCCCGGGCGGCCTGGGGCATCGACGCGCTGCTCCAGTTCGCCACCGCCACCGCGGCGGAGCACGCGGCGGGGGAGAAGGACCCGGCCGACAGCGAGGGCGAGTGGGCGGCGCTCTCCGCTGCGGTACGCGGCGCCTCCGCCGAACGGCATCCGCACATCGCGGAACTGGGCACCGACCTGCTCTCCGGACCGGGCGAGGCCCGCCTCCACTGGGGTCTGGAGGTCCTGATCAACGGCGTCCTGCACACACCCCGCCCGGGAGCGTCGGACGTGCCCGGCGCCCCGCCCGCGTCCGACACCCCGTGACCGCCGCCGGCCTCCGGACACGACCACTTCGCGGCGTCGCCCACGGTGACGCCCGCCCCAGCGCAAGGAGAAAGCCATGACGACCCTCCACCACCCCATCGCCGTGATCGGCGCCGGACTCGGCGGCCTCATGCTCGCCCGTGTCCTGCGCCTCAAGGGCATCGAGGCCGCCGTGTACGACCTCGACGCCTCGCCGACCGCCCGCCCCCAGGGCGGCATGCTCGACATGCACGAGGAGTCCGGACAGGCCGCGCTGCGCGCGGCGGGGCTCTACGACGCGTTCCGCGCGATCATCCACGCCGGCGGTGAGGCCACCCGCATCGTCGACAAGGACGGCACGCTCCTGCGCGAGGACTCCGGAGAGGACGGGCAGCGCCCGGAGGTCTCCCGGGGCGCCCTGCGCGACGTCCTGCTCGGCTCGCTGCCCGAGGGCACCGTCCGCTGGGGCGCCAAGGCCGCCGCCGTACGGACCCTCGACGGAGGACGTCACGAGGTGACGCTCGCCGACGGGAGCACCTTCACCGCGGACCTCCTGATCGGCGCCGACGGGGCCTGGTCCAGGGTGCGGCCGCTGCTCACCGACGCCACCCCGGTCTACGCGGGCCTGTCGTTCGTCGAGATGCACCTCGAAGACGCGGACACCCGGCACCCGAAGGGCGCGGCCGTGGTCGGCGGCGGTCTCCTGTTCGCGCTCGCCGACCGCAAGGGTTTCCTCGGCCACCGTGACCCGGACGGCTCCCTGCACGTCTACGCCGCCCTGCGGACCCCCGCGGACTGGGCGGTCTCGGGCCCGGTCGACTTCACCGACACCGAGGCGGCCAAGCGGAACCTGCTGGAGTACTTCGAGGGCTGGGACGACAGCCTGCGGTCCCTGGTCGCCGAGGCGGACGGCGCGCTCGTCGCCCGGCCGATCCACGCGCTGCCGGTCGGCGTGCGCTGGGCCCGGGTGCCCGGCGTCACCCTCCTCGGAGACGCCGCCCACCTGATGTCCCCGTTCGCCGGTGAGGGCGCCAACCTCGCGATGCTCGACGGCGCCGAACTCGCCCAGGCCATCGCCGCCCACCCGGACGACACCGAGAAGGCCCTGACCGCCTACGAGGAGGCGCTGTTCCCGCGTTCGGAGCAGGCGGCGGCCGAGTCCGCCGCGAACCTGGAGGTCTGCTTCGGCCCGGGCACCCCGCAGAGCCTGCTCGACCTCATGGACTCCTACGGCCCCGACGCCGGCTGACGTACACGGCACCGTGTGTGACGGACCATCATCCCGACGGGTGTGGCAACTCCTCGACACCCGGCGGTCGTCGGGCACCCGCCGGCGGGGCCTGCCGGAGTGAGCGCACGGCTGCGCCGGAGCCTCGCCCGGGCGGCCGTGCGGGGCCGGCTCAGTCCCGGGCCGCCGCCCCGCGCAGCGCCGTGATGGCGGTGCCGATCGCCTCCTGGAGTTCCTCCAGACGCTGCACCATGTCGTCCTCGTAGATGTCGTCGGCGTCGTCGAAGGTCAGCTCCTCGAAGACCTTCGTCGCCTTCTGCAGGCTGCTGTAGAACTTCGTCCGCCGCTCCTGGACGCGCAGTTCGGGGTCGGCCTCCACCGTCTCGACGACGAGGTTCTTCATCGTGTCGTACGCCTCGGTGGCCCACTCGCCCGAGTCCTCGCCGTCGTCGAGCTCGTCGAGGAGGGAGAGGTGCCGTTCGGCCTCGGAGCGGAGTTCGGCCGGGGCGTCGAGCGTCTGCCCGGCCGGCGTCCTGATCTGCCCCTTCTCCGCGATCTGGCGCACGTATCCGATGCGGTCGGCGGCCCTGTTCTCGGTGGCGACCGCCTTCTTCAGCTCTTCCGTGCGGGCGATGTCGCGGGCCAGCTCGGTCTGGAGGGCCGGATCCTCCTTCACCCGGTCCAGCAGCGCGGCCCGGGCCGCCTGGGCCGTGGACGGGTCGGCGAGGATGGCCGCCCGCAGCGCGGTCGGGTTCTCCGCCACCTCCAGCGCCTTCGTGGGACGGATGCCCTCGGCCTCCGCTGCCTCGGCGATCGCGGTGCCGCGCTCCGAGGCCGCACTGGAGCGGGAGACGTAGTACGAGGACCACACCTCGGCGTCCGGCAGCTCGATGTCCTCACCGGGCAGCAGGATCTCGAAGTGCGGGACCAGACCGTCGTCGGCGGCCCTGTCCCACGCCTTGTAGTAGCGCATGACCCGCTCCGGTGAGCATCCGGCGAGTTCGGCGAAGTCCTTCGCGGACACCTTGCGCGTCTCGTCCGCGGACTGACCGCCGGGGCGGACGCTGCGCGCGACCTTGAGCCCGAAGGCCCAGCCGCCGGTCCGCGCGTAGGCGCCGAAGTCGCGGGCGTCCCGCTCGACGGGGTTCGGAACGTCGGGGCGCACGACGAAATCTTCGGTCGGGGCGATGGCAACGGTCACCGGGAACTCTCCTGGGATGGTGGGGCGTTGATGTCACGGAGAATGAAGCATTGGCCCAAGCTCTGCGTGGGAATCAAGTAACCACGCGTAGAGCGGAACCAAGCGGACACCCAAGTAAATCCGAAACAAGTAAGCCAGAAACGACGCGATGTGATGGCCTTCACCCCGATGTGGCGGAAAGTGATGAATTCCTTACAGCTGTGTCCCGTACGGGTGGGTGCCGACCATCGTGCGACCGCGGGAGGATTTTTCGTGCGACCGTTCACTCTCAACTACGCCCTGCCCTCAGGGCAGTCGGCCGCAATACCCCCGTACCACTTCGACGCGGCCCTGCAACTGAACGTGCTGCCCGACGGCCGCCCGGCCGTCACCGATCGCGCGCTGCTGCTGGCGACGGGCACCACGACGTCGACGGCCGGTTCCCAGACGCACTTCGACGACTGACGGAAACGCGCGCATGACGGTTCTCATTCTCACGGCCGAGCAGGACGTCACCGCCGACATGGTGGTGGCCAAACTGCATGAGCGGGGCGTGCCCATGGTGCGCCTCGACCCTGCCGACCTGCCCGGCAAGGCGGTGCTCTCCGCCGACTACGCCCACGGTGACTTCGACGGCTACCTGTCGGTCAACGGCCATGTGCTGAGCATGGGAGGCCTGCGCTCCGTCTGGGTGCGCAGGCCGGGCGAGCCGGCGGCGCACGCCGCCGAGCCCTCCGCGTGGCTCACCGCCGAGACGCGGCAGGCCCTGTTCGGCATGCTCTACTCGGCCTCGACCCGCTGGATGAACCACCCGCGCCGCGCCGAACAGGCGCGGCACAAGCCCTGGCAGCTGCGGGTGGCGCACAGCAGCGGATTCGCGGTGCCGCCCACGGTCATCACGACCGCTCCCCGGGTGGCCCAGCAGTTCGTCCTGGAGTACCGGGACGTCGTGGTGAAGTCGGCCTCGGGGCCGCCGCCGGGCGAGCCCCGGGTGGCCCTGCCGACCACACTCGTCGGACCGGACACGGACTTCTCCGGCGTGGCGGCCGGCCCCGCACTGCTCCAGCGCTACATCCCCAAGCGGGCCGACATCCGGCTCACCGCTATCGGCAACCGGATCTTCGCGGCCCGCAAGACCGCCGAGCCCGGCCAGGTGGACGGCCGGTTCGGCGAGACGGGGAACGGCTGGGAGCCGCTCGCGGCGGTGCCCGAGCGCATCGCCCGCTCGGTCCACGACTACCTCGTCTTCACCGGACTCGCCTACGCGGCCTTCGACTTCGCCGAGGACGCGGACGGTGTGTGGTGGTTCCTGGAGTGCAACCAGGGCGGCCAGTTCGGCTTCGTCGAACTGGAGACCGGTCAGCCCATCGCCGAGGAGGTCGCGTTGTGGCTGGCGCTGCGAAGACCCGACTTCCGGATTCCGGAAGGACATTAAGAACACTGAGGACATTTACGTGAAACCCTGATGACGGTGTCTCAGCTCACCGGGGGCCGGAAGGACGTGAGCACGATGTCCAGGGCCCGCCGGTCCGCCGCCGTGCCCCGGTCGGCCGCGGGGGTCGTCCAGCGCAGCGAGAAGCCCCGGTGGCCGCCGAGGAGGAAACCACGGCCGAAGGTGCGCAGCCGCTCGTCCCCCGACCCCGAGTACCACTCCATGTCGGCGCCCTTCATACCGCGGTAGCTCACGGCCCGGATGGCGCCCACCCGTCGGTATCCGGCCGTGCCGGCGCGCAGGGCGGGCTCCAGGTCGCTCCACACGGCGACCGGGTCCGGACCGAGCTGTGTGCTGTACGTGACGGCCAGGGTGCGCGGGTCGCCGCTCGCGCCGAGGGTGACCCGGTACGAGAGATCGCCGGACGACTGGGTGTCCACGGGCTTCCATCCCCGGGGAAGGGCGACGGAGAAGCCCTGGGCCGCGCGATAGGTGGAGAAGCCGGCCGGCAGCTTCCCGGCGCCGCTGCCGGACGGCGAGGGTGAGGCCGTGGGAGCGCTTCCGGAGGGCGCGACGGGGGCGGTCGGGACCGGGCCGGGCGGCAGCGCGCCGGTGGAGCGCGAGGGCGCGGACGTGGATGCGGACGCGCCGGTGGTGTCCCCACCCGGCAGCCCGCCCACCACCGCGAGCACCGCGAGGACCGCGACCGTGGCGACCAGCGCCCCGCCCAGCAGCACGGGCCGGCCGGCTAGCCGACCTCCCCGTGCGCGCCCCGTCCGTCGCGCGTCCCCCTCCCGGTCCGGGACGTCACCACCGGGACCGAAGAACGCGGTCGGCGGCCCGGGCGCCTCGGACTCTTCGAGATCCTGGCGGAGGAAACGGGTCAGAGCCTCCCGCACGACGGCTTCCGGAATGCGTTCCACGGGGTCCCAGCGCAGCAGGCCCTGGACGGCTGGCGCGAGCGGACCGGCGCGCAGCGGCGCCCTGATCGGCAGCCGGTCCACAGCCCGGAGCGTCGCGTCCAGCCTGCCGCGGTCCCGGACGGCGGGCCGACCCTCGGCCATCGCGTACATCATCGCGCCCAGCGCCCACAGGTCGGCCGCCGCTGCGCCGCCCTCACCGCGGGCCTGTTCGGGGGAGGCGTACGCGGGCGCGGTGAGGCGTGGCGCGTCGTCGGACCCGCTCTGACCGAAGCCGGTCACCGTGACCGCGCCGAACTCGTCGGTCCACACCTGCCCCGGACCGAGTTCCCCGTGCGACAGGCCCTCGCCGTGGGCCGCCGCGAGGACATCGAGGACGCCGAGTCCGATGCGGGCCGCCCGGACGTGCCCGACGGGGCCGCCCGAGAGGAGCTCGGTCAGCGGGACACCAGGGGGCCGCTCCGTGACCGTCCACACGGAGCCGGGCTCCTCGATCACGTCGAGGACCGCGGCCACCCGGCCGGGACAGGCGGCGCCGAGAAGCCGGGCCGCGCGCAGGATGCGGTCGGCAACCCGCTCCCCGGTCTCCCCGCGTAGAGCGTCCCCGGTCTCCGCCTCCGCGGATCCTGCGGCGGACTGCTCGCGCACCGCGGCCCGTGCCGCCACGCGCGACCAGGTCAGGACGACCGGCCGGCACAGGGCGGAGTCCTGGCCGAGCCAGCAGGTCCGGCCCTCCTCGCGCAGGACGACTTCGAGCAGCAGGTATCTCCCGGCGACCAGCTCGCCCGCGGAGTCGTGCACCGTGACCACCATCGCCATCCCTCGCTGCTCACCCGGCTCTCACCTTTCCCGGAAGTACGCGAGAGGTGACGAAGAGTGTTCAACGCGGAGCGGGTCGAGATGCCTGTTTTTTCGCGGCTTCGCCGAAGTCGCGTGCGCGTACGAACAATTCAGGCCGCGGCTCCCGGGCCGTGCGCCGTACGATCTCCCGGCTCACGCGGGAGTTCACGCAGGGCTTCGCCGTCGCGGGAGAGTCCGGAACCCCGCGTCGGCGAGCACCCGCCGAACCGGCGCAGTCGTCAGAGGGACACGCGTCAGTCGTCGCTCACGGGGCGAGTGCTCCGGCCCTCCGTGCTCGCCGGCCATGGACACGGGAGAGGCGCCCGGGAAAGATGCCATCTGCACACAGTGTCTCCTCGTGGGCGCCGTGTGGCCGAGTCTTCCACCGCCCGAGCCGTTCGGAGGCCGCCCGTATGAGTGCCCGTCCGCTGCCTGTCAGCACGCCCGCCGAGCAGGGAGTCGACGCCAAAGGCATCGCCGCGTTCCTCGACGCCGTCGAGTCCGCCCCGGACATCGAGCCGCACAGCCTGATGATCCTGCGGCACGGGCACCTCGTCGCCTCCGGCTGGTGGGCCCCGTACACGCCCGAGCGCCTTCAGCTGCTCTACTCGCTCAGCAAGAGCTTCACATCCACGGCGGCCGGACTCGCCACGTCCGAGGGCCTGTTGGACCTCGACGAAACGGTGCTCTCGTACTTCCCCGAGTTCGACGCGGACATCACCGATCCGCGCAGCCGCGCGCTGCTCGTCCGGCACGTCGCCGCCATGGCCTCCGGGCATCTCGTCGACACCTGGGGGGACGCCGTCCTCCTCGACCCGAAGGAGACCGTCCGGGGTTTCCTGCTGATCCCGCCGGACCGCGAACCCGGGACGGTGTTCGCCTACAACCAGTCGGCCACCTACGCACTCGCGAGCATCGTCCAGCGGGTGACCGGCCAGTCGCTGACCGGGTACCTGCGGACGCGGCTGTTCGACCCGCTCGGCATCGCGGAGACGGCCTGGACACGGAACAGGGTGGGCCGCGAGATCGGCTTCAGCGGGATGTACGCCGCGACCGACGCGATCGCCCGCCTCGGGCAGCTGTATCTCGGCCAGGGCGTCTGGGAGGAGCGGCGGATCCTGCCGGCCTCATGGATCGCCGAGGCGACCCGCGCGCACGTCGCGACCGCGGACGGCAGCCCCGAGGGCGCCCGCTCGGACTGGCAGCAGGGATACGGGCTCCAGTTCTGGCGGTCACGGCACGGCTACCGGGGCGACGGCGCGTACGGGCAGTTCTGCGTCGTCCTGCCCGAGCACGACGCGGTGATCGCCACGACCGCGGCGACCGAGCAGTTGCAGGAACTGCTGCACCTGATGTGGCGGCACCTCCTGCCCGCATTCGGAACGGCGCCGCTGCCGCCCGGGGACCACGGTGAGGCCGACGAGGCACTGCGGCAGCGCCTCGCCCGGCTCGCCCTCCCGCCGGTCGACGCGGCCCCCGGGCCGGCCGGACAGGCCGGCGCCTGGTCGGACACCGCGTTCGTCCCGGCGGGCGGACACTGCGACGCGG
Source organism: Streptomyces sp. NPDC102279 (assembly GCF_044766365.1). Lineage (NCBI taxonomy): Bacteria > Bacillati > Actinomycetota > Actinomycetes > Kitasatosporales > Streptomycetaceae > Streptomyces > Streptomyces sp. NPDC102279. The sequence continues at coordinate 284,739 of NZ_JBIWLU010000002.1, read as the reverse complement.
TGCCGACCCTCACGCAGGTGCTCGTGGCCGACGGCGACCAGGGCCGGCGCGTCACGCTGGTGGAGGGCGACACGCGACTCGACCTGCGGCTGGGAACCGGCTGGACCCTCCAAGAGGGACCGGTGCCCACGGCGGTCTGCGGAGGCTGGACCGGCCCGGACACCCTGAGCGTCGACGTGCTGTTCGTGGAGACCCCGCACCGCCTGACCGTGACCTGCTCGCTCCCCGACCGCACGTTCACCGTGCGCTGGCACACGACCCCCCTGCACGCCCGGTCCCTGCACTCCCTCCGCGCACCCTCGTCCCCGGCGTGAACCGGCCATAGCGGAACGCCATGCCGCGCCACCCCTTCCGCCACAGGGCGAAGTCCACCACCATGCATATGCCGAGGGCCTGAGGCGCGATCGCGGGCCCCCGGCCCGTGCCCGACTCCGCTGCCGCAGGACGGAGCGGACGACCCCGGGGTGAGCCATGACGAACGCGACGTGGACCCAGAGTGTGGAGTGGCTCGCGGCCGCCGCGACGGACCCGAAGGTGTGCAAACGCGAGTGGGACCGGGGGAGCGGCGGAGTACTCCTGGAAGCGGGGCGCTACTGGGACGTGCTCAGCGTCCCCGAGCCGCTCGGCCTGGTCGCCCTCGACATCCTGTGGTGTGATCCGGACATACCTCCGGGCCCCACCCTGCTCGACGTCGCGGCCCACCGCGTCGGGTTCTTCCTGCCCCCCGACCCGGCCAGCCGATGGGTGGGCGCCGGCCTGCGGCACCTCGGCAAGGGGACCTGGGTGGCCGTACCGCCGCCCTACCGGTCCGCCGGGCCGCTGGAGTGGGTCATTCCGCCGGACGGAACCGGCGCGCTGCATCCTGCCCTGCCCCTGGAACTGGCGCTCCGCCAGGCCAACGGCACCCTCGCCGTGCTGGCGCCCCGGACCGGCGGCCGCCGCTATCCGCCCCCGTAGAAGTGCGCCTGACCGCCACGCCACTTGACCCAGGCCGGATCGTCCAGCAGATCCTCGGCGTCCGGCAGCCCGGCCCGGCTGAGGAACTCCAGCAGATCCTCGTCCGAGAACGCCACGCCGAGGCTCTCGCCGCGCGCGGTCACCTGACGGCCGCTGGTGTTCAGGGCCGGATGCACGACCAAAGGAGCCCGTCCGGACATACTTCCAGGATCGTCCTCCACGCCGCGCCGCGCATCCGGACGGGCGAACCTCGGGCACGGGACTCAGCGCAGGGTCTCGGCCCAGTTCGCCGGGACCCGCCCGGCCGGGCCCGGAGTGGGCTGGTCCAGCGGGTGGCTCGCCGGCGGAGCGAGCTCGGGACCCGAGTCGTACAGCTCCGAGGTGTCGTAGTCCCAGAACCAGTTCTCGCCGGGCTCGAAGCTCTGGATGACCGGGTGCCCGGTGCTCTGAGAGTGCGAGGTGGCGTGCTTGGACGGGGAGTCGTCGCAGCAGCCGACGTGACCGCACTGGGCGCAGCGCCGCAGATGGAACCACCATCCGCCGGACGCGTCGCACTCGGTGCAGCCGCTGCCGCTCGGCGGGACGGACGGGTCGATTCCGTTCGGCGTGGTCATGGCGACTCCTCAGTGGTGTCCGAAACGGTCAGGGGGAGGCGGACCTGGAAGCGGGTGTCTCCGGGCACGGACTGGACCGACAGGCTGCCGTGGTGCTTGTTGGCGACGATCCGCCAGGAGATGTCCAGGCCCAGACCGGTACCCTCACCCACCGGTTTGGTGGTGAAGAACGGGTCGAAGATGCGGTCACGGATCTCGTCGGGCACCCCGGAGCCGGTGTCGTGGAACTCGACGAGCACGTTGTCGCCGTCGAGCGCGGTGCGCACCGTCAGCTTGCCCTCGCCGTCCATCGCCGAGACGGCGTTGTCGATGAGGTTCGTCCACACCTGGTTCAACTCGCCGGGATAGGCGGGGATCCGGGGCAGCGACCGGTCGTACTCCTTGGCCACCTTGATGCCGGAACCCATCTTGCCGGTGAGCATCATCAGGGTGCTGTCGAGGAGTTCGTGCACGTCGGCGACCTGGTAGGGCGCGCGGTCCATCTGCGAGTACTGCTTGGCCGCGTCCACCAGGTGCGAGATACGGCTGGTCGAGTCCTCGATCTCGTTCATGAGCAGCTCGGTCTCGACCGTGTAGTTCAGCCAGCGCACCGCGCCTTCGAGGGTCGGCCCGTCCACCGCCGCCGCGACCTGGTCGAGCCAGTCGGTGTCGAGCCCCGCCTGCACGAACGTCGGCGCCAGCTGCCAGCCGCCCGCGATGTCGTGGTCGTCGAGCCAGTCGGCGAGCGCGTCCTCACGGTCGGACGCCTCCATCGGGGTCAGCGGCGTGGCCTTGGCGACCTGCTCGGCGGTCCGTTCCTGGATCTCGACGAGCGTCTCCAGCGTGTCCCGGGCGTAGGGTCCCGACGCGATGACGCCGAGTTTCTGACGCATGTGCGCCACCCGGTCACGCAGCGCCGAGGTGGCCCGCACCGCCGCCGCGGCCGGGTTGTTCAGCTCGTGCGTGAGCCCCGCGGACAGCGAGCCGAGGGCCAGGAGCCGCTCGCGCTGTCCGATGGCGCGCTGGGTGTTCTGGCTGCCGAAGAACATGCCCTCCAGCAGGTGGACGGCCATCGGGAACCAGTCCCGCAGGATGGCGGCGAACGTCTCCGAGGGCAGGACGAAGAACCGGGACGGCTCGGTGACCCGCAGGGACCCCTTGTACAGCTCCTCGTTCCGGCCGCTCAGATACGCCTGCATCGCCCCCGCGTACACCCCGCGCTGCGAGGTCCGGTTGATCTCGACGTCGTCGGCGCCGACGCGCCGGGACATCACCACGGTGCCTTCGAGGAGCACGTAGAAGCAGGTGGCCGGGTCGCCCTCGGCGTAGACCGGTCCGGGTTCGAACAACTCGACGCGGCCCTCCCGGCACAGCCGGTCGAGCTGGTCGTCGTCGAGCTTCTCGAAGAGGAAGAGCGTGCTGAGTTCCGCGACGTCGCACGGCTGCTGCTGCGCGCTCACGACTGCTCCAGGTAACGGTGGACGAGCATGACGGCCATGGCTCCCTCTCCGACCGCGGACGCGACCCGCTTCGCCGACTCGGCGCGGGCGTCGCCGGCCACGAACACGCCGGGCACGTTGGTCTCCAGGTGGTACGGCGGCCGGTCCAGTTCCCAGCCGCGCGGCGGCTGGCCGTCGGGCGTCATGTCCGGGCCTGCCATGATGAATCCGCGGCTGTCCCGCAGCACCGTGCCGTCCAGCCAGCCGGTGAGCGGCGCCGCGCCGATGAACACGAACAACCACTGCGCGTCGACGAGTTCGGTGTGGCCGCTCTCCACGTCGCGCAGCGTGAGCTGCTCCAGGTGGTCGCCGCCGTGCGCGGACTCGACGACCGTGCCCGGGCGGACGGTGATGTTGGGCGCGTTGTCGATCTGCTCGATCAGGTAGTGCGACATCGACGCGGCCAGCGAGGGACCGCGCACCAGGATGGTCACGGACTTGGCGCCGCGCGCCAGGTACATCGCGGCCTGTCCGGCCGAGTTCGCGCCGCCCACGATGTACACGTCATGGCCCTGGCAGGCCGCCGCCTCGGTGAGCGCCGAGCCGTAGAACACTCCGCAGCCCGTCAGGTCGTGCAGCCCGGGCGCGTCCAGCTGCCGGTACGACACGCCGGTCGCCAGGATCACCGCGTGCGACGAGATCGAGGAGCCGTCGGAGAAGCGGATGGTCCGCGACGCGCCGGTCACCTCCAGTCCGGTCACCTCACGCGCGGTGAGGATCTCGGCGCCGAACTTGGCCGCCTGCCGCCGCGCCCGGTCGGTGAGCTGGGCGCCGGAGACGCCGTCGGGGAAGCCGAGGTAGTTCTCGATCCGGGAGCTCTGACCCGCCTGCCCGCCGGTCGCCGACCGCTCCACGAGCACGGTCCGCAGGCCCTCGGACGCCCCGTACACGGCCGAGCCGAGCCCGGCCGGACCACCGCCGATCACGACGAGGTCGTAGAACTCCGAGGTGGGTGTCGTGGCCAGCCCGACGTGCGCCGCGATGTCGTGGTCGTCCGGCTCGACCAGCGGCGTGCCGTCCGGGGTGATCACCAGGGGCAGCCGCTGCCCGTCCTGCCCGGCGGCCTTCAGCAGGCGCTCGCCCTCGGCGGTGTCGGAGGCGTACCAGCGGTACGGCACCTGGTTGCGGGCCAGGAACTCCCGTACGCCCGAGGAGCGGGCCGACCAGCGGTGCCCGACGACCTTGCAGGACGCCACGGGCTTGTAGTCGCTGAGCCGCCAGGCGTCCAGGAGGTCGTCGACCACCGGATAGAGCTTCTCCTCCGGCGGGTCCCAGGGCTTGAGCAGGTAGTGGTCGAGGTCGATCACGTTGATCGCGTCGATCGCCGCGTTCGTGTCCGCGTACGCGGTCAGCAGCACACGACGGGCACCCGGATACACGTCGATGGCCTGTTCGAGGAACTCGATGCCGTCCATCTGCGGCATCCGGTAGTCGGCGAGGATCACCGCCACCTGGTCACCGCGGAGCTTCAGCTCGCGCAGGGCGTCGAGGGCGGCGTCCCCGGACTCGGCGCGCACGATGCGGTGCTCCTCGCCGTAGCGCCGCCTGAGGTCACGGGCGACGGCGCGCGACACCCCGGGATCGTCATCGACGGTCAGAATGACGGTCCGCGCTGGACTGGCGGCCTGGGTCATTGGTCTCCCACCCCGAGAGGTCAGTTGCGACGCCGCCCGACGGACGCCGCGAGGCACGCCGGGCGGACACAGCCCCAATCGTATGTACGATCGGTCACCTTTGCTCAGGAACCGGGTGGGCAGGGGGCGACCCGAGGGCGTCCACCTGCGGCGACAGGGGTTCACGGACCTTCGGGAGGATGGTGCCGACATAGTCCGCGACCGCCGTGTCCAGGCCGATGTCGTGCTGGGCGCGCTCGGACAGGAACCAGCGGTGCTCGAGGATCTCGTGGTACAGCTCGGCCGGGTCCATCGATCCCCGCAGCTCGGGCGGCACGGCCCGGACCGTCGGCCGGAAGACGTCCCGGACCCAGCGGTGGGCGAGGACCTCGGGCCGGGCGGCCCCGGCAGGCCCGCCGCCCGGGCGGTGACCGGAACCGGCGGGAGGGCCGCCGGGCACGTAGTCGTCCTGGGTCGCCATCCAGCTCTCCAGGTCGTTCAGAAGCCTCCGGGCCTGGTTCTCCTCGGTGTCGAGGCCGGTCAGCCGCAGCAGCTGACGCTGGTGATGGCCGGCGTCGACGACCTTGGGCACGAAGGTGACCTGGTCGCCGCCCGAGGAGTGCGCGATCTGCATCTCGGCGACGTCGAAGCCGAGATCGTTCAGCCGGCGGATTCGCCGGTCGATGTAGTGGTACTTGCCCGCCGGATAGACGGAGGTGCGGGTCAGTTCCTCCCACAGGCCCCGGTAGCGCGCGCAGATCTCCGTGCCGAACTCGATCGGGTCCACCGAGGGGTGCAGCGCGCCGGCCGCCTCCAGGTCGAGCAGTTCCCCGCTGATGTTCACCCGGGCGAGATCGAGGTCGTACTCCCGCTGCCCGGTGCTGAGCTGGGGATGCAGGTCACCGGTCTCGGCGTCCACCAGATACGCGGCGTACGCGCCCGCGTCCCGCCGGAAGAGCGTGTTCGACAGCGAGCAGTCGCCCCAGGCGAACCCGGCCAGGTGCAGCCGCACCAGCAGGACGGCCAGCGCGTCCATCAGCCGGTGCATGGTGGCGGGCCGCATGGTCGTCTCGAACATCGACCGGTACGGCAGTGAGCCACCCAGGTGCCGGGTGATCAGCACGGGCTCCAGTGGCTCACCGGCCGCGTCGGTGCGCCCGGTGACCACGGCGAGCGGGTCGACGGCGGGGATCCTCAACCGGTCAAGGCCGAGGAGCAGTTCGTACTCGCGCACCGCGGGGCGCTCGGCCAGCTCCTTGACGGCCACCACCTCCTCGCCGGCCCGCGCGTAGCGCACCACGTGCCGGGAGATACCGCGCGGCAGCGGCACCAGATGGTGTTCGGGCCACTCCTCCAGGGGCAGCTGCCACGGCAGTTCGAGCAGGAGCGCGGGGTGCTCCGCGTTGGTGGCGCTGATCTGCAGAGCCATGAATGAGCCGCCTTCACCTCATGATCGAACGTTGATGCGGCTCCAGCATCTACGAATGACCGCCGAGGCGGAAGACGCGCCGGGCGTTGCCGGAGAGGAACAGCGCGGTGGTCTCCTCGTCCAGGTCCAGCTCGGCGAGGTGTTCCAGTGCCCGAGCGGGCGTGATCATGGGGTAGTTGGAGCCGAAGAGGACCTTGCGGCGGCCCCGGCCGCGCAGGTAGTCGACCAGTTCCGGCGGATAGGCGGCGGGTGGTGTAGGCGCTGGTGTCGATGTACACGCCCGGATGCTTGTCGGCGACCGCGATCATCTCCGTGGTCCAGGGATAGCCGATGTGCCCGCAGACGATGGTCAGTTCGGGGAAGTCGAGAGCGACCTGGTCGATGTACGGGATGGGCCGGCCGGTCTCGGAGGGGCGCATGGGCCCGGTGTGCCCGACCTGGGTGCAGAAGGGGACACCGAGTTCGACGCAGGCGGCGTACAGCGGGTAGTAGAGGCGGTCGGTGGGCGGCAGTTGCCACAGCCAGGGCACGATCCGCAGGGCCACGAAGCCGAGTTCCCCGACGGCCCGGCGCAGCTCCCGCACCGCCGCGACGGGACGGGTGAGGTCGACGCCCGCGACGCCGCGCAGCCGTCCGCCGGACCGGGCGACGAAGGCGGCGAGCTCGTCGTTGTCGGTCAGGGCGCCCTGCGGCCCGTACCAGGCCGAGGACAGGGCGATGTCGACGTCGGCCTCCGCCAGCGCGGCCAGGGTGACCTCGACCGGCAGCTCCTTGTCCAGCACCTCCATACCGGTCCAGCGCCGCAGCGACGCGAACATCTCGTGGTTGGAGTGACGGAGAGTGGGGTGCTGCATCCACGCGTCGACGACCGGCATGATCTCGTGCCCTCCCTGGACCCGCGGCTGAGCGTTCGTTCGACGCGACCCTAGAGGTGACCGTCGCCGGGGGCTACCCGCCCGCGGTGTCGACGAGCGTGGTCAGCGCAGCGACGAGACGCGCGAACCCGGGGCGCAGCCGGCCGCCCGGCTCGGTCATGTACGTGTCCCTGCGGATCTCCACCATCAGCGCCGTGACCGCCGGCTCCCGCTCGTAGTACCGCAGCGGCACGTACGCGCCCGAGAAGGGGCTGTCGATCCCGACCCCGCCCAGGCCCGCGAACGCCTTCTCCGCGAGCGCGACCAGCTCGGGCGGGGTGTGGAAGGAGTCGGTCCCCAGGCAGACCGCCGGGCGCGGTCCGTCGCCGTGCAGCTCGTAGGGCAGCCGTGCCGTCGGATAGGAGTGGATGTCGACGACCACGGCCCGCCCGGTGGCGGCGAGCCGGCCGGCTACCGCGTCGGTCATCGCCTGCGCGTACGGGTGGAAGTAACGGTCGACCAGGGGCCCTGGATCGGTGTCCGCGGGCCGCAGCGGCGCCCGGTGCGTGGTCCGGGTGTAGACGGCGCCCATCCCGGCCGCCAGCATCTCCTCCCGGTCGTCCGGGAAGCGTTCGGGGTCGACCACGAGCCGGGAGAGCCGGTTGGTGAACCGCCACGGGGTGAGCCCGGCGCCCTCGGCCACGGCCGCCGCCAGCTCGTCGGTGTGCGCGTCCGTGATGTGGTCGAGTTCGCCCTCCAGCGCCGCGTCGCCGAGGACGATGCCGGCGCGGACCGGCGTCGGGATCTCCCGGGAGGAATGCGGAATATGCAGGATCACGGGCGAGTGGACCGCGCCGGGCAGCAGCTCGAAGGAGTCGGGGGAGGCCGCGGAGTCGAGAGTGTCGTCCATACGGACTTCCTATCCCAGCCCGGCCGGTCCGTCGCGTGGAGGCCGGGCAGGTGCTCCCGTGCCGGCCCGGCCGACAGCCCCCCCCGGGGGGGGGCTCGATCGGACCGGTCGGTGCGGCGGCACTCCCTAGCTGCTGCCCCCGTGGCGCGCGTAGTGCTCGATGAGGGCCGCCCGGGTGGTCTCCAGGCGATGTGCCAGGATGGCGCCGATCGTCCGGGTCAGCGACAGCTCCAGCGTCGGGTCCTGGTCGCACAGGGCCCGCACCTCGGCGGCGTCGAACTCGTAGGCGCGGACGGGGCTGAACGCCTCCGCGCCGAAGTCCCAGGTGTGCGGGCGGAACAGCCAGGACCAGCCCAGCAGGTCACCTGGGCCGAGCTGCGCGACGGTGATGCGGCGTTCGCCGACGACCCGCTGGTACAGGGACACCGTCCCGGAGCGGACCACCCAGAAGCGGTCGGCGGTGCCGCCCGCCTCGAAGATCGGCCCGTCGGCGGGGAAGGAGACCTCGCGGGCCACCCCCATGAGCCGTTCGCGGTGTTCGGGGGAGAGGGCGGGCAGGAGCCGGAGAGCAGTGGGCATCGCGGACCTCCATCGGGCCGCCGCGAATCCGCGGGGGTCGGCGGCACCTGTCGTTCCGGTGGTATCCCGTCATCTTCCATTGGAGCCCGAACGGAGTAATCCGTCGCGTCGTGGCGGGTCCGGATTCTCGGGAGCCGGCCGGCCGCCGGGTCGGCGGCCGGCCCGTCGGTCAGGTGATACCGACGTCCAGCCCGGTCATCGGTCGCTCCGCCGGGTCACCCGGCGTCCCGGGAGGTCACGGTGAAGCGCGCTCCGTCCGGATCGGTGAGGATCGCTTCCATGGAGCCGATCCCCTGCTGGTGGGCGGTGCCGCCGTGGGCCCGGGCCGCGCGGACGCAGGCCTCGACGTCGTCCACCGCGAAGTGGACCTGCCAGTGCGGCCGGACCGTGGGGTCGGGGGCCGACCCGACCGCCCCGGAGTAGATCCGGGCCACCACGTCCTCGCCGCTGCGCAGGACGACCTCGTTGCCCTCGTAGTGCACCTCGCAGCCGCCGGAGGCCGCGGACGCCCACCGCAGGACCTCCCCGTAGAAGATGGCCGCGTCGAAGGCGTCCCGGGTGTGCAGCCGTACGTACGACGGTGCCGCCTCCCGCCAGCGCTCCCAGCCGGTCACGAGCTGGCCCTCCCAGATGCCGAAGACCGCGCCGTCGCGGTCCGCCAGCAGCGCTGCCCGGCCCGGCGACAGCGAGATCGGGCCCACGGCGGTGGTGCCACCGCGCTCCTGGCTGCGAGCCACGGTCTCGTCCGCGGAGGCCACGGCGAAGTACGGGATCCAGGCGACCGCCGTGCGGGCCACGAAGTCGACCTCCGAGACACCGGCGACCGGGATGCCGTGCGCGCGGGCGACCCGGTACCCGTCACCCATCCTGGTGCCCGAGGACCAGTGCCAGCCGAGGACCGCGGTGTAGAAGTCCTGGGCTTCCTTCAGGTCGCGTGTGGTCAGGCTGACCCAGCACGGCGCTCCGGACACCGATCTGCTGGTGACCACATCGGGGGTGAGTGTTCCATCGCTCTGCATCGAGTGACCGTCCTGACGTCTGGCCGGCAGCGGTCGCGGGGGGTGCCGGGCCCTCGTCGGGCCCCGGACGTCGGCCCAGCCGTCGGAGGCCCTCCGTGCCGGAAGGCCTCCGACGGCTCAGTAGCACCTGCGGATCCGCTGTCCCATCGGCTCCAGCATCCCCCGGCTCGGTGCTTCGCGCACGACGCGGACGTCAGCCGCGCGGCCGCTCCAGGGTGAGCAGCAGGCCCTCCACGGCGCCGGGGCCTATACGCCCCTTGACGTCGGCGGAGGTGATCGCCTTGAGCGCCCAGCCGTCCTCGGCGTGCTTGTTAAGGACCTTCTCCAGCTTGCCGCTGTCCAGCGCGTCGCCGATCAGCGACTCACGGAAGGTGACGACCTTGTACTCGTAGGTGTAGGGGTTGCTCATGGCTGCGGGGCTCTCCTGCGTGTTGGATGGCATGGCCGGGGCCCACCCAACCACCGATCGGGGGCCCGGCACAGGGACGAACCGGACCGTACGCAGAGCTTTGTTGAAACTTCATGAAGTGCCGGTCGGTGGTCCACGTGCCGGTCCGGCCGGGCGGAGGGGGACAACGATGGAAAAGGCACACGCCGAGGGCTCCATACCGGATGCGGCGGACACGTCCGTGAGCTTCGCGGAACTGCGCGCGCGGGAGTTCGGCTACCTCGACGAGGGCGGCCACACCTACCTCGACCACACGGGCGCGGGGCTGCCGCCGCGCTCCCTCGTCACGGGCAGCGCGGAGCGCATCACCGGCGGGCTGTTCGGCAACCCGCACTCCGAGAGCCCGGCCTCCCGCGCCTCGGGCCTCCTGCTCTCGGAGGCACGCCGGGCCGTCCTGCGCCACTTCGACGCCGACCCCGCCGAGTACGCGGTGATCTTCACCCCCAACGCGACGGGCGCCCTGCGCCTGGTCGGCGAGGCGTACCCGTTCACCCGCGGCGGCCGCCTGGTCATGTCGCTCGACAACCACAACTCCGTCAACGGACTGCGCGAGTACGCGCGGGTGCGCGGCGCCACGACGGCCTACGTGCCGGTGAGCGGAAGCGGCCTCCAGATGGACCAGGAGCTGCTGCGCGCCGCCCTGTCCGCACCGGGCCGCGGTGTCCTGCCGCACACCGGCGGCGGCCTGTTACGCCGGCGCCTCGGCCTGCGCCGCGGGACGAGCGGCGCCGCCGCCCGACGGGGACTGCTGGCCTACCCGGCCCAGAGCAACTTCACCGGCGTCCAGCACTCCCTGGAGTGGATCGAGCGCGCGCAGGGCGAGGGGTACGACGTCCTGCTCGACGCGGCCGCCTTCGTGCCCGCCAACCGCCTCGACCTATCCACGTTCCACCCGGACTTCACCGTGGTCAGCTGGTACAAGGTGTTCGGGCACCCGACAGGGATCGGCAGCCTGATAGCGCGCCGCGAAGCCCTCTCCCGGCTTCGCCGGCCCTGGTTCTCGGGCGGCACCGTCCACGCGGTCAGCGCCCTGGCGCAGTGGCACGTCCTCGCGGACGACGAGGCGGCCTTCGAGGACGGCACGGTCAACTTCCTCTCCGTGCCCGACGTGACGGCGGGACTGCGCTGGATCGCGGACGTCGGAGTGGACCGGGTGCACGCCCACGTCACCGCCCTGACCGGCCGGCTCCTCGCCGGACTGCGCGCGTTGCGGCACAGCGACGGCTCCCCGATGGTCCGGGTGTACGGCCCCGACGACACCGCCGGTGTGAGCCGCGGCGGCACGGTCGCGCTGAACCTGCTCGCCGCGGACGGCGCCGTCATCGACGAGCGTGTCGTCACCCGGGACAGCGCGGCGCGGGGCATCTCCCTGCGCACCGGCTGCTTCTGCAACCCCGGGGCCGGCGAGGCGGCGTTCGCCCTGCCGCTCCGCCGGCTCCGCTCGGCGGCACGCGGGCGACCCCGCTCCCTGGAGGAGTATTTGGATCTCCTGCGACTCCCCTCAGCGGGAGCCGTCCGCGTCTCGGTCGGGGTGTCGTCCCAGCCCGCCGACATCGCGACCTTCCTGACGTTCGTCACGGAGACCTACCGCGACCGCGTGCCGGGGATCACGGGCCTGGCGGCGCGGGTGGGGTGCTGATTCCGGAGCCCTGCCGACGCGGCCGGAGCCGGGGCGAGGAGAGGACAACCCCGCCCCGAACCGGGCCCGTTGGCGGATTCGGCAGGCATCCCAGGTGGCCGGGTGCCCGCGGCCGGACGCGGCCCGGGGCGGCGTTCACCGGCCGTCCCGGCTGCGGACCGCTCCCTCGCGGCATCTGCGGACCAGTACCACCCACGTCAGCGTCATGAACAGCAGCGCGAAGCCGGCCAGGATCAGCCAGCCTCGGGTCGCCGGATGGCCGAACGAGTCCCCGTAGGAGGCCAGCAGCGGAGGCCCGAGCGGCGAGTCGCCGGTGCGCCAGAGCCGCTCCAGCCCCACCCCGCCGCCCAGCGCCTCGAACGCCCACCGGTTCGTCATCGCCCAGCTGACGGCCTGCCCGGCACCGGTCATCCGGGGGACCGGCACGAACGCCCCCGAGAACAGCACCTGGGGAAAACACAGCAGGGGCAGCATGAGCGTCGCCTGGCCCGGCTCCGACACCGCCGCCGAGGCGAGAAGCCCGAGCGCCAGAGCGGCGGCCGAGGCCAGCACACTCGTCACGAACAGCGAGCCGTAGGTGTCCCAGCCCGCCGGCGGCAGCCGGTCCAGGGCGCGCAGCACGACCAGCAGCAGCGCGTCCGCGACCGCGAGCACGGGCAGTGTGGTGGTCAGCTTCGAGGCGATGTACGGGCCGATCCGCAGCCCCGCCAGCCATTCCCGGCGCAGCACGGGCAGTTCGGCACAGATCTGGAGCAGGCCGTAGGTCAGCCCGAAGAAGAAGGCCCCGAACGCGATCCAGAACATGATCATCGCGGTCGAGCCCGGATCGGGTGACGCCGGATCGAAGGCACCGGCCCGGAACAGCACCGCGAACATCGCCACGATCATCACCGGCGAACCCGCCAGCACGGCGACCGACAGCCTGCTGTGCAGCATCAGCGCGGTTCCCCGCCGGGTCAGCAGCGCCCACTGCCGCAGGGCGCCGACGCGACTGCCTCGTACGGGAGTTGAGGCAGGCTCGGCGCGCGACGTCTCCTCCGGGGTGGTGTCCTCGACGCGCCCGCCGTCGGCCACCGCCTCGTACACCTCCTCGACCGTGCCGACCCCGAACGCGTCGCGCAGAGCGGCCGGTTCACCCGCGTACGCGACCTGTCCGCCCGGCGCGAGGAACACGACCTGGTCGCAGCGGAGCAGGTCGGCGAGGACGTGCGTGGTCAGCACGACGGTGGTGCCGTCCTCGGCGAGTGCGCGCAGGGTCCGCAGCAGTGCCGCTGCGGTGACCGGGTCGAGTCCTGAGGTCGGCTCGTCGAGGAAGAGGACCCGCGGCCGGGTGAGCAACTCGACGGCGATGGAGGCCCGTTTGCGCTCGCCGCCGCTCAGCGCGCGCACCGGTGTCGCCGCCCGGTGGGTCAGCCCCAGCGTCTCCAGGACCCGGTCCACGTCCGCGGCGACAGCCTCGGCAGATGTGCCCGGAGGCATCCGCAGCCCTGCCGCGTACCGGAGCGTGCGGCGCAGCGGCAGCTCGCGGTGGATGATGTCCTCCTGCGGCACGAAGCCGAACTCCGGTCCGGGCGTCCCGGGCCGGGCACCGTCGTGCAGGACCTCGCCCGCGGCGGCCGGACGCAGCCCCGCGAGCGTCTGGAGCAGGACCGTCTTGCCCGCGCCGCTGCTTCCGGCGATCACGGTCAGCCGCCCCGGCGCCACGTCGAACGACACGTCGCGCAGCACGCGCCCGGCGCCGCGCACCTCCTGGGAGATGCGGCGGGCCCGTACCCGAAGACCGTCGACCGGCGGGGCAGGTCCGTCCTCGGCGACGGGCGGACTCGGCTGCGTGGGTGTCGGCATGGAGGCAGCATGCCAGGAGGGAGCCGGGTTAGCGTGAGCCCTGGACGGGATCATGCGACGGCGGACCGGGGATGGCGGCGATGTGCTGGAGTGCGACGGCCGATCTGGTGGCCGGTGCCGGGATCGCCGCGGTCGGCGCGGCCTGTGTGGCCCGCGTGCGCAGGAGGGCGGACCTTCCGCTCGCCGCACTGCCGTTGCTGCTCGGAGCGCACCAGATCGTCGAGTCCCGGGTCTGGGACGCGGGCGGCGGTACGGGTCCGGCCACCGTCGTCTGGGCCGTGATCGCCCTGCCCCTGCTGGCGCTGTGGCTGCCGGTGGGTGTGCTGTGCGCGGCCCCGCCCCGGGCCCGGCGCCGTCTCCTGCTGCCGCTCGCCTCCGGCATCGCGACCGCGGCCGCGCTCACGTACGCCCTCGTCGCCCACCCCGTGACGGCCGAGATCCGCGGCCACACCATGGGGTACGCCGTCCGCCTGGGCCGGCCCGAACTCGTCATCGCCGGCTATCTGTTCGCCACCGTGGGCGCGTTGCTGCTCTCCGGTGACCGCGGCCTGCTGCTGATCGGCGTCCTGATGGGAGGGGGCGCGGTGGTCTGCTGGACCCTGTGGGAGCTGGAGTTCGTCTCCACGTGGTGCGCGTTCGCGGCGGTCGGCTCGGTGGCCCTGCTCGCCTGGGTCGTCTCCCGTCCGACCGCCGACCGGCCCGCGGCGGTGCATACCGGCACGGGCGGTTGACGCCGGCGGGCGTGGGCGTCGTGCGGCATGATGGAGTCGGCCCGGGCCCGCCCGCGTGCCTGTCGACCGGTTCCGTCGGGGGCGGCGGGTCTATTCCCGGTCATGGTGGTGGAGTCGGTACCAGGACCGGTGGTCCTGCGCACAGGAGGGATCTGGTTGTACCCCGGGCCCCGGCGCACAGTGGACGCATGAACCGCACGCAACAGCCGGCGACCAGGAGCCGTGTCACGCCACTGAAGTCTCTCCTGGGAGGCACGTACACCCCGGGCCGCACCATGGCCCGCCCCTTTCACCGGAAGACGTCGTCCGACTCCTCCCAGATCGACGGCTCGGTGAGCGCGGACTCCCGCGGGATCCGCGACGACGTCTGATACATCGCCTCGATCTCGGCCGCGTACCGCTGGGCGATCGCGTCCCGGCGGAGCTTCAGCGAGGGCGTCAGCAGTCCGTTGGCCAGGTCGAACGGCTCGGCCAGGACACGGAAGACGCGGATGGCCTCGGCGCGGGACACCGAGCTGTTGGCCCCGGCGACCGCCCGTCTGACCTCCTCGCGCAGCTCGTTCTCCTCCCGCGCGTCCCTGGCGGTCGCGTCCCTGTTGGCGCGGGAGGCCCGCCAGTGCGTCACGAACTCCGGGTCCAGCGTGATGAGGGCGCCCACACAGGGCCGGTTGTCGCCCACGACGGCGGCCTGGTGGATCAGCGGGTGGGCGCGCAGCCGCTCCTCCAGGGCGGCGGGAGCAACGCTCTTCCCCCCACTGGTGATGATGATGTCCTTCTTGCGGCCGGTGATGGTCACATAGCCCTCGGTGTCGATCCGGCCGACGTCCCCGGTCGCCAGCCAGCCGCTCCGGAACGCCGCCCGCGTCGCCTCGGCGTCGTTGACGTAGCCCTGGAACACGGAGGGCCCCCACACCAGGATCTCGCCGTCGTCGTCCACCCGGATCTGGGTGCCCGGATGCGCGCGCCCGACCGTGCCGAACTTCTCCCGCCCGACCGGCTGGGCGGTGATCCCGCCGCTGGTCTCGGTGAGTCCGTACCCGTCGTGCACGAGGATGCCGATTCCGGCGAAGAACAGGGCGAGTTCACGATTGAGGGGCGAGCCGCCCGACACCGCGCCGCACACCCGGCCGCCGAGCGCGCCGCGCAGCCGCCGGTAGACCGTCCTCTCGTAGAGCGAGTGCTGGAGCTTCAGATCGAGGCCGGGGCCGGGACCGGTGCCCAGCCGCAGGCGTTCCTCGGCCAGGGCGAAATCCTGCGCCGTGCGTGCGGCCCGCTCGAACAGCGCCCCGCGGCCCGCCCGTTGGGACGCGCGCAGGAAGTTCTTGTAGATCTTCTCGAAGACGAACGGGACGGCGTACAGATAGGTCGGCCGGAAGGAGAGCATGGCCTCGGACAGGGACTCCTCCCGCAGATCGGGCTCGTGCCCCATCAGGATGCCGCCACGCAGACAGACGCCCTGGACCATCAGGCCGTACGCGTGCGAGAAGGGCAGGAAGGCGAGGACGGCCGGCTGCTCTCCGGGGGGTGCCGCGGTGTGTCGCCAGCCTTCGAGAACGGTGTCGCAGGGACTGGCCAGGCCGCGGTGGGTGAGGGCGCAGCCCTTGGGCTGTCCGGTCGTGCCGGAGGTGTAGGCGACGACCGCGGTGGAGTCGGGCAGCACGATCCTGCGCAGGGAGTCGACGGCCGTCAGCGGGATCGCCCGTCCGCGCTCCGCGAGCTGGTCCAGTGCTCCGGCGTCGAACTGCCAGACGTGGCGCAGGAAGGGCAGCGCCGCACACGCGGAGCCGACGGTCATGACTCCCTCTTCGTCCTCGACCACCACGCCGACGCAGTGCGCGTCCTGCAGGATCCACGCGACCTGGTCGTGCGAGGACGTCGGGTAGACCGGCACGATCTCCGCGCCCACCGCCCACAGGGCGTAGCCGAAGACCGTCCACTCGTAGCGGGTGCGCGACATGATGGCCACCCGGTCCCCGGGCCGGATGCCGGAGCGCACGAACCCCCGTGCCACGTCGACGACTTCGTCCCACAGTTCGGCGGCCGTCACCTGTGTCCAGGCGGTCGAGCGGCCGTCGGGCCGGCGGGCCAGCTGCGGAAGGTCAGGGGTGTCCCGCGCCGCGGCGTAGAGGCTGTCGGCGAGTCCCCCTTGCATGCGTGCGGCCGGCGCTGGAGAAAGGTGGGGCTGGTGCATTCGCCGCTCCGGGATTCTCCTCGACAGGGCCTCACCCCCGGAGGCGCCGATGTCGAGGGTTCCCGAATGTAGCCCACACGGGCGACGGCCGGGCCCTGTTCCGGCAGCCGTGCCACGGGCACCCGGAATTCGTTCTCCGCACGGCCTCTTTTCGGCGAAGGGCGGCCGGAGAAGGCCTTGCGCACCGGCGGGTTCGGACGGCCGGAGTTCACGACGTCGCGGGACCGGTCCCGCGTTCGGCCCTTCGGCGGACGGACGCCAGCAGGCGCCGGGTCGCCCACGCGTGACCGCCCGTTCCCACGACGAGCCGGCGGTAGAGGCCGCCCGCGGCGCCGGGGAACGCGGCCCGGGTCTGCGCCGTCAGCGCGGAACGGCCTCCGCCGGTGGGCTCGACGCGGAAGACCAGGGCGTAGGACGAGAACCGATGACCGCCTTCGAGGACGAGTTCGCGCTCCGGGAGCGCCGAGGTCACGTGGAAGCCGGGGAGCGCGGAGCCCGCCGCGAGGGGGCGTGGGCCCGTTGCCGTGCGGTCGGTACAGCCCACCAGCCGCGCGTACCCGGTGGCGCCGGGGCGCGCGCCGGACCGGTCGAGGACCTCGCCCAGCGCCCGCCAGACGACGTCGGGGGCCGCCGCGACGACGGTCGTGTGGTCGTCGACGTACGGCAACGCGTTCCTCGGCATCCAGGCCTCCACGAGCGGGTCCAGGTCGTCACCGGCCATGATGGCGCGCCCGGGGCGGGCGTGCCCGGTACGGCGTCGTGGGCGGGGCGGAGCCGGGAGCGACCCGAGTGATCGGTGGCGTCCCCGGAGAACCCCCGAGGCCGCCCCGGTGTCCGTGTTCCGTTGAACTATCCTCCGTTCGCCCTTTCGAGGAGAGGCCTCCGACTGACAGACTCCGGAGGTGCCAGACTTCGACATGCTCGTCATCGGATCCGGCCCGGGCGGCCAGAAGGCTGCCATCGCCGCAGCCAAGCTCGGCCGTCGGGTCGCTGTCATCGACCGCCCCGACATGGTCGGCGGGGTCTCCATCCACACCGGAACCATCCCCTCCAAGACGCTGCGTGAGGCGGTCCTCTACCTCAGCGGCCTCAGCCAGCGGGATCTGTACGGCCAGAGTTACCGGCTCAAGGAGGACATCACCGTCGCCGACCTGACCGCGCGCACCGAGCACGTGGTCAGCCGTGAGGTCGACGTCATCCGCAGCCAGCTCTCCCGCAACCACGTCGCCCTCTTCGCCGGCACCGGCCGCTTCGTGGACGACCACACCGTCGCCCTGGTCGAAGTGAACGGCAACGAGAGGCTGTTGAGCGCCGACCACATCGTCATCGCCACGGGCACGCGGCCGGCGCGGCCCGACACCGTCGAGTTCGACGGGCGGACGATCATGGACTCGGACAACGTGCTGAACCTGGAGCAGGTACCGCGCTCCATGGTCATCGTCGGAGCCGGTGTGATCGGCATGGAGTACGCCTCCATGTTCGCAGCCCTCGGATCCAAGGTCACGGTCGTCGAGAAGCGCTCGGGGATGCTCGACTTCTGCGACGTCGAGGTGATCGAGTCGCTCAAGTACCACCTGCGGGATCTCGCCGTCACCTTCCGGTTCGGTGAGACCGTCGCCGCCGTCGAACGGCACGCCCGGGGCACGCTCACGGTCCTGGAGAGCGGCAAGAAGATACCCGCCGACGCCGTGATGTACTCGGCCGGCAGGCAGGGCCTCACCGACGAACTCGACCTGGACAAGGCGGGGTTGTCCGCGGACCGGCGCGGCAGGATCACCGTCGACGAGCACTACCGCACCGAGGTTCCGCACATCTACGCCGTCGGCGACGTCATCGGCTTCCCGGCGCTCGCCGCGACCTCGATGGAGCAGGGCCGTACGGCGGCCTACCACGCCTGTGGTGAGCCGGTGAACCGGATGCACGACCTCCAGCCGATCGGCATCTACACCATTCCGGAGATCAGCTTCATCGGGAAGACGGAGGACCAGCTCACCGAGGACTGCGTGCCCTTCGAGGTGGGCGTGTCCCGGTACCGGGAACTGGCCCGCGGACAGATCATCGGCGACTCGCACGGCATGCTGAAGCTGCTGGTCTCGCCCGACGACCGCAAGCTGCTGGGTGTCCACTGCTTCGGCACCGGAGCGACCGAACTGATCCACATCGGCCAGTCCGTGATGGGCTGCGGCGGCACGGTCGACTACCTGGTCGACGCGGTGTTCAACTACCCGACCCTCGCCGAGTCCTACAAGGTCGCCGCACTCGACGCGACCAACAAGATCCGCCAGATCGACCGCCTCCGGGACTGATCGCACCCGGGGCGGAACGGGTCCGGCCGCGTGACGGCCGGACCCGCGCGGCGCGGCGATGTCAGCGCAGCGGGATGGTCACCTCGTCCTCGACGGGCGGATCGATCTCGTGGTCGAGGGTGCCGGTCGCCGAGTGGCAGCGCAGATGCACCGAGGACGGCGTGACGTCCAGCCGCAGGAAGCACTTGAAGAACGGCGGGCTGTACGTCGCCGAGCCGGGCGAGAAGAGCTGCGTGTACGTCTTGCGGACCGGGAGCCGGAAGTGCGAGTTCCGGTCTCGGCGTCGGCCGGCGCCGAGCAGACTGGCGACGAGGCGGATGCGCCGGGTGACGCGAACGGGCTCTCCCTGCGTGCGGGTCGGAGGGATGCCGAGCCGCTCGGCGATCACCGCCGTGGCCTCGGCCTCGGTGAGCGTGAAGAAACGGGGCATCCGCAGCCGGCGTCCGTACAGCCTGCTGTAGAACGCGAGGGAGTCGCCGCGCAGCGGGTAGCAGCGGAACTCCTCCTCGGTGACGTCGGCGACGGAGACCCGGGGGACCGTGTGCGTGGCGTGCATGAACGCCCCACCGCCACCGGCGACGACGTACTGGATCGTGCGCCCGCCGTCCACCCGTACCGGATAGCGCTGGTAGTTGTGGATGTCGCCGCCGATCGCGGCGACGTAGTGGTGCTCCGGGTCGCGCACGATGGCGTCGACCGTGCCGCCGCCCTCGATGGCGCACGGGTGGTGTTCGCCGTCCACGTACAGCGGGGACCCGGTCACCAGGATCTTGGGCCGGTCGCCCCGCGACACCTCGCGCAGCCAGCGCCCCTGCTCCGCGTCGATGGTCCCCAGCAGGCCCGTGTCGATGCCGATGATGCGCACCGGTCCGGCGTCGATGGCCCAGTACGGGCCCGGCTGGACGGCGCGTTGGGGCGGTTCCGCACGCAACGCCTGCGCCTCGAGAAGGCGTTGCTCGTCGGCCGCGCCCGCCGAATGCCAGAGCAGCGACCTGAACCAGGCCCGGCTCGGCGGGCGTGGCCGGGCCTCCGGCGCCAGTGGCGGTGCGTCGCAGAAGACGCGCATGAAGCCCTGCAGGTCCTCGTACCAGTCGTGGTTGCCCGGTATCGCGTAGATGGGTGCCGGGTAGTCCCGGTAGGGGCGGAAGAACTTCGTACCGTAGTCCTCGGTGCTGCCCACCGGGTAGATCACGTCACTGGCGAGGACGGCGAAGTCCGTCCCCTGACTGGCCCTCAGGAAGCCCGGGACGACCGCGTATTGGGGATCGTCACCTTCGCCGGTGTCGCCGATGACCATGAACGAGAAGTGGTCGGAATCCGTACGGCGGACGATCGCGTCGGCGGGCGCGCCCGCGGCCACGCGCTGCTCCACCCAGCGCCGCCGGGTCCGGCCCGTCGGATCCCCGAACCACGAGGCCAGCACGCCGTTGCGGGCGGGCCACAGCGTCCTCGGGTCCAGCCAGGAGAGCTTCTCCACCCGGGCGGGCATCAGCCCTTTGTACGTCCCGAGTTGAGCGTTCCCCCAGCCTGCGCCTTCTGCCGTGTCGCGTGAAGAGTGAGCCACGGGTGCACGGTAACAACCGATCTTCCGCGCACCCGGAGCAGGGGTCGCCGTCCGCGCCGGGTTCAGGCCGCCGGACGCCAGCCGAGCGCGGGTCCGAGCTTCGTGGCGATGTCGGTGAGGATCTGCACGTAGTCCTCGTGGGCGAAGGTGAACGGCAGCGCGAACGCGACCTCGTCGATCTCCTGGAACGCGACGTGGGCGTAGAGCTGTTCGGCGATCTGCTCGGACGTCCCGACGAGGTCCGGCGCGAACATCATGCGGGCCGGACCCTGCGGCGCCGTCGTGCGCGGCAGCCGCTTGCGGGCGTACTCCTCGTACGTCGCCCGTTGCGCCGGTGTGGCGCCGTCCGTCGGGATCACGACGAGGCCCTGGGAGACACGGGCGCGCTCGCCGTCCGGATGGGCGGAGCGGAACGCCCGGACGTGGCTGAGCTGGACCTCGGCGAAGTTCTCGGACTCCTCGGCCTTCACGACGCTGCTCGTCAGGAAGTTCATGCCGTGTTCGCCCGCCCACCGCGCGGACCGCAGGCTGCCTCCGCCGTACCACATCCGGCCGCCCAGGCCGGGGGAGTGCGGCTGCACGCGGTCGGAGAACACCTCGAAGCCCTCCACCCCGCTGAAGTCGGTGGCCGGCTTGCCCCGCACGAAGTCCAGCAGCCGCTCCACCCGCGCGTAGCCGAAGTCCTCGGACTCGGCGGTGTCGGGGTGGAGTGCGTGCTTCACCTGCTCGTAGTGCATGGGCGGACCGACGCTGACGCCCGGGTTCAGACGGCCCCCGGACAGCACGTCCACGGTCGCCAGATCCTCGGCCAGCCGCAGCGGATTCTCCCAGCCCACCGGGGTGACAGCCGTCCCCAGCTCGATACGGCGGGTGCGCTGCGACGCGGCGGCCAGAACGGCGACGGGCGAGGAGATGCCGTACTGGAGGTGGCGGTGCCGCAGCCAGGCGCTGTCGAAGCCGAGCCGTTCGCCCAGTTCGATGATCTCCAGTGTCGACTCGTGGCCCTGTCCGGGATCGTTCCCGTCGAACAGCCCGATGGTCAGGAAGCCCAGCTTCCGCAAGGGACGTGAGGGCAGGGGCACGGGCTCCTCCAACGGTCGCGGCACGGTCTGCCGAACACCAGCGCTACCGCCGATTGTCGCAGGCGATCACCGCGGACCGTGCGGAGGACCGGGCAGCTGACGGCGCCACGGCACGGACGACGGGTGACCGTCCGGCACGGGACTTGTCGAAGGGACTGCGCGAGACCGGTCGCGCATGGCACGGTGGACGCAGGGTCTGGCCCGTCACTCCCCCCGTGGTGACGGGCCAGACCTCTGCGCCGGCCCGCTTCACCCCGTGGCAGGGACGAGGTGGGCCGGTTCCGGGCGGCGTGGGCTGTGCGCCGCTACTGGTAGCAGGGGTTCCCGCACAACGGGGTGGCCCCGCCGGTCCCGTCGACGGTGGCCGCCGGCCGGTCGCCCTGCGGCGCGACGGCGGGAACCCGGCTGGTCTCCCACGGCATCGGGACCGCGACGGCCCGCGGGCCGACGGCGGTGAAGGCGGCCGCGGCGACGAACACCGCGGCGATCCCACGCTTGCGCACACGCATACCGATCTCCTCCGGACACGGGTCGGGCGTCCCTCGGCGCCGTTCGCCTCGGGTGGGCCGCCCGGCTCCGGTTCCTTGATGGCATACGACTCCGCCCGGACGCCACACGATTCGACGGTGCTCGAAACGTCTCCACAGCGCAGTGCGCGACGGGGCCCGGGCGTGCGGCCGTGGGCGTCGTCACACGTGACAGGTGACCTGAACAAGCGCTTAGATAGTGAGTCCGAGCTCGTCCGCGCGCTGGAGGCACCGTTGCTGTTCACATCCGTCGACGACGTCTCCGCGCGCCTGGCAGGGACGGGCTATCTGGCCTCGCCCGCCGTCGCCACGACGGTCTTCCTGGCCGACCGGCTCGGCAAGCCCCTCCTCGTCGAGGGCCCCGCCGGGGTCGGCAAGACGGAACTCGCCAAGGCCGTCGCCCAGGTGGCCGGGGCCCGGCTGGTGCGCCTCCAGTGCTACGAGGGCGTCGACGAGTCCCGGGCGCTGTACGAGTGGAACCACGCCAAGCAGCTGCTGCGTATCACCGCGGGGCGTGACGAGAGCTGGGACGAGACGCGGACGGACATCTTCAGCGAGGAGTTCCTGCTGCCGCGTCCCCTGCTGACGGCCATCCGCGGCGACGACCCGAAGGTCCTGCTGATCGACGAGACGGACAAGGCCGACGTCGAGGTGGAGGGTCTGCTCCTCGAAGTCCTCAGCGACTTCCAGGTCACCGTCCCGGAGTTGGGCACCATCGCCGCGACCACCCGGCCCTTCGTGGTGCTCACCTCGAACGCGAGCCGCGAACTGTCGGAGGCCCTGCGCCGCCGCTGTCTCTTCCTCCACATCGGCTTCCCCGACGAGGAGTTGGAGCGCCGCATCGTCCGTCTGAAGGTGCCCGGCCTCGACAGGGCGCTCACGGAGTCGGTGGTGCGGGTCGTGGGCGCGCTGCGCGAGATGGACCTGCGCAAGGTCCCGTCCGTCGCCGAAACCATCGACTGGGCCCGCACGTTGCTCGCGCTCGGTGCCGACACCCTCGACGAGGACGTCGTGCGCGACAGCCTCGGCGTGATCCTCAAGCACCAGGACGACATCCTGAAAGCGGCGGCCAAGCTCGACCTGGGTGCCGTGTGACCGCCGCCGACCCGGCGGCCGGTGTCGCGGACCGGCTGACCGGCCTGGTCGGCGCGCTGCGTTCGCACGGCGTGCGGATCGGCACCGGGGAGACCGTGGACGCCGCGCAGGCGGCCGAGGCGCTCGGTCTCGCGGACCGCGACCGGCTGCGGGAGGGCCTCGCGGCCACGCTCCTGCACAACGCGGGACAGCGGCGGGTGTTCGACCCCGTCTTCGACGTGTACTTCCCCCGGGGCGTCGGAGCACCCGATGCCCCGGCGCCCGCGGACCGTGACGACCTCCGGAACCGGCTCGCCGCCGCGCTGGCCGCCGACGACCGCGCGCTCATGGCACGGCTGGCGATGGACGCGGTCGACGGCTTCGGCGGATACGGCGGCACGTCGGCCACGGACGGCTGGTCGTCGTACCAGACACTCGACCGGCTCCGTCCGCAGACGCTGATGGCTCGGGTACGGGACACGGTCCGCGCGGAGGGCGGAGCGCCGGGGTTCACCGACCGGCTGCTGGAGGACGAGATCAGGGGGCGCATCGAGGCGTTCCGCCGGCTGGTGGCGTCGGAGGCGCGACGCCGGGTCGCCGAGCGGCGCGACCGCGACGAGATCGCCCGGCGCGCGGTGGCCACGACCGCCGACCGCGTCGACTTCCTGTTCGCGGGCCGCGACCGCCTCGCCGAACTGCGCAGGGTCGTCCAGCCGCTCGCGCGCAAACTCGCCACCCGGCTCGCCGCGCGCCGCCGCAGGGCCCGGCGCGGCACCATCGACCTGCGGCGGACCCTGCGCGGATCCCTGTCCACGGGCGGGGTGCCGATGCGTCCGGTGCTGCGCCGGCGCCGTCCCGTGCGGCCCGAACTGGTGCTGCTGTGCGATGTGTCGGGCTCGGTGTCGGGGTTCTCCGACTTCACGATGCTGCTGGTGCAGGCGCTGCACGACCAGTTCAGCAAGGTGCGGGTGTTCGCCTTCGTCAACCGGGTCGACGAGGTCACGGGGCTGCTCGTGCACGGCGCGGCCGACCCGGACGGGCTGAGCGCCCGGATCGGCGCGGAGGCCACGCTCACCGGCTGGCACGACAGCAGTGACTACGGAGTGCCGTTCGGCGAGTTCACCGAGCGGTACTCCGGCGCGGTCGGCGCCCGGACGACCGTCTTCGTGCTCGGTGACGCCCGGACGAACAACAGCGACCCGAACCTGCCCGCGGTCCGGGAGCTCACCCGGCAGGCCCGCCGTGTCTACTGGCTGAATCCCGAGGCGCGTTCGCAGTGGGGCACGGGTGACTCGGTGGCCCCGGCCTACGCCGAACTCGTGGAGATGCACGAGTGCCGCAACGCCGAGCAGCTCAGCGCCCTGGTCGGCCGCCTCCTGCCCGTCTGACCCGTCGGGCCCGCGTGGACTCCGGCCCGCCGGTCAGGGGGCGAGAAGCCTGCGCAGCCAGGTGACGCGCGCGGCGCGGGCGGTGCGGGAGAGCGGGGTGTGCGGGGCGAAGGAGTCGAAGCCGTGGAAGCCGCCGGGCCACACGTGCAGTTCGGCGACGCCGCCGGCCTGCCAGATCCGTGACGCGTAGTCGACGACCTCGTCCCGGAAGGTCTCGGCGGAGCCGACGTCGAGGAAGGCCGGCGGCAGCCCGGTGAGATCGGTGGCCCGGGCGGGAGCGGCGTAGGCGGGGACGTCCGGGCCACCGCGGGCGTCGCCCAGCACGGCGGTCCAGGCCGTCTCGTTGGCCGTACGGTCCCAGGCGCCGACGCCCGCCATCTGGTGCGCGGAGGGGGTGTCGTTGCGGTCGTCGAGCATCGGGTACATCAGGACTTGGCCGATCGGCCGTGGGCCCCCGCGGTCCCGGCTGAGCAGGGCGAGCGCCGCCGTCAGTCCGCCGCCCGCGCTGGCGCCCGCGACGACGATCCGCTCCGGATCGCCGCCGAACTCCGCCGCGTGCCGCGCCGTCCACAGCAGACCGGCGTAGACGTCCTCCACCCCCGCGGGATACGGGTGTTCGGGCGCCAGCCGGTACTCCACGGACACCACGACCGCGTCCAGCTCCCGCGCCCACTCCAGGACGACCTCCACCCCGGCCCGGTTGTTGCCGAGGATCATGCCGCCGCCGTGGGCGTGGTAGATCACGGGACGCGGTCCGTCCTGGGAAGGCGCGGCGGGCGTGACCACGAACAGCGAGACGTCGGGGGCGCCTTCGGGGCCCGGCGCCGTCCGGTCGGTGGTCACGAAGGCGCCGTCCTGTGTGAGGTCGAACGCGGGCACCGCGATGTCCGGTCCGGCGTGCAGGGCGGTGATGTCCTCCAGGCTCAGTCCGGACGGCATCGACGGGCCGACCGCGGCGAGGGCGGCGGCGAGATCGGGGTCGAACGGGGGCGGTACCAGCAGCATGACGTCTCCTCGTGCTGAGCCCGGCGGCTCGTTCGACCATGATCGGCGCCGCGCCCCCGGACCGGGAGCCGCCGTGTGGCGGAACCTGCCCCCGAGGGGGCGGCCCATGCCCGCCCCGCGCCTTGCGGGAAGAGCCGGGGGGTGCCGGGCGCGGTCAGCGCGGGGCCAGCACGATGCGCTGTCCGGGGGCCGTCGGTGCGCTCCACGCGCGCTCGACCTCGGAGAGAGGGAGGACGAGCGGGTCGACGGCGAAGGTGCCCGACGCGATCTCCGCGGCGAGGGAGGGGAGTTCGGCGACGATCCCGGCGGCGGTGACCGAGCCCTGACCGCTGCCCATGATCTGGAGATTGGCGGCCCGCAGCAGGAACGACGGCAGGGTGATCTCCGTCCCGGCCATGGACCCGATCTGGATCCAGGTCAGCGCCTTGCCGCGCTCCGCGCGCGCGGTGAGAAGGGCGGGCATGGCCTGTTCGGCGGCCGGTCCCCACAGGTAGTCGACGACGACGTCCACGTCGGCGGCGCTCGCGGCGAGCCGGTCGGCGACCTCGTTGGGCTCGCCCAGCAGGGAGACGGTCTCGTCCGCTCCGAGCCGGGACACCAGGTCGAGCCGCTCGCCGTCACGTCCGGCGGCGACGACGTGGCCCGCGCCGAGGTGGCGTGCGATCTGGACGGCGAGCTGTCCCGCGTTGCCGGTAGCGCCCAGCACCAGGACACCGGCGCCCGGCCGGAGTGCGACCCGGCGGCGCAGGGCGATCCAGGAGGACATGGCCGGGTTCATCGCGGCGGCCACGGCGATGGGGTCGGTGCCGTCCGGCAGGACGATGGCGCGGCGGCGGTCGACCACGGCCCGCTCGGCCATGGTGCCCGGCGCGTCGTCCGTGGCGACGAAGTAGAGCAGCTCTCCCCGGGCGGTGCGGCCGACGCCGTCGACGCCCGGGACGAGGGGCAGCACGCCGTCCGAGGTGTAGTGGGAGCCGTCGGCGGCGGAGCGGACGCGAGGGTGGAGACCTGCGGCGAGGACGTCGACGAGCACCTCGTGCTCACCGTGGGGCTCGGGGGTGTCGAAGACGTCGAAGCGGGGCGGAGTGTCGAAGGAGTGGACGACAGCGGCATGCATGGGGTGCCTCCTGGGCGGGGCCGGAACGTCAGGAATGAGGGCAGACCGGCACGAGAGGACTCGGTCATTTGGTTTGCGTCACGTACTACTTCGACAGTAGTTTGCGGCGCGTACTAAGTCAAGGTAGTTTGGGTCGCGTACTTGATGGGGCGGCCAACTCCGTGGACGCCGTCCTGGCGCCCGGCCCGGCCGTCGTCCTGAACGCCGCACCGGCACCTCGTGCCCGGACCAGCAGGGGAAGCCGCCATGCCCGTCAGTCACACCCGCGAGCCGGCCCGCGAGTCGGGGGCCGACGAACTGTCGGGCACCGTCGACGCCTTGGTCCAACTGTCGTTCCTGGTGCAGGGCGTGCTGGGCCGGATGGCGTCCGAGCACGACCTCTCCCTGATCCAGGTCCGCCTGCTCGGCATCCTGCGCGATCGCAGGCCGGGCATGCTCGAACTCGCCCGGCTGCTGGGCCTGGACAAGTCCTCGATGACCGGCCTGGTCTCCCGCGCCGAGAAGCGCGGCCTGGTCCGGCGGATCCCGTCCCCCGACGACGGCCGTGCCGTTCTGGTCGAACTGACGGACGCGGGCCGGGAACTCACGGGCCGCTGCACCGCGGAGATGGATGGCGAGATCGCCACCCTGACGGCGTCACTGACCGGCGCCGAGCGCGCCCAGGTCACGGCCCTGGCCGGAAAGATCCTGAGCAACGCCCAGGTGGGTGGGGCGAGTTGACGCACGTGCCGTCCCGCCGCGGCGACACCCGGGGGAGCCACCGCGACGGATCGGCGCGAGGGTCAGCCCTCGATGCGGTGGGTCGTCCAGAAGGACGTCAGGTCCGTGGTCGTGGCGGCCTGCGCGGCAGCCTTGAACTCGGCCGTCGTCGAGACGCCGTACCAGTGTGAAGTGGCGTAGTCCTTCAGGAGTTTGGCCATGGCGGTGTCACCGAGGAGACGCCGCAGGTCGTGCAGGGCGCACTTCCCGTAGCCGTAGATGACGGTGGAGTAGCGGGACGAGTGAGCGTCCCAGTACGCCATCGAGTTCGTGATCTTCTCCGCGGACGAGGCCCACGAGACGCTGTTCCAGCAACTGGCGCCGGTCTTGTTCTGCGCCAGGTCGGTGGCGTAGTCCGTGAACGCCTCGTCCAGCCAGGGGCTGTTGTACTCGTCGTCGCCGACGATCCCGTAGAACCACTGGTGACCGATCTCGTGCGTCAGCGCCGTGGTGCTCACCAGGTCGAGGACGAACCCGGGGTACTCCATGCCCCCGAACCAGAAGTTGTTGTCGATCACGGCGTCCAGCTCGCCGTACGGGTAGGCCCCGAAGCGCGCCGCGTGCGCGTCCACCGCGGACTTGGCGGTGGTGAGCATCGACTGGGCGTTGGCGGAGCTGATGCCCGAGACGGAGTAGACGTTGATGGCCGTGCCTGCGGGGGAGGTGCCCGAGATCTTGGTGAACGGTCCCGCCGCCCAGGCGAAGTCACGCACCTTGGACGCGGTGGCCGTGGTGACGGTGCGTCCGCTGGAGCCGGGGGTGTCGACGGAGGTGCCCGTCGCCGGGACGAGCAGGCTCGTCGGGTGGTCCAGGGTGACCTTGAAGTCGGCCGCCAGTGAGTAGAAGGACTCGCCGTTGTTCGTGTACGGGTCGAGGTGCCAGCCCGCGCCGTCCTTCACCGCGAGCACCGGCAGGGCGTTGCCGATGAAGCTGAACGCCCCGTCGTAGCCGAAGCGGTCGGCGCCGCTCGGCACGGTGATGCCGAGGTCGAAGCCGATCGACGTGCTCTGGCCCTGGGCCAGGGGAGACGCCAGCGTGATCTTGAGGGCCGTGCAGGCGACCGAGAGGGCTCCCGCGGTGCCACCGGTGACGTTGCTGACGGTGATCGGCGGCGCGGTGCACGTGCCGTGGTAGTTGTCCCACAGCCTCAGGTACACCTCGCTGAGCGCGGTGGACGAGGCGTTGGTGAAGGTCGCGCTCTCATGACCGGTCCAGACGGTGCCGCTGGTGTTGCTGCTCAGACTGACCGTGTAGGCGGGGGCCGCGGGGGTGCGCGCGGAGTCGGCGGGCGGGGTGGTGTCACCCGAGGTGTTCAGGGCGATGTCGTCGAGGACGAAGCTGGTCTGAAGGCTGGAGTCCTCGGTGCCCGTGAACGCGACGGTCACGGTCTGGCCGGCGAACGCCGACACGTCGAACGACTTCTGGGCGTACCCCGAGGCCTTGTTGAGGTTCGAGTACGTCGCCAGGGTGGTACTGCCGATCTTGGCGGTGAGCTTGTCGTACGCGGTCGACGCGGTCGTCTCGGCCGTGTCGATGTGCAACCAGAAGGTTAGGCTGGCGCTGCTGCACCCGGCCGGGATGGTCACGCTCTGCGAGAGCGTGTCCGTGTGGGTGCTGCCGACACCGTCCAGCCAGGCGAAGCTGCTGCCGCCGTGGGCGGTCTGCCCCGAGCGGCTGGTGATCACGCTCGTCGACGACTGCGTCCAGGGCGAAGTTCCGCTCTCGAAGCCGCCGTTGGTGACGACCTGGGCCGGGGTGCAGGCGGCTGCCGCCGCCGGGGCCGCGTGCGGCGCGGCCGCCACGGGGGTGCTGGGGAGGCAGACGGCGGCCAGGGCGGCGACGGCGAGGACGCGTGCCGCGATGGCCTTGCGGGGGGTTGGTCTCACACGAAACTCCTTTGAGGCGGCCGGATTCCGGCCTGCTCGGTGGCCGTCCGCGACGACTGGGGTGCGCCGGGTGGACGGCCGCGGGCCGCGCGCGGGTACGCGCGATCGCTTGGTGAGATGTCCGTCCCGCCGCCCTGGGGTCAGGACGACGGCTCCCGGAAGCGTGGCAGATTTGACCGAGACATGCCATCAAAGTGCGGGAAAGGAGGCGGTTCGATGAAGGAGGGGGATGCGGGACCCGGTCCGCTCCGGGAGAGCGCCCGTCACCGGGTGCGGCGCGGGTGCGGCGCCGGCCGTCGGGTCCCTCAGGACTCCGTCGTGCTCAGTGCCGGGGTCAATCGGGTCCACGGGTTGGGGAGTTCGCCGGTGACCGGGCCGGTCACCGCTGCTCCGCGGTCGCGGGCGGTGCGTACGGCGAGCGGGACCAGCGCTTCCGGGACGCCGTAGACGAGATGGCAGAACCGCTCGGGCGGATGACGGGCGGTCCACTCCGGTCTGCTGAACGCCGCGACGTACGTGGACCAGTGGCCCTCGAAGGTGACGAGCAGGTCCGCCAGGCGCGCGTACCCCGGGGCGGGATGGACGCCCGGGTTCAGCACCACGGGCGCCGCGCCCAGCCGGCGGATGCTCCGCACCAGCCTCTTGAAGACGGGCAACGCTTCGGAGGCCGAGGCCGCCCGGTCGAGGAAACAGCCCTGGGTGCCGTACCAGTCGCGGTGCCGCAGGACCTCGTCCACCACCTCGTCCGGATCGCGCGCGCCGTAGTCCGTGTCGACATACCCGAGCAGCCGGGCGCCCGCCGCGCGCAGCGCGCCGGTCGCCGCCGTGAACGCCGGGTCAGGGCCCGCGCCCGGCCCGTCCGCCGGGTTGATGACGACACCGTACGTACGGTCGGCCGACGTGATCAGACGATGCCAGGCACCCGGGTCCTCACTCGGGTGCACGTACAGCGGGATCAGCAGGCTCATCGCACCCGGTCGCCTTTCAGCCGCTCGGCCCGAGCGGCCTCAGACACGGCTGCCCAGAGCTCGGTCAGCGAGTCGTCGAGGGCCAACGCGGGTCGCCAGCCGAGCGATTCACCGGCGGCCGTGATGTCGGAGCACTGCCACGACACCGCGCCCGAGCGTTCGGACCCGCCGCCGTTCTCCTCGATCCGCCCCCGGAACCCGGACGCGCGGGCCAGCCCGCCCACCAGGTCCCGCACCGGAACGGCCCTGCCCGCACCGATGTTGAGGATCCGGGGCAGCGGCCCCGGCGCCTTGGCCGCGGCCACCGCCGCCCGCGCCACATCCCGTACGTCCACGAAGTCGCGGTACGCCGACAGGTCGCCCAGCCGGATCACCGCGTCCGGGTCCGGACCGGCCGCGCGCAGCAGACCGGCGATCCTGCCCGGAAGGCCGGCCGACGGCGCGCCGGGTCCCACCGGGTTGCCCACCCGCAGCACGACCGCGTCCAGCCCGGACATGCTGACGGTGACCGTCCCGGCGAGTTTGGTGGCTCCGTAGGGGGTGATGGGGTGGGTGGCCGCCGACTCGGTGACGGCCGTGCCACGGACGCCGGGGCCGTACTCGGCGGCCGAGCCCAGATGCACGAGCCGTGCGGCCGGCGCCGCCTCGCGCAGCGCCGCGCAGAGTACGGCGGGGCCACGGGAGTTGACCTCGGCGAGGGTCACGGCGTCACCGCCGGTGGCCCCGGCGCAGTTGATCACGGCATCGGGCGCGGCCTCGGCCAGCGTCGTCGCCAGCCGATCCCGGCCGTCGGTGGCGAGGTCGACGCCGAACTCCGCGCCGGGCGAGCGGCCGGCGCCGAACACCCGCACGCCCGGCAGGGCGCGCAGGTGCTCGACGACATGGCCGCCCAGATAGCCGGTGAGGCCCAGGACGAGAATGCGCATACGGCGGTCAGGCCCCCTTGAGCAGCAGCGACTTGCGGGTGGTGAACTCGGCGTTCGCCCGGTCGTAGTCGTCCGGGCGGCCGATGTCGAGCCAGTACCCGTCGAATTCGTAGGCGTGCGGCTCGTTCCGGCTCCGCAGCAGGTCGAGGACCAACTCGTCGAAGCCCAGGGGCAGTCCCGGCGTGTATCCGTCGAGCGTGGACCGGGACAGACCGTACACACCCATCGAGACGCGGTAGTCCATGCTCGGCTTCTCCGTGAAGGCCACCACCTTGCTGTCGGCGGTGGTCAGCACACCGAAGTCGATGTGCACCTTGCGCTCGTACGTCGCGATGGTCAGCGGCGCCCCCGAACTCCGGTGCCGGACAAGGACGTCGGCGAAGTCGAGGTCGGTCAGCACGTCGCCGTTCATCACGAGGAACGACTCCGGGAGTCGTTCCCGCATGGTGAGCAGCGGCCCCATGGTGCCGAGGGGACTCTCCTCCGTGGCGTAGTCGACGGCCAGGCCCCACTGGGAGCCGTCGCCGACATAGGCGCGGATGATCTCGCCGAGATGACCTATCGCTATGGTGCAGCCGGTGAACCCGGCCGTGGCGAGCTGGCGGAGCACGATCTCCAGGATCGCGTGCTGGTCGCCGATGGGCACGAGCGGCTTGGGCAGTGCGGTCGTGTAGGGCCGCAGCCGGACGCCCTTGCCTCCCGCGAGAATCACTGCGTGCATGGGGCTCCTCCTTCGTGGTCGTGCCGGACGGGTCAGATGTTGTAGATGCCGGTCTTGTAGCGGGCGAGGTTCGCGGGGTCGCGGAAGAACTCCACGGTGTGCGCGAGCCCTTGGTCGAGCTGGTGGGCGGGGCTCCAGCCGGTCGCCCCGGTGAGCCGGGTCGCGTCGGCGACCAGGCGCATCACCTCGGAGTTGGCCGGCCGGACGCGTTGTGCGTCCTCGCGCACGTCGAGGGCGGTGTCCATCACCTTGCCGATCAGGGCGACCAGGTCGCCGACCGAGATCTCCCCGCCCGTACCGGCGTTGAAGGTGCGGCCCACGACCCGCTCGGCGGGCGCGGTGCCCACCGCGAGGAACGCCTGCGCGGTGTCCCGCACGAACGTGAAGTCGCGGGTGGGCCGCAGGTCGCCGAGGGTGATGGTGTGTTCGCCCGCCGCCACCTGGCCGATGACGGTCGGGATGACCGCGCGCATCGACTGACGCGGACCGAAGGTGTTGAACGGCCGCAGTGTGACCACCGGTGTGCCGAAGCTCGCGTGGTAGCTGTCCGCGAGCCGGTCCCCACCGGCCTTCGAAGCGGCGTACGGGGACTGGGTGTTGATGGGGTGGTCCTCGGTGATCGGCACGGTCTGCGCCGTGCCGTAGGTCTCGCTGGTGGAGGTGTGCACCAGCCGGGGCGTGCCGAGTGCGCGCACGGCCTCCAGGACGTTGAGGGTGCCGGTCACGTTGGTGTCCACGTAACTGTGCGGCGCCCGGTAGGAGTACGGGATCGCGATCAGCGCGGCCAGGTGGTAGACGCAGTCCGCGCCTTCGGCGAGCCCGCGGACCGAGCCCGGGTCACGGACGTCGCCGAGGACGATCTCGACGTGCTCCAGGACGTCGGGGCTCAGGGTCTCCAGCCAGCCGTACGAGGAGAAGGAGTTGTACTGGGCCATCGCCCTCACCCGGTGCCCGGAGGCGACCAGTGCCTCGGTGAGGTGGGAGCCGATGAATCCCTCGGCTCCGGTGACGGCGGCGAGCGGTGCGGAGGTCAACTCGTGTTTCCTTCCGGTCGGTTGCTCGGTGTTACGGAGGTGTTCCCGGTGCTGGGTGACGGTCCCGCGCACGCGGTGGTCCGGGCGTCCCGCGGGCCGCTGGTCAGGCGTGCGGGGCGGGCCGCCCCAGCAGCCGCACGGCACAGGCCGTCAGACACAGGGCGGCGGCGCCGCAGATCAGGGAGAGCGCGAGGCCGGTGGGCGGGGAGCGGAGCACCCCCGCCGCGGCGGCCCCGCCGGCCGCCGCGAGACAGACCGCGGCCGGTGGCCAGGCCACCCCGAAGGCCTGGAGCAGCAGTGCGGTCCAGAGGGTGGCGGCGAGCAGCAGCAGTGCGGCCGGTTCCGCGCCCGTCAGCAGGGCGGCGGGCAGCAGGGGCAGGACGTAGAGGAGCAGGCAGAGCCCGAGGATGCCCGTCGAGCGCAGCAGGAAGGCGGCCGGGGTCGCGGTCGCCCGCAAGGCCGCGACCGACATCCCGCGGTACCGGTACAGCAGCCACTCCGCCGGTCCCATGCTGACCGTCAGCACGATCACGGCGTACGGATGCTGCCGCCCCTCCAGCAGGACCAGGACCCCGGCCGAGAGCCCGAACAGGCCGTACGGCACGGAGCGCAGGAGTGCGGGGCGGGCGCCGCCGGGGGCCGGGGCGGTGGTGAGCACGGCCCGCAGGGCCCAGCCCGCCGCCGCGACCGCGCCGAGCACGGACAGCAGCGGCAGCGTCAGCCGCAACGCGTCTCCCGGTTCCCACCAGGGCAGGGCGAGGGCGCCGGCGACGAGCGGGGTCAGCGCGGCCAGCAGCAGCCGCTCCCCGCCCAGCACCAGCAGCGCCCCGGCCGCCGCGAGATACACGGACTGCGCCGCCGCCACCGCGACCGCCGTGCCGGATCCGGCGATCAGCGATCCGGCCGCGGTCGCGGCGAGCGCGCCGAGCGGCGCTCCCTTGAGGAGCGTGCGGCCCGCCTCACGGCGCCCCGTGGTCATCCGCAGGTAGGCGCGGTGCCCCAGTGCCTGGCCCCAGGCCCAGGAGACCAGGCCGGCCAGCACCAGGACGTCGAGGTCACGGCCGGCGTGCCACAGCCGTCCCGTGAGGAGATAGGCGAGGCCCGGCAGGGCGAACAGGGCCCCGCGCAGCGCGCAGCGCACATGATCGGGTCGCCACGGGTCGGCGGTCCCGGGCGGCTCCGGGAACGTGCGGGGCACTCGCTCGTAGAGGGCGGAGGCGAGGGAGAAGAGGTTCGGGTGTCCGTACCGCTCCTGGATGACCTCGGCGGTCAGCCCCTCCGACTCCAGCAGAGCGGCCACCTCGTACGGGTGGACGGCCGGCCCGATGCCGTCGGCCAGTTCGGCCGCGAGCAGGTCGACCGCGTTCCGGCTGCCGCCCTCGCCGGGCGCGCGCGGGGAGGGGCGGTCACCGGCGATCCGTAAGGACAGGGTGCCCTGCACGCTGCCGGGTTCGAGGGCCATCGGTCCGCTCATCCGGCCAGGCTCCTCGGTCTCGTGGGGACCGCCGCGGCGAGCGGGGCTTCGGCCGTCTCGGCGACACCTGGGACGTACCGGCCGAGTGCCGACAGCTCCATATAGATGGACCGGAAGGTGTCGACGGTCTGGCGCAGCGTGAACTGCTCGATGACCCGCAGCCGGGCCGCCTCACCCATCGAGTGCCGGCGTGCGGGGTCGCCGAGCAGTTCCAGCGCGGCGGCCGCCATGGCGCCCGGATCCCGCGGCGGTACGACGAGCCCGCTGTCGCCGACCGCCTCGCGCACCCCGCCCACGTCCGTGGACACCGTCGCCCGCCCGCACGACATGGCCTCGATCAGGGTGAACGGGAAGCCCTCGCTGATGCTGGAGAGCATCACGACGTTGCCCGCGGCATAGGCGTCCTTGATGTCGTCGACCCGGCCCTCGAAGGTGACGGCGTCCGCGTGTCCCAGTTCGGCGGCCAGCGCCTCGCACCGTTCCCGGTACGCCTCACCGCCTCCTGGTGTGCCGCCGAACAACCGCAGCCGTGCGTCCGGGAGTTGCTCACGGACGAGGGCGAACGCGCGGATCAGCGTCTCCAGGTCCTTGATCGGGTCGACCCGGCCGGCCCAGCTGAGGGTCGGGGGCTGCGGCTCGGGACCGGCCGGCGGGAAGGCCGCAGGGTCCACGCCGTTGTACACCGTGCGGATCGCCTCGGGCGCGGCACCGCCCTGCTCCTCCCACAGCCGGTTGTACCGGTTGCCGGGGGTGATCAGCGCGGCGCGCCGGTACGTCTCCTCCGCGAGCAGCCGGAAGAAGCCGAGGACGACGGCCTTCACCGGCCAGCGGTACGGCCGGGTGCGGTAGCCGAGATAACGCTCCCGCAGGTAGACGCCGTGCTCGGTCAACAGGAGGGGGACGCCGTGCCGTTCGAGGGCGGCGAGGCCCGGCAGCGCGGCGACGCCGCCACTCACCGCGTGGGCCACTCCGCGCTCGGGCAGCGGCGCGGCCAGCGGGCGGAGCGCGTGTTCCAGCAGGGCGGTCGCGGTCAGGGCGTCGTGCAGGGTCGGCCGGGCCTCCCGGACGGCGAGGCCCGGCCGGTTCCACACCCCGGTCAGCACGCGGATCGCGTGGTCGCCGCGCAGGAAGGGGCTCAGCATCCCGTCCGCCGCGGCCCGTGCCATCGCGTACAGCGCCGCGGGGAACCGTTCCTCCGCGCACGGGTCGAGCAGAGAGGTCAGGAACTGTTCGTAGGCGGCGACGAGTTGGTTGCGTCGGCGGCCGCGGGGCGGCCGGCCGTCGGGTGCGGGCCCCCACATGGGGACCGCCACGACGTCCGCGACGTGCGCGGGGATGTCCCACACGATCGGCTCGCGGCCGGTGCCGGTCACGGCGACGACGTCGAAGTCGATGTCGGGCATCCCGCCGACGAGCTGGTCGCACCAGACGCTGACGCCGCCGTGACTGTGCGGGTAGGTGCCTTCGGTGAGCAGGGTGACGCGCGTTGCGTTGGGATCTCGCGCGCCGCGGGGAACGTGCATCGGTGTGCTCCACGGCCGAGGTGTGGGGTGGTGGTGCCCGTCCCGGCCGCCCAGGGTGCGGCCGGGACCTCCGGTCGGTGCGTCGCTCAGTTGTCCGGGGCGAGGGGGACCTGTTCGGTGACGCCCGCCGGTACGCGGGTGCGCGGCGCGCCGCTGGTCGCGTGCTGCCGCTTCGCGTGGACTGCCGCGGTCGGGGCGGGCGTGCCCGACGGCAGGCCGAGCGTGACGGGTGAGCCGGCCGAGGCCGTCCATCCCGAGGCGGCGCCCGCGTACGCGGTGCCGAAGCCCGCGGTGCCCGAGGTGGTGCCGGTGGGCATGGTGGCGGTGATCGCGACACCGTCAGGTGCCCGCACGGTGACGCTGTCGCCGACGCGGTAGGCGGCGACCTGGCCGGAGCCGACGGCGGCCTTCCACGCGGCGCGGCGGCGCAGCTCGACGCCGATGTCCTTCATCCGCAGGTTCACCACCGGGGTGTCGTCCGCGAACAGGTCCTTGTAGCCGTCGAGGACCCCGTCGAGGACCGGGTAGGCGATGCGCTCCTCGGCGAGGTTCGACTGGTGGATGAAGTGCGGCTTCGGGTCGTCGGAGAGCACGTGCCCGAGGTCGATGCGGGTCTCCAGCGGCACGATGTGGCCCGCGTAGCCCGTGCTGGTGCTCAGCGGCGCGGTCAGGCAGGTCGAGGTGTCCGGGTGGTCCTCGCAGATGCCGCTGCCACCCTGGGCGCGGCCGGTGTAGATCCAGTTGTACTCGTCGACCTGCTCGGCCGCCCTGCCCGCGTTGTAGAAGACGTTCATCGGGTAGCGGGGGACGGTGGTGGCGGGGCCGACCTGACGCTGGCCGGTCTCACGGGAGTTGTCGGAGCCGAGCCAGGTGACGCCGTTGTCGGCGAGCGCCGGCCCCAGGTTGGGGTTGTCGACGGGCTGCTGCGGAGACAGCTTCAGACCGGAGTGCTCACCGGTGATCAACTCCTGGCTTTCCAGCGGCAGTCCGGCCGTCTGTCCCCAGGCACGGTTGGCGGCGATCTCGTCGGAGATGGCGGTGCGTGAGACCCACTTGGTGCTGCCGTCGGTGTTGGTGGCGCATTTCCAGGGCAGCACACCGACGTCCTGTTCGCAGCCGAGGAACGCGTGCGTGAAGGTGTGGTTGATCCAGCGGAACCGGTCGCGGTCGGCGACGAGCTTGTCGGCGAGCGGGTCGGCGCCGTCGTTGTCCTCGCGCTGGTCGACGCTGCCCGCGCCGTTGTACGCGAGGTCGAGGGTGAAGTTCTGTCTGTTCTGCCAGTCGACGGCGTGGTCGACGTCCGCCGGCGTCATCCGGATCGGGTGGGCGACGCCCTCGCCCCGCGGGCAGTCGATGTCGCCCGGAGTGCAGTTCAGCGTCGTGTCCCAGCGGTCGTCACCGGCGAGGACGTCGTCGACGTGCACGGCGAAGTAGTTGCGCGAGGCGCCGAGGTGCACGCCCTGGGTCATCCACTCCACGATGCCGCGCGCCAGCAGCCGGAACTGCTGCTGGTACTGGTTGTACACGAACGTGACGACCAGCTCGCGGCGTCCGTCGTGCCGGTACTCGCCCACGAGGGAGCCGCGCGAGGACCCTCCGGGGATCGGCGCGTCGACGTACGGGGTGAAGTCGGCCCCCGCCTCCGGCGTCGACAGGTAGGCGTAACTCTCGCCCACGTCGGGCGAGTTGTCCTCGAACGGCACCGCCCCGTCCAGATAGCCGAAGGGCCCGGCCCTGCCGGCCGGCGTGACCTGGGCCCGTACCCCGTCGAGGCTGCCCGAGTAGCCACCGGTGACCGGGTACTGGAGCCCGGCCTCGGGACGGGCGTAGGTGTAGGCGTCGACCTGCGGGACGGCGTACGCCTGCTCGTACGCCGCGAGGGCCGCCATCTCGGCGGAGTTCGCCGCGAACGGGTTGTCGTTGGGCAGCACGACCGCCTGGAACCGGGCACGCGGGATGCCGTCGACCGTGTCCGCGAGGAACCCGGCGTCGATCACCGGCCGGCCCGGCTGTGCCAGGTCGACCTCGGTGTACGGCGTTCCGGCGGCGTCCAGTTCGGCGGCGATGGCGTCGGTCGCGGGTCCGCCGTCGCTCACGATCAGCACCCGCAGATCGATGCGGGGCGCGACCGGATCGGCGTGTGCCGTGCCGGCGGGTAAGCCGAGCGAGGCAATGAGCGCGCCGACCGTGAGCGCGGTCGTGCGAATGGTCCGCTTCATGCGGTGAAGTCCCCTCCCCGGGCAGGGGTGAGTACGGCTCCCATGGAGCGGACCACCCCCTGGCGTGACGCCGTCGCCCCCCTCAGATGACGGTCGTCAACGCTCTCGTCGCGTCACATAGTGAGGTCTCTGTGTAGCTTTCGTGCGCCTGCTGCGAAACATGACGGAAAAGAGCAGGTATCCAACAGACGCCACGAGAAGGCCAGTTGAGGATGCATTGACCGCGGGGGCGCACGCGGCGACGAGCCCGCGGGGGCGCCTGCGCTGGACCCGCCTTGAGGAGTGGCGGATCTGGAACACCGGAGTCCGCCCGTGCGTGGCGCCAGTGGTCCAGACCACCGCGGTCATCAGGGCGAGTGATCGGTTTTAGGTCACCGTCCCCCTCACCCGCTCCCGCGGGTGAACCGACGCCGAGGGGCGGCCGGTCCGCGCGGCTCGCGCGGACCGGCCGCCCCTGAGGGTGAGGGATCAGGCGCAGAGCACGCGGGTCTCGGGCGTGTACGCCGGCCCGCCGCTGGTGCTCGTGCTGTCGCTGAACTCGGCGTAGTAGTACGAGTAGAAGCCGATGTTCCCGTTGCAGCCGGAGTCGGCGGCGACCTGAAGGGTCAGTGTGACGGTACGGCTCTGCCCGGGCGGGATGGTGGACCCGTAGTTCGGGCCGAGGTTCGTGGGCCCGGTGCCCGAACACGGGACGCTGCCGGTGGCCGTCGCCAGGTTGCAGCCGCTGAAGGAGTACTTCAGGTCGGGGCGCTGGGTGGTCAGCCAGGTCGGTTCGATCGTCTGGTAGACGAACCAGACGTCGTACGTCCGGTGGTTGGTGATCGTCATCGAGAGGTTCACCGTGCCGCCGGGGGTGGTCGTGGCGCTGTCGCTGGTGAACGTCAGGTCGGCCGGGGTCGGGTCGGCCGCGCTCGCGGTGGGAGCCAGGCCGAACAGGGCGACGACAAGGGCGAGGGCGGAGGCGAGACCGAGACGTCTCAGCTGTGTTGATCGCATGGCCCCGGAGGCTAGGCAGGCGTCGAACGCACCGTCTGCCCCCGATCGGGCACGGGGGGTGACGGGCGGCCGGAAGTGGACGACTGGTGTGCTTGATGTGGAGGCGTCGTGGGGGGCTGTCGTTTTCGTGGACTCCCCTGCGGTGACCGGGCGACGGGGAACCGGCACGCGGGGGAGGCCGTCGAGCGCCCGCCGGTCCGGCCGAGCCGTCGCTATTGGCGGATACCGTGTGCCGGGCCCGGTCGTGCGGGGCTCGCCGAAGGCTCTGCGGCTGCGGCGAATCCGGCCAGAGTGTGGCGTTCCGGCCGGTCGGGCCCCCTGTCGACGGACGCTTCGAACGGACCCCGGGATTCGTGTGCATGAATCGGGAGGGGGAGGGCACAAGAAGGTCAGCTCGTGGATGCCTCCCCCCCCGGCACCCCCGAGCGCTCGGCCCCGCCCGCCGTCCCGCCCCCCTGGACCGCGAGGCGGGGCCGCAATCGTCGGCCCCCCGCCCGTGCCTCCGCCTCCCACGCCCCGAGCGAGGGCGGGCGCGGAGGCGGCCGGTCACGTCAGCCGTGCTCCAGCGAACGGGACTCCGCGCGGTGGTCGTAGTAGGCCCAGGCCGTCACGGCCACCACCGCGGTGACCGCCACGGCGCCTACGCGCAGACCCCCGGAGGTCAGGAAGGCGACCAGCCCGACCAGGAGGGCGCCGCCCAGCATGATCATGCGGCTGGCGAAGTGCTGCCCGGGGGACTGCGGCTCCTCGCGGTCCTTGAGGTCGTGCAGGGCGTCCCGGGCGGGACGCCGCGAGCCGCGCCGGGCCCGTGTCCGGTACTGAAGTCCGTAGCTGATCAGGCAGTAGAGCGCGAGAGCTCCCAGAGCCCACAGCCACGCCTGCCCGTCAGCTGCCCCACCACCGTGCATACGTGCCAGATACATGACAGCTCTCCTCCGGGAGGCTCATGGCCCAAGGGCATCCGGATGCCCGCGAAACCCGCGAACACGCGTGTCCGCGGCGAGCCGGCCGCCCTCGGTGTGGCGCAATGGAGAAATCGCCGGACAAGGGGTGTCGGCCTTCAGGAACGGGACACCCGGTCCTCTCCAGCGGGACGACACGCTGAGAAAGGGTGACCGGACTCCGGTCACCGGGGCGCGCACCGCACGAGACCGAGGCGCGTACCCGCACAGGAGTTGGAGGAATTCTTCGTGAACGAGAACCTTTGGGGTT
The DNA here is from genome assembly GCF_044766365.1 of Streptomyces sp. NPDC102279. Taxonomy (NCBI): domain Bacteria; kingdom Bacillati; phylum Actinomycetota; class Actinomycetes; order Kitasatosporales; family Streptomycetaceae; genus Streptomyces; species Streptomyces sp. NPDC102279. The sequence goes on along the minus strand of NZ_JBIWLU010000002.1, from coordinate 244,651 downwards.
ACGGCCCGACCGCCGGTCACACGCCTGACGCGGACCTCACCGGCTACAAGGTGGAGGCCACGGACGGCCACATCGGGAAGGTCGACAAGCACTCCGACGAGGTCGGTTCTCAGTACATCGTCGTCGACACCGGCGTCTGGATCTTCGGCAAGGAGGTCCTGCTGCCCGCCGGGACGATCACGTCGATCAGCCACGAGGACAGGACCATCCAGGTCGCGCGGACCAAGGACGAGATCAAGTCGGCACCGGAGTTCGACAAGGAGAAGCACCTCGGTGATCCGCACTACCGCGACCAGCTCGGCGGCCACTACGGATCCGGCCACTGACCCGGACGTGAGCGCCGGTGCCGCCCCCGGAACGGGCGACACCGGCGTCCTCCTCGTCCGGGGCGGTTACGGCCGCCCCGGCGTGGCCCCGCATCCGCCCGGCGGACCCGACGGGAAGATCGGTCGAGGAGGGCGCGGCCGTCGCCGTACGGACGCCGGAGCGCGCCCGGACCACACCGCGCCCACCGACGCGCGGACGGACCGGCTGCTCGGAGGATGATGTCCATGACCGCGAAGCGCGGTGTGCCCGATGTCCTGGTCGTCGGCGGCGGACTCGCCGGTCTGGCGTGCGCCCGCGATCTCGCCGGGAACGGCTTCGACGTCCGGGTGCTGGAGGCGTCGGACGGGGTCGGCGGCCGGATGCGTTCCGACCCGCACGAGGGATTCGTCATCGACCGGGGCTTCCAGGTCTTCAACACGTCCTATCCGCAGGTCCGGCGCCGGTTCCCGCTGCGCGACCTGCGCCTGCGGCCCTTCACGCCCGGCGTCCTGGTCCACACCCCGGACGGGCCGCTGCGCTTCAGCGACCCGACCCGCGGCCCCAGGCAGCTGGGCGACCTGCGCCCGGGGCGGCTCGCGGGAACCCGCGACCTGATCGCGTTGGCGGTCCTGTCCGGCCGGGACATGCTCGCCCCCGTGCGCTCCCTGAAGCGCGGCGAGGACCGCACCACCCGCACCGCGCTGGCGTCGGCGGGATTCTCCGAGGAGTTCGTCGAACGGTTCTTCAGGCCCTTCCTGTCCGGAGTCTTCCTGGAGGACCAACTGGAGACCTCCGGCAGGGTGTTCCACCTCGTCTGGCGCAGCATGCTCCGCGGCACTCTGTGCCTGCCGGACGCGGGCATCGGGGCGGTGCCGCGCCTTCTGGCCGACGCGCTCCCCCCGGACACCGTGCGCCTCGACACGCCGGTCGCGCGCCTCACCGACGACGGAGTGGAACTGGACGCCGGCTCCGAACTCGCCGCGCGCGCCGTGGTGGTGGCGACGGGGCCGGGTCCCGCCGGCCGTCTGCTGCCCGGCCTGGACCTCCCGGCCTACCGTGTCGTGACGACGTACTACCACGCCGCGCCCCGCACGCCGCTGGCCGAGGCCACGCTGATGACGGACACCCGTCGGCGCTTCCTCAACACCTGTGTCCTCAGTGAGGTGGTTCCCGGCTACGCGCCCCCCGGGATGTCGCTGATCGCCACCTCGGTCCTCGGCCCGGACCAGGAGGGCCAGGAGGTGTGGCTGCGCGACGCGCTCGCCGAGGCGTACGGCACGGACACCGCCGGCTGGGAACTGCTGACCGTCCGGACGATTCCCGATGCCCTGCCCGCGATGCCCCCGCCCCAGCCGCTCACCCGCACCGCCCGGGTGTCCGCGGGCCGCTACGTGTGCGGGGACCATCGGACGACGGGCTCGGTGCAGGGCGCTCTCGCGTCCGGAGCACGCGCCGCACGCGAAGTCGCGCGGGACCTCGCAGGACAGCTGTGAAGAACCGCCCGAGCCGCCCGAGCACCGTCACGTTCGGTGGCCGCGCCGGTTCCGGCCCATCCACGGGCGCCGCGGCTACGGATCTCCCTTGAGGGAACGTAAGGGATGAAACATCATGAAATCTACGTATATGCAATGTGTGGTTCCGTCGGCGGGACCGGCCGTTCTGCGCGGGCAGCGTGGCGCTCTCCGCCGCAAGCTGACCGAATGGGGTCTGGGTCGCACGGCCGCCGAGGACATCCTTCTCGTCACCGGTGAGCTGCTCGCCAACGCCCTCGGCCACGGCACGCCACCGGTCCGGGTGGTCTTCACCCGGAGCCGCACGGCCGAGGGACTCCTCGTGCACATCGAGGTCGCCGACGCCGGCACCGGACTGAACGCCGGTCTCGTGCGCGCCACCTGGCGGCATCCGTCGTTCTCCCTGGCCGACGGAGGCCGAGGACTGCTGATCGTGGACACCCTCGCCGAGAGCTGGGGCGACGTCCCGACCGGCGAGGGGCACACGGTCTGGGCCGACGTCGACTGCGCGAACGACGGCGTGCCCGCGGGGGCCGCCCGGGAGTGAGCCGCGCGTCCTCCGCGGGCGAGGGCGCGCCGGCCGGAGAGGCCTAGGGGAGCGTCTGTTCCGTCCAGATCGTCTTGCCGTTCCCCGAGTAGCGGATGCCCCAGTTGTGGCTCATCTCCTGGCAGATGAACAGACCGCGCCCGCCCTCGTCGACCGTGCGGGCGTGCCGGATCCGGGGGGCCGCACCGCCCGCGTCGCTGACCTCGCAGGTGAGCGTCGAGTCCTTGATGAGCCGGAGCTGGATGGGCGGCGCTCCGTAGCGCACCGCGTTGGTCACCAGCTCGCTGACGATCAGTTCGGTCGCGAACGCGGTCTCCTCGCTCACCTGCCACAGCCTGAGCCGGTGCTGGGTGTGGTGCCGTGCCGTCGCGGCCGCCGCCGGTACGGGATCCAGCGGCCAGGTCGCCACCTGATCCGGGGGGAACGCACGGGTGCGGGCGAGCAGGAGCAGCACGTCGTGCGTGCCCGGAGTGCCGCGCAGCCGGTAGAGGATGTCGTCGCGCAGCTCGGGCAGGGGCCGGTCCAGCCGGGTCAGCGCCTCGCGCAGCAGCTTCGACGGGCGTCCGCCCGGGTGGTCGGAGGCCGGGAAGGACGGCGTCCACAGGGCGAGAACGCTGCCGTCCCGCATCGGCACGGACGCCGTTGCGAAGGGTGGCCCGTCCCGGCTGCCGAGCAGCGGGCCCGTCGGAAGTTCCGGAACGTGGATCACTCCGCTGGGATGCGCGACGACCGGCGCGGGGTGCCCGGCGGAGGCCATGGCGCACACCCCGCGCAGAGGATCGTGCACCACGTACACGCAGCTGGCCCTGAGCGGCTCCTGGTGCAGCGGATCACCGGAAGGCAGTGCCTGCCGTTCGTAGGCGAGACGTACGACGGTGTCGTTCAGGCGGGCGAGCAGTTCGTCGGGGCCCAGGTCGAGCGCGGCGAGCGAGCGGACGACCGTGCGCAGCTGACCCATGGTGGTCGCGGCGTCGATGCCGTTCCCGGCGACCTCGCCCACGGCCAGCGCGGTACGCGCGCCGGGGAGGCTGAACGCGTCGAACCAGGTGCCCGCGCCCGCGTCGGCCGGCAGGTGCAGTTGCGCGAACTCCATGGCCGTCTGCGAGGGCGGGTCCGGGGGCAGCAGATGGCGTTGCAGCGCCGCCGCGATGGTGTGCTCGTGCGTGTAGCGGCGCGCGTTGTCGAGACTGAGCGCCGTGTGGGTGGCCAGCTCGTGCGTGAGGGCCACGTCGTTCGCGTCGAAGGCGTCGCTCGGCCGTACCCGGTACAGGCTCAGCAGCCCGAGGACGGCGCCGCGCACGGCGAGTGGTGCGGTGAGCAGCGTGCGGGCCCCGGAGGCGCGGATGGCACGGGCCCGTTCCGGATCGGCGACGAGCCAGGGGGTGTCCTCGTCGAGGGCGACGGCCCGCGGTTTGAGATCGCTCAGCGCCTGTGAGTACGGAGTCGGCGACGGCAGCGCACGGACGTCACCCAGGGGATGGGCCTGAGCCGCCTGGTCGGGGCCGGCGTTGCGGAACGCGGCCCGGCGCAGCGGGACCTCGCGGCCCAGCGGACTGAGCGGGGGATCCTCGCCCCGCACCACCGCGTCGACCACCTCGACCACCGCGATGTCGGCGAACCCCGGCACCAGGGCGTCCACCAGCTCCTCGCAGGTGGCGACGACGTCGAGGCTCCGCCCGACCCGCTCCCGCACCGAGGCGAGCGTCTCGATCCGCCGCTCGGTGCGCATGTGCTCGGTGATCTCGGTCAGGGAGACGACCGCTCCGCGCCCGTGCTTGAGCGGGAAGGCGGAGGCCCGCACGAACCGTTCCGGGCCCGTACCGTCCGTGGGATCGAGGCGTACGACGTAGCCCGTGACGGGCGTGTCGGAGGCGACGACCTCCCGCAGGATGCCGTCGAACTCCTGCGGACGCGAGGGCCGGCACACCTCGCCGACCGGCCTGCCGCGGGCCTCGTCCGCCGTGATGCCGCACAGTACGACGGCCGGGTTGTTGAGGTTGAGGACGCGCAGGTCCGCGTCGAGGACGAAGAACGCCTCCAAGGTGTTGGCGCGCAGGGCGTCGAACACGGCGTTCCTGGTGTCGGGCGTCTCTCCCCGCGGTCCGGTGGCCGGGGTGTCGGCGGACGCTTCGAAGATCCCCCAGGCCGCGCCTCCGTCGGGCAGCGGCACCGGCCGGACGCGCAGGTCGACGGGGTTGCCCTCGTGGTCCCGGACACCGGACGGCCCCGGACCCGGCTCCGCCGGGTCGTCGGGATCCTCGCCATCGGGCGTGACCATGTCCAGGGCTGTCCTTCCCACGGCCTCGGACGCCGGACGCCGCCAGAGTTCCTGCGCCCGCGGGCTCCACCTGACGACGACACCCGCGCCGTCGACGACGATCAGCGGTGCCTCACCAGTCACCGGAATCACCTCTGCTGTGGGTCCGGCTGCGCACCTCCGCGTCGGGGGAGGGATTCGGCGGCTGATTCTCACCGGAGGAGGTCATGTCGCGAACCGTGTGCTCATCGGTCCACCGAGCACCGATTCTTCCAATGTAGGACCTCGTCCAGAGCGGGGCGCGTCGACAGCCGTACGCCCCCACGCACCGCGCCCCTCACCCAGGGTCACTGAGCAAGGGGCGCGGCAGCCGTGTACGCGGGTTCGGGCGGCGGTCCCGACTCCCGGTCCCGTCAGTCCTTGGCCATGTCCGACTCCGCGGAACTCGCCGCCGACTCCGCGCCGTCGACCAGCTTCCGCAGGTGCGCGAGGTCCGTGGGGGAGGAAGCGGGCGAAGGGCTGTCCGAGGTGTCCGTGTGGCCGCCGCACCCGGTCAGCAGCAGCGCCGCGGTGGCCACGGCCAGGGCGAGGTGCCGGGCGCGCATCAGGCGCCGGCCCCGTTCTTGTTGGCCTTGCACCACTTCACCACGGACGCCAGATCCTTCTGACGGCTCTCCAGGGTCGGCACGAGCGAGCGGCGGTGCGTGAGCCGCTTGTCGAGGTACTTCTCGATCTCCGTGTGCCCCGCGGACTTCGCGTTGGCGACGCGCTTCTCCAGCCGGGCGACCGAGCCGCGCTCCGTGACGGCCCCGTTCAGCCGGTCGAGGATCCGGCCGATCCGCTTGTCGATCTTCGGTGCCCGCTTGCAGAGCGCATGGGCGCCGTCACCGGTCGGCGCGCTCGACGGCTTCTTCCCCGAGTCGTCGGCCGACGCGGCGCCGGCCGCGCCGAGCAGCGCTCCGACGGCCATCAGCGAGACGACGGTCGTCCTGGTCCTCGATGCCGTCGGCATCCTCGGCGTCTTCGGCATGCTGAACTCCTCTTCCTTCCGGGGCGGTTGCCTGTTCCCCGGGCACGCTAGGAGTCCTCTTTGTGGAATTCTTGTGGCCGGCCACCGGCGGTCGTGATCATCCAGTTCCGCTGGAGGGGGAGCGTCGCCTCCGTCTCCGCCGTGCCGTCGAGGAGCGGGAGCACCACCTCGATCCGGGTACCGGCGCCGGCGGGCGGCTCGACGATCCGTACACCGCCCCGGTGCAGGTCGATCTGCTGGGCCACGAGCGTCAGGCCGAGGCCCGAACCGGGGCTGTCCGGGCGGCGCTTGAACCGTTCGAAGACCTCGGTCCGGCGCGCGGGCGCGATGCCCGGACCCTGGTCGGTGACGACGAGAACGGCGTCGCCGCCGCTAGCGCGCAGCATCACGTCTACCCGCGCGGGCCGCCCGTCAACGCTGCCGTGCACCAGCGCGTTGGCGAGGAGGTTGTCGACCACCGTCCGCAGCCCCGGCTCCCAGCCGTATACGCGCAGCCCCGGCGGCCAGGCGCCGGTGAGGTGGGCGAGCGGGTGGCGGTGCCGCTGCTCCCGAGCGCTCGCCTCGACGACGTCCGCGAGGTCGACCGGACCGAAGGCGTCCGCCTCGACCAGGTCCCCGCGGCCCAGCTCGCGCAGCATGAGCAACAGCCCCAGCAGCCGGGCGTGTTCACGACGCAGGTCGTCGAGGACCTCTCCGCGGTCGGGCGCGGGGAGGTGCGGGTGCTCGCTCAGGATCTCCAGGTTGGTCTGCATGCTCATCAGCGGAGTGCGCAGTTCGTGCGCGGCGGCCGACGCGAATGAACGCGCCGTGGCCAGCGCCTCCGCCGTGCGTGCGGCCTGCTCGTCGTAGCGGCTGAGGACCGTCTGGAGGGTGTGCGCCAGGTCGTCGACCTCCACGATCCGCGTCGGCGTGTGGTCCAGGCGGGCCGTGCTGGTCCGCGGATCCAGGCCGTTCGCGCCGTCCCGCAGCCGCCGCAGCGGACGGCTCGCCCGCCCGGCGACCGCCCCGGCCAGCAGTCCGGACAACGGTGCGGCGAGCAGTGCGACGGTCACCACGCGCCTGCGCACCAGGCGGAGTTGGGCGTCACTCGCGGTGTCGGGCGCGAACAGCCAGAGGGTTCCGCGCGCTCCGGCCCGGCCGACGGACACCCGCGTCGACAGGACCCGCCAGGTGTCCCCGCCGGCCCGCAGGGTGACCGGCGCCGGCGCGCCGGCGGGCAGCGGTACCGCCTGGTCCGGCTGCGGGCCGCCGGTGAACGTCTCCTCGGGGCCGACCAGCCGGACGCCGACATCCAGGGCCGAGGTGAACAGCCGCCGTTCACGGGCCCGTTCGACCGCCGCCGACCGGTCGGCGGCGCTCGCGCGCAGCAGTCCGCGGGCGTCCTTCGCCACGGCCGCCGCGCTCTGCCTCAGGTGGGTGTCCTGCTGGTGGTGCAGGTCCGTCGCGACCAGCCGCAGCAGCAGCCAGCCGGTGGCCAGCACCAGGAGCGGCACGGTCAGGCCGACGGCCAGCGCGATGCGGGTGGACAGCCTCATCGTCCTGCCTCCGGCCCGTCGTCGCGCAGTACGAACCCCACGCCTCGCACGGTGTGGATGATCCGGGCGCGGCCCGCCGTCTCCAGTTTGCGCCGCAGATAGCTCACGAAGGTGTCCACCGCGTCGGTGCGCACGTCGAAGTCGTAGCCCCAGACCCGGTCGAGGAGCTGGTCGCGGCCCAGCACGATGCCGGTGTTGAGCGCGAGGACATGCAACAGCTCGAACTCCCGCCGGGTCAGGTCGAGTCGGCGTCCGTCGAGACTGACCCGCCGGGCCGCGGGATCCAGCGACAGGCCGCCGACCCGCACGGTGTCGGTGTCCTTGGGCGGCCTGCGCCGCAGCAGTGCCTCCAGGCGAAGCACCAGTTCCTGGAGGGCGAACGGCTTCACCAGGTAGTCGTCGCCGCCCGCCTGCAGCCCCGCGATCCGGTCCGCGGTCTCGTCGAGCGCGGAGAGCATCAGGACGGGTACGTCGTTGTCCTCGCCGCGCAGTGTCCTGCAGACATCGATGCCGCTGAGGTCCGGCATCGAGATGTCCAGCACGATCGCGTCCGGCGGAGTCCGCCGGACCACCTCCAGCGCGGGCCTGCCGCCGTCGGCGAGATCCACGGTGAACCCGCCCAGTCGCAGACCGCGCTCCAGTGAACGCCGTATCGCCGCGTCGTCGTCGACGACGAGGACCCGGCCCCGATCTCGCCCCATCGCCACCCTCCCGGCCCGTTGACCGGCCGCCGTCGGCCCGGTCGCCGACCATGGTGCACCAGCCGCCGCTCCGGCCTCCTGCCCAGGGCCCTGGCGCGACCGTCACGGACGCCAGGTACGTATCGGGCACGAACTCCCTTCTGTTGCGTAACGGGCCTACGGCGCACCGTAATGCCACCTTTCTGTGGTGTTCGTGGGGGAGTATCCCGGTGTGTGGGGGAGAGAAGGTCATGCCTGCCATGACACATGCACGAGGAACGCGCGGGAGAGCCCGGGCGCGACTGGTCTCGGCACTCTGCCTGGGCTGCCGTGCGCGACGCTGTCCGGGTGCGGGCGTGCGGGCGTGCGGGCGTGCGGGCGTGCGGGCGTGCGGGCGTGCCGGCGTGCGGGCGATCCGCCGGCCGCCGCCTCGACGGCCGCCGTGAGCGGCTCCGCGTGCGGTCCGCGGGCATCCGCCACCGCCCCGTCGGCCGATGCGACGCCCTCGGCCGACGAGGGAGCCGACGGACACGCCGACGCCGGCGGCGGAGCCGGTCACGGAGTCCTCGGAGGACGAGACCGTGGCGGCCGCTCGTCGGTCGCCTGCCGTTCCGGCCTCGGTGAGCCGCCCGGCGGTGACCCACACGCGCCGGCCTCGGGCACGATGTTCACGGGGCGGCTCGGCCGTTCCTCGGCGTCGCTCACGGCGGAGGGCGGCAGCACCGACGGCCTGATCGCGTTCCGCCTCCGGTTCGACGGAACGGCCTCGTGAGGCGCCCGGCCGGACAGCGCGGGGCGGCACTCCGGGTCCACGGGCGCCCTTGTCCGGGCCAATCCCGTGCCCGCCCCGTCACCGTCACGTCACAGCCTCGTCCTGACGCGAACCTCCGGGGGCCCCTGCGCGCTCTGTAGCGACGGGCGCCGGTGAGTGACCGGCGCTCGACCAACTCATCGGGGGACTCCATGCGCAACGGGACGCGGTACGGGTCGGCTGCCCGCAGGGCCGCTCTGGCGACGGCGGGCCTGTCGGCCGCCGTACTTCTCATGACGGCCTGCCAGCCGGGCGACGACGGGGTGGGTTCCGCGTCGTCGGCCGCTTCCTCGGCGCCCACGGGAGGTACGGGATCGTCGGGAGAGCCGTCGGCGAGCTCCACCTCCGGGAAGCCTGGTCCGGGCGGCGCGTCCTCGGCGCCGGCGGCCTCGCCCTGCGCCGCGGAGGCGCTGGAGACGTCCATGCGCCAGGCCGATGTCCGGCCGGACGGGACCGGAACGGGCGCGGCGGTCGTCGAGTTCACCAACACCTCCGGCGCGTCGTGCTCCCTCCAGGGGCATCCGACCGTGGCGGGAGCGGCCAACGGCTCCCCGGACAAGGGGCGTCCACTCGCGGTGACCCCGACGGGCGCCGCGGCCCGGGTGGTCCTCGCGCCCGGCGGGAAGGCCTGGATCAAGCTGACGTTCAAGCAGGTCCAGGGCGAGGGCGACGGATACTGTGCCTCCGGGGCCGACCCCGCCACCTATCCGACGCTCGTGGTGGGCCTTCCCGGTGCCGGCGCGCACCAAGTGGCCCTGGACGACGGCGTGGTGGCCGAATGCGACGACACGGTGACCGCGACCGCCGTCACCGCCACCGAGCCCTCCTGACAGCACCAGGCCCGGCACGCCGTCGTCGCCGGTCCGGGGCGGCGGTATGCCGGTCCTCGCGTCGAGACCGACGGGCCGGAGAGGGCTCACGAAGGCGACAGCGGGTGATCGGGCCGCGCGACGGCCGTTCGGCCTCCGCGGCGGTCCGGGGCGCCGGTCAGCTCACCGAGCCGTCCGTCCGTACCGCCGATATTGCCACGGTCGTGTAGCGCAGGGTGAAGTGGCCTCCCATCGCGTCGATCGTGGTGCCCACCTCGTGCAGGACGCCCGCGAGGGCGTCCGCCGGGAGCCTGGTCAGCGCGCCCTGTGTCGGCAGGACGTCGAGCCACGCGTCCCGGGTGTACGACCGCTGCCAGGCGAAGTTCCACTCTTCGGGTGCACCGAACCCGCCGATCTCGTGGAGCCCCTCCCGGGTCCTGTCGAGCAGGGGGCGGTAGGGGTCCGCGGACGGCCGGGCCATCGCCGCGAAGTCGAAGGGCGCGTCGGGCATCGCCCTCCGGCAGGCCGCCGCGGTCGCCTCCGCCACCTGGGCCGGCGGACCGAACACATGCCAGAACGCGGCGAACCGACCTCTGGGCCGCAGCACCCGCGCCGCCCCGGCCGCTCCGGCGACCGGATCGACCCAGTGCCAGGACTGCGCGGCGACGACGGCGTCGAACTCCCGCCCGGCGGACTCCCACGCCTCGAACGTCGACACCTCGACCTCCGTGCCGAGCCGGCGGGCGACCTCGGCCATCCGCCCGTCCGGCTCGACCCCGAGAACGGCGCATCCGGCGGCACGGAACTGCCGGGCGGCGATCCCGGTGCCGCAGCCCACGTCGAGCACGTCGGGGCCGGGGCTGCCCGCGACGATCCGCCGCACCAGGTCCTCGGGATAGGCGGGCCTGGCCCGGTCGTAGCGCTCGGCGTCGGAGCCGAAGGACTCCGCCGTCCGCCGGTGCTCATGCGGTTCTCGCGGTGACGGGAGCGGCCCTCCCGCCGGTACAGTGGGCATGCGCCCACTATGAGTGGGCGCATGCCCACTCGTCAATGCTCGGGTGGGGGCACCGTGCGGACCCGCCCGGTGCGGGACAGGGCGGCCGCCCCGGACGCCGACGGCGCGGGCGCACCCGCCTGGCGCGGCGGCGGAGCGGGCGTAGGCGCCCGGCACAGGAAGGTGGACGGTTCATGCCGACCGGAGTGGCCCTGCGTGACGCCCGTGAGCAGCTCTTCGCCGCCGCCGAGCGGATCCTGCTGCGCGACGGGCCGAACGCGCTCACCAGCCGGGCCGTGACGGCCGAGGCGGGCTGCGCCAAGGGTGTGCTGCACCGGCACTTCGCCGACTTCGACGACTTCCTCGCCGCGTTGGTACGGGACCGGATCGCCCTCATCGGTGAACAGGCCGGCGCCCTGCGCGCGGCCGCGGGAACCGGCACCGTGCCCGACCGCCTCACCGCCGCGCTGGCCGAGGTGTTCGGTCCTCTCGCCCTCGGCATGCTCGGCCTCGTCGTCGCCCGGGACGTGCTCCGTGCCCGGCTGCGGCTCACCACCCCCATGGGGCTGCCCGTCCTGACGGAGGCCGCGGCCATGATCGGCACCTACCTGCGCGCCGAGCGCGACCTGGGCCGTATCGCGCCCGACGCGGACACCGACACGCTCGCGCTCACCCTGATCGGGACCGGCCACCTCCTCTTCGCGGGCCGGGAGGACGCGACGCCCGACCCGGAGGCCGTCCGCCGCATGGTGGACTCGGTCGTCGCCGGGGTCCTGCGCGAAGCCTGAGGCCCACTGGGAGGGCGACCGTGTGCGGCCGGTGCCCCGTTCCGCCCTTGCAGGGAGCCTCGACGCGCACCGGGAATGCGGACGGGGGGTGTGCTGTTACAGCTCACGTAACTGATTGGCATGCGCGAGTCAAGGCTCGCGCATGGTGGGCGAAGGAGGACCTCATGGCACGCAGCAGCGCACGCCCCGTCGTCACGCTGAAGTCGACGGCCGGCACCGGTGCCACGTACGTGACGCGCAAGAACCGCGGGAACGACCCCGACCGGCTGGTCCTGCGCAAGTACGACCCGCAGGCGGGCAGGCACGTCACGTTCCGCGAGGAGCGCTGACCGTACGCCGGCCACGCCCAGCAGGGGTGGCCGCCGTATCCACGGACCTACCTGCCGCAACCGAGGAGGGAACCCCATGAGGCCCGACATTCATCCCGTATCCCGTCCGGTCGTCTTCCGGGACCGTGCCGCGGACGTCGCGTTCCTGACGCGGTCGACCGCGGAGTCGGCCAGGACGATCGAGTGGGAGGACGGCGCGGTCCACCCCGTCATCGACGTGGAGATCTCGTCGGCGAGCCACCCGTTCCACACCGGGACCTCACGGGTCCTGGACACCGCCGGCCGGGTGGAGCGCTTCGAGCGCCGCTACGGTCGCGCCGCGGCGAACCGGACCTGAGTCCAGGAGTCCGTCGCGTTCGGCAGGAGGAGAGTCCGACCATGAAGGTACGCAATTCGCTTCGCTCGCTGAAGTCCAAGCCCGGCGCCCAGGTGGTCCGCAGGCGCGGTGTGGTCTTCGTCGTGAACAAGAAGAACCCGCGCCTCAAGGCCCGCCAGGGCTGACGGACGTCCGGGGGAGACAGCCCGGCCCGGTTCACGCATCCGCGTGGGCCGGGCCGGCCGTGTGTGCGGGCCCTCGTCGCCCCGCCGGACACCGTCATCGGCGGCCGGGACTCCGAGCCCGGCACCCTCTCCGGAGCCGCGATCACGTGGACGCTGCCGCACGGCCCGTCGCCGACCTGCCCGCCCGGCCCGCGGCTCACCGTTCCCGGACCTCCCTGGCGTTACGATCACGTCTGTGACGTGCCTTTCCCCCGTGGACGACCGGATCGCCCGCGGGCGGTGGCGCGCCGGTGACGGGAACCGATGCGTGAGGGTCGCGCCGGCGCAGAACTCCGAGGGGAGCCGTTCGTGACCACGGCCAGGGACTTGTTCGTCATCGCGATGGACAGGGAGTCGGACCGTCCGGTGGGACAGGGGGATCTGTCGCTGGCCCTCGCCGGGGCCGAGGTGATCGATCTCGTCGGCGCCGAGGCACTCGTGCTCGAAGGCGACCTGATCGTGCCGAAGCCGGGTACGGCCACGGACGACCGGCTGCTGGACGCGGCGGCGTCGAACCTCAGCGGTGACGCGCCGTACGAGCGGGTCGAGGACTGGCTGTGGCGCCGGGGGCGTGACCTGGCGGCGGCCTATCAGAGCGACCTCGAACAGTCGGGTCAGCTCGTTCGGCAGAAGCGGGGCCGGCTGTCGCTCAAGGGCGAGCGCATGGAACTGGTGGACTCGCCGGCGCGCACCCGTGCCCTGCACCGCTGGGCGGCCGACGAACCCGTCCTCCTCGCGCTCGCGGAAGTCGTCGGGATTCCCGTCGAGCAGAGCGAGGACCCCCCGGCGGTGGTCGACGAGGGCGTCACGACCGTGCTGGTCGCCGTGCACGACGCGGTGATGGAGCTGGAGGCCGTCCGTCAGCGCCGGTCCATCGAGAAGGCCGCGTTCGCCAACATCTGGCGAGGCTGAGGGACCGGGCGCGCCGGGCCCGCCCCCGGGAGAGGGGCGGGGCCGCTCAGCCGGACTCGCGGGCCCGCTGCACGCTGTCGCGCGCTTCCTGCAGGTGTGCCTCGACCCGGGGCGCGCGCCGGGCGCGCAGCGTGCCGGAGACCCGCTGCAGGGTCTTCGTCAGAGGGTTCTTCTCCTGCCCTTCGGAGGCGGCGCGCACGGCGGACGCCGCGTCACGGAACCCCTCCATCTCGGCGAGCGCGGCGTGGGCCAGTTCGGTCGCCTCGCGGTACAGGTCGCGCGACTTGGTCATGACGTCGAGCGCCTCGGCGTAGGAGGCCGCCTGCGCGCGCGCCTTGGCCAGCTCCTCCTCCAGCGTCAGCAGACGCCAGTCCTCGCGAAGCTCGGTGAGTGCGGCCGCCGCGTCGTCCGGCAGCGGCCAGGGCAGCGCGGCGAAGCGCAGAACCTTGTCCAGGAGCTCCGTCGGTTCGGAGCCGTCGAGGAAGACGCTCCGTACGCTGAAGTCCTCCTGGTCGTAGCCGAGCCGGGCCGGCGTGCCCGACAGGATGACGGCTCCGCCGCGCGGCACGGACGTGTCGAGGTCGCCGAGCGCCCAGTTGACCGCGTGGTACTGCTCCGGCGTGGCGCGGTGCTCCACGACACGGTGCCGCAGTCCCGGCGGCAGCCGGCGGACCAGGGGGATCCGCCCGTCGCGGTCGGGCGTCATGGCCTCGTGGACGACGACGTTGATGCTCCAGCTGTGCCGTCCGCTGTCCTTGATCAGCCGGCGCAGAGCCGCGTCGTCCTTCGGCAGCGGACTGATGTCCTGCAGACGGAGTCCGGCCGCGGCGTCGCGGTCCCAGACGATGTCGCTCCCGGCGGGCCAGAACACGTCGGCGGGGGAGGCCCACGCCAGGTCCCAGGGCTGCTCCGCCTCGGCCGCCAGCGTCCAGTACCCGTCGCCGTCCGCCTCCTCGCGCCCGCCGGTGACGAGCCGCGCCCGCACCGTGACGCCGTCGGCGACGAACCAGCGGGCCTCGAAGACGTGGCCACCGGGCGTCGAGGCGCTCTCCGTCTCCAGGAAGTCCTGGATGCGTTCGCTGTTCTTCAGTTCCCGCAGATGCTCCCGGACAGCGTTCTGCGGGGCGGGGCCGGTGAGGCGCCCGGCGGCCAGCCAGACGGTGTCCGGCGCGGTGGGACGGTCTGTGGAGGACTTCGGCATGAGTCACTTTGCTGGTGGGGTGTGGTGTGCCTTCCCAGTATGGTCACCTCGCACCATGATCCGGAGACAAGGCCCCCTCGGAGATCACGGACCTCCGCCCTCGCGTGAATATGCGCGGTTTGCGGAGGATCGGGGTTTTTCCGTTTGCGCCGGCGAGCGCGGGACGCCTGCCGGTGGCCGGCCGCGGGCGGGCGTGGGCGCCGTTCGGCGGCTCGGGGCGGGTGACCGCCGGGTGGCCATCGGCGAGTCCGGCTCGGGACCGGGCTGTGCCCAATTCCCTTCTCCCGTTGTTGACTTATGGTCATCTTCGTTGGGGAACTCGACAACTTCCTTGACCGTCCGCGTGGTTGACGTCGAGGCGTGTCGGTCACGTTTCGGGCACGTGAGGTGCGGGGTCTTGACGACAATGGTGACATCCGGCTGTCATTACGCCCACGTTGTTCGGTCGAGTTGGTTTTTGATCGATTTTCCGGCCTCCGGGCCGGTCGTCCGCCCTGACCGAACCCTGCCCACAGGAGCCGTCATGCACCTTCATCTCCCGGGTCCGTCCGCCCCGACTCCCAGTCGCCGCACGCTGCTGCGAGGAATCGGCGGCGCGGCAGCGCTCGGCGCGGGCATACCCCTGCTCAGCGCCTGCGGTGACAGCGGCAGCGCGGCCGACCCCAAGACGGTCACCCTCGGCTCCAACGCCTCCGACGCTGTGCCGAAGAAGGCCTTCGCCGAGATCTACGCGGCGTTCAAGAAGCAGTCCGGCGTCACGGTCGACGTGAACACGAAGGACCACAACACCTTCCAGGAGCAGATCAACTCCTACCTCCAGGGCACCCCGGACGACGTGTTCAACTGGTTCGCCGGCTACCGCATGCAGTTCTTCGCGTCCAAGAAGCTCGCCTCGCCCATCGACGACGTGTGGGACAAGATCGGCGGCAACTTCCCGGACGCCATGAAGAAGCTCAGCAAGGGCCAGGACGGCAAGTATTACTTCGTGCCGCTCTACACGTACCCCTGGGCGATCTTCTACCGCAAGAGCGTCTTCCAGCAGCACGGCTACGAAGTCCCCACCACCTGGGACCAGTTGGTCGCCCTCTGCAAGAAGATGAAGAAGGACGGCCTCGTCCCGATCGCCTTCGCCGACAAGGACGCCTGGCCGGCGATGGGCACCTTCGACCAGATCAACTTCCGCCTCAACGGCTACGACTTCCACGTCGCGCTGATGGGCGGCAAGGCCTCCTGGACCGACCCCAAGGTCAAGGCCGTCTTCGACCACTGGGCCGAGCTGCTCCCGTACCACCAGGACGGCTTCATGGGCCGCACCTGGCAGGACGCGGCCCAGACCATGGTGGCGAAGAAGGCGGGCATGTATCTCCTCGGCTCCTTCGTGGCCCAGCAGTTCACGAACAAGGCCGACCTCGACGACCTCGACTTCTTCGCCTTCCCCGAGATGAACCCGGCCTACGGCCAGGACACCGTGGAGGCGCCCACCGACGGCTTCATGGTCAGCAAGTCCCCGAAGAACCACAGCGGTGTCGTGAAGCTCCTCGAGTACCTCGGCACCCCCGCCGCCGAGCAGATCTACCTCAAGGCCGACTCCAGCGTGGTCGCCGCCTCCTCCAAGGCCGACACCTCCTCGTACAGCGCGCTGCAGAAGAAGGCCTACGAGATGATCAGCGGTGCCAAGAGCCTCACCCAGTTCATGGACCGCGACTCGCGCCCGGACTTCACCTCCACGGTGATGCAGCCCGGTCTGCAGAAGTTCCTCCAGAACCCCAAGGGCGTCGACAGTCTTTTGTCCTCGATCGAGCGCCAGAAGAAGACGATCTTCGCCTCCGCATGACCGCCGAGACCGACACGAAGACCCCGGAGGCCGCCGCCGTGCCGCCTCCGGGGCCCGCGCACGAGCAGAAGCGGGCCCCGCGAGGGCGCCGACGTCTGCTGACTCGCCGTGACCGCATCACGCTCGCCTTCATGGCGGGCGTGCCCACGGTCCTGCACGTGGCCCTCGTCTGGGTCACCGCATTCGCCTCGATCGCCCTGGCCTTCACCACTTGGGACGGCATCGGCTTCGACTCCATCAAGTGGGTGGGCCTGGACAACTTCCGGGAACTGTTCACCAACAACCCGCAGTTCTGGCCCGCCGTCCAGCACAACATCATCTGGTTCGCCGTGCTCATCCTGGTCCCGACCCCGATGGGTCTGTTCCTCGCCGTGCAGCTCGACAAGCGGATCCGGTTCAGCCGGGTCTACCAGACGGCGTTCTTCCTCCCGGTCGTCGTCTCGCTGGCCGTCACCGGCTTCGTCTGGCAACTCGTCTACAACCCCGACACGGGCCTGATCAACAGCCTCGTGGGGGCCAACAAGCCGGGTCACTACATCGACTGGATCGGCGACCCGCACCTCAACCTGTGGGCCGTGCTGATCGCCGCGTCCTGGCGGCACACGGGCTACATGATGATCCTGTACCTGGCCGGCCTGAAGGGCGTCGACCCGTCGCTGCGCGAGGCGTCGGCGCTGGACGGCGCGAACGAGTGGCAGACGTTCAAGAGCGTCATCTTCCCGACGCTGCGGCCGACCAACACCGTCGTCCTCGTCGTCACGATCATCGAGGCCCTGCGCGCCTTCGACCTGGTCTTCGTCTTCAACAAGGGCGCCCAAGGCACCGAGTTGCTGTCGATCCTGATCACCAACAACATCATCGGTGAGTCCAGCCGGATCGGATACGGGTCCGCGATCGCGGTCGTCCTGCTGGTCATCTCCCTCGCGGTCATCATCCCGTACCTGATCGCGACCTTCCGGAAGGAGCGGCGCGCATGAGCACCCCGACCGCCGCGCTCGACCGGCAGCGACCCCGGCCCCCGGTCCGCCCGGCCCGGGTCCTGCTGCACGTGTTCCTCGTCGTCACGTCGCTGGCCTGGCTGGCCCCGCTGCTGTGGGCGATGTTCGCGGCCCTGCGCCCGTACGGGGAGACCAGCGACAAGGGCTACGTCTCCTGGCCGGACACGCTGAGCCTCGACAACTTCAAGAACGCGTTCGAGCAGTCCGACATGACGCACTACTTCGTCAACACGCTCGTCATCGCGGTTCCGTCCGTGCTGCTGACGCTGCTGCTGTCGTCGATGGTCGCGTTCTACGTCAGCCGCTTCGACTTCCGGCTCAACGTCTTCCTGCTGCTGGTCTTCACCGCGGGCAACCTGCTGCCCCAGCAGGTCATCATCACCCCGCTGTACCGGATCTACCTGCTCGTCGACCTGCCCGGCATCACGGAGAGCGGCAAGCTCTACGACTCCGCGCTCGGCCTGGTGCTCATCCACGTGGCCTTCCAGTCGGGTTTCTGCGCGTTCGTGCTGAGCAACTACATGCGCATGCTCCCCGACGAACTCACCGAGGCCGCCCTGGTCGACGGCGCCTCGGTGTGGCGCATGTACTGGCAGATCGTGCTGCCGCTGTGCAAGCCGGCGATGGCCGCCCTGGGCACCTTGCTGTCCATCTGGATCTACAACGACTTCTTCTGGGCCATCGTCCTCATATCGACCGGTGAGAACATGCCGATCACCTCGGCCCTGAACAACCTCTCCGGGCAGTACTTCACCGACCCCAACCTGGTGGCCGCCGGTGCCCTGCTCACCGCGATCCCGACGCTGATCGTGTACTTCGCGCTCCAGCGCCAGTT
Organism: Streptomyces sp. NPDC102279; assembly: GCF_044766365.1. Taxonomy (NCBI): domain Bacteria; kingdom Bacillati; phylum Actinomycetota; class Actinomycetes; order Kitasatosporales; family Streptomycetaceae; genus Streptomyces; species Streptomyces sp. NPDC102279. The sequence continues at coordinate 226,734 of NZ_JBIWLU010000002.1, read as the reverse complement.
CGTCAGCGGACTGACCCTCGGCGCCAACAAGGGCTGAGGGCAGCAGGACTTCGCACGAGGGGACCCGCACCATGCCGGTGCGGGTCCCCTCGTGCGAAGCCTGCGGGTCTCCTCAGGTCTCGTCCTCCATGCGGATCACGCTCCTGAGGTTCTTGTGCGCCACGCCAGGTGCGCCCTCCTGCGCCTCGAGCAGCGCCGCGGCGATGGCGTCCAGTTTGCGCTGAAGGGCCCGCTCGCCCCGCAGTTCGGAGTTCTTCAGGAGGGCGAGGAGCAGCAGCGTCACCGTCGTCATCGCGTCTCCGGCGAGCAGCAGCCACTCCAGGGAGAGCCCGGCGAAGTGCACGGCGATCGTGAGCGACACCAGCACGACGCAGATCGCGAAGAAGACCGGCGAACTGGTGAAGCGCGACGCCGACTCGGCGAGCCGCTCGAACCTCCCGCGGTCGTCGCCGCCGCGGTCGGCGGGATGCTGGAGAACCATGGTCAGCGCTTGGTCCACTTGCGCACGCGGTCCGTCGCCGTCTGCGTCATCTCCTGTGCCTTGCCCCGCAGTTGCTCGCGGCGCCCGGCCCGGCGGACGGACGGGTCACCCATGGCCTTCCCGACGGACTCGGTCACCTTGCCCTTGAGCTGTCTCACCTTCGCGTTGCCCTTGAACCTCATCGTCGTCGTCCTCTCCGGGGCTCCGTGCCGCGCTGCGGCGTTACCCACCGTCTGGCCCGCGGACGGCCGCGCAAACCGGCCGGTGTCCGGTTCTCGCGGGGAACGGCCGGGTTTCTCCGCGCCGCCTACGGGGACCCGGTAGGGAAAGCCCAGTGCCGCAGGGAAGTCAGGTCCCGAACGGGCCCAACACAGAAGGAAGATGAGCGTTGTGACCGCGGACAGCAGGAGCAGGAGCAGGACCATTGTTCGGACGGAGACGGAGTGGGCCGAGGCGCGCCGTCGGGGGAGTGGTCCGCGGACCTGTGTTCCTGCGACCACCGAGCGGACGACCCGCCAGGACGGGTCCGCCCCCGAGGGGAACATAGTCCGGGGCGAGGACTGACCACCGCCGGCAACCGGGCTTCGTACGACGAGGGCGCGGATCCCGCAGAGGGATCCGCGCCCTCGTGTCGCGCCCCGGGGCCGGCCGGGGCAGGTCAGGGAGCGGTGTCCGTCTCGGAACGCAGTCGGCGGACCTCGTCCTCCCGGGCCTGGCGGAGGTCCTCGCCCGCCGCGTCCCCGGGTACGTCGTCCGGGACCAGGTGGACGGCCGCCTCCTCAGCGGAGGCCGCGGCACCGTCGATACCGACGTCCTCGGCGAGCATGTCGTTCTCGGCGTCCTCCAGGGCGTCCCCGTCGTACGCCACGAGGCGGCCGGCGCGATCCGTGCCCACCTCGTCGTCCAGCGGTTCCCCGTCCCCGCCCTCCAGATCGCCCACACCGTCGTCGTCGGCGTCGGGCTCCTCCAGCGCGGGGTCCAGGCGCTCCTCGGCGAGCCGCTCGTCGAGCGTCTCCCCTTCGCGCTGTTCACGCTCCGTGGTGCCCTGGTGTTCCACGCCGAGGGGGCGCTCGGGCGGAGACCAGCCCTCGTCGTAGGGGTCGGCACCCCGGTCCTCCAGGGTGTCCTCCGCGTCCAGGATGCCCTCGTCCTCGCGGTCGTCGAGGCCTTCCGGCTGGTAGACCTCGTCACCCATGACGTCGTCCTCGCTCTGGCTGCCCATGTCGTCAGCGACCTCCCGGATGGTTCGATGTGTGTCATCGCCCCGCGTACCCAGGCTCGCCCAGCCCACCCGTTCCGGCACGCCGGAACGACACGGCGACACGGAGAGTGACCGTCCGGCCGGTGGTGATCCGGGTCTTCACGTTTGATCCCGGCCTGGGCGGTCACCCGAGGTTCCAGCAGCTGATGTCGATCCTGATGGGGAAGTGAGCAGTTGTGGCTGGCGACCAGAAGGCCAAGGCGAAGATGGAACAGGCCAAGGGCAAGACCAAGGAGACCGCGGGGCGCGCCGTGGGCAACGAGCGCATGACCGCCGAGGGCCGCGCCGAGAAGGCGAAGGGCGACGCGCGTCAGGCCAAGGAGAAGACGAAGGACGCCTTCAAGCACTGACGCCGGGACGACTTCCCGCGCCCGCCCGCGCGACGGCGCCCGGTATACGGCCGCACGGACGTCCTCCGGTGCGGAAACTCTTCGGTGCGGAGTCGAAGGACGCCTGCCGGGCCAGGCAGAGCCGGCGCGGTGGTGAGGGCGAACCAGGTGGGGCCCGTTCCTCGGAACGGGCCCCACTGGTCTGTGTCCACCGGCAGGGGACGCGAAAGCGGCCGTTCCCCCCTGCCGGTGGGGGACGGGACCGGCCGTACGCGCTGTTCCTGTTGCCGGACGGCCGCGCGTACCCAAGATGGGGGTGAGCGGCGGAGAGGAGCCCCCGGCGTGGGAGCACTGCACACGCAGGCAGACGGAGGACGAGGAGACAGTTCGAAGGGGGCGGCCGAGGGAGCCGATCCGCGGCGGTGGCACGCCCTGTGGGTGACGCTGGCCGCCGGGTTCATGAGCCTGCTCGACGTCACGATCGTCGCCGTCGCCCTGCCCTCCATGCAGCGGGACCTGCACGCCTCGGCCCCGTCCATCCAATGGGTGGTCTCCGGTTACGCCCTCACCTTCGCCCTGGTCCTCGTCACGGCCGGCCGGCTCGGGGACGCGATCGGCCGACGGCGCATCTTCCTGCTGGCGCTCGCCGGCTTCGTCCTGTGCAGCGCCGCGGCGGGCGCCGCACCGACCATCACCCTGCTCATCGTGGCCCGCCTGGCGCAGGGTGTGGCGGCCGGCTGCCTCGCGCCGCAGAACTCCGCCCTCATCCAGCAGATGTTCCGCGGAGCCGAGCGCGGCCGCGCCTTCGGCCTCTTCGGCGCCACCGTCGGCATCTCCAGCGCGGTCGGACCCGTCGTCGGCGGGCTCATCCTGAAACTCGCGGACGGCCCCGGCGGCTGGCGCTGGATCTTCTACGTGAACGTGCCCGTCGGCGCCGTCGCCTTCCTGCTGGGAGCGCGCATGCTGCCCAAGGTCGCCCGGGGGCGCAGGGAACGGCTCGACCTGGCGGGCGTGCTGCTGCTCGGCTGCGGGGTGCTCGCGATGATGCTGCCGCTGGTGATGGCCGAGTCGGGCGGCGTACGGAATCTGTGGTGGCTCTTCCTCCTCGGGCTGATCCTGCTCGTGGCGTTCGCCCGCTGGGAGCGGCGTCTCGCGGCGCGCGGCGGGCAGCCGCTGCTGGATCCCCGCCTGGTGACCAGCACACGGGGCTACGCCGCCGGCGCCGTCATCGCGGCCCTGTACTTCGTCGGATTCAGCGGGGTGTGGCTGGTGTTCGCCCTGTACTTCCAGGACGGCGAGGGCTTCTCCCCGCTGCGCTCGGGGCTCGCCGTGACGCCGTTCGCGATCGGTTCGGCCGCGGCGGCGGTGATCGCCGGACGGCTGGTGGAGCGCTTCGGGCGGCTGCTGACGGTCTGCGGCCTCGCCGGCGTCGCCCTCGGACTGGGCGGTGCCGTGCTGATCCTGCGCTTCGGCCCCTCCGACAGCGCCGTCTGGTGGGCGGCTCCGGCCCTGTTCGTCGGTGGCCTGGGTAGCGGCTGCGTGATCTCGCCCAACGTCACGATGACCCTGCGGGACGTGCCCGTACGGATGGCGGGCGCGGCCGGCGGCGCTCTGCAGACGGCGCAGCGCCTGGGCGGCGCCGTCGGGACGGCCGCACTGCCGGGCCTCTTCTACATGGTGCTCGGCACGGAGCACCACGACTACCGAGCCGCCGTGTCCATCGCCGTCGGATCGGGGACGCTGGCCATCCTCTGCGCCTTCGCTCTCGCCGTGTACGACTGGCTGCGCGACCGCAAACCCGATCAGGAGCAGCCGCCCTGCCCACCCGAGTGGTCCCACGGTCACACGCACGCCAGTCAGCCCTGAGGCAGGAGCCTTCCGGCGTCCCGCCACCGCGCTCCGGACCGGCCGGTGCGGCGTACCGCGACTTCCGCGCCAGGCGCCGACCCGCCGCCGTCACCCGCGGCCGGGACCCGTCGTCGGACCCGTCACCACGAACGGCCCCGCTCACAGCGGACGCACAGCGGCCGAAAAGGTCTGACGCGGGTGACGAACGCCCAGCGTGCCATGGTCAATTCCAGCCGTTGTCTTGTCATCTCCATGACAACGTGACCGACCTGATGTCACTCTGCTGACGAACGTTCACGCTTCGTTCACACCCCCACATCTCTCGCCCCCACCACGATCCCCCCACCCGTGCTCGCGCACCTTCACGCTCCAGGCGCCGCCGAAACCGCGTGTGTCCTCGTGCGGTCCGTCGTGCGGCGCTCCTTCCCGCCCCCGCCCCGGACCGGCCTCACCTGCCGGCCCGGCAGCCCGGGCGTCCCCCGGGCCACCCCCGCAGAAGGAGACGACCTTGAACGGGAACCATGGTTCCGCGCGTCGCCGCAGACGTGCCGCCGCCCTCGCCCTCACCACCGCCGGCTCGTTACTCGCACTCGCCCTCCAGCCCGGCTCGGCGGCCGCCGCCCCGGCGGACCCGGGCCCCGCCACGACGCGGATCACCGCCGAGCCCCGGGCGGCCGCCGCCCAGGTGCCACTGTCGCCCGCCCGGCGCACGGCCCTCGTCAAGAGCGCCACGGCCGAGGCCGGCGCCACCGCGCTGCGGCTCGGACTCGGCGCCCGGGAGAAGCTCGTCGTCAAGGACGTCGTCCGGGACGCCGACGGCACGACCCACACGCGGTACGAGCGGACGTACGCCGGACTGCCGGTGCTCGGCGGAGATCTGGTCGTCCACCTCAAGGGCCACCGGACCACGGTGTCGGAGGCCACCCGCTCCACCATCACCGTCCCGAGCACGACGCCCCGCAGGTCCGCCGCCGACGCCAGGGCCAAGGCCCTCTCGGTCAGCAGGAAGGCGGCCGTCGGACGTTCCGTCGTCGACGCGTCGCCGCGGCTCGTCGTATGGGCCGCCGAAGGCCGGCCCGTCCTGGCCTGGGAGTCCGTGGTCGAGGGGGTCCGGCACGACGGCACGCCCAGCGCCCTGCACGTCGTCACCGACGCGTCCACCGGCAAGGTCGCCTCCCGCTACGAGGACGTCCACACCGGCACGGGCACCGGCCAGTACGGCGGCACGGTCCCGCTCTCCACCACGCCCTCCGGCTCGACGTACCAACTCGTCGACGCGGACCGGGCGGGACACCGCACCTACGACCTCAACCAGGGGACGACCGGCACCGGGACGCTGTACACCGACGACAACGATGTCTGGGGCGACGGCACCCAGAGCGACCGGCAGACCGCCGGCGTCGACGTCGCCTACGGTGCCGCCGCGACCTGGGACTACTACAAGGACGTCTTCGGCCGCAACGGCATCCGCAACGACGGCGTCGCCGCGTACAGCCGGGCCCACTACGGCAACAACTACGTCAACGCGTTCTGGTCCGACAGCTGCTTCTGCATGACGTACGGCGACGGCGCGAGCAACGCCCACCCGCTGACGGCACTGGACGTGGCGGCCCACGAGATGAGCCACGGCGTCACCAGCGCCACCGCCAACCTGACGTACTCGGGCGAGTCCGGTGGCCTGAACGAAGCGACGTCGGACATCTTCGCCGCGGCCGTGGAGTTCCACTCGAACCTCGCGGCGGACGTTCCCGACTACCTCGTCGGCGAGAAGATCGACATCCGCGGCAACGGCACGCCGCTGCGCTACATGGACAAGCCCTCCAGGGACGGGTCCTCCCGCGACTACTGGGACTCCTCGCTGGGCGGCATCGACGTCCACTACTCCTCGGGCCCCGCGAACCACTTCTTCTACCTGCTCTCCGAGGGGAGCGGCGCGAAGACCGTCAACGGCGTCGCGTACGACAGCCCGACCGCCGACGGGCTGCCGGTCACCGGCGTCGGCATCGAGAACGCCTCCCGTATCTGGTACCGCGCGCTGACCACGTACATGACGTCGACGACCAACTACGCGGGTGCCAGGGTCGCCACCCTCCAGGCCGCGGCCGATCTCTTCGGCGCCTACAGCGCCACCTACCTCGCCGTCGCGGACGCCTGGGCCGGCATCGACGTCGGTGACCGCATCGCCCTGGGCGTCAACATCGCCCCGATCGCCGACCAGACCTCCGGGGTCGGCCAGGACGTCTCGCTCCAGGTCGACGCGTACACCACCAACGCCGACGCGAGCCTGACCTACACCGCCACCGGCCTGCCGGACGGCCTGACGATCAGCGCGGCCGGGCTGGTCTCCGGGGTCCCCACCACCACCGGGACCAGCGACACCACCGTCACCGTGACCGACAGCACCGGCGCCACCGTCTCGGTGAGCTTCACGTGGCGGGTCGCGTACGTGTACGCCAACAGCACCCGCGTGGACATCCCCGACCTGGGCGCGGCGGTCGAGTCGCCCGTCACCATCACGGGCCGCCCGGGCAACGCCTCGGCCACCACGGAGGTCTACGTCAACATCGTGCACACCTACCGGGGTGACCTGACGGTCGATCTGGTCGGCCCCGACGGCACCGTGTACTCGCTGCTGAACCGCAGCGGGGGCTCGGCCGACAACGTGGACCAGACGTTCACGGTCGACGCCTCGGCCCAGCCGGTCGACGGCACCTGGAAGCTGCGCGTCCGGGACCTCGCCTCCATCGACGTGGGCTACATCCAGCAGTGGCGGATCACACCCTGACCCCTGGACCCACGCGGGCGTCCCGCCGTTTCGGCGGCGGGGCGCTCCCCGGATGCCCCACGATGGAGAGGACGGCACGCTTTCGGCAGCAGTCTGAGGAGCGCGGGATGGACTACTACGACCTCGGCACCCACAGCCGTCCGGTGACGACCACGTCACCCGAGGCCCAACGGTGGTTCGACCGCGGCCTGGTGTGGTCCTACGCCTTCCACCACGAGGAGGCCGTCTCCTGCTTCGAGGCCGCCGCGGCGGCCGATCCCGACTGCGCGATGGCGTACTGGGGCATCGCCTACGCCCTGGGGCCCAACTACAACAAGCCGTGGGAGTTCTTCGACGGCGACGACCTGACCCGTACGGTCGAGCGCACGCACGCCGCGGTGCGGTTCGCGCGCGCGAAGGCGGAGGCCGCGACTCCGGCCGAACAGGCCCTGATCGGCGCGCTGGAGCTGCGCTACCCACGCGCAGAACCCGTCGAGGACTGCTCGGTGTGGAACGCGCCCTACGCGGACGGCATGCGCGTCGCGTACGAACGCGCCCCCGACGACCTCGACATCGCCGCCCTGTACGCCGACGCGCTGATGAACCTCACCCCCTGGCAGCTGTGGGATCTGCGGACCGGTGAACCGGCCGAGGGCGCCCGGACGGCCGAGGCCAGGGCGGTGCTGGAACGGGCAATCGCCACCGAGGCGGGGGAGCGGCACCCCGGGCTCCTGCACCTGTACATCCACCTGATGGAGATGTCACCCACGCCCGAGACCGCGCTGCCCGTCGCGGACCGGCTGCGCGGCCTCGTGCCCGACGCGGGCCACCTCCAGCACATGCCCACACATCTGGACGTGCTGTGCGGCGACTACCGAAGGGTGGTGGCGGACAACGGCACCGCGATCGCCGCGGACGAGAAGTACCGTGCGCGGGGCGGCGCGATGAACTTCTACACCCTGTACCGCTCGCACAACTACCACTTCCGGATCTACGGAGCGATGTTCCTCGGCCGGGCGAGGACCGCGCTGGAGACCGCCGCGCAGCTCGAAGCCTCCATCCCCGAGGAGCTGTTGCGCGTACAGAGCCCGCCCATGGCGGACTGGCTGGAGAGCTTCCTCGCCATGCGGGTCCACGTGCTGATCCGGTTCGGCCGCTGGGACGACATCCTGCGCCTGCCGCTCCCCGCCGACCCGCGGCTCCACTGCGTGACCACCGCGATGCTCCACTACGCCCGCGGTGTCGCCCTGTCCGCCACCGGCCTCACCGCCGAGGCCCGGACGGAGCGCGAACTGTTCCGCGACGCTGTCGCCCGGGTCCCCGAGACCCGCATGCTCTTCAACAACACCTGCGCGGACATCCTCGCGATCGCGTCGGCGATGCTCGACGGTGAACTGGCCTACCGCGAGGGCGACCACGACGGCGCGTTCGCCGCGCTGGAGCGCTCGATCGCCCTGGACGACGGCTTGCCCTACGACGAGCCATGGGGCTGGATGCAGCCCACCCGGCACGCCTACGGAGCCCTGTTGCTCGAACAGGGACGGGTGGCGGAGGCGGAAGCCGTCTACCGCGCCGACCTCGGCATCGACGACACGCTGCCCCGCCCCTCCCAGCACCCCGGCAACGTCTGGGCCCTGCACGGGTTCCACGAGTGCCTGGTCAGGCTCGGCAGGACGGGGGAGGCGCAGATCGTGGGTCAGCAGCTGCGGACGGCGCTCGCGCAGGCGGACGTACGGATCGAGGCGTCCTGCTTCTGCCGCCTGGAGACATCGGCGACAACTCCCGTCACCGGCGCGGCGGAACACGACTGCTGCTGACGATTCGTCAAGTACTCGTTCAAGGAACGCCTTTGACGGGCTTCTCCACTGACCGCGGCGATGCGCGGAGGCGCCTCGGGCGCGGTCGTGCCTTCAAGCCTTGACGGGACTCCCGCCGTGCCCGGCCCGTCCTCGGCGTCTCCGTCCAGGTCACGCCGTTCGTGGTGGTCCACCGATCAGGCCGCTGTGAAAGCGAGTTGAAGAAACTCGCGTCACGGCTCTTGCCACCCCAATGGTTCATTACTTAAATCAAACCGTGAACTAAGCGCCTCCCAGGGCTGGTTCACGCTCACCGGTCGCACGGGGCAGAGCCCGCTCCTGCGTCCTCATTCCCGTGCGTCCGCTCCGCTCGTCACCCCACCCGCATGGAGTCACGGCATGAAACTGAGATCCTTGGGTGTCGCGCTCGCCGCCATGGCCGCGCTCGTCACCCTGCCCCTGCAAAGCCCGGCCGCCGCGGCCGACCTGCCGCTGTCCCAGGGCAAGACGGCCACCTCGTCCTCCGACGAGAACGGGGGCACCGCCGCCGCCAACGCCGTCGACGGTGACACCGCCACCCGGTGGTCCTCCGCCGCCCTGGACACCCAGTGGCTCCAGGTCGACCTCGGCTCCTCGGCCACCATCACCAAGGTCACCCTCAACTGGGAGGCCGCGTACGGCAGCGACTACAAGATCCAGACCTCCCCGGACGGGAACACCTGGACCGACATCAAGAGCGTGACCGGCGGCGACGGCGGCACCGACAGCCTCGACGTCACCGGCCAGGGCCGCTACGTCCGGATGTACGGCGTCCACCGCGCCACCCAGTACGGCTACTCCCTCTGGGAGTTCCAGGTGTTCGGCAGTGGCACCACCACCCCGCCCGCGGGCTGTGACACGGCCAACGCCGCCCAGGGCAAGACGGCGAGCGCCTCCTCGACCGAGAACGCCGGCACCCCGGCGTCGGCCGCGTTCGACGGCAACACCGGTACCCGCTGGTCCAGCGCGGCCTCCGACCCGCAGTGGATCCAGGTCGACCTCGGATCGTCGAAGGACCTGTGCCGCGTCGACCTCAACTGGGAGGCCGCGTACGGCAAGGCCTTCCAGATCCAGGCCTCCGCGGACGGGCAGAGCTGGACCACGCTCAAGTCCGTCACCGACGGCACCGCCGGCTCGACGTCCTACGACGTCTCCGGCCAGGGCCGTTACGTGCGGATCAACGGGACGACCCGTGGCACCGGATACGGCTACTCGCTCTGGGAGGTGGCCGTCCACACCGGCTCGGGCGGCGGCAGCGGGCCCGTGCAGGGCGGCGGCGACCTCGGCCCCAACGTGATCGTCGTCGACCCCTCGACGCCCAACCTCCAGGCCAAGTTCGACCAGGTCTTCGCGCAGCAGGAGTCGAACCAGTTCGGCACCGGCCGCTACCAGTTCCTGATGAAGCCCGGCACCTACAACGGGATCAACGCGCAGGTCGGCTTCTACACGTCGGTCTCGGGCCTCGGCCTCAACCCCGACGACGTCCACATCAACGGCGACATCACCGTCGACGCGGGCTGGTTCAACGGCAACGCGACCCAGAACTTCTGGCGTTCGGCGGAGAACCTGTCGATCACGCCTTCCAACGGCACCGACCGCTGGGCCGTGGCCCAGGCGGCCCCCTTCCGCCGCATCCACGTGCAGGGCGGCCTCAACCTGGCCCCGAACGGCTACGGTTGGGCCTCCGGCGGCTACATCGCCGACTCCAAGATCGACGGTACGGTCGGCCCGTACTCCCAGCAGCAGTGGTACACCCGTGACAGCTCCGTCGGCGGCTGGACCAACGGCGTCTGGAACATGGCGTTCTCCGGCGTGCAGGGAGCCCCGGCCACCAACTTCGACTCCGGCCCGTACACCACCCTGGACAACACCCCCGTCTCGCGCGAGAAGCCGTACCTCTACATGGACGGCAACGCGTACAAGGTGTTCGTGCCCTCCAAGCGCACCAACGCCCGCGGCGTCTCCTGGCCCAACACGCCCGGTTCGTCGATTCCGCTGGACCAGTTCTACGTGGTCAAGTCCGGTGCGACCGCGGCGACCATCAACGCCGCTCTCGCCCAGGGTCTGAACCTGCTCTTCACCCCGGGCGTCTACCACCTCGACCAGACCATCAACGTGACCCGGGCGAACACCGTCGTCCTCGGTCTCGGTCTGGCGACCATCATTCCGGACAACGGCGTCGATGCCATGCACGTGGCGGACGTCGACGGAGTCAGGCTCGCCGGGTTCCTCATCGACGCCGGCCGCTCCAACTCCAACACGCTGCTGCAGATCGGCCCGGCCGGCAGTTCCGCAGACCACGCCGCCAACCCCACCACCATGCAGGACGTGTTCGTGCGCATCGGTGGTGCCGGCCCCGGCCTCGCCACCAACTCCGTCGTGGTCAACAGCGACGACGTCGTCGTCGACCACACCTGGCTCTGGCGCGCCGACCACGGCGAAGGCGTCGGCTGGGAGACCAACCGGGCCGACTACGGCCTCGTGGTCAACGGCGACGACGTCCTCACCACCGGTCTGTTCGTCGAGCACTTCAACAAGTACGACGTGCTGTGGAACGGCGAACGCGGTCGCACGATCTTCTTCCAGAACGAGAAGGCGTACGACGTGCCGAACTCCGCCGCCATCACCCATGACGGCATCGTCGGATACGCGGCCTACAAGGTCGCCGACTCCGTCGACGTGCATGAGGCATGGGGCCTGGGAAGTTACTGCAACTTCACCTCGGACCCGTCGATCGTGCAGGCCCACGGCTTCCAGGTGCCGGTCAAGACAGGGATCAAGCTGCACGACATCCTGGTGATCTCCCTGGGCGGCAAGGGTCAGTACGCCCACGTCGTCAACAACACCGGTTCACCCACGTCGGGGACGGACACCGTTCCCTCGAAGATCACACAGTTCCCGTGACCGTGACCGTGACCGTGACGGCCTGACGGCCTGACGGCACCGCATGAGACGACGCGGGTGCCGGGTTCCCCTCCTCGGAGGGGAACCCGGCACCCGCATCACGTTTCCCGGCGCCGGCGCCCGCGACCTCACTCACGTGAGGGGTGCGCCCGCGGCTCCCGGTTTCTCAGAACGTCCGGCGGCCCAGCCGTCCGGGGCGGGCCGACACGCTGTCGGGCACGCTGCCGAAGGCCTCGTCGTGGGTTCGGGCGCCCTCGTGGTCGGGCGGGCCGGCCGGCTCCACCAACGCCGCGTGTGCCACGAGGAGGCGGGCCAGTTCACGCGCCTCGGCCGGAGTGAGCGAGGCCCATGCCCCGTGCTCGTCGCCCTGATCGGGACCCACGTCCAGCGTGACGCGGCCGACCGGCCGGTCCGGGGAGAACAGCCGCAGTTCCTTCACGGCGATCCTGCGGCCGCAGGACGTCACCAGCGGTGCGTCGGCCGCCCTCGTCCCGTCCGCTCGCCCCTGTCCGAACCTCGTCATCGCTCTCACGCCTTTCCACGAACAGTCCCGTCGGACCGGTCCACCGTCCGAGGTGGGACCCCGTCCACCGGTACTCGTCAGCTGTCCGAATCAGCGTCGGTGGGCCCGGGTTTGTTCCCGCCCTCCGCAGGCCACGAGCGTTCGCGAGGGACACGGCGGCGGCTGGGGCGGCTGCGGAACGTCGGGCCGGGCGGGTGACCGGAGCCTCACACCGATGCCCCGTCCGAGTGGCGGGCGGCCACCGGCGCCCCTAGTAATGGTCAGCGGGCCGCGAACGGAGTTCGGGGACCGGAGAGCGGTCGCACCGTGCGTCGCCTGCGCGGCCGCAGCGAAGCATTTGGAGCAAAGAAGATGAGTACCCCCCTTTCCTCTCCCGCCCCGGACCGTTCCGGCATATCCCTCGACACCCACGACACCCCGCCCGCGCCGCAGCGCCCCGACCCGTTCGAGGGCCTCGTGCACGCGGCAGTCGCCGATCGGCCCCTGGCGGAGGTCATCCAGCTCATCACGCTGCTGGAACAGTCACCGGACCACGCCCGCGCCGCCGTCGACGCGCTCAGAGCCGTGGCGGTGAACCGACCCGTCGACGACGTCGGCCGGCTCGTGGCCGAGCTGGCCAGCCCGCCCCGCAGCCCCGACAGCGCGGACGAGGTGATCCGCTCGGCGGCCGAGTCCCGCCCCGTCGAGGACGTCAGCCGCCTGATGGCGCTGCTCCACAGCCCGTCGGTCGAGTCCCACTGTGCCGAGGAGGCCGTCCGCGCCGTCGCCGCGCACCGCCCCGTCGAGGAACTCGTCGAACTCATCGGCCGGTTGTCCGACGAGCGCACCCGCCAGGACGTCCCGGCCGTCGGCGACCCCGAGCACGACCACTCCGCCGCGACAGCGACAGCGCCGTCGTCGGCCGCGGACAGCGCCGGTCCCGGGGAGTGGCCCGCGACCGGACCGGAGCGTGACGCACCGCGGGAGCGCGCCGAACTCGCGCCCAGGGCACGCCGGGAGCGTGATCCCGTGAGGACCGCCGCACCCCCGGACTGGCCGCGCCGCGTGGCGGCCGTCGCCCTCGTCGTGTGCGGCGCGATGTACCTGCCGCTGCGGCACGACGGCGCCACGCTGCCGGTCCAGGGCTTCGGCGTGGCCGTGTTCGCGCTGTGCCTCCTGCTCGCGGCGGCCCTGCTGCTGCGCGGCGCGGTCCCCCTGCTCGTCGCAGCCGTCCTGGTTCCGTCGGCTCTCGCCGCCCTCGAACTGCTCGAAGGCCGGCTCCACTCGACGTCCCTGTCCCAGGCGTTGGACATCGCGGCCGCCCCGCCGTGGGCGGCCGGTGTCGCCTCGGCGGCCACGGCACTCGTGGCCCTCACCGCGCTGATCGTCGCCCTGGCCACCGGCCGGAACCCCCGCCGCCCCGCACCGCGACCGGCGAAGGTGGACGCCGGCCGAGCGGCCCGCTGACCGGCTGACGGCGCCAGCCGGTGAACGGCCCGCCCGGCGAGTGATCAGCGCTCCGCTCGCCGGGCGGGCCACCCCGGGACAGCCTCGACCGGACGGACCACCGGTGATGCCTGCCGGCTCGGTTCGTGCGTGCCGGTGCGGGTACCGGCGCGCTCACCGAAGGCGGCCCCCCGGGTTCAGCGGCGGGTGGAACCCTTGGTGCGCAGGGCACCGAGGCGTTCCAGGAGGAGACCCTCGCGGGTGGACCACGGGGAGATCTCCACGCTCGTGGCGCGGCACGCGTCCATCAGGGCCTCGGCGACCAGGGCACCGGCCAGGGACTGTCCGGCCCGGTGGCGCGAGATGCCGGGCAGCCTGCTGCGGCCCGCGGACCCCTGCTTGGCGAGGACACGCACCGCGGTCCGTACCTCGTCGATGGACAGCCGCTGTTGGGCGAGCGGACGAGGGCGGCCGGCGCTGGTGTAGCGGGCGAGCTGCGTGAAGGTCTTGGAACAGGCCAGGACGCGTCCGTCCGGATCGGCCTGCGGCAGGTCGGTCACCGCGGCGAGGCGGTCGCCCAGGTGGTCGCGGACCTCGGCCAGCCGCCGCTTCGACGACACGGCCTCGCCGAGCTTCCACTCGCGGGTGACGGTACGGGCTCCCAGGGGGAGCGAGAGCGTGGTGCGGGGCTGTCTCGCGGTGCCGGACGCGATCTCCACCGTCCCGCCGCCGATGTCGAGGACCAGCAGCGAGCCGGGCTTCGCGCCCGCCCAGTGGCGTGCGGCCACGTACGCCAGCCGGGCCTCCTCCTCGCCGGACAGCACCCGCAGCCGGGTGCCGGTGGCGCGCGCCACCTGGGCGAGGACCTCCTCGCGGTTGGGCGCGTCACGGATCACGGAGGTGGCGAACGCGTACACGTCCGGCAGGCTCGCGCCGTCCTCGGCGAGTGTCTCGGCGACGGCCAGCTGGACGCTGCGCACGCCCGTCTTGTCCAAGCGGCCGTGGGCGTCGAGGGTCTCGTGGAGCTGGAGCCGTACCTTGCGGGACAGCACCGGTTCCATGTCGGTCCCGCCGCGACGGCGCGCGACGGTGAGCAACGCGCTGTGACACCCGACGTCGAGTACACCTGCCTGCCGCACGTGAGAACCCCCGTTTTTCTTTCTGGAAGAGATGGCCGAACTCGTCATTCTCCCGCACGTCGCATCCGGAGGCGCGACACGATGTCGTCACGGCTGTCCGGGCGTCCCATGGCTGCCTCGCACGTGGCGGCGCCGGGCGACCCGCACGGCCGCCCGCTCCACCGGGATGCGTCACCGGTGAAGGGGCTCGGCTCACGTCGTCGGCCTCGGCGCCGGGCGGTGCGGGATCCGGGTGTCGGAATCCGGGTGTGCGGTAGGGAGCGCGGGATCAGGCGACGGGCTGCGTCACGTCGCTGCCGGGGGCGTCGGCCAGCACCACGACCGCGGTGATGCGCTTGCCGACGGGTTCACGGTGGACCTCGAAGGCCTGGCACACACCCATGACGATCTCCAGGCCGTGCTGTCCGACCCGGCCCACGTCGGCGGCACGGGCCACCGGGAGCGTCGGATCGGAGTCCCACACCGTGGCCCGTACGGCACCCTGGTCCACCTCCAGGGACAGCAGGCAGGGGCCGCCCGCGTACTTGACGGCGTTCGTCACCAGCTCGCTGACGACCAGGGGCACCATGCCCATGACCCGTCCCGAGACGGGCAGTCCGGCTACGGCCTGCACCTCCGTCAGGAAGGCACGGGCGAACGCCCGCGCCTCAGCTATGCACGCGGAGTCGCCGTCGTAGGCGACGGACGCCTCGATCAGCGCACCCCGTTGCTTCCGCTGTTCCGCTTCACTCACCGATCGGCCCATACGTCCCGTCCTGCATCCGCCCGCTCCGACGTACGGGCGTCTTCCCCGAAAACCACGCTTCACTCCACCCCGTCGCGCGATCGTCTTCCGCATGTCGTCCCACGGCCCCGCCCTCGTCCCTGCCAGGTCAGACGTCCGTGACCGTTGCCGTGACGGGTGTGCCCACCTCGACCGTACGGCTGACCGTGCAGAGCCGGTCGTGAGAGGTCTTGACCGCGCGGGGGAGGATCGCGCGGGCACGGTCGGCGGACTCTCCGTCGGCGAACGCCACGGCGAAGGCGACCGCGAGGTCGGTCAGCCGGTTCCCCAGCTCGTCGGTGATCTTGTTGCCGGTCACGGTGACGGTGAACTGCTCGGGCTCCGCGTGCCGGGTCGTCGCCACATCGACGTCGACCGCGGTGCAGCCGCCGATGGCGGCGAGCAGCAGCTCGACGGGCGTGAACGTGTCGTCGCCTTCGGCTCCCGTGCCGAACGAGATGGTCCCGCCGCGCGCGTTCGTCGCGACGAACCGCCCGGCCCCGGTCCGCTCGACGGTGGCGAGCCGCTGATTGTTGTCACTCATGGAACCGACCCTAAGGTCCCGGAGCGGCGAGCGCCTCAGGTCGACTCCAGGGAACGAAGGGAGCCGAGGAGGGCCTGCGCCTCGACGCGGAGCGGTTCCGGTCCGCGGACGGGGCCGCGCCGTACTGTCAGCGGGGCCATGGCCGCGGTCGGGCAGGGGCGGGCCGCACCGAATTCGCTGGCTCGTCCTGGTGGGCGGTGTCCATACTCCCCGCATGGAACCCGTGACGCTGAAGACCGAGCGGCTCGTGCTGAGGGCGTTCGTCGCCTCGGACGCGGATGCCGTGTACACGGCCTGTCAGGACGCCGACATCCAGCACTACACGCCGGCACCCACGCCGTACCGTCGCGCGGACGCCGAGAATTATGTCGAGGTCATCGCGGCGCGGGGCTGGGCCGAGGACCGTGACCACATCCTCGGGGCGTTCCGTTCCGACAACGGGGCCCTGGTGGGTTCGTTCTGCCTGACGAGACTCTTCGAGGGCGTCTACGAACTCGGCTACTGGGCGGACAAGGAGCAGCGCGGCAAGGGCTATGCCCTGGAAGCGGCGCGGGCCCTGTGCGACTGGGGCTTCGACGCCCTCGACGCCCACCGGCTCGAATGGTGGGCGATGGTCGGGAACGTACCGTCCCGCGCGCTCGCCGAGCGGCTCGGTTTCGTCGTCGAGGGGACGCTGCGCAACCGCAGCAAGGTCGACGGCGCACCGCACGACTGGTGGGTGG
Organism: Streptomyces sp. NPDC102279; assembly: GCF_044766365.1. Classification (NCBI taxonomy): domain Bacteria; kingdom Bacillati; phylum Actinomycetota; class Actinomycetes; order Kitasatosporales; family Streptomycetaceae; genus Streptomyces; species Streptomyces sp. NPDC102279. Next base: position 210,196 of record NZ_JBIWLU010000002.1, on the reverse strand, counting down.
GCGGACTCCTCGCGCCCGGCGGCGCGGCTCCCGCGCACTGAACCGGCCGCTCGCGAGGAGCGCCACCCGCTGAAATGGCAGAGCTGACAATTGACAGACGAGGCGCCGGTGGTGAGGGTGGCTCCATGTCTGAGAGAAGCGAGCGGCCCGGTCTGCGGGAGCGGAAGAAGGACGAGACCCGGCGCGGACTGCGTGAGGCCGCCGGGCGGCTCTTCGCCGAGCGGGGGTTCGCCCAGACGACCGTGGCCGACATCGCCGCCGAGGCCAACGTGTCGGAACGGACGTTCTTCCGCTACTTCGAGAACAAGGAAGCCCTGCTCCTGCCCGACGGGGTCGAGCTCTACGCGCGCATCGAGGAGGCCTTCCTGGCCCGGCCGCGCGACGAGGCACCCCTCGAAGCGGCCTGCGGGGCGATCACCGACGCCGTCGCCTACTTCGCCACCAGCAGTCTGACCGCGCTCGCGCATCCCCTCGGGGAGATCCGGGAGCAGGCGCGTGAGGGTCTGTCCCGGCAGTTCCAGCAGTTCGAGGCGCGCCTGACCGAACTCGTCCTGGAACGCCTCCCGCAGGGGGCGCCCGACGCCGACCTGCAGGCCGCCGTGATCGCCAACTGCGCGCTGTCGGCGGCACGTGCCGTCCTGCGGACGCTGCGCGACCGCCGTACCGCCGGAGTCCCCGCCGAACCCGACCACCTGCTCCCGCAGGCGTTCACCTTCCTCTCCCTGATCGGAGCCACCAGCTCGTGAGCCATCGCCGTCGCGTCGTCATCACCGCGATATGTCTGACCGCCGCCGTCGCGGCAGCCGTCACCACCGACCTCGTCGTGGAGCACAAGGTGCGGGGCCGGGCCGCGGAGACCGCCGCGTGCCGCCTCGGCGCGACGCGGGGAGTGCAGGTGGAGCTGGACGACACCCTCGCCGGACTCAAGGCGCTGACCGGCACGGTCGGGACCGTCCACGTCAGCGCCGAGGGTGTACGCCGTCAGGGCACCGACATGGACGTCGACGTGTACCTGCGGGACGTGTCGACCGGCGGCTCCTCCGCCGGGGGAACCGCCACCGCGACCATCGCCTACGGGGCCCTCGACAAGACCGCCGACGCGAAGAGCGCGGCCGGCGGGGCGGACGGGCTGAAGACCGGAACCGACGGTACGCACCTCACGCTGAGCGGTACGGCGGGCGGCACCGGAATGCCCGTCACCGTCGTGACGAAGCTGACCACCACGGCGCACAGCCTCACCATCGCCCCCGCGACGGTCGAGATCCTCGGCCGGGACGTGCCGGTGTCGGCGCTCTCCGCGCTGCCGGGCGCCGGCCAGTTCGCGGACAAGTTGAAGCCGCGCACCATCGACATCGAGAAGCTTCCCGAGGGAGCCGCACTGGCCGGCGCCCACGCCGGTGAGGACGGTCTCGTCCTGGACTTCGAGGTGGCCTCCGGAGGTCTCAAGGCGCAGGCGGGGAAGGCGTCGGCGACATCCGACTGCGCCTCGGGCGGGGGCCGGATCGACGGCTGACCGCGGTCGTGCCGTATGCGGGGCGCCGGAGTCCTCAGGACTCCGGCGCCCTCTCCGTTTCCCGGACCTCCCGGGAACGCCCTGGAACTCCTGGGAACTTCCGGAGCGCAAATAAAATGGCACGACTGACAATTGACGGCGCTGCCATCTTCCGGGTTAGGTTGTGGCAGTCCTGTCACTTTTCCTGGAGGCGCAGTGTCCCTTCCCCCTGCCCCGCGTCCGTCGGCACTGCACCGCACCGGCGCCTTCTGCGCCCGCCACCCCGTGTGGGTGATCGCCGTCTGGCTGCTGTTGCTCGCCGCCGCGTTCGCGGGGCGGCACGCGGTCGGGGCGTCCTACGGGGACGAGGTCACCCTCCCGGGCAGCCAGACCGGCGTCGGCGCGGACCTGCTGGAGCGGTCCGACCCGGCGGCGGGAGCCCCGAACGGGAAGGTCGTCCTCCACGTCGGCTCCGGGAAGGTGTCCGACCACGACACCGGGCTCGGCGCGACACTCGACCGCCTCCGGGACCTGCCCCACGTCACCGCCGTCTCCGCCCTGGTGACCAGCTCCGACGGGGACACCGCCTACACCACGGTGTCCTTCGACGAGAAGCTCAAGTCCCTCGGCCACGCCTACACCGACCGCCTCGACGAGGCGACGGCCCCGGCTCGGGACGCCGGAATCGACGTCGCCTACGGCGGCGACCTCCACGATGTCGTCCGCGCTCCCGCCAACGACGTCGTCAGTGAGTCCATCGGCGTCAGCGCCGCCCTCGTCGTGCTGCTGCTCGCCTTCGGCAGCGTCGCCGCGGCGCTCATGCCGCTGCTCACCGCCCTGATCAGTGTCGGCGTCGGGATGGGCGTCATCGGCATCGTGGCCGGCACCCTCACCTTCGCCACCGCGGCACCCACCCTCGCCACGATGATCGGCCTCGGTGTCGGCATCGACTACGCGCTCTTCCTCATCACACGCTTCCGGCAGTACCTGATCGACGGGCAGGACCCGCAGACCGCCGTCGGGCGGACCACCGCCGTCAGCGGCAAGGCCGTCCTGGTCGCCGCGGTCACCGTGGCCGTCGCCCTGCTCAGCCTGTACGCCTGCGGACTGACCATGATCGGGCGGCTCGGCCTCGCCGCCACCATCGCCGTCGTCGTCACCGCGGCCGCCGCGCTCACGCTGGTGCCCGCCGCCATGGGCCTCGTCGGCCGCCGCGTCGACCTGCTGCGCGTACGCCGCAGGCCGGTCGCCGAGAGCGCCGGGGACCACGACGGCTGGCACCGCTACGCCCGTGCCGTGGCCCGCCGTCCCTGGACGTTCTTCACGGCGGGACTCCTGCTCGTGGCACTGTGCGCCGTCCCCCTGTTCTCCCTGCGCCTCGGACACATCGACGACGGCGCGGACCCGGCCGGCAGCACCACGCGCACCGCCTACGACTGGCTGGCCGACGCCGACGGACCCGGCTTCGGCCCGGGCGCCAACGGCCCGTTCACCCTCGTCGTCGACCTCGCCCGCGCGACCGAGTCCGCCGACCGGGTCGCTGACCGGATCACCGACGGCCTCGCGACGACGGACGGCGTCGCCCGCGTCACCCCGCCGCGGCCGAGCCGCGACGGCACACTGCTCGTCGCCACGGTCGTCCCCACCACGGGGCCCCAATCGGCCGCCACCGGAGCCCTGTTCGCCACGCTCACCGACACGGCCGTCCCCGCGGCACTCAAGGGCACCGGAGCCAGCGGCCACGTCACCGGCACCACCGCGGGCCAGCTCGAGTTCCGCGACACCGTCACCGAACGCCTGCCGCTCATCATCGGCATCGTGCTCGTGGCCGCGTTCCTGCTCCTGACGGTCGTCTTCCGCAGTCTGGTGATCCCCCTCAAGGCGGTCGTCCTGAACGTGCTCACGACCGGCGCGTCCTACGGCGTCCTCGTCGCCGTCTTCCAGTGGGGCTGGGGCGACAGCCTGCTCGGCATGAGCGAACCCGTCCCGATCGAGTCCTACGTGCCGATGATGATGTTCGCCATCGTCTTCGGACTCTCGATGGACTACGAGATCTTCCTGCTCTCCCGCATCGCCGAGGAGTGGCACGCCACCCATGACAACGAGCGGGCGGTCGGCACCGGGCTCGCGCTGACGGGGCGGGTCATCACCTGCGCCGCGCTCATCATGACGGTCGTGTTCCTCTCCTTCACGGGCTCACCGACCGTCGTGGTCAAGATGCTCGCGCTCGGCCTCGCCATCAGCGTCATCCTGGACGCGACGGTCGTCCGCCTCGTCCTGGTCCCGTCCCTCATGTTCCTGATGGGGCGCGCCAATTGGTGGCTCCCGCGCCGGCTGGACCGCGTGCTCCCGCACGCCACCGTCTGACGGCGGCAGGGGCCGTCCTCCGGTTCAGGTGCGGACCGCGCCGTGGGCGATGAGACTCCTGGCGCAGTCCACCACCGTCGTACGGGCCGGACGGGGCTGCCAGCCGAGGAGGGTGCGGGCCTTCTCGGTGCTGTGGCGGTTGCGCCGGCCGAGGGCCGGGGTGATGTCGCGCAGCGACCGGTCCTTGAACCGGGCCGCCAGGCGCACGGCGAAGTCCGGGACGACGCGCGTGGACACCCGGCCGGCCGCCGCGCCGAGCTCCTCGCGAAGCGTCTGCGCCATCTCCGCCATCCAGACGAACTCCCCGGTGGCGAGGAAGCGTTGGCCCGCGGCCGCCGGGGACGTCATGGCCCTGATGTGCACGTCGACGAGGTCACGGACGTCGACGACCTCCAGTCCGATCCTCGGGATGCCGCGCATCTCGCCGGAGAGCATCCGCGCGACGATGCCGACGGAGCCGATGTTCTCCGTCGTCAGGACCGGCCCGAACACGGCTCCGGGCAGCACGGTGGTCAGTTCGGTCGGACCGTCGTAGCCGTCCATGAAGTCCCAGGCGGCGCGCTCCGCGAGGGTCTTGGAGCGCCGGTAGGGGATCAGGGTCGGATCGTCCGGGTCGGTCCAGAGCGTCTCGTCGGTCACGCCTTCGGTCGCGTACGACGAGGGGCTCGCGGCGTTCGCGGCCGACGTCATCACCACACGCCGCACGCCGGCCGCGGTCGCCGCGCGCAGCACGCGCAGGGCACCGTCGCGCGCGGGAGCGATCAGGGCGTCGGGATCGCCGCCGGAGGTGTTGCCCAGAGGGGAGGCGACGTGCAGGACGTGGTCGACGTCCTTCAGAGCCGCCTCCCAGCCCTCGTCGGAGGTGAGGTCCGCTACGGCGAAGGAGAGCCGGCCCGCCGGGTCGGCGACGGTGGACACCGCGTCGGTGACGCTCCTCGCCCTCCCCGGATCCCGCACGGTCGTCCGAACGTCGTAGCCCCGCTCCAGGAGCTCGGCGACGCACCAGCCCGCGATGTAGCCGCTGCCCCCGGTGACCAGAACCAACTCGGCCATGACATGTCCTCCACGGTGTCGACGATGATGTGGGAAAATGAAACGGAGGGCCCTCCGATACGAATCCAAGCTACCGGAGGGGCCTCCGCTTATCAACTCGTACGAGACGGACGGCCATCACTCGTGAACGCGCAGCACTCGAAGCCGACCCGGCGGGACGCGCTCGACAATCGGCAGCGGATCCTCGCCGTCGCCCGTGAGGCGCTGGCCGAGGCGGGCGGTGCGTCCCTGACCGCCATCGCCAAGCGGGCGGGCGTCGGCATCGGCACGCTCTACCGGCACTTCCCGACCCGGGAGGCGCTGATCGTCGAGCTGTACCGGCACGACATCCAGCACCTCATCGACCTCGCGCCCGCGCTCGCGGCGTCACGCCCGCCGCTGGAGGCGCTGCGGGAGTGGTTCGACGAGGTCGCCCGGTACGGGCAGTTGAAGTACGGCGTCGCCGAGGTCATCCACGCCGCGGCCGGCGGCGGCCTCGACGACGAGTACTACGACCCCTTCCTGCGGGCCATCGCCGCACTGCTCGACGCGGGAGCCGCGGACGGCACCTTGAAGGAGGGGCTGGATCCCGAGGACGTCCTGCTGCAGCTCAGCGTGTTGTGGCGGCTCGATCCGGCGCGCGGCGGTGAGGCGCGGGCCGTGCGGATCCTCGACCTGATCGTCGACGGCCTGCGCCGGCCGGGTCCCGGACCGGCGGGCCGAGAGGCCTGACGAGCGGCTCCCGGACGGCCGGCCACCGCTCGGGGTGCGGGAGATGACGGCGCGGCCGTCGGCGGTGCCGGATCATCCGGCGTGTTCGCTCACGTTCTGGACGACCGCCCGCAGTGAGGCGGACGTGCGGTCGATGTGCTCGGCAAGGAGGCGCGAGGCCGTCGCGGCGTCCCGGGCGACGACCGCGTCGGTCAGCGCCCGGTGCTCCCCGGCGACGTCGCGGTCGTAGTCGTGGCCGACGGGCACGGACCAGCGGCGGTAGAGGGTCGCCGCGTCCCGGAGGGAGAGGGCGACCGCGAGCAGCCGGTCGTTGCCGCAGCCTTCTGGCAGGCTCTGGTGGAACCTCGCTGCCCCTTCCCGACGTGGCGGGCGCCCTCGACGAGCTCGCCCACGCCATGGACGACCTGGGCGCCGACGGCGTGACGGTGGAGACGAACGCCCACGGTGTCTACCTCGGCGACACGCGCTACGAGCCGCTGTACGCGGAACTCGACCGCAGGCGGACCCCCGTCTTCGTCCACCCCACCTCCCCGCCGCACGCCGAGGACCTCGCGCTCGGCCGGCCCCGTCCGATGCTGGAGTTCGTCTTCGACTCGGCCCGTACCGTGAGCGACCTGCTGTTCGCCGGCGTCCTCACGCGGTATCCGGACATCCCGTGGATCATCACCCACGGCGGCGGAGCCCTGCCGCTGCTGGCCCAGCGCATGGAGCTGTTCCGCGCGATGCTCCCCTCCGGCGCCACGGAGTCCGCCTCCGTACCCGAGCGGCTCGGGCGCCTCTGGTACGACCTGGCGGGCACCCCCTTCCCCCACCAGGCACCCGCTCTGACCGCCGCCTTCGGCAGCGAGCGCGTGCTGTACGGCAGCGACTACTGCTGGACCCCGGCGTTCGGCGTGGACGCGCAGATCGCCTCCCTGGCCGGGGCGGCGCAGCCCGCGGGCGACACCTGGCACGCCCTGACCACCCGAAACGCCCAGCGGCTCTTCCCCCGCCTGAGCCCCGCGGCCTCCGGGTGACCCCCGGCCGGGAACGCACGATGTCAGGTCCCGCCGCCGAGGTCGTTATCATCCGATAGAAGCGTTTTTAACCTTTTCTCATGTTGTGTTCCTCCTCCCGGGGTGGTCGATGTCCCGCAAGCCCCCGACGGACGACGACGACGAGCTGCTGGCCAGGCTCGGGTCGCTGACCGCTCAGGCGCGTGAACGCGCGGAGTTCCAGCGCTCGCAGGTGGAGCTGGCCATCGCGCTGCAACGCGGCATGCTTCCGGGAGACATGCCCTCCGCCCCCGGATTCGAGCTGGCCGTGCAGTACGCGCCCGCCTGCTACGGCCTGAACGTCGGCGGCGACTGGTACGACGCCTTCACGCTGCCCGACGGCCGGATCGGCCTGTCCATAGGCGACGTGCAGGGCCACAACATCGAGGCCGCGGCGTTCATGGGCCAGGTCCGGGTCGGCCTGCGAGCCCTCGCCTCGGTGACGAGCCAGCCCGGAGCGCTGCTCGCCCGCACGAACGAGCTCATCCTGTCGCTCGGCGCCGACCTCTTCGCGACCTGCACCTTCATGCGCCTCGACCCCACGACCGGCCTGCTGGAGAGCGCGCGGGCGGGGCACATACCGTGCGTCTGGGCCACGGCGGACGGAAAGTCCGGCATCACCGAGGACGAAGGGGGACCCCCGCTCGGCATCGCCCCGGGGACGCAGTACCCGGTGACCCGGCACCGGCTCACCACCGGCGGTGTCTTCGTGCTGCTCACCGACGGGGTCGTCGAGGGACCGTCGATGAGCGTCGACGAGGGCCTCGACCAGGTGGTGCGGCTCGCCGGCGTAGCCGCAGTGGCGGGCCTGTCGGCCGGTTCGCTGGCCGCCGCGGTCATCAAGGGGGCCGAGCGTGTGGGGCACGAGGACGACGCGGCCGTCCTCGTCGTCGGCCACGACGGACGAGGCGCGCACCTCTAGGGACCCGCCGGTCGCGTCGGTCCGGCGCGCCCCGCTCCCCCGTCCGGCCCGATCGGCAGAGAGCCCTCGGCGCCGAACGGCCGCTCGCCTCGCCGAGAGGGCGGGGTAGGTGTCTGATGGCTCGTGTGGTGGGTACACGCGAGCTGCGCAGGCCGGCTGTCCTGGCGCTCCAGACGCTGGCGATCGCCGCCTGCTACTACGGAGCGGGACGGCTCGGACTCGTGCGGCGGCTCTCCGTCGAAGGAGCGGTGTTCACCCCCATCTGGCCGCCCACCGGAGTGGCCGTCGCGGCCCTGCTGATCCTCGGGATCCGTTGCTGGCTCGGGATCGCCCTCGGTGCCCTCCTGGTCGTCCTGTCCCTCTCCGCGTTCTCCTCGATCACGGTGTCCGTGATCGGAATCGTCGCCGGCAACACGATCGCCCCGGTGTGCGCCTACCTCCTGCTGCGCAAGGTGCGCTTCCGGAACGATCTGAGCCGTCTGCGGGACGGTGTGGCGCTGGTCTTCCTCGCCGCCCTCGGCAGCATGGCGATCAGCGCGACGTCGGGCGTCGGCCTCCTGGTCGCCACGGGCAAGCTCGCCTCGGGAGACTTCTGGCCCGTCTGGCTGGCCTGGTGGGTGGGCGACGCGATGGGCGTTCTGATCATCACCCCGGTCCTGCTCATCGCGTACAACCTCCGCAGGCCGCTGCACGCGTCGCGGTGGAAGGAGGCCGTGCTCCTGCTGGTCGCGGTCTGCGTCATCGTGCCGTACGCCACCCGCAGCAGCCTCAGCCTGCTCTACCTGGTGTACCCCCTGCTGATCTGGGCTGCGCTGCGCTTCGAGCTGGCGGGCAGCATGGTGTGCGCCCTGTTCGCGTCGGTCATGGCGACCGTCGCCGCCACGGACCACGCGGGCCCCTTCCTGGAACTGAGCGACACCTCGGTCATGATCAAGCTGCAGGCGTTCAACGGGTCCATGGCCCTGACGGCCCTGCTGCTGTCCGCGGTGATCACCGAACAGCGCAACACGAGACGCTCCGTGGAACAGGCCTGTCAGGAACTGGTCCAGGTGCTGGAGCACCTGACCGCAGGGAACCCGCCACCCCGTTCGCCGCCCCCGGACGACGACGACCGTCTGAAATGACCGCGGAAGGGCCCCTCCGACGGCCGCGGCCATGAGGGCACCGTGCCGCCGCGGACCCCGGTGGGGAAAGATGAGACCACAAGCGAAGAACCACCGATGTGGAGGTGCGGGCACATGCAGCACGAGCGAGCGGGCAAGCCGGCCGGCCCCGAGGACCTCGTCGACGTAGCCCGGTTGGTCACCGCGTACTACGCGCTCCACCCCGACCCGGCCGACCCCGGCCAGCGCGTCGCCTTCGGCACGTCCGGACACCGCGGTTCGTCCCTGGCGACCGCGTTCAACGAGGACCACATCGCCGCGACGAGCCAGGCCATCTGCGAGTACCGCGACGGTCAGGGCACCGACGGCCCGCTCTTCCTGGGCGTCGACAGCCACGCGCTCTCGGAACCCGCGAAGGTCACCGCCCTGGAGGTGTTCGCGGCGCACGGCGTGACGGTCCTCCTCGACAGCGAGGACGGCTACACCCCCACCCCGGCGGTGTCGCACGCCATCCTCACCCACAACCGGGGCCGCACCACCGGCCTCGCGGACGGCGTCGTGGTCACGCCGTCCCACAACCCCCCGGGTGACGGCGGCTTCAAGTACAACCCGCCGAACGGCGGCCCGGCGGCCTCCGAGGCGACCTCCTGGATCCAGGACCGCGCCAACGAACTCATCAGGGACGGTCTGAAGGACGTACGACGCGTCAGCTACACCCAGGCGCTGACCGCCCCGGGCACCGGTCGCTACGACTTCCTCGGCAGTTACGTGGCCGACCTGCCGAACGTGGTGGACCTGGACGCGATCCGCGCGGCCGGGGTCCGTATCGGCGCCGACCCGCTCGGCGGGGCCTCGGTCGCCTACTGGGGGCGCATCGCCGAGCAGCACCGGCTCGACCTGACCGTGGTCAACCCGCTCACGGACCCCACCTGGCGCTTCATGACGCTGGACTGGGACGGCAAGATCCGTATGGACTGCTCGTCGCCGTACGCGATGGCCTCGCTCATCGCTCAGCGCGACCACTACCAGATCGCCACGGGCAACGACGCCGACGCCGACCGCCACGGCATCGTCACCCCGGACGCCGGGCTCATGAACCCCAACCACTACCTCGCCACCGCCATCGGCTACCTCTACTCCCACCGGGACCAGTGGCCGGCCGGCACGGGGATCGGCAAGACGCTCGTGTCCTCCAGCATGATCGACCGGGTCGCCGCCGATCTCGGCCGCGAGCTGATCGAGGTACCCGTCGGGTTCAAGTGGTTCGTGGACGGGCTGGTCGACGGCTCCATCGGGTTCGGCGGCGAGGAGTCGGCCGGCGCGTCCTTCCTGCGCCGCGACGGCTCGGTGTGGACCACCGACAAGGACGGGATCATCCTGGCCCTGCTCGCTTCCGAGATCACCGGCGTGACCGGGAAGACACCCTCCGAGCACTACGCCGAGCTGACCGGGCGGTTCGGCGAGCCCGCCTACGAGCGCATCGACGCCCCCGCGACCCGCGAGGAGAAGGCCCTCCTCGCCAAGCTGTCCCCGGCGCAGATCACCGCGGACACCCTCGCCGGTGAAGCCGTCACCGCCGTTCTCACCGAGGCGCCGGGCAACGGCGCGCCGATCGGCGGCATCAAGGTGACCACGGAGAACGCCTGGTTCGCGGCCCGCCCGTCGGGAACCGAGGACGTCTACAAGATCTACGCGGAGTCCTTCCGCGGGACGGATCACCTCCGTCAGGTGCAGGACGAGGCGAAGGCCGTGGTCTCGGCGGCCCTGTCCGGCTGAGCCGCGGCGTCCGCGCGGTGCGCGGGGGCCGGGGGCATCACACCGCGAGACACGGTGGGGTGCCCCCGGTCCCGTCCCGGTCGGGCAGGCCCGAGGAGCCGAAGGCGCCTCGGGGCACTCCTCGACCCGCCTCCCTCGACCACCGCGCATCCCGGCCGTCGGCCGCTGGGCGGCATGATGGCTCGCATGCGCATCCGTATCGACGCCGTCGAGCTGCCCGGCCGCACGTGCCCGGCCCCCGAGGGCCGCGCCGTCTCGGCGTACGACAACATCCACGTGGCCGTCCAGCGCCGCGACCGACCGGCCGAGCTGCTCGACCCCCAGCCGGGCGACGGCGCGACCGCGACCTGGTCCCTCGACTGCACGACGTCGCCGTCACCGACCGGCATCGACGTGAAGGGCCCCTACGTGCAGGACCGGCTGGGCCACCGCTTCATCTACCTGTCCTGGGGCACCGTCGACGAGGCGGGCGTCTTCAGTATGTTCCGCCGCGCCAAGCTGATGCTCGACGCGGTTCCCGCCGACGTCCTCGCCGCCGCCGCGCGCGAGGGACTGCTCGTCGCCCGCCTCGGTCTGACCGACGAGTCCGGCCACCCGCGCTGCGCCCGGGTGGTGCCGCCCCAGATCACCTGGACGGCGGAACCGGCCGCGTAGCCGGTCCGCGCGTTCCGTGGCCGGACTCAGGGCGCGATCCCGATTCCGTCGATCCGGCTCCAGCTCCTCTCCTGGGCAGCGGTCATCGCGGGCCAGGCCAGACCGCCGGGACGTGGCCCGACGCGTGACGCGTACGGGGCCGGGTGGAAGTCGGGGGCGTAGAAGCAGCCGGTGCCGTAGACACGGTCGAAGGCGGCGCAGCTCGAACTGACAGACCGCGCGGTGGGCTTCCGCCCGGTGCGGACCCAGGAGTCCAGTGCGGCAAGGGAGTTGGCGTACTCGGCGTCACTGAGTTCGCTGTGCTCGGTCTCCCGGGTGAACGTCTGCACCAAGTGGTGGGCGCGGTGGGCGCCTTGGAGGGTGGCCCGGTAGGCGGCCTCGTGCTCGACGAACGCCGTCGGGTCGTCGATCGCGTGCAGGGTCAGCACGGGCAGGGAGACCTCGCCGGTCAGGTCGCTGTCGTAGGACAGGTCGCGCCGGGCGCCGGAGTCGGCGGCGAAGCGTTCGACACCGGCGTTGAGCGCCTTGTCGTCGTGCGAACCGGTGTACCGCACACCCTGGTCGGTGAAGGGGTTCCGGCCACCGAGCCGGTCGCGGACGATGTCGCGGAAGGTGAAGGTGGCGAACCGCAGGTGTGATTCGAGGGTCCGCTCGGGGATGTGCGTGACAGCCAGGATGTCGTCGAGATTGCGCTGCTGGAGCGCCGTGCGGTCCTCGGGCGCGGACGAGAAGCCGGTGCATTCCTGGAGCCGGGTGCGCAGTCCGGCCGAGGTCATCGTCGAGTCGGCGCGCAGCCCCTGCCACAGCGGGTACTGCGGTTCCGTGGGCCGGGGGTGGTTGCGGCAGTAGTACTGATAGACGACGCGCAGGTCCACGCGGTAGTCGTAGCCGCGCGAGCCGCCGCCGAGGACACCACTGGTGAGCAGCGCGCCGTCGTACGGGCCGTGCCGGCCGCCGTAGGTCTCGACGACCTTGGCGGCGACGTTCCCGCCCCAGGACTGGCCGTGCACGTAGGTCCGTTCCGGGGTGCCGAAGGTACCGACGAACAGGCGTCGCAGGTTCTCGGTGTCGGCGGCGGCCATGCGCGTTCCGTAGCCTCCGCGGCGGTACGACGACCCGGCCCAGGCGTATCCCTGGTCGACCATCACGGACCACCGTTCGAGGTCACCGACGCTGCGGGCGGGGTCGGACTCCACGCCGAGGTCGGGGCCGCCGTGGGCGTGCATCACGAGGGAGCCGTTCCAGGCGGTGGGGACGGCCATCGCGTAGTAGGCGCCGTTGCCGTCCCGGCCGGTGTAACAGGTCGCCTTTCCCGCAAGGTCGGCCGGGCAGGCGACGGTGGCCGGCGGCGCGGTGACGGCGGTGGCCGGCGGAGCGAGGGTGAGTGTTCCGGCGACCGCACCGGCGACCAGGGCGGCCACGGTCGCGCGGCGCGGTCCGCGTGACCGGGACCGGCGGGGGAGGCGTACGGGCGTGCTGGACCTGTTCACGGCGCGGCTCCTTGTCCTCGGCGGCGCGTCGTCGCGCCGTCGGCCGTGATGCTAGGAAGCCCGCCCGGCGAGAGCCATGGCCGTGATCGTTGTGTTCATAGTGTTCGGCCCGAGCGTGCCGCCGGTCGTCCGCCGTCGGGGTGAGCGCCGACGGGTGCCACGCGGCTCAGTGGGCGCCGGAGCGCGCGTTCGTTAGACCCTGTCACGAAACCTCTTGACCCTCACGCAATCGAGTTATAACCTATAACTAAAGCGAAGGTCAGTAACAAGCGCGGAACCAAGCGGAGGTCGTCATGAACGCCGAAGGACTCGTCGAGGTCGTCCTGCCGGGCAAAGTGGAGCCGGAGGGCCTGGAGATCCGGCACGGGGCCGTCCCCGTCGCCGGCCCGGGCGAGGTCGTGATCGGGATGGAGGCGACCGGGGTGTCCTTCGCCGAGCAGCAGATGCGGCGCGGGCGGTACTACGACCAGCCGCCCTTCCCCTTCGTGCCCGGCTACGACCTGGTCGGCACCGTCCTCTCGACGGGCCCGGGCGTCGACCCGGCCCTCACCGGCACCCGCGTGGCCGCCCTGCTGAAGGTCGGCGGCTGGGCCACCCACGTACGCGTCGAGGCGGCCGACCTCGTGCCGGTGCCCGACGGGATCGGAGCGGCGGAGGCGGAGACCGTCGTCGTCAACGGCATCACCGCCTGGCAGATGCTGCACCGCAAGGCGCATGTCCGGGCCGGGCAGACCATCCTGGTCCACGGCGCCAACGGCGGTGTCGGCTCCGTCCTGGTCCAGCTGGCCCAGGCCGCGGGCGTGAAGGTGATCGGCACGGCCTCGGCCCGCCACCACGACACCCTCCGAGAGCACGGCGTCACCCCCGTCGACTACCGCACCGACGACATCCCTGCGCGCGTCCGGGACATCGCCCCTGGGGGCGTCGACGCCGTCTTCGACCACGTCGGAGGCCGCAGCACCGTCGACTCCTGGCAGCTCCTCGCGCCCGGCGGCACGCTCGTCTCGTACGGCAGCGCCTCCACCCGCGACGACACCGGGTCCAAGCAGTGGCCCGTGCTCAAGCTGCTCGGCCGCGTATGGCTGTGGAACACCCTGCCCAACGGCCGGCACGCCTACTTCTTCAACGTCTGGGGTGGCCGCGCGCTGGCCAGGAACAGGTTCCGGGCCCGGCTGCGCGCCGACCTCACACAGGTCTTCGCCGCCCTCCGGCGCGGTGAGGTCACCCCGCAGATCGCCGCCCGACTGCCCCTGGCCAGCGCAGCCGAGGCCCTGCGGCTCGCCGAGTCCGGCACCGTCGCCGGGAAGGTCGTCCTCAACCCGTAGGCCCAAGGCCCGCATCCACGAGTCCGGAACCCGTCGCCGTACCCCCTACCAGAGAACGCGAGGACCCGTCATGACCAACACCACCCCTCCCAGCGGCACTTCGACCCGCGGCGAGGCGCACGCACTGCTCGACGTGTGGCTGCGCCTGTGGAACGGCGACCTGACCCTGGCGCCCGACGCCGTCACGCCCGACTTCCGCCTCCACGCCGCCCTGCTCGACGGTGGCGACGGCAGTGCCGTCCGGGGCGCCGACGGCCTCGCGGCCTGGATCGGACAGACCCGCGCGGCATTCCCCGACCTCCACTTCGCGATTGAGGTCGCTCCCCTGGTGGACGGCGCCTTCACCTCCGTGCGCTGGACCGCGGGCGGTACCTACGCGGGCGGCTTCCCGGGCGCCGAGGCGGCCCCGGGCACGGTGGTCGCCTTCACCGGCACGGACACCCTGCGGACCCGTGACGGCAGGTACGCCGAGTACTGGGTCAACTCCGACATGCTGCACCTGTTCGCCCAGCTCGGGGTCCGGTGAGCCGCCTCGGTCGACAGGGCCCGCGCCCAGGTCCGGCGGGGGCGGTCGACAGTGCGCGCGCCCGGGTGCGGCGGGGGCGGTCGGCGGCGCGGAGTGAGGCGGCCGTGGCTTGCCCGCGCGGGCCCGGCGGTCGCGTGTCAGGGTGGATCCAGGGCCGCGGGTCCGCGAGACCGTGAGGGCTCCGGGGCACCGCCCCCGCCAGACGCCGTGCCGCCGGACCACCGGCGCAGAAGAAGGAGACAGCGCGTGGAGGAGCGGGAATTCGTCCAAGCGGTGTCGGAGCGCACAGGACTGTCGCGGCAGGAGTCGGCCGACCTGACGCGCGCCACGCTGGAGACGCTCGCCCACCGGCTGAGCGGGGGTGAGGACCGGGCCCTGGCCCTGGAACTGCCGGAAGGCCTGGCGGAGTCCGTCCGCCGGGGAGCCACCTCGGCCATCGAGGCCTTCAGCTACGCCGAGACCGTACGACGGGTCGCCGAGCGCAACATGCTGAAGAAGAGCGAGGCCGACAGCGGCGTCAGGGCCGTCCTCGTGACCCTGCGCGACGCGATCAGCGAGAAGGAGTTCGGGAACCTGATGTCGCAGCTCGGGTCCGACTTCTCCCAGCCCGTCGAGGACTTCGCCGGCTGACCGCCCGGCGGCCCCGTCCGTTCCCCCGCGAGCGAACGGTTTGCGGTTCCGCAGATACGGCCCGATGGCCGCTCTCGGACGATCCGGTGCGTCCCCATCGCTGCGGGCGCCGATGGTGCAACCCGGACTTCAGCCCCGGGACGTCCAGGATGTAAGGGTCTGTGGTGCCATTCGCCCGCTATGCGGTACGGGCGGTGGTAACGCGGAACGCACAGCCTCCGTCCGCGGAGCGGGGGACCGTATTCGGGTCCCCCGAACTCCACGACGGCCCGGCCGACTTCGAGCGTCCGGGCCCTGACCGGCAGGTCCTAGTCCCCTTCGACGGCCATCTCCCCGAGGAGCGACCAGTCGTCCTGGGGGAGCTTCATGTTCACGATGCGCGGCGTCGCCGACAGGTGGGGCGGGAGTGTCTGCTGGGCTGCCCTGAAGTGGGCCGACCGGACATGGGCCGCCCCGGCGTCGTCGTCGCGGAAGGCCTCGACCAGGACGTACTCCGTCGGATCCTCCACGCTGCGGGACCAGTCGACGGACAGGCAGCCGGGCTCGGCGCGGGTGGCGGCGGTGAAGTCGGCGGTGATCTCCGGCCACCGGTCGGCGTACTCAGGGCGGACGCTGAACCTGGCGGTGATAAAGATCATGGGGTACTCCTTCGTTCGGTGATGAGTCATTCTGTTCCGCCGACGGCACGGGAGCACCACGGGTCCCTCGGCCGACCGGCGGAACATCCGTGCGGCGCCGGCGACGCGTGACCGGACCGCGGCCGCACGAGGTGCGCGGGCGACCGGACGCGGGTCACACTGCACCCATGTACGTCCACCGGTCCTCGCCCCCGTCCGTCTACGGCACCCTCCGCGTCGAGCGGAACGACCTCACGCCCGCCGACTGGCTGGAGCAACGGCCGCCCGGGGCGGGCGGGTTCGGCACGGCGGCGGGGGTGAGCGCACCCGGCTTCGAGGCGTACGCGCGGATCCTCCACCCGGCCCGCCTCGGCACGGAACCGGTGCGCTGGGACCGGGTGGCCCCGGTGTACGGCCGGCCGGTGTCCGCGACGACGTCCTGGCACACCTTGATCGGCGTGCGGGACGAGGACCGTCTCGTCCACCGCAACGAGGACACGCCGGCGGTCCCCGGAGTCTGGGACGAGCACCCGCAGGAAGGCCCCGTGCCCGCCGACGTGGCCCGGGTACTGACCGGCGTGCTGGCCCGGCACACCGGCACGCCCGACCGCTGCTGGTACGGGCTCTGGGAGGGGTACGGCCACTACGACTGGGACGGCGTCCCCGTCTTCCGTACGCCCGGACGCGACGAGATCCTGCTCTCCGGCGCCCTCGCGGACGCCGACTCGCCGCAGCGGGGGTCGGACAACGAGGTGCCCGAGATCCCGGACCTGTGGTGGCCGGAGGACCGGACCTGGTGCGTGGGCGGTGACGTGGACCTCGTGAGCACCTATGTCGGAGCCTCCGCGGCCTGTGTCGCGGAACTGCTCGCGACCCCCGGTCTGGAGGCGTACCCGGTCACGGAGACGTCCAGGCTCTGCTGAGCCGTACCTCGCCCACGCAACAGCGTTGTGAACGACCGGTGTTCGCCTGGCAGAGGCCGTCAGGCCGTGAAGCCGTGAAGCCGTGAAGCCGTGCGGTCATGCGGCCTGGAGGTCAGTCGCGGCCGACAGCCGTGCAGACACACACCCTGTTTCCCTCCGGGTCGGCCAGCACGGTGTACGACGGGGAGCCGGAGTCGTCGATCACGCTGCCACCGGCGGCGACGGCGGCCCGGATGCGGGGCTGAGCCGACTCGGGAGCCAGCCACAGGTCCATGTGCCAGCGCTGGCGCGGCGTTTCGTGGGGGTCGGTCCGCTGGAACCACACGGAGGGGACGCGGTTCGTGGGGTCGAAGGCCGAGTCGTGCACCGTGTTGCCCGCGTCCCCGGTGAGCAGCGCGGCCCAGAAGGGGCCGGCCACCGTGTCGTCCGCGGTGTCGAGGGCGATCTCCACCTGGGTCACCTCGTCCGGAGCGGCACCCAGCCCGTGCTCGCGGGCAACTCCCGTGATGACACGGGCGAGTTCGAGGTCCTGCGGTGTGACCCACCGGGCGCCCGCCGCGTCTACACCGTAGAGGCTGATGTCGACCGCCCCGGGCCCCAGCCTGATCTCCGGTACGGCGTGTCCGGCGGCGACCGAGGCCTGCGCGACCGCCGCGACGAAGGCGGCCCCCGAAACGGCGTCCCCGGTGCGATAACGGGCGGCGAGCGGCTGGGCCACTTTGCGCCAGTCGGGCAATGAGTCGGCGATCGCCGCGAGAATCTCGCTGTTGCTGATTCTGTCCATGACCCCCATCGTTCCAGAGGTGTTGGGACGGCGTCTCCCGGCACGCGAGAAAGGCCCGGGGAAAGCCCGAGCCGAGCCGGAGGCAATTCCCTTCCGCAGTGCACGGATCCGGTCCCGTGTCATGTCACGGGATCCCGGTGCCGTGCAGGCGGGAACGGGGGGCCGTGACCGGGTGGACGTGACCGGATACCGGTGACTTGGGAGTTCCCGGCGTACGGCGCAGGATCTCTCTCGGAAAGTGATTGCGGTCGGTTCCAGGGTCGCCAGGTGCAATTCCTCGTGGACGCCCGATCGTCAGTCGTCACGCAGACCCGATCGTCTGTCGTCACCGAGATGAGGACTTCCTTCCATGTTCGCTCGAATTCCCCGGCACCGAGTGATGAACGCACCCTCGATACCCGCGTTGTGGATTTCCCGATGAGTTCCGCCGAATCCGCCCCGGCGGACCTCGCCCCGGGCATGTCCACCGTCGTATCGCCTGGCGTGGCCACCGTCCTGGAGCGTCTCGGCACCTGGGCAAAGGCCGCGGAACCGGTCGCGTTCCCCTACGACACGCTCCTCACGCACCTGCGGTCCGTGGGCAAGCACTTCCTGACCGGTGACCTGCTCGCCCGGCTCGACGAGATCCGCGCGGCGCTGCCCGTCCACCCCGAAGCCGCACCCGGTGGCGGGCGGCAGGACGGCGAGGAGACGCCGGACGGCATCCGCCCGCAGGACGGAACGGCTTTCCTGCGCGGGTTCCTCGACGTCGTCCTGGACAAGTACGACGACCGGTACGACTACCCCAGTTACACCGCGCTCTCCCTGCTGGCCCGTCCCGCCACGGCCGACTGGCGCGCGGCCCGCAAGGCACGCGACGAGGTCCTGCTGCTTCTCCTCGCCGACCTGGTCCGGTTCGAACAGCGGGCGCTGACCGACACCCCCGCCGACCCGCACGGCATGCCACCCGAGACCCAACTGGTCTCGAAGCGCGTGAGGTTGGCCGTCCGGGTGATGGAACCGGCCGCGCTGCGCGCGCTGCCCGAGGGGATCGTGGACGCGGCCGCCGCGGCAGCCGTCCCGGGGCGCACACCCGGTGGACGGTTCGCGGCGGACATCCTGCGGGCGGCCTCCCCGGCCCAGTCCCTGCTGCTGTCGGCGAGCGTCCAGCCGGTCTACGTGCTGCACGACGAGTACCTGTTCCTGCGCACGCTCCAGTCGTTCGAGGCGACGTTCACCTTCATGTCGGCGGCCCTCGCCTCGGCGGTGCGGCGGCTCGACGAGAACCGGGTGCGGGAAGCGGCCGACCTCGTCGACGCCGTGGCCGGCATCCTCAAGGAGTCGCTGCCCCTCTTCTCGCTGCTGGCGACCATGCGGCCCGAAGCCTTCCGTGTCTTCCGGGACTTCACCGAGGGCGCCAGCGCCATCCAGTCGGCCGGCTACAAGACCTTCGAGTCCCTCTGCTCGACCCCCGGCCTCGCCCGGCTCGCCTCCGCCGCCTACACCTCCGTCCCCGCGGTCCGCGAACGGGTCGTGAACGGCCGGCCCACCGTCCAGGGCACCTGGCACGAGCTGATCGCCGAACGGCGGCTGCCGGCCGAGGAGGGCGCCGCGCTCCAGGCCGCCGCCGACCGGCTGGAAGGCGTCCACCAGCGGTGGAAGCAGACCCACTACCGCCTGGCCGTCCGCATGATCGGCGAACGCTCAGGCACCGGCTACACCCAGGGCGTCCCCTACCTCGCGGCGGTCCTGGAGAACCGGCTGTTCCCGGCGCCCGACCGCCAGGGCGCCCTCGTCGGCTGACCGCCGACGCCCCGTTCCCCGCCCGCCCACGCACCGACCCCGCGCCCGGAGGCGTCCACACGATGAGCAAGCGAGTCCAGACCGGGCGGCCCGGATCGGCCCGCCGGGTGATGAACCCCGAGGAGAGCAACCGGCTCTTCGTCTACGAGTACGACCGGGGCAGCAACTACGAACAGGACACCCGGCTCACCGCCGCCCTGTCCGCGCTGCTGCCCGAGGATACGCTCGTCCACCCGGACCAGCGGCTGTTCCAGACCGTGCATCTGATCACCGAGTACGCCTGGTGCGACATGCACTTCGAGATGCGCCGCGCGGCCGGCCTGCTGCGCGACCGCGACTACCTTCTTGCCGCGCAACTCCTGGAGCGAGCGGCCGCGTTGGGGGAGGTCGCGGTCGGGGCCGTCCGGGTGCTCCTGGACTTCCTGCCGCAGGAGAGCCTGTTGACGATGCGGGAGACGTTCCCGGAGAACACCACCGGGCTCGACTCGCCCGGCGCCCGCAACCTGCGCCGCGCGGCCGCCGCGCTGTGGCAGGAAGCCGAGGCCGCCGTGACACGGGAAGGCCTCGACCTGAGACAACTCGTCGTCGCCCAGGGCCGGGGCGTCGTCCCGGACCGCGAGGACAGGGCGCCCGACCTCGCCCTCGTCCGCCAGGCGCTCCTGCGGCTCGACGGGGCCGTCGCCGCCTGGAAGCACCACCACCTGCGCCTGGTGTGGTCCCAGCTCGGCGGCCACCCCGAGGCCGGAACAGCCCCGGCGCAGGACACCCGCGACGGCCTGCCCAAGAGCCTGCGCGGCCAGTCCACCTCGGGCGTACGCGCCATGGCCGAACGGAGTCTGTTCCCCCGGCTGTGGGACTCCGTGGACGACACCTACCGGGCCTTCGTGCCCGACGAGCAGACACCCGCCTGAGAACGCAACGGCACCGTTGCCCGCGAGGGCACGGCCGACCGCTGTCAGGACGAACGACGGAAGGACACGACTGCCGCTATGGCGACCGAATCCGCGACACGCGGCACCGGTGACCCCGCAGGGACCGCGGCGCTGGTGCGCCGCGCCTGGGCCGAGGCGCTCGGGCACGACGAATTCACCGACGACGACCACTTCTTCCAGGTGGGCGGCCACTCGCTGGGTGCCCTTCAGGTGGTCAGGGAACTCGGCACCGCACTGGGCCGCCGGATCTCGGTGCGAGTGCTGTTCCGCAACCCCACCGTGCTGTCCCTCGCCGAGGCGCTCGCCGCCGACGCCTGCGAACCGTTCCCGCGCACCGCGGACACCGGAACCGTCGCCACGCCGGGCACAGCGGGATCCGCGGCCGTGACGGGGCGTCCGGCGCCGTCGGCGGTGGTCACGCCTTCCCCCGCGGTGTCCGTCGCGGCGACGGGGGAGGAGAGCTCATGACCGGCCATGACATCGGGCGGCCCGCCTCGGCCGCCCAGACGGAGATCTGGCTGGCCGACCGCTGCGAACCGGAGTCCGGCCGCTACAACGTGCCGGTGGCGCTGGAGTTCCTCGGCGACCTGGACGTGCCGGCGCTGCGTCTCGCCCTCGGTGACCTGCTCGCCCGGCGAACGGAGCTGGCCGGCCGGTTCGACGGCGAGGACGGTGAGCTGCGCTTCTGCCCCGAGCCCGGGGCGCCGGCCCCGCTCGGCGTCGCCCGCCGGACCGGCTCGTGCCGCTCCGACGCCGCGCACCGCGAGGCCGTACGGACCGCAGAGCGCCCCCTGGACCCCGGCACCGCACCCCTGCTGCGCGCCGAGGTACTGCTCCACGACGACGGCGCCCTCCTCGTGCTGACGGTTCATCACATCGTCGCGGACGGCCGCACGCTGGACCTCGTCGCGGCCGACGTGCTCACCGCCTACCGGGCCCGCGTCGCCGGGACACCGCCGCTCGCCCCCGCGCCGACCGGCGTCGGCGGCCCCGCATCCGAAGGCCCCGCCGCGGGGACGACCCCAGGAGCCGACACACAGGAGCGGGCGTCGGGCACGTACTGGGAGGAACTGCTCGACGACGAACCCGTCACGCTCGGGCCGCTGCCCGACCTCGTCCGTGCCGAGGACCGGCTGCGCGGCGCCCCCGGATGGGCCGAGCGCACCCTGTCCGCCGAACGCCTGGACTCCGTACGGCGGATGGCGGTCCGGTTCGGGGTGACTCCCGCGACCGTCCTGCTGAGCGCCTGGGCGCTGCTGCTGCACGCCTGGTCCGGAGAGCGGGACGGGGTCCTGGGCATGCCGTTCGCGGGCCGGGACGAGCCGGACGCCGTGGACGCGGTGGGCCTGTTCACCCGGGTCCTGCCCGTCCGGAGCCGGATGGTGCCCGACGAGGAGTTCGGCGAGCACGCCGGACGCCTGGGCGACCAGGTCCTCGACTCGATGGACGCCCTCGCCGCGGGCGGACCCCCGGCCCCCGGCGCCGGCCCCGCGTACACGGCCGTGTTCCTGCACCAGCCCCGGACCACCGCCCCCCAGGCGGTGCCCGGCGCGACCGTCCGTGTCCTGCACCTCGACACCGCCTCGGCCAAGTACGACGTGGCGCTGGCGGCGCTGGAGTACCCCGAGCGCCTGGTCCTGCGCATCGACTACGACACGGCCCTGTACGCCTCTGCCTCCGCCGAGTTGATGGTGCGTCAGCTCGATCAGCTGCTCGCGGCCGCCGAACGCCCCGGCGCGCGGTGCCGCGAACTGCTCGCGGGCCTCACGGACTCCACCGCGGCCGAGGAGGGTCCCGCTGGTTCCCGAGCCGGTGACCCGTCCGCAACGGAGGAGGTCGCCGCGTCGAGCGTGCCCGAACTCGTCCTGCGCGAGGCGGGCCGCGATCCCGCCGCCGTCGCCGTGGTACATGGCGAAGTAGCCCTCACCTACGGTCAGTTGGCGGAGACGGCTGCCCGGGCCGCCCACTGGCTGAGGGACGAAGGAGGCGTCCGTGAGGGAGACCTGGTCGCCCTGCTGCTGCGGCCCGGCCCGCACACCGTCACCGCGATGCTGGCCGTCGCCATGGCCGGAGCGGCCTATCTGCCGCTCGACCCCGACCACCCCGACACCCGGCTCCGTCTGGTACTGGAGGACGCCCGTCCCCGACTGCTGATCGCCGAGCCGTCGGAGACCGGGCGCACGCCCGACGGCCTGGCCGTGCACACCCCGCAGGGCATCGCCCGAGCCGCGAGGTCATGCCCGGCCGTCCCGCCCGCCGTGACGGTCCGCCCCGACAGCGTCTTCAACGTGCTGTACACCTCCGGCTCCACCGGCCGGCCCAAGGGCGTCCTGCTCCACCACGGCGGCGTCGTACGCATGATGCACCGGCCCGACTTCCTGCCGCTCGGCCCCGACGACACGGTCTCCCACCTGTCGCCGCTCAACTTCGACGGCGCCACCTACGAGATCTGGGGCGCCCTCACCCACGGCGCCCGGCTCGTCGTCCTCGACAAGGAACTCGTCCTCGACCCCACCGCCCTGCGCACCGCCGTCCGCGACCACGGCGTGACCACGCTGCTGGTCACCACCCCGCTCCTCAACCGCCTCATCGAGGACGCGCCCGACCTGCTCCAGACCCTGCGCCGGGTGTACTTCGGCGGCGAACTGGTCTCCGTACCGCATCTGCGCAAGGCGCTGCGCTGGGCCCGGCCCGGCACCCTGCTGCACAGCTACGGCCCCACGGAGAACTCCTTCACCTCCACCTGGTGTCCCGTGGAGGAGGTGCCGGACCGTGCCCGCACCCTGCCCATCGGCGGCCCCGTCCCCGGCACCGTCGCGCACGTCGTCTTCGAGGACACCCTCATCCCCGCACCCCCGTACATGCCGGGCGAACTCGTCCTCGGCGGCACGGGCGTGGCACTCGGCTACCTCGGGGACCCGGCCCGGACGGCCGAGCGGTTCTGGGCCGACCCGTTCAGCGCCGAACCGGGCCGCAGGCTCTACCGCACCGGCGACCGGGTGCGCCGGACCGCCGACGGACAGCTGGAGTTCATCGGACGCGCCGACAACCAGATCAAGATCCGCAGCCAGCGCGTCGAACTCGGCGAGGTGGAGTCCGCGTTGCGCGCCCACCACGACGTCACCGCCGCCTTCGTGACCGCCCGCCGCAACGAGCGGGACGAGAAGGAGATCGTCGGTTACGCCGTCCTCGGCCGGCCCGGCGCCCACCCCGACGTCATGCGCCATCTGCGGGCCTGCCTCCCGGCCTTCGCCGTCCCCGCCCATCTCGTCGTCCTCGACGAGCTGCCCCTGACCCCCAACGGCAAGATCGACCGGCGCGGACTGCCCCGGCCCGAGGACACGGCGGCCCCCGCGCCGGCCCCGGACCTCACCGCCCCCGAACCCCGCACCACCCGGACGGCGGTGGACGGCACCGACCTCCAGCGAGCCGTCCACGGCGCCTGGCGCGAACTCCTCGGCGAGCGGACCTTCGGCCTCGACGACAACTTCTTCGACGTCGGCGGACATTCGCTGCTCCTGGTCCGGCTCCAGGCGGCCCTGCGCCGGGCCACCGGCACCAAGCCCGCCATCGCCGACCTGCTGCGGCACGGCACCGTACGGTCGCAGACCCGGCTGCTCGGCGGAGAGGACACACCCTCGCGTCCGGCCGCCGCGGCCACCGCGGTACGGAGGGCAACCGCGGACGACGACGCCATCGCCGTCGTGGGCATGGCCGCCCGGTTCGCGGGCGCCGCCGACCTCCCGTCCTTCTGGGACAACCTGCGCTCCGGACGCGACTGCTTCAGCGAGGGACCAGGACCGGTGATCACCCAACTGCCCGACGGGCAGCGGCGGGTGGCGCGCTGGGGCATGGCCGCCGAAGGAGCCCGCTACGACGCCGACTTCCTCGGCTTCGGACCCGACGACCTGCGCGACGGCGACCCCCAACAGGGCGTCCTCCACGAGGTCCTGTGGTCCGCCGTCGAGGACGCCTCCCTGCGCCTGTCCGACATCGCCTCCCGCACCAGCCTCTACGCCGGCTGCGCCAAGGTCGTCGACACCGACCCCGAGGCCCGGGTGGACGACGTCGTCAACGCCGACCCCACCTTCGTCGCCTCCCGCTTCGCCTACCTCCACGATCTGTGGGGCGAGGCCCTGCTGCTGGACACCGCCTGTTCCACCGGCCTCTACGCGGTCCACCTCGCCTGCCGCAGCCTGCTCACCGGCAGCAGCGACTACGCCCTCGCCGGCGCGGTCTCGCTGGACCCCGCCTCGGACGGCAGCTACCGCTACCGACCCGGCTTCCTCTACGCCGACGACGGTGTGTGCCGGCCCTTCGACCGGCGCGCCTCCGGAACCGTGGGCGGCTTCGGCGCCGGAGCGGTCCTGCTGCGCCGGCTCGCCGACGCCGAACGCGACGGCGATCCCGTGTACGCGGTCATCCGGGGAAGCGCCGTCAACAACGACGGTCGGGCCAGGATCGGTTACTCGGCCCCCGGCGTCGAGGGCCAGTCCCGGGTCATCCGCGAGGCCCTCACGAACGCCGGTGTCAGCGGACGCGACGTCGGCTTCATCGAGGCACACGGCACCGGCACCCGCCTCGGCGACGCCATCGAGGCCACCGCCCTGGCCGACGCGCTCGGCCCGGACGGCCCCGGCGTCGCGGTGGGGTCCGTGAAGGCCTCCGTGGGGCACTGCAACACCGCCGCAGGCATCGCCGGACTGATCAAGGCCGTACTCGCCGTGCACCACGCTCACCTGCCCGCGACGCCCAACGTGCGCGAGCCCATCGAGGAACTGACCACCGCGGGAACCCGCTTGTCCCTGCTGGACGAGGGGCGCCCGTGGACGGAGGAGACCGGCCGCCCCCGTACGGCCGGGGTCAGCTCCTTCGGCGTGGGCGGCACCAACGCCCACGTGGTCGTCCAGGAGCACCGCTGCGCCGCGCCCGTCACGGTCCCCGTCCCTCAGCTCGAAAGGGTGTGACCCGTCGTGGCCGACTCCCTGATCCGACCCGCGACCCTCGCGGACCTGCCCCGCGTCCTCGCCCTGTCCGCCCGCGACGCCGAGGCCCTCGCCGCACTGCGCCGGCGGCTCGCCGATCGTCTGGAGCACGAGCCCCGGACCGCCCCCGACGACCTCTCCCGCACACTGCACACCGGACGCGAACGCTTCGCCTGCCGGGACGCCGTCATCGGCACCGACACCGCCGAACTCGCCCGTCTGCTGCGGAAGTCGGACGAGGCCGACACCTCTCCGGTACGAGAGCCCGGTGCCGGACCCGTGCTCGTGCTCTACGGGTCGCCCGCCCCCGC
Organism: Streptomyces sp. NPDC102279; assembly: GCF_044766365.1. Lineage (NCBI taxonomy): Bacteria > Bacillati > Actinomycetota > Actinomycetes > Kitasatosporales > Streptomycetaceae > Streptomyces > Streptomyces sp. NPDC102279. The sequence continues at coordinate 184,779 of NZ_JBIWLU010000002.1, read as the reverse complement.
GTCGGTCCCCGACCTGCCCGAGATCACCGATGCCTTGCGGCGGGCCGAGGACGCCTGCCGGGAGGGCGCGGACGACGCCGCGGCCCGTGCCGCCGCCGTGCAGTACGGCGTGGTGGCCTGGCTCCGGGCCCGAGGTGTCACGCCGTACGCGGTGCACGGCCACGGTGCCGGCGCCTGGGCCGCCGCCGCGGCACGCGGTGAACTCCCGCTGCCCGCCGCCCTGCGAGCCGCCGCAGAGAACGCGACACCTCCGGCCGGAGCGCAACGGACCCCGATCGTCGCTCCGGCCGACTCGGAGCAGCGGACGACGCCGGTGGTGGTCATCGGCTCGCAAATGGCCTCAGCAGCGGCTGAGTTGGCGCTCGACGGGACGGGTCACGTCGACCCACTCCGGCTCGACACGGCCGACGGGGCCTCCTACGCCCGGCTGCTCGCCGAGCTGTGGCGCCTCGGCTTCGACGTCGACACCACGCTGGGACGGGAGGGCAGGCGGATCCGGCTGCCCGGACATCCCTTCCGCCGCCGCGAACCGGGCGGTGCGGGACCGGCCGACGGACCCACGACCCGTGCCCTCACCCCCTTCGAACAGCGCTGGCTGTTCTACGATCTGGTGCGGCACGGCTCCTCCGGCGACCACAACGTGACCGTCGAAACGGTGCTTCCGGGGCCGGTGCCCGCGCCCGCCGAGATCGCCGCCGCCTTCGACGAGATCCAGCGCCGCCACCCCGTCCTGCGCACCGTGCTCAGCGACCCGGCCGGGCGCTGGCGGGCCCGCACCCTGCCCACGGCCACCGTCCGGCCCACGTATCTCACCACCGAACCGGACGCCGGTCCGGAGCAGCTGCGGGCCGCCGTACGGGACGCGGCCCGACAGCCGCTCCGGCTGCGCGACGAGCCGCTCCTGCGCTGCTGTGTCCGCGCCGGCTCGACCCACTGGGCCCTGTCCCTCGGGCTCTACGAGCCGCTCTCCGCCACCGCGGACCCGCGGCTGCTGCTCGACGAACTCCGCGCGCTGCTCGGCGCCGAAGCTCCCGTCCCCGCCGCACCGCTCCCCGAGCCCGAACCCGCCTGACCACGAACCGACTTCACCCCGGAGCAGCCGCTCTCTCCTCCCTCTCCATTCCCTCCGTCCCCCTCTCCGTCGCACGTTCCTTCCTGACTCGGAGTCACGATGACCCTCCTGCACACCCCGCCCACCGAGCTGCCTGCCGACTGGTACGGGGCCGCACCGGCCCCGATCGGCGTCGACCAGGCGTTCAACGGCTATGTCGCCGCCACCGTGGTGCACACCCTCGACCGGCTCGGCGTCCTGGACCGGCTCGCCGACAACCCCCGCCTGAACATCCCGGAGTTCGTCCGTGGGGCGGGCCCCGGCGTCCGTGAGCGGATCGTCCGCGAGGTGCTGCGGGCAGCCGCCGTGTGCGGCTGGCTGCGGCTGGAGGACGACGGCGACACGGCCGTCCTGACCGAGGCCGGACGCGAGACCGTCCGGATGCGCGGCTACTTCACCTGGGCGGTCGGCGGTTACAGCGACCTCTTCTCGGGCGCCGCCCGACTGGCCACCGGCCAGGCCACGTTCGGCGACGACCTGCTGCGCGACGAGGCGATGGTCGCCCTCGGCTCGGGTCAGAACGACCGCTCGTTCATGGCGAACACCCTGGACGACGTCCTCGCCGGCATCGACTTCCACACCCTTGCCGACCTCGGCAGCGGCATCTCCGCCCGGGTCAGCCGGATCGTCGGCGGCAGGCCCGGCACCCGCGGTCTCGGACTCGACATCAGCGCTCCCGCAACCGAGTTGGGCCGACGCACCATCGCCGACGCCGGCCTGGAGGACCGGGTGCGGGCCGTACAGGCCGACGTGCTCGACGTCTGTCACCGCGAGGCCCACCGCGACGCCATCGCCGAGGTGGACACGGTGATGAGCTTCTTCCTCCTGCACGACCTGCTCGCCGACCCCGACACCCGGCCACACCTGTTCACCCGGCTGCGCGAGGCGTTCCCCGCCGCCCGCACCTTCGTCCTCGCCGACACCATGCTCCGCCCCGACGCCGAGGGCTCCTCGACGCTGCCGGTGTTCTCCCTCGGCTACGAGCTCGCGCACGCGCTGATGGGCGTACCGCTGCACACCAAGGAGACCTACGAGGAACTGTTCGCCGGCGCCGGACTGCACCCCGTCCGCACCGTCGCGTTCGGCACCCCGCACTCGTGGCTGTACGTGCTGGAGGCCCGGTGAACGCCCACCCCTTCGCGGTCGTGCGGGAGTTCTCCCCACGGACCCGCGCGGTGCTGGCCGTCAACGCGGTCAACTCCTTCGGCGGCGGCCTGGTCCTGCCCTTCCTCTGGATCTATCTGGGGGAGGTCCGCGGCCTCGCCGCCTGGATCCCCGCCGCCACCCTGGCCGTCCAGGCCACCACCGCGGTCTTCGGCGGCCTCGCCTGGGGTGCCGTCCTCGACCGGCTCGCACCCCGCTCCGTCGTCACCCTGGTGATGTGCGTGGCGGGCGCGGGCACCGGGCTGTACGCGTTCGCCACCTCGGCGCCCACCGCCCTCACCGCCGCCGTCGTGTACGGCCTGGGCATCAGCGGCGTCGGCACCGTCCTGCGGTTCCTGTACGCGGGCGCCGCCACCGCCCGGGAACGCGGGCTCGCCTTCTCCGCCGACTACGCCGTGTTCAACGCGATGACCGGCCTCGGCGTGCTGGTGGGCGGCCTGGTCGCCGCGTCGGGGCCGGGTTCCGACGCGGCGAGGTTCGCGGCCCTGTACCTCGCGGACGGGTGCACCTTCCTGGCCGCCGGTGCCGCCTTCTTCCTGCTGCTGCCACGGCTCGACCGTGCCACGGCCCGCTCCGGCACCCCCGCCGTCGCCGACACCGCACGGCGCCCCGTGGGCTACCGCGAGGTCCTCGGGCAGCGGACGATCGTCGTCCTCCTCGCCACCCTGACGCTGTGTTCGCTCGTGTCGTACGGGCAGCTCAGGTCCGGCCTGCCCGGCTATCTGACGGCCGGCGGCGCCGTCGGACCCGAAGGGCTCTCGGGCACCTTCGCCGTCAACATCGTCGTCGCGGTGCTCACCCAGGTGCTCCTCGGCGAGCGGATCCAGCGCATCCGGCGCAGCACCGTCCTCGCCACCACCGGCGCCCTGTGGACCGCGGCCTGGGCCCTGGTGCTGGTCGCCGGACGGCAGCACGGCATCGCCGCCACGGTCACCGCGATGGCCGGTGTGCTGCTGCTGTCGGTTGGTGAGGCCCTGGTCTTCCCGGTGATCACCGGCCTGCTGAACGATCTCGCGGACGAACGCACCCGGGGCCGCGTCAACGCCATGCTGTCGGTGGCCGTGTCCACCGGATCCGTGGCCGGCCCCCTTCTCGCGGGCGCCACTCTGCCGCTGGCCGACGGCCTGCCCCTGGTCGTCTCGCTCATCGTGGTCTGCGCGGCCGTGGCCCTGGTGGGAACCGCGTTCCGCGGCGTCCTGCCGTCGGCCGCCGACCTGCCCGATCCCGCGGAGACCGATACGCAGGACGGGACCGCCGAGTCCGGCGACACGCAGGCTGCCACCACGCCCGTCGCCGCCGATGCCGGGTCCGTCGCGGCGGGCGGCAAGGGCTCCGCCCCCGTGACCGCCGCCCCGTAACCGGCGCCCCCCATCCAGCCGCAGCCCCCAAGGAGGCACCCGCCATGCACAACTGGCCGCTGACCGGCATCACCGTGCGTACCCCGCTCGTCGAACTGCGCCATCCCACCCCGCAGGACCTCGACGCGCTCGCCGACCTGGGCGCCGAGGGCGTGCACACACCCGGCTTCATGCCCTTCTTCTCCGAGTGGACCGACGGGGACCGGGCCACGGTCGCCCGCCGCGTCCTCCAGCGTCACTGGCGGGCGATGGCGGACTGGAGTGCCGATGACTGGACCCTGTACCTCGTCGTGGTGCACGAGGGCGAGGTCGTCGGGTCCCAGTCGCTGGGCGCCCGCGACTTCGCGGTGACCGGGGAGGTGCTCCTCACGTCCTGGCTCGGACTGCGCCACCAGGGTCTCGGGCTGGGCGGACACGCGCGGGCCGCCTCCCTGGAGCTCGCGTTCACCGGCCTCGGCGCGCAGGACGCCTTCTCCGTGGTCCGCCGGGGAAACACCGCCTCCCAGGCCGTGTGCCGCAAGTTCGGCTTCACCCACGACGGTACGCAGGTCAACGCCGTACGCGGTGAACGCGCCGTCAGCGACCGCTACCGCCTCGCTCGCGCCGACTGGGCCGCCGCCCGGACCGTCCCCGCCGAGATCGCCGGCCTCGAACCGGCCCTCGCCCTGTTCGGCGCCGCATCCGCACCCCGGCCGGTGCCGGCGGCCTCCGGGGTGGCCGACGAGGCTCCCGCCCTGGCCGCCACGCTCTCCGGCGTCCGGTACGCGCCCGAACCCGACCACGCCGACGTCTGAGGAAACGGCCATGCCACGCCCCGTCATCGCCGTCGTCTACGACTTCGGCTCCGTCGCGCCCGCGGACATCGTGGACCGGCTCGAACCGCTCGGCGACGTCGTCCTCGCCGTGTGCCACTCCCGGCACACCGATGAACTGGCCTCGCTGCTCGCCGACTTGGCGCCCGTCGTTCCCGTCCGCGAAGGCGACTCGCACGCCCTCGACGCGTCCGCCGACCTCCTGCGCGAACACCGCCCCGACGCCGTACTCACCTACAGCGAACGCCGGTTGGGCACCACCGCGGAACTCGCCGCCCGGCTCGGTCTGCCCTTCCACGACGCGCTGACCGTACGGCTGCTCACCGACAAGCACGAGCAGCGACGCAGGCTCCGTGAACGGGGCGTGGACCCGGTACGCGGACGGTTGCTGCGTACCCCGGGGGAGTGGGTGCCCGCGCTCGCCGCCGTCGGCCTGCCCGCCGTCCTCAAACCGGTGCGGGGCGAGGGCAGTCGCAGCACCCACCTCGTGCGGGACGCGGCCGCGGGCGCCGCGCTCACCGCACGCCTGCTGACCGCTTCGGCATCCGAGGGCGGCGAGGACGCCCTCGTCCTGGAGGAGTACCTGGAAGGCGCCGGCGCGGGCCCGTTCGGCGACCACGTCTCCGTGGAGAGCGCCGTCCAGGACGGACGGGTCACCCACTGGGCGGTGACCGGCAAGTTCCCGCTCGCGCCCCCCTTCCGCGAGGTCGGCCACTTCTGGCCGGCCCCGGTCACCGGCTCCGAGCGGGACGCCGTCCTCGCCCTGGCCGCGAACGCCGTCGAGGCGCTCGGCGTACGCACCGGCATCACCCACACCGAGGTGAAACTGACCCCGGACGGCCCCCGGCTGATCGAGGTCAACGGCAGGCTGGGCGGCTTCCAGAGCGGCCTCGGCAACCTGGCCGGCGGACTCGACCCCGTGCTCCTCGCCGCACAAGTGGCCCTCGGACACCCCCTCCCGCCCGCCTGGGTGCCTGACGACCGCGTGACCTACGCCCGCGCGCTGCCGACGCCCGCCGAGGGCGGACTGCTCACCGGCGTGAGCGGTGTCGGCGAGGTGCGCGGCCTGCCGGGGGTCGACGCCTACGAGACCCGGGTGCAGCCCGGCCGGGTGGTCGAACCAGGCGTCGCAACGGGGGAGTTGGCCGTGCTCTGGGGTACCGCCGACGACCACGACGCCATGCTCGCCGTCCTGGACCGGGCGCTCGACGTACTCACCTACACCTTCGCCGGAACCCCCGGCACACCCGAGGGGCGCACCGTGCGCGCCCGCGACCTGGTCCCGGCCGGACCCGGACCTGCCGCCGACCCCGCCCCCATCGACGTACGAAAGGCCTCCTGATGACCACCGAGCCGGCCACCACCGAACTCCACGCCCACACAACGGACTTGAGCGCCACCGACTCCGGCAAGGACGCGGCGGCCGGCGCCGTCGTGCACCGTGCCGCCCGGGCCGCCGAGATCCGCACCGACATCCCGCGGTTCCTGCCGGTCGCCGGCCACCACGAGCCCGCGCCGTTCTACCTGACGGCCGACATGTTCGGCGGTGTGCCCGTCGAGCTGGCCGGCGGACCCATCACCCACCTCGTCGGCAAGCCGGTCGCCGACCCGCACCGGCACGCGGTCGACGAGATCTACTTCCTGGTCTCGCCGAACCCCGGCGGCGCCCGCATCGACGTCCTCGTGGACGGCGAACGGCACGAGCTGACCTCGCCCGCGCTGCTGCGCGTCCCCGCCGGAGCCGAGCACCGCTTCCTCACCCTGGAGGCGGAGCCGGGCAGTTACTGCTTCGGCCTCCTCCTCGGCAGCGAACGATGACCGCCCCGACCGTCGCGCGCACCGCGGAGGCCGCGCCCCTGCGGCTGCACCTCAGCGAGAGCCCGTTCGGACCCAGCCCGCACGCCCTGCGCGCCGCCCACGCAGCCGTCGACGACACCGGCACCTACCCCGACCCCACGCGCACCGCCCCCGCACGGGCCATCGCCGACCTGCTGGGCGTCAGGCCCGACCAGGTCGCCGTGGCCAACGGCAGCGACGAACTGGTCCTGCTCACCGCGCTGTGCCTCGGCGACCTCGGCCGCCCCGGCGTGACGACCGCCGGCACCTTCCCCGGCTACCGGATCTGCCTGGAGAACGCCCGGCGCGGCTGCCACGAGGTCCCCCTCGACGGCACCTCCCCGGGCGTCGCGGCCCTGGCCGACGCCATGGAGGGCGCCGGCATCGCCTACGTGTGCAACCCGCACAACCCCAGCGGAGGCACCCTGAACCGCGCCGACCTGGACCTCCTCGTCGAGCGCGCCGCAGCCACCGGTACGCCCCTCGTGGTCGACGAGGCCTACCTCGACTTCGCGCCGCCCGGCACCCCGCAGATCCTCGACCATCTCGGCTCCGGCGCGCCCGTCCTCGCCCTGCGTACCTTCTCCAAGGCGCACGGCCTCGCCGGTCTGCGCATCGGCTACGCCGTCGGCGACGCGGACCTCGTCGCCCGGCTGCGCGAGGTCCAGGGCACCATGCCCTTCAGCGTCAACCGGGCCGCCCAGGCGGCAGCCGTCGCCGCCCTCGCCGACCGTGAGCACCTGGAGCACGTCCGGCGCGGCAACACGGCCGCCCGGGAGGGGTTCCGGGCCGCACTCGCCGCCCGCGGCCGGCACGCCCTGCCCTCGGTGACCAACTTCCTCGCCGTACCCGTCGGGGATTCCGCCCGCGCCGAACGGCTTCTTGAGGACGACCACGGCATCCTCGTCCGCGACGCGGGCCGCTTCGGCCTGGCCGGGCACCTCAGGATCTCCGTCGGCCCCGCCGGCCATCTCGACCGCCTGCTCGACGCGCTGGACGCCGTCGACCCCATGACCCACCGGCACCGCGCGAGCGAGCTGCCCGTGTCCCGCACCACCACAGCACAGGAGCAGCAGTGACCCATGTGATCGCCCTCGACCCGCACGACGCGTTCGCCGTGCTGCCATCCACCGGGGAACTCCCCGACGGCTGGCGCACCACCGGCTGGACCGGCGACGAGGAGACCTGCCGCCGCCAGGTCGCCGCCCGCCCGACGGCCGTCCTCGCCGCCGAGCGGCTCCGGCTGCGCGAGGTCCTGCCCGCCGAGGCGCTCGAACTGCGGGAGGGCCGCACCGCGGACCTGCCCTGGCTCGGCGGCACCCCCGGGGAGGGATCGCGGGAGGCCGCGGGCATGCTCGCCGGCGCCCACACGGCCGGCCTGCACCGCTCCGGCTGGGGCATGTACGTGCTGGTCCGCGAGGCCGACGGGCTCGTCGTCGGGGGCATGGGCTTCCACGGACCGCCGCACGACGCCGCCGCCGAGATCGGCTTCGACCTGCACCCGGACGCCCGCGGCCACGGCTACGCGACGGAGGCACTCGCCGCGCTCGCCCACTGGGCGCTCCAGCAGCCCGGCGTGGACACGGTCGTCTGCACGACCACCGCGGACAACGTGCCCTCCCAGCGGGTCATGGAACGCGCCGGCTTCGAGCGCCGCCCGGACCGCGACGGCGTCCTCGCCTACGCCCTCACCCGCTGACCGAGACCACTCAACCCGGCGGCACCGCACGGCCGTTCCGTGCGGTGTCCCGTCCCGAATCCCCACCCGCCGCGGCGGCCGGGAGAAACCGAGGCACCTCGTGAAGACCGCACCCCCGCCGACCGCGCCGCCCACCCGGGCATCCGCCGACGCGCTCGCCCAGCCCTACGGCTACCGACGCCACGAAGCCGTCGAGCCCGACTGGCGGCGCTTCCCGGGCTGGCGGGACGTCACCTCCGCCCAGTGGCGCGACCCCCAGTGGCAGCGCGCCCACTGCGTCAAGGGAGTCCGCCAGCTGCGCGAACTGGCCGGCACGGGGCTCGACGACGCCTTCTACGAGGATCTCGCCGCCGACCAGAAGCAGTTCGCGACGATGCCGATCCTGCTCACCCCGCAGGTTCTCAACACCATCGCCCCGACCGCCGCCCCCGGCACGACCGACTGGTACGCCGACCCCGTCCGCCGCTACATGCTGCCGGTGGCCAGCGACCGGCATCCGCGCTGGCCGAGCCACCCCCTCGCCTCCCGCGACTCCCTGCACGAGGCCGAGATGTGGGTCGTGGAGGGACTCACCCACCGCTACCCGACCAAGGTGCTCGCCGAACTCGTCACCACCTGCCCGCAGTACTGCGGGCACTGCACCCGCATGGACCTCGTCGGCACCTCCACCCCGCAGGTCGACAAGTACCGCTTCGTGCTGCGGCCCGCCGACCGCCTCGACCGCATGATCGCCTACCTGCGTGCCACACCCACCGTCCGCGACGTCGTCGTGTCCGGCGGAGACGTCGCCAACGTGCCCTGGCCGCGCCTGCGTTCCTTCGTCGACCGGCTGCTCGACCTGGACAACGTCCGCGACATCCGGCTCGCCAGCAAGGGACTCATCGGGCTCCCGCAGCACTGGCTGGCACCCGACGTGCTCGACGGCATGGCCGAACTCGCCGCCAAGGCCTCAGCACGCGGCGTCGGCCTCGCCATGCACACCCACGCCAACACCGCGCAGCAGATCACCCCGCTCGTCGCCGAGGCCTCCCGCGCGCTGCTCTCCGCCGGACTGCGCGACGTACGCAACCAGGGAGTGCTGCTGCACGGCGTCAACCACACGCCCGAGGCGCTGCTCGACCTGTGTTTCGCCCTGCTCGACTCCGCCGGGATCATGCCCTACTACTTCTACCTCTGCGACCTCGTCCCCGGCGCCGAGCACTGGCGGCTGCCGCTCGCCGAGGCCCAGCGGCTCCAGCACGCCATCATGGGCTACCTGCCCGGCTTCGCCACGCCCCGCCTCGTCTGCGACGTCCCCTACGTCGGCAAGCGCTGGGTGCACCAGGCCGACGCGTACGACCGTGAACTCGGCATCTCCGACTGGTCGAAGAACTACCTCACCTCCGTGGAGCACGACGCCCCGGACGCACTGAAGCGCACCCACCACTACTACGACCCGCTGCACACCCTGCCCCCGTCCGGTCAGGCCCACTGGGCGCAGTGGCAGCCGGGGGACGAGCAGTGAACACGCCCTGCCACACGCCCGGTTCACCGCTCGGCCTGCACCGCGTGCTCGCCCCGGAGGGGGTGCTGCCGCAGGCCGCTCTGCGCCTCGACCCCGACCCACGGCTGCGCGACGACGAACTCCGCATCGACGTCGAGTACCTCAACCTGGACGCGGCGTCCTACCGCCAGCTCCACGAGGAACACGACGGCGACGGCGACGCGATCCGTGAGGCCGTCCGCGCGATCGTGAGTGAACGCGGCAAGATGCACAACCCTGTCACCGGCTCCGGCGGCATGCTCATCGGCACCGTCGCGGAGGCCGGCCCCGAGACACCCCTCGGACTCAAGCCCGGTGAACGGGTGGCGACCCTGGTCTCCCTCACCCTGACCCCGCTCGAACTCACCGACGGCCTGCGCGACTGGGACGGCCTGGGGGAACAGGTGCCGGCCCGCGGACACGCCATCCTCTTCGGACGGTCGGTCGCCGCGGTCCTGCCCGCCGACCTGCCCGACGAACTGTCCCTCGCCGTCCTGGACGTCTGCGGGGCGCCCGCCCTGACCGGCCGCACCGTCGCCGAGTACGCCGCGCGGACCGGCCGCGCCCCTTCGGTGGCCGTCCTGGGCGCGGCCGGCAAGTCCGGCAGCCTCGCGCTGGCCGCGGCACGCCGCGCGGGCGCCGGACGGCTGGTGGGAGTCGTCCCGAACGCGGCCGAGGCGACCGCCCTCGCCGAATCCGGCCTGGCCGGCTCGGTGTTGCGGGCCGACGCCCGCGACGCCGTGGCACTCCACGACGGTCTGGCCGCCCACGGCGGCCCGGCCGACATCACCGTGGTCTGCACCGATGTGCCCGGCTGCGAGCACGCCGCCGTGCTGGCGACCCAGGACGGCGGCACCGTCGTCTTCTTCTCCATGGCGACCTCCTTCCCGGCCGCCGCGCTCGGCGCCGAGGGACTGCGCGCCGACGTCACGATGCTCATCGGCAACGGCTACCAGCCCGGCCACGCCGAGCAGGCCCTCGACCTGATCCGCACCGAACCCGGCGTACGCGCCCTCTTCGACCGCCGGATCACCCCGACGGCCCCGTCGGCCCGGTCGGTCCGGTCGGTCCGGTCCGAGGACTCCGCGGTGCCCGCCCGCGCCCCCGCCACCGATGGCGCCGCCTCCGTGGCCACGAAGAGCTCCTCCGACGGTGCCGCCGACTCGGGCCACACCCCTCGGGTCACCACGGCCCCCGCCGGAAAACTGGGCCTCGACCCCCGACTGATCAGCCGAGCAAGGGAGTTGGCGGCCCGCGCGGGGGGCGCCGTCGTGGACATGGCCCGGTCCCACACCACCGTCGCCGTGGAACGGGCCGCGCTGCGGCTGGCCGGGCTGTCCGGCGCCGACGCCGAGGGCATCCCCTGGGCCAACCGGCTCGTCGACGCCGTACGCGACCAGGTCGGCCTCGAACACGGCGTCGCCCTGCCGGTCTGGCACGCGCTGCGCACCGGATCCTGCCGCGACCTCACCGAACTGGCCTCGCGCGCCACCGCCCGCGACGTCTCCTTCCGGCTGCCCGAGGGCGCCGCGGCGGACAGCGCGGTCGCCGACGCCCGGCGCGCCATGGCCGGCGGCCTCGACCTGATCGACGGCCGACGCAACGAACGCGACCGGCTGATCAGGCAGTGGGGCGAACCGACCGGACCCCTCATCTACCTGATCGTCGCCACCGGCGACATCCACGAGGACGTCCGGCAGGCGGTCGCAGCCGCCCGGGGCGGCGCCGACGTCATCGCGGTGATCCGCTCGACGGGACAGTCCCTGCTCGACTACGTCCCGCACGGCGCCACCCGCGAGGGATACGCGGGCACCTACGCCACCCAGGAGAACTTCCGCCTCATGCGGGCCGCCCTGGACAAGGCGTCGGCCGAACTCGGCCGCTACATCCGGCTCACCAACTACGCGTCCGGCCTGTGCATGCCGGAGATCGCCGTCCTCGCGGGCCTGGAACGCCTCGACATGATGCTCAACGACTCCATGTACGGCATCCTCTTCCGCGACATCAACCCGGTCCGCACATTCGTCGACCAGCGCTTCTCCCGGCAGTTGCACGCCCGCGCCGGCATCGTCATCAACACCGGCGAGGACAACTACCTCACCACCGCCGACGCGATGGACGCGGCCCACACGGTGACCGCGAGCCAGCTCCTCAACGAGTACTTCGGCAAGGAGGCGGGGCTCACCGACGCCCAACTCGGCCTCGGCCACGCCTTCGAGATCGACCCCGAACTGCCCGACTCCTTCCGCATGGAACTCGCCCACGCACTCCTCGCCCGCGAGCTGTTCCCCGACGCCCCGCTCAAGTGGATGCCACCGACCCGCCACATGACCGGCGACATCTTCCGCGGCTATCTGCTCAACGGGTTCTTCAACCTCGCCGGAGCACTCACCCGGCAGAACATCCTGCTCGTCGGCATGATGACCGAGGCCGTCGTCACCCCGTTCCTGTCCGACCGCGACCTGGCGCTGCAGAACGTCCGGTACGTGATGGACGCCGCCGGCTCCCTGGAGGAGGACTTCCACCCCGCACCCGGTGGCGCCATCACCCGGCGCGCCGAGGTCGTGCTGCGAGAGGCCCTCGACCTGCTGGAGCGGATCGGTGAACACGGCCTGCTGGACGCCATCGCCGCCGGCACCTTCGGCGGCATGCGCCGTCCCGTCGACGGAGGCCGCGGCCGGGACGGGGTGGCCGAGTGCGCCCCCGGCTACCGCAACCCCGCCGTCGAGCTTCTCGAAACGTCCCAGGTCCACGACCGTGAAGGAGATCACCAGCGATGAACACGCCCGCCGGACCGCCGCCCGCGGTCCGCCCCTACGGGGACACCACCGACGACGGGATGGTGCAGCTCTCGTTCACCCTCCCACTGCCGCACGGCGCGCTCGTCGAGGGCGCGGCCCTCCAACTCGCCCGCCAGATGGGCATGGACCGGCCCCTCCTCGTCCACGCCCGCCCGGTGGGAACCGAGTTCACGTTCTGCGTGGTCTACGGTCCCGTCGTGCACCAGGTCGAACTCGACTCCGTGGACGTCATGGAGCGCGAGTACCCGCTGCTGTCGTCCCAGGAGGTCGACGAGGGCCTGCACGCGAACCTGGGGCGCGACTGCGTCGTGGTCGGCGCCTGCATCGGAACGGACGCGCACACCGTCGGCATCGACGCGATCCTCAACATCAAGGGGTTCGCGGGCCAGAAGGGCCTGGAGTACTACCACTCGATGCGCGTCGTGAACCTCGGCGCCCAGGTGTCCGTACCCGACCTCGTGCACCGGGCCGTCCGGGAGAACGCGGACGCCGTCCTGGTCTCCCAGGCCGTCACCCAGCGCGACGCCCATCTGGCCAACGTCCGGGAGCTGAGCGCGGAGTTGGACGCCGCCTACGCCGGACGCCCCCGGCCCCTCCTGGTCGTCGGCGGCCCGCGGTTCGACCCCGCCATGACCGCCGACCTCGGCGTCGACCGCATCTTCGGGCGCGGCACCACGCCGGACGACGTCGCCAGCTATCTCGTGCACGCCCTGACCGTCGGACGCTCCCGCCTGCGCGAGCTGGACGTCGACGAGGCTGTGGACGAGTGCGGGAGCGAGGGCGAGAAGGTGGAGGCGAGCATGAACGTGGAACCGGAGGTTGGCGCATCCGCATCCGCGTCCGCCGATGGGAGGCTCATATGAATCGCCTCTCCGCGCCCGCGTCACCGGGCTCTGCCGCGACCGTGGCGAACACACGAGCCCGCACCACCACGGCGGGCGGAGCCTGCCCCGACGACCGGCTGGACACCCGCTTCCGTGCGATCGCCGCAGGCACACCCGGCCGCACGGCCGTCACCGACGCCCGGGGATCGGTCACCTACGGCGGTCTCGCCGAGGAGGCCGACGCCGTCACCCGCGCTCTGCGGGGCCGCGTGTCCCCGGGGCAGCCGGTCGCCGTGCGGGCCGGACGGTCCCGGCACGCGCTGGCCGGGCTGCTCGGCATCCTGGGCGCCGGTGCCTCCTACCTCCCGGTCGACCCTGGCTATCCGCAGGACCGGCAGCGCCACTTCCTCGACGACTCCGGTACGGCACTCGTGCTCACGGAGGGGCCCCCGGCGCCGGGGGAATCATCGCTCGCGCAGGTCGGGCCGCTGAGCCTCGCCGCCCGCCTGCCCGTCCCGGGGGCGCCGGCCCTGCCCCCTGACACCGCCTACACCATCTACACCTCGGGCTCCACCGGTCTCCCCAAGGGGTGCGTCGTCGGGCACGGGCAGGTCCTCGCCCTCCTCGACGCCGCGCTCCCGCTCTTCGACACCGGAGCCGACGACGTGTGGACGCTGTTCCACTCCTGGAGCTTCGACTTCAGCGTGTGGGAGATCTGGGGCGCCCTGCTCGGCGGCGGCCGGGCGGTCGTCGTGGACCGCGACACCGCCGCCGACCCCGAGGCCTTCGCGCACCTGCTCGCGCACGAAGCCGTGACCGTTCTCAACCAGGTGCCGTCCGCTTTCGGCAACCTCGTCGCCGAGACGTCCGCCACCGGGACCCGGCTGCCGGCCCTGCGCCATGTCGTCCTCGGCGGCGAGGCCATGGTCCCCGAGGACGTCCGCCGCTGGTGGGCGGCCGACACGGCGCCTCTCGCGTCGGTCACCAACATGTACGGCATCACCGAGACCACCGTCCACGTCACGCACTGCCCGCTGACCCCCGAGACCCTCGCCGACGCCCGCCCGGGCCGTACCCCCATAGGCAGGCCGCTGCCCCACCTGAACGTCGAACTGCGCGACGCTGAAGGCGTGTTGGTCGGACACGGAGAACCGGGGGAGCTGTGGATCGGCGGAGCAGGGGTGAGTCATGGATACCTGGGGCGGCCCGAGCTGACCGCCGAGCGCTTCCCCGGAGAACCCGGGAGCCCGGGTCGGCGCTACCGCAGTGGGGACTGGGCCGTCGCCGACGCCGACGGCCTGCTGTACTACGCGGGCCGGATGGACGGCCAGGTCAAGCTGAGGGGCTTCCGCGTCGAACTGGGCGAGATCGAGGCCGAGTTGCGGGCGCTTCCCGGTGTGGACGGAGCCGCCTGCCTCCTCGACGACGGCGGAAGCACCCCCGCCCTCGTCGCCTACCTGGTCGCCGACCGTGCCGCGATGCCCTCCGCCCAGGTGCGGAGCGCGCTCGCCGGCCGACTGCCCGCGCACATGCTCCCGCAGCGACTGCACTACCTCGACCGCCTGCCGGTCACCCCGCACGGCAAGCTGGACCGGGAAGCCCTGCTGGCCGGGGCGGTCGCCGGTACGGACCAGGAGCGCACCGCGCCCCGCACGACCAAGGACGGTGGCCTCCATGCCGGTTGAGTTCATCGGAATGATCGGGGCGAGGGACTCCGAGGGCGGCCAGGGATCGGCCGTGGACCCCGGGTTCACGCGGATGTTCGCCCGCGTCCACGAAGAGGCCGGCTTCGACCGCGTCCTGATCGGGCACAGCTCCAGCTCACCCGACGGCGGCCAGGTCGCCGCGTACGTCGCCGCCCACACCGAACGCCTCGGACTGCTGCTCGCCCACCGTCCGGGAAGCGTCGCCCCCACCATGGCGGCACGCACCTTCGCCACCCTCGACGCGTTCAGCGGCGGCCGGCTGGCCGTGCACGTCATCTCCGGCGGCCACGACGCCGAACAACGGCGCGACGGCGACTACGCGGCCAAGGACGACCGCTACGCCCGTGCGGACGAGTTCCTCGACGTGGTGAAGCGGGCGTGGACCGAGGAGGAGGGGTTCGGGCACGACGGCCGCTTCTACCGCTTCGACGACTTCCGCTCCGAGGTGCGGCCGGTCCAACACCCGCACGTCCCGCTCTACTTCGGCGGATCCTCGCCGGCCGCGTACCGGGTGGGCGGCAGACACGCGGACGTGTTCGCCCTGTGGGGTGAGCCCCTGGCCGAGACCGCCGAGCAGATCGCCGCCGTGCACGCGGGAGCGCGCGCCGCGGGACGCACGGTCATGCCGCGGATCAGTGTCTCGTTCCGCCCGGTGCTCGGGGCGACCGAGGACGAGGCCTGGGAGCGGGCGTACTCGATCCTGGACGGGCTCCGCCGGAAGGGGACCGCGGGCGGCTTCTTCGACCGGAGCAGGCCGCCCCTGCCGCTCGGGCAGTCGGTGCGCCCCGAGAACGCGGGCTCGCAAAGGCTGTTGGCCGTGGCGGAGCGGGGTGAGAGGCACGACCGCGCCCTGTGGACGGCGCCCGCGGCGGCGACCGGTGCCGCGGGGAACTCGACAGCCCTGGTGGGGACACCGGAGACGGTGGCCCGGGCCTTGCTGGACTACGTCGACATCGGTGTCACGACGTTCCTGCTCCGCGGGTACCGACCGGTGCGGGACGCCGAGGAGTTCGGGCGCACCCTGCTGCCGCTCGTGCGGCGGGAGGTCGAGCGGCGCGAGGGGGAGGTACGGGTTCAGGGGTGAGCGGTGCGGGCGCCCTGCGGGGCGCGCACCACGACGGCGGAGGGGGCCCGGGGGGGGGCCCCCCCCCCGCCCCCCCCCCGCGGTGGGGCCGCGGTTAAACCCGCCGGAATAGCGAAGAACGGGCCCGGGGGACCCGGTGCGCCCGAAAACCAAAAAAGGGGCGGCGT
>NZ_JBIWLU010000002.1:0-168686 GCF_044766365.1 Streptomyces sp. NPDC102279 | reverse complement strand
GGTGGGGGGGGGGGGGGGGGGGGGGGGGGGGGGGGGGGGGGGCCCCCCCGGGGGGGGGGGGGGGGGGGGGGGGGCCCCCCCCCCCGGCCCCCTCCGCCGTCGTTCGGACGGAGTTCACACCTGCGTCATGCCGAAGTCGTGCCGACGCGAGACCTGAAGCGCTAGAACCATCAGATGCGCGCGATTGCTGACTCCCGCCTTTCCCCGGATTCTGCGCAGATAAGTGTCCACCGTGTGCGGGCTGAGATTCATTCTCCGCGCGATGGAGGAATAGGTGTGACCCTCGGCGAGGTAGCCCAGAACTTCGAGCTCGCGGTCGCTGAGGAGTTCCAGGATTTCGACGGCGAACGGACTCACGCGTGTGCCTTTCATGGGGGGTGAGGGCCATGGGGCGGGCTCCCCGGTGCTCCAGGGAGGGTGGAGCCGGTTCGGTCGCCGTCACGCGGCGGCCCCGGCTGCTGAATCGCCGGTCAGGCCGCACCTGTGTGCCCTCCGCGCGCCGTCGAGCAGGGCGTCGGTCGCACGGGCTAGTCTGAAGCGTGTGTTCGGATATCGACACGGTGGGGGCGCGGCCGCAGTGCTGACCGGACGCCCGGACCGCGAACGGCGCGTGGAGCAGCGGTTATTACCCGTTCCAGGCGCGCTCGCAGGGTCCTCGCTCTTGCTCCCGGGGGCCGTCTCGGGCCCGCCGGGTCACGCGTGCGGGGAGGTTCAGGCGGCCGTGTGGTTGCCGGCCGTGAGCCGTTCGGTCGTGGCGGTGGTGGTGGGGTCGTTGATGACGCGGCCGCCCCAGCCGCTGTCGCCGTCCGTGTTGCCGTCCGTGGCTACCGATGCCGTGGCCGCGGTGCGGGCCGGTGTCGCCGACGAGGCCTGGGCGGTCCCGATAACTCCGCCGAAAGCGATGGACGCGGCGGCGAGGGCAATGGTGGCGGCGCGGAAGGACTTCATTCTGGGCACTCCTGTATTTGAATTCTGGACGGATTCGGGGATTCCGTTGCGGCGGTTTCTCCGTTGCCCCAAGACTCTCGTGCCGTACGTGGTCCTGACTACCGATCACGGTGCTCACCAAGCTGCCTCGCAGCAAAACGAACAGGGGACGAAGTGTTCATAGCGGACGAAAGTAGGGCATTCGAACCGCCCGTGCGACCGAACGAAAGGGAAATCGCCCTCTATAGATGGGTCGCCAGGAACGAGCGGATGGACCCCGACCGGGCCGCACGGGAACTGGGCCTCGGCCGCGACGAGGTCGACGCCGCCATCGTCTCCCTCACCGAACTGGGCCTCATGAAGGCCGACCCGGACGACCCGAGCCGGCTGCGACCGGTCGACCCGGACCTGGTGGCCGCCGTGGTGACGACCACGATGGAAGCGGAGATCCGCACCCAGCAGGCCGAACTGCACCGCATCCGCGACCAGTTCGCCGACCTGCGCGGCCACTACCTGGACAGCATCAGCCGCGGGTCCGTCGGCCTCGAGGTCATTCCCCGCCTGGAGGAGGTCAGGGCGGCCCTCAACCGCGCCTCCGAGGAGTGCGCCGAGGAGATGCTCACCAGTCAGCCCGGCGGCAACCGCGTTCCCGAGGTGCTCCAGGAGGCGCTCGCCCGCGACAGCGCCATGCTCGGCCGGGGCGTCCGCATGCGCACGCTCTACCACCACACCGCACGCTTCAACGGCCCCAGCCAGGCCTACGTCTCCATGGTGTCCTCCCTCGGCGCCGAGTACCGCACCGCGCACGAACTGTTCGGCCGCCTGATCGTCTTCGACCGCAAGGTCGCCTTCATCCCCGAACGCGGCGGCACCTGGGGCGCGGTGGTCATCAGGGAACCGTCGGTCGTGAGTTACCTCTGCGAGGTCTTCGAGCAGGCGTGGATGCAGGCCGCGCCGTTCTCCGACGCCGCGACCGACGGACTCGAACTCGTCGCCAAGGACATCGACCGCACCATCGCCCGGCTGCTCGCGGCCGGGCTGAAGGACGAGACGATCGCTCGCCGCATCGGCATGTCCCTGCGCACCGCGCGCAAGCACATCGCCGACATCATGGAGACGCTCGGCGCCGAAAGCCGCTTCCAGGCCGGGGTGTTGGCGGCACGGGCCGGACTCCTCGACGACGACACGGAGGGCGTGCCCACTCCCGGCTGAGCGGCCCCGCACCGGCGTACGCAGGTCCGGCGGAAGGGGCCGCGACGGGCCGTGGCCCCTGCGGTACCGTGATCCCGGGACTGCCGCACCACCGGCCCGGTCCGAGAGAGTTCCTGCAAACCGCAGGGACGAGGACCGGTCCGACGACGCCGCCCATCCCTGCGGCCATGTGGCGGAAGAACAGCAGATCTGTCCTTCCCGGATGTTCCGTGCACGAAGGACGGGCCCTCCGCGCACGAACGACACCGCATGTGGGCACCGGTCCGGCTCGACGCCGCGCACGTGTCCCACCCGCGGGCGACGGCGCGGTCGGCGGCCTCACGTGCGTCGCGGCACGCCGGAGGGTCTGCGCCAACGGGAGCGGGAGCACGACGTGGACTTCGAATCGACCTCGGTCACGGGCAGAGCCGGCCTGGACCTCTTCGTCAGGGATGTGGCCCTGTGCCTGTCCGTCAACCGGGACAGGACACCCGCCCTCGTCTGGCCGGAGGGCATCGAGGCGGTGGTGGCCGCAGCCCGCGAGACCCCACCCCTCGGCACGCCGCCGCCCTCACTCGAAGTGCGCCCCGAGGCGACGGAACTGACGACACGTCTGGGCACCCTCCTCGGCTGCACGGTCGTCAGCTCGTCCGTCGCCCTCGCCCTGGGCGCCCGGCACACCGACACCACCACGGAGACCGACCTGGTCCTCCTCCCGGTCCACGGAAGCTGCGGCGGCCGCGTCGAACCGACCCACCCCACACAGTCGTCCCCCCGACCACAACACACCCTGGAACTCCGCCTACGCGTAGGCGAGGTCCTCTACCTCCCCCGCGGCTACACGTACACCCTGAACGACGTCCACACCCCCTGCACCCTGCAGATCCTGGCCCTGCACCCGCCGGCGTGGTGACCGGGGCGGAGCGGCCGGCGCCGGCCGACGCGATGCCGGCGCCGACAGGTGCGTATGCGGGGCGACGGGGGAGGGGGTGAGACCCGGCCCGCCTCGCCTTGCCGCGCGACCGGAACCCGGCCCTGCGCCCCGCGCTGCGGCCGCTCGTCGACGACCGGGATCACGACGAGGACGCCCGACGTCTGCGTGCGTCGTGTCGCGCGAGCTTGGGGAAGCCGGGTGGTCGCACCGGACCGTCACAGCACCAACCTGCCCTCCAACGAACAGGCCTGCTACGCCGGCCAGAGTTCTTGCCAGGGCAGCATCGGGGTGCTCCTGGTGAACGGTTTTCCTCAACGGCCGGGTTCACAGGCGGCGGTCCGCTCGCTCGGCGGACTGCTGGGCGTTGTCGGGGACGCGCACCTGCCTGCGGTCACCGCGTACCAGCAGCCGCATGATCTCCGCCCCTGTCAGCACGGCCGTGACGTGCAGTGCCACGGCGACCACGGCGCTCTCCGGGTAGTTGACGTCACTCGGGTGCGACAGCGTCACGTACACGGTGGCCGGCAGCCTCCAGCCGCTCCACGCGAACATCGAGCCCGACCCGAGCCACGCCAGCGCAAGCAGGAGCGGATACGGCAGCCGATTCGGCCGACGTCGGATGAGAGCCAGGATCGCGGCGGAGGCGGCGAGAGCCCAGCACGCGCTGACGCCGACCAGCACATGCCAGCCGGCCGGCCGCTCATCGCGGTGCGCGATGCCCACGGGGCCGCCGGCTGCCCAGTAGAGCCAGACCAAGCCGGTCACGGCGCTGGTCACAACAGGCCACAGCGGTCCCGCGGAAGTGCGGGGGTCGGTTCGCTCCGACCGGCGCAGCGCGTGGGGCCAGCGCCGCCGCAGATAGGTGGGGAGCGCGATGGCCAGCGCGATCCCGGTTCCCACGAAGCTGCACTGGAGCAGCGCCGCTTCCCAGCCCGGCATCGCCGCGTCCCCTCCCGAGTTCCCCGACCCTCCCGAACTGTCCGTCCCCGAGCTCACAAACGCGCTGACGAGCACGAACGGCAAGATCGACACCAAGAACCCTGAGCCGACCCAGGCGAGGAACCCCACCAGCCAGCCGGGGATCCGCATGCCCCACGGCCGCACCAGCGCCAGCCCCAGCGCGATCCCGGCCGAAGCCATGCCGATCGTGACGGTGTTGAGCACCAGCCACTCGCCCAGACTGAACCCCCGCCCGATCGGCAGCAGCCGCAGCAACGATCCGACCACCCACGTCACCTTGATCAGCAGATACGGCACGAGGGCCGCCGCCGCCCCGTATGCCGCCGCACGCCCGATCCGATCCCAACGCTCCACCGGGTCTCCCTCCACCAGGTCTCCCTCCGCCGGGGCCATCGTCCGGCGCGCGCTCACCGCTCCGCATCAACCCCCGGGCGCACCTCGCTCCCCCGCTGGGCTGACTTGCCCCTCCACCCTGCGGGCCACCCCAGGTGCGCACCCCGGCCCGCAGGGGTGGCTGTTTGGGCTGGGGTGCTGGCGGGCCCGGCACTCGGGAGGGTGGAGTCGGCGTCGTGCAGCCCGCGCCGTCGGCGTGTCGAGCGGACAATCGGCTGGACCAAGCGTGCCCGCCGCGACGCGTGGGACTACGAATGGCTCTCGCAGCACAGTGAAGCCCATCTGACCTGGGCACTCGTCACACTCATGACCCGGTGGCTCACCCGCAAAGGACCCCGCGCCGACAGCTGGACGAGAAAGACAGGATCCTCCAGCTGACCGTTTGCTGCTCGGGCGAGCTCAGGCGGAGCGATCAGCCGAAGCGGCGGAACAGCTCTTCGAGGTAGTCCTCCAGCCTGCTTGTGAGCAGGGCCGAAGCCAGGTCGTCGCGTCCCAGTTCCCGCCAGGGCGCCGCGACCCTCTCGGCATCCGGGGCGAACGCGAGCGCATCCAGGATGCGCCAGTACAGGTGAGCGGCCGGGTCATCGCTCAGCGTGCCCCCGGAAGCCAGATAGCGATCAGCCAGCCGCACGGGCTGCTGGTCCGGAGGTCAGTGTTCCTGAATTCCTAGCTGGATCGCGGCGGCTTCCACGGTCTGTGCGAGCAGGACGGCGATGGTCATCGGCCCAACTCCGCCGGGCACCGGGGTGATCAGACGGGCGCGGGTGAGGGCGGTGTCGAAGTCGACGTCGCCGACGTTGCCCGGGTTGTAGCCGGCGTCGATCACCACCGCGCCCGGCTTGATGTCCTCACCCCGGATCAATCGAGGCCGTCCCACGGCCGCTACGACAATGTCCGCTTCCCGGACCATCACTGACAGGTCAGCCGTGCGGGAGTGGCAGTAGGTCACCGTCGCATCCTGGGCGAGCAGGAGCATCCCGACGGGTTTGCCGAGAATCGCGCTGCGACCTACCACGACGGCGTGCTTGCCGGCGAGGCCGACGTCGTACTCCTTCAGCAGCCGCATGATTCCGCCCGGAGTGCAGGAGACGTAGCCCGGCAGCGCGAAGCTCATCGCGGCGAAGGAGTGCGTCGTGACCCCGTCGACATCCTTCTCCGGGGCGATCGCTTCGAACGCCGCTCGCTCGTCGATGTGCGGACCGCAAGGATGTTGGAGCAGGATGCCGTGCACTTCCGGATCGTTGGACAAGCCGGCGAGGGTGGCGATCAGTTCGGCAGTCGTGGTGGCCGCGGGCAGAGTGATGTGCCGAGACCGGATACCAGCCTTCGCGCATCGCGCCTGTTTCATACGGACATACGTGACCGAAGCGGGGTCCTCTCCGACCAGCACCGTCGCCAGACAGGGACTGATCCCCGTGCGCTGTGAGATCCTCGCCGCCTCGGCAGCGGCTTCTTCGACCATGCGTCCGGCTAGGCCGGTGCCGTCCATGAGCTGAGCCGTCTGAGTCGGGGACATCGTCGCCTCCAGGCGTTGCTGACCACTCGCCCAGGCGCACGGCATCGACATCTCGTCAGGCCGCTCCCCGGTGGTGCTCCACCTCAGCGCCAGTCACGGTCCGCTCGCCACTGTAGTAGACGCCGCATGCTCACACCGCTCGGCATCCTCGGCCGGGAAGCGGCTTACGAAGGCCCACCCCCTCGCTGCTGACGTCAGTGCAGTTCGACGGTGATGTGCGGGGAGAGCGCGTCCAGGAAGTCGTGTGCTGCGAAGAGTTGGCCGGCGGAGGCCACGCCGCTCGTGCGTGTCTGTCCGGTCAGGATGCGGTGGACGGCTTCGACGGCGAGGGGGGCGGTGACGGCATAGATGTCCTGACCGCCGGCCACAGCGCGCCGTTCGGTGTCGCCGGAGCGTACGACGACGTCGACGAGGAAGGTCTGCGCTGAGCGTCCGTCCCTATCAACGCCGGTGGGGGTTGGTGTGGCCGGGGCCGCGACACCGGTCGCCGCCGCCGTCGTCATGTAGGTGCGGATCTCGGGGATGGACAGATGGCTCGGGATGGTGACGACGTCGGCCATCGTGAACTCGGCGACGACGGCCTGCGGCCCCATCGGGTCGGGGAAAGGCCATTGCACGGTGGGCAGTTCGTCGGTGTGGTACTCCAACTGCCCGTTCGTGAAGCGCACCCGGCGGCCGCCACGCCGCTCGGCGGAGACCTTGCCCGCAACCCGCGTCCCCTCAGTGGGCTCCCAGCTGTTGAGCCCGTAGGCGATGTGCGCCTCGTCGGCCTTGGTCCAGTCGCCCATCGCGGCGGTGACGAGCAGGTCGCCGAGGCCGCCGTAGAAGGCCATCGCGGGGACGATCACCGTGCCGGCATCGCGGGCCCGGTCCGCGAAGTTCGTGAATGTGTCGGCGTTGGCCTCGATCTCGGCCGCCACATCCACGTAGGGGATCCCGGCCCGCAGGGCCGCCTCGATGACCGGGGCGGAGGTGGTGGCGAAGGGGCCCGCGCAGTTGACTACCGCTACTGCACCGGTCAGCGCGTCATCGAGCGAATCCGGATCGGTTACGGATGCCGGACGCACATCGAGGTCGGGATACGCCTTCGCCAGCACGTTGAGCTTGTCGGTGTCGCGCCCGGACAGGATGGGGACGAATCCGCGCTCCAGCAGGTGTGCCACCACGAACTTGCCGGTGTGCCCGTATGCGCCGTACACCGTGACGGCCTGACCCGTTGTCATGACTTTCTCCTGTGTTCGAAGCGACCAATCGCCTGGCTGCGAGCATCCTGCCCTGATCGAGTCGTCAATCGTGAGCGGCTGGAACGACATGGTCCATACACTTTCGGACATGAGATCTGTCGCGCTGGCCGTCACCGACGGGATGCTGCACTTCGAACTGTCCGTTGCCTACGAGGTCTTCGGTTCCGCGCCGGCCGCCGTCGCCGTCCCCTGGTACGACCTCACTGTCTGCGGGACCGGCACCGTGTCCTTCGGCCCCTTCAGCCTGGATCCCGGACGTGGCCTTCATCATCTCCAGTTCGCCGACACGGTGATCGTCCCGGGCTGGGCGGACACCGACGTGGACCCACCCGCGGACCTCATCGAGGCGGTGCGGGCCGCCCGCGAGGCGGGCGCTCGCATGGTCTCCCTGTGTACGGGCGCGTTCGTCCTGGCTGCTGCGGGCATCCTCAACGGGAAGCGTGCCACCACGCATTGGGCGCACACCGACGCCCTGGCCGCCCGTTACCCCGAGGTCGAGGTCGACCCTGACGTCCTCTATGTGGACAACGGCGACGTGCTCACCTCCGCAGGGAAGGCCGCAGCACTCGATCTGTGCCTGCATCTCGTCCGTCTCGACCACGGCTCCGCCGTCGCCAACACCACCGCCCGCCGCCTGGTCGTCCCCCCACACCGCTCCGGTGGCCAAGCCCAGTTCGTCACCGCACCCATACCCGACCAGGACGACCACCCCCTCACCAAACTGCTGCCCTGGACGATCGAACGGCTCGATCAGCCATTGACCGTGGAGGACCTCGCCCGCCAGGCTCGGATGAGTTCTCGGCACCTGGGCCGCCACTTCCGTGCCGCGACGGGTACCACCCCTCTCCAGTGGCTGCTCGCCCAACGGATCCGTCTCGCCCAGGAACTTCTGGAGGAGACGGAGGAGAGCATCGACGCCATCGCGACCGCCACCGGCATGGGCACCGCGACCACTTTGCGTCGGCACTTCAATCGCACGCTCGGCGTTCCCCCGGACGCCTACCGCCGCACATTTCGCACCCGGGGCGACCACGGAGGAGGAACTGGCAGGCCGTGACGGTCGAGCGAGACATGGCGGGCTCCTGGCGGCGGTAGGAGGACGGTCGGCCGGGCCGCCGGACTGGCAGACCGGGCCGCTGCATCAGCGGCCTGCCCTTGTGGGCGGGTGGAGGGGCCGTTGCGGCGTGTTCGGCAGCGTAGCCACGGGCGTGCTCAAGCCACGTCGCAGGGGGAGGGGCGTACGGCTGCTGCGCGGTCACTGCCCGGGTCACTGGAGCGGTGCGCCCGATGTGGGCCAGGAGACCCATCCGTGTGGGCACCAGCCCGTTTCGGCGTCGTGGCCGAGGACGGGCTGGAGTTCACGTGAGGGGGACTGCCTTCGACGCCCAGTCGATGTGGTGGTCGAACTGCCAAGCCATCTTTTCCGGGTTGATCAACTTCATTGTCGTCGGCATCACGAGGTCGCGCAGTACGCGGCCGACCGGGCCCGCGGTCTTGTTGCTGTTCGTGCGGGCGCCGAGCTTGATGATGCGATCGACGCGGGAGCGGCGCAGTTGTTCGTACGCGGCAAAGGCCTGGTTGTAGGGCAGGTCCCTCAGGCAGCGTGCCAGTTCGACGGCGCTTTCGGCGGCGATGGAGGCGCCTTGCCCGGAGCTGGACGAGGCGGCGTGGGCGGCATCGCCGATGAGGACCGTGCGGCCGCGGGTCCAGGTCGCGACGTTCGGCATGTTCTCCATCGGGCCGGTGATGAGGAACTGGCCGACAGGGGTGTGGCTGATCATCTCGAGGGCCGGCGTTCGATCGTCGGCGAAGGCGTTCAGCAGGGTGCGCTTCCACTCCTTCGCGCCGACCGCCTGAGCCTCGGTGACTGTCATCGGGGCGCGGTGGGGCAGGTTCACGAACCACACCGCCGAGGAGTCGTCGAAGACCTGGTAGCCGAAGAACGCGCGCTTGCCGAAGCACATGTACATGATGCCGTCGGTGGAGGGCATCTCCGACTGGTGCATCCGCGCTCCGAAGCAGACCAGGCCGGCGTAGTTCGGCTCTGCTGCGGCCGGGTCGATCAGCGAGCGGACCGTGGAGCGGATGCCGTCGGCGCCGACGAGGACATCGGCACTCGCGTGCGTACCGTCCGCGAAGTGCGCCGTAATGCCGGAGGCGGTGTCCGTCGTGCCGGTCAGCCGTTTGCCGTGGTGGATGGGGACGGAGCGGCGCTTGGCCTCGTCGTAGAGCGCGCGGTAGAGGTCGGCGCGCCAGACGAACTGCAGGGACGGGAGGCGGGAGGGCGGGGCGAACTGAGCGAGGTGCTTGCCCGTCCAGCTCCGTAGCCCCATGGCGGTGACCGGTGTGCCGATGGCGCGGACGAGGTCGCCCGCGCCGATCGCGGCGAGGGCGTCCTGTCCGTTCGGGGCGATGGTCATGCCGCCTCCGGCCCCATCGGCCGTGGAGTCGTACGCCTCGTGGACGGTGGCCTCGATACCTGCCTGGCGAAGGGCCATCGCGGCGACCGGACCCGCGATGCCGCCGCCGATGACGAGCGCGGTGCGGACTTTGCCGATGCCCGTCATGACTGGTGCCCCCTGGCCGGGTCGTCGATCGTCGTCACGTCGCCGCTCTTGTATGCGCGGCGCAGATCCTGGACGTAAGCACGGGAGAACATCGCGGAGAGAATCGCGATGCCGCCGCGCTGGACGCGGATCTCGCTGTTCGTCACGGAGCCGGACAGACGGACACGGCGGCCGGCCGCCGTACCGCGGGTGGACGGATGCGGAGAGCCCTTGATCTTGCCGCGGGCGGTCCATTCCAGGTTCCAGTGGTCGATGGCGGTGTCGTCGTCGACGAGCAGTTTGACCATGGCTCGGTCCATGTCGAGGTGGATCTCGATGTCGTCGGGGAGGTTGGGGGAGCGGAGGTCGAGGACGGCCGCGCCATGGCGTGCCTTGATCTCGAACTGGTCGGCCTCCGTCCAGTTGCCGAGGTGTTTGACGAGGCCGTGGTCGGAGTGGATGCGCTCGGTGAGGGACATCTCGGTGGTTCCTTCCGGGGTGGGGTGGCGATGCTTCGATAGTTGCACTGAAACTAGTTTCGCGTCAACTAGTCTTCCTGGGGCTAATATCGAGTCCATGGCCAACTCCGCTCCCCGCAGCTCCCCCCTCGCCCTGACCGTCCTGGCCCTGCTGCACTACAAGCCGCTGCACCCGTACGGCATCCAGCGGCTGGTCAAGGACTGGGGCAAGGAGCAGGTCGTCAACGTCAGGCAGCGAGCGAGCCTCTACCGCACGATCGAGCGACTCAACGGGGAGGGGCTGATCGCGGTCCGCGAGACCGGGCGCGATCAGCAGTACCCCGAGCGGACCGTCTACGAAGTCACCGACGCAGGGCGCGACACCGCCCGCGCCTGGTTGGACGAGATGCTCTCCGCCCCCAAGCAGGAGTTCCCGGAGTTCCCGGCCGCCCTCTCGAATCTGCTGCTGCTCACGCCCGGAGAGGTGGCGGACCTGCTGCAACGGCGGGCCGACGCCCTCGCGGAGCAACTCGACGGCCTGCAAACGGCCCTGGCGGCGGAGGCGGAGCGGGGACTGCCGCGCGTCACCCGCCTGGAGACCGAGTACCTGCGGGCGGTGACGGCCGCGGAGCTGGATTGGGCGCGCGCGGTGGTCGAGGACCTGCGAGCCGGCGGCCT
The DNA here is from genome assembly GCF_044766365.1 of Streptomyces sp. NPDC102279. Taxonomy (NCBI): domain Bacteria; kingdom Bacillati; phylum Actinomycetota; class Actinomycetes; order Kitasatosporales; family Streptomycetaceae; genus Streptomyces; species Streptomyces sp. NPDC102279. The sequence goes on along the minus strand of NZ_JBIWLU010000002.1, from coordinate 157,839 downwards.
CTCATGGTCGAAGGAGCAGTTGGACGCCGTCGCGGAGGGGCCGGTACAGGACTGAGCCCCGCGAGCCGTCAGGGGACCGCCTGCAGCGTCGCGTGTTCGCGGGGCACGCGCCGGTGGGCACATCCGCTGGATCCGCTGCTGCCCGGCTCATTGCTGTACACCGGCGTCCTCGGGCTCGGGAAGGCCAGGCCACCCACGGAATCGTCGATCCAAGGCGCGCAGTCGCAAGCGCACTTGCACTTGCCGCCGAGGTCGGCCTCGCTGAACAGGTCGGCCGAATGTTGTCTGCACAGGGTGACGGACGACCAGTTTCACAAACTCGGCGCCAGACAGTGGCGCAGCGGATCGGCGCGAGGGTTCCGGCATGTCCTGATGGACACCCGTGGACTACGACGGCGCTGAGAAACGCGACGCTATGACAACGGACGCCCACCCCGGTCCTGTTCACCACCGCGAAGCCGGAAGATCAACGGGCCGTACCCAGAGCAGGTCCGACGGCGGTGCGGTTACGGTCACCGCCAACCACGGTAGACCCGCCACGCCGGCTACAGGCCCCCGAACCGGCGCAGCAGGCGCAGGCCGGGGCGGGTGACGGCATTCGGCGCGGTACCTCCCTGCCAGGCAGGGAGGTACCGCCAGTACCGGGAGTGACCGTGCCCTCCGCGCCAACGTGACCAGCGGTTTCCTGGAAGACACCGGGAGCGCACCGGGAGCTCGAAGCCGAAGCCGAAGCCGAAGCCGAAGCCGAAGCCGAAGCCACTGGACCTGCCGACCGCGTCGGCGGTGCCGCCCGGGCTCGGTCCCCTCGATCTGGCTCCGGAGTCTTCACCTCATGTCGCTGCCGGCTTCGTCCGCACCACACGGCGGTGTTGTCACCTGGCACCGGGGACTTCCCGGTCGGCCCTGGCGGCAGCACTGCTGTCTTCTTGGATTCGAGATCGGCATCGTCCTACGGCAATTCCCCGCGGATCGGCGGTCCGGCATGCGTGCGGCCGCCGTGGAGGATTCAGGCGCCGAACAGAGTGGAGATCTCGGCGAGGGCCGCGTCGCCCTCGCCGAGCGGCCGCCTGTCGGTGATCGCGGCCGAAGCGTCCGCGGCCGTCCCCGCTGCGGTGAGGACGGCCTGCGCCTGGCCCGCCGGAAGGGAGTTGAACCATCGCAGGGCGAGCGCACGCCGTGCCGCGGCCTCGACCGAACCGAGGACGCGCAGACGGGAGATTCCTCCGTCGGGGAACACGTCGAAGCGCAGGTGCGTGACCTCCTCGGTGTCGGCGATGTCGAAGTAGTGCCTGGTGTCGGGCTGGAGCCTGGTCCTGGGCATCACGGGGAACCAGACCGGCGATTCCGGCTCCGGCGTCGTCCCGGCGTTGGCCCCGTACAGAGCGCACTCGTTGGATGCGTTGAACTTGTAGTAGGAGGTGTCGACCTCGATCTGTCGCAGACGCCCGGGAGCGGCCAGCCGGATGACCGCCCAGTCGTTCCCCGGGCCACGACGGCGCTGTGTCTCCCAGCCGTCGCCCATGTGCCGGGCGAGTCCGGGCTGGTTGAGGACTTCGGCCGATGAGTAGAAGGTGTCGCTGCTGGCCTCGACGACGCCGCCGAGTTCGCGGGCGGCGAGGTCGGGGGTGAGACCGTCGAAGCGGCGGGGGTCGGCGACGGCCTCGCCGTGGACCCGCAGGCGGGCCACGCCGCCGTCGGGGTAGATCGACAGCCTGAGGTGGGTGAAGCGGGTCTGCGCCGTGACGGTGAACTCGTTGTGGGAGTCACCCTTGAGCGGAGAGAGTGGAACGATTTCCTTCCAGGCGACGTCGGGTGCCGCGAGTTCTTCCGGCGAGGGGTAGCCCTCCACACCGCAAGCTTCGATACGGCACTCCGGCGGGTAGTTGCCGGTGAAGAAACTGGTGTCGACGTCGATGGAGTGGATCACTCCGGGTGTTCCGAGGCGGATCAGGGCCCAGTCGTGTCCGGGAGTGCGCCTGCGGCGGGTCTCCCATCCGTCGACGATCTCGCCCTTGTGGCCGTAGTTGCCGGGGGTGAAGTCGGCGGCGCCCGGTACGAGCAGGTTCTCCTTGTCGCCGAAGGACTCGTCGCTTGCCGCGATGACGCTGCCGCCGAGAAGGCGCGAGGCGAGGTCCGTCGAGGACGGGCGGGCGGTGGACATGATGGACAACCTCCACAGGTCGAATGGTCGCGCAGGAGTCTGCTCGGGTAATGGCCTTCGGGCGTCGGCTCGGCTGACGGGGAGGAGCGGGACGCGGGTCGGCCGGCCGGGCCGGCCCGATGGGGCGCGCCGGGCGCTTTGGCGGGGGTGGGCGTTTCAGAGCGTCAGGTGCTTGGACAGCGGCCAGCCGAGGATCGTCTTCGCTTCGAGCGGCGCGTAGGTGCAGACCTTGCTGGTGCCCAGCCCGAGGCCCACCAGAGCCTCGGCCAGGCGAATGCCCGCGGCGACCGGGTCGACGACCGGCACGCCGAGGGCTGCGGTGATCGCTTGGTCGAGTCCGGCCATGCCGCCGCAGCCGAGGCAGATGACCTCGGCCCGGTCGTCCTCGACGGCTCGGCGCGCCTCCTCGACGATCGCGGCCATCCCGGCCTCCGGATTCTGGTCGAACTCCAGAGTGCCCATGCCGACCGAGCGGACCGAGGCACAGCGGTCGGCGAGTCCGGCGGTCAGGAGGCGGTCCTCGATCGCTCCGATCGAGCGGTCGAGGGTGGTGACCACGGAGTAGCGACGGCCGATCAGCAGCGCGACGTGGGCCGATGCCTCGGCGATGTCGATGATGGGGACGTCGGTGATCTCCTGGAGCCCTTCGCGTCCGTGCTCGCCGAAACCGGCCATGACCACCGCGTCAAAGGGCTGGTCGTAGGTGGCGACGCGGTCCATGACGGCGACGGCGGAAAGGAGGCTTTCGAAATTGGAGTCGATGCCGTCAGCCCCGAAGAGCGGAGTGAGCGGGACGACCTCGGTTCCGGGCGAGGCGAACTCTTGGGCGGTCTTGGCGATCGCCTGGGTCATGGCTTCGGTGGTGTTCGGGTTGATGACCAGAATGCGCATCAGACGTTCCTTCACGGTCGATGGTCCGGCGGGTGGACACCGGCTAGGGGGTGACGCCGGACGACGTCAACAGTTGCCCCCGGGGACGGGAGAAGTCGATGCGCCGGCCCCGCAGCCAGGTCTGCCTCACCACGCCGAACAGTTCCCGTCCGGCGTAGGGGGTGATCGGCTGACGGTGGTGCAGGGCCGACGGCTCGACGGCGAACTGCTCGTCGGGCGCCAGGAAGCACAGGTCGGCGTCGTACCCCGGCGCGATCGCGCCCTTCTGCTGAAGGCCGATGAACTCGGCCGGCCGCCGGGCCATCCAGTCGGCGACATCCTCGAGCGAGTGGCCGCGGCGGCGTGCCTCGGTCCATACGGCGGGCAGTCCGATCTGCAGGGACGAGATGCCGCCGAACGCCGCGGCGAAGTCTCCCTGGTCCAAACCCTTGTGCTCGAGGGCGCAGGGTGAGTGGTCCGAGACGATCATCCCGATGGATCCGCCGCGCAGGGCGGCCCACAGTTCGTCGGCGTTGGCGCCGTCCCGGATCGGCGGACACACCTTGAAGGAGGTGTCGCCGTCCGGCACCTCCACCGAGGTGAGGGTCAGGTAGTGCGGGCAGGTCTCGGCGGAGATGGCGAGCCCCTCGACCCGGGCCGCATGAATGAGGTCGGCGGCCCGCGCGCTGGAGACATGGACGATGTGGCTGCGCCCACCGGTGACGCGAGTCGCCTCGATCACCGCGCTCACCGCCAGGTCCTCGATACGCGGAGGGTGTGCTGCCAGGAAGTCCTGGTACGAGCGCCCTGAAGGCACCGAGATCGCGGCAATTTCGTCGGCGTCCTCGGCGTGGACCGCGAGGACGCCGTCGAACCCCTTGAGCTCGGCCAGCGCCGCCTTCAGCTCGTCAACGGTGACGGGCGGGAACTCGGGAAGGCCGGTGTTGGCGAGGAAGCACTTGAAGGCGAGTACTCCCGCGCGGTGCAATTCTCCCAGCCGGGGGATGTTTGAGGGGGTGACGCCGGCCCAGAAGCCGACGTCGACATGACTACGACCGCGGGCCGCCTTCCGTTTGATCTCGAGGGCCGACACGTCGACGGTCACCGGGAGACTGTCGAGCGGCATGTCGACCACGGTGGTGACGCCGCCCGCTGCCGCTGCCCGGGTGCCGGAATCGAAGCCCTCCCAGGCGGACTGTCCCGGGTCCTGAAGGTGAACATGGGTGTCGACCAGGCCGGGGATGACCACCACGTCGGCTTCGACGTGGACTTCTTCCCGGGCCGGAGCGACGGCGTCAATGGCCTCCACGTACTGGATCCGCCCGTTCAGGATGCCGATGCAGGCGGCTCGTTCACCTTCGGACGTCATCACGCGGTGGGCGCGGACGACGGTGTCCACTCTTTCCATCCCGGCTCCTTGTATGTATCTGGTGTGCGTCTCGGTGGAACCGGGTCAGGAGAGCTCGGGCGCCAGTTCAGCCGCGGCCACGTTGCCGCCCTCCGGCGCTTCCGCGGGTTCCGGCGCGAACCGCGGGAAGCCGAGCAGCGCCGTGGCGTTCGACCGCGTGTGGACCAGGGCCACCCCGATGACGTAGACGACCGCACCGGTGAGCCACGCCTGCAGGGCCGGGAAGCCGATGTACGTCTTCTGGAACCCGTCCGTTCCGGGGATCAAGCCGGCGGTGATCGTGCCGACGACCGTGCCCGCGATCACTGCGGCCACGCCGGGCCAGTTGGCCGCTGCGGCGTCCTTCCAGTGCGTCACGCGGTCCATCGGTCGGCGGAGGCCGAACAGACGCGGCAGGAGGAAAATGTCGATCGCCATGACCGTGCTCGCGGTCGGCACCGTCACGGCACCGATGCCGGTGACGATGTTGAACGTCTGCTGGAGGCTCGGCAGGATCAAGGTCAGGCCGGCGGCTATGGCGCCGAGCACCAGGACCGTGTATTTGCGGTGCCATCGGGGCAGTTCGGACGTCAGGTTCTGGACGCCGTTGACCGCGATGTAGAGGTTGCCGTCGTTGACTGCGGCCTGGTTCACGATGAAGAAGATGAATCCGAGGGCCACCAACCCGAACAGCGAGAAGTTCACGAAGTACTTGATGCTCGGCCCGAAGTCGGCTTGGTTGGCGAGCACCGCCACGACGTATCCCATGATGGGGAACATGAACGATCCGACCGCATACGAGACGATGATCGTCGGTAGGTTCCACTGCGGACGGGTCTTCGCGTACCGGAAGACGTCCGCCTCGTTGCCCCAGGTGGACAGGCCCACCATCGCGCCCGTCACGAAGAGGATCGAGGAGGGCCCCGATACGTGGAGCTGTGAGTGCAGGTCTGTGCTCGAGACGGTCGCCAGCCCGCGGATCGTCGCGTAGAGGCCCCAGATCATCACCACCGGCACGGCGACGTACTGGGCGAATCGCTGGACGCCGTCGAAGCCGAAGTACGTGTTGGTGATCATGACGAAGGCCAGCCCGACGGTCACCGCCTTGACGGCCGGTACCGTGAACAGTCCGCCGAGCAGTGACATCACGAACAGCACGGTGAAGATGTAGAAGCCCATGCCGTTGATCACCAGCAGTACGGAGACGAGTCGGCTGCCCAGACGTCCGAAGATGCCGCGCGTCATGACCGAGGTCGTCTGACCGGCCGCGGCGCCGGCGTTCGCCGAGCCGAGGCAGTACAGCGACATCGCCACCGTCGCGATGGCCATGGCGATCATCAACTGGGTGAACGACAGTCCCTCGAAGCGCGCGGTGTAGCCGACGTACACGGCTCCGAAGGTCGCCTGCATGGAGAGGAATGTCAGGAACATGCGGAAGTTGGAGCGCCGCTCGGCCAGCGGTACGACGCTGTCGGTGTAGTCGTGCCCCGCGTCCGCGGCCACCGAACTGCTATCGATACTGCTGGAGGTGTCAGAGGAATGAGCAAACCCGGCGTTACCGGTCATGGCAACTCCCTAGGACTGTGTGCGGTCATGGATGACCGTCGGGTACGCCTGTCGGCGGTTGGTGTGTGCACCCCGGAGGGAAGGAGGCCGATCCCTCCGAGGTAGGGGAAAGCCGATCGGCCGTTCGGTGACCCGCCGCGAGAACGAACGGTTCGACCGCGGTGTGACCGCGGGTACGAAGCGCGTCGGCTCGAAAGAGGCATGAGGTGTGGACGAAAGCACCTGCGAGATGTCAGCGAGAGCCGTCGACTCGTAGTCCCATCAGGTAATGGGGGTCAACGGGTCGCCAGGCACGGGCCGTTCGTGAACAGGATCGGTTCCCACCGGGTGCGGATGCGAGGGTGAGCCCTTCCGGCACATCCGACCTTGCCAGGGCTTTTCTTGGCCCGTCTGCGCGCTGTGCACCGTGCGCTACGTCGGCACGTCGGCATGAGAACGAGCTGGGCGGCTCAGGGTCCTGCCGTTCAGCGGCGCTGGTGTAACTGGGTCATGCCGGCTCCCTTCCCCGTGCGGGGACACCAGGGGGCGGAGATTCCGCCCTACGGAAGCTCATTTCCGATTCCGATGGCGGTAGCTAACAACTTGCCCGCCGGACGCGTCAAGCCCTTTCACTGAACACTGCTTAACACTGTTCCGCGAGGTAGGCGTAGGGCTGTCGCCAAAGCGTTAAGTGGCGCGCTAGGGTTCCCGACATGACAGACCGATCGTTCCCGACCACCGAGAGCCCGGTCACCGATCTGGGGCACAACATCCGCGCAGCACGCAAGGCGCAGGGCATGTCCCTGCGAGAACTCGCCCGACGTGCAGGCATCAGCGCGAGCGCACTCTCGCAGATCGAGACCGGCAAGACCCGCGCGAGCGCCAAGACCGCTTACGAGCTCGCTCAGCACCTGGGCGTCACCCTGGCCGAACTCTCCACCGGTGTGCCGGCGCAGCCCAACGGCACAGGCACCCCTTCGTCGGTTCCGAACCACGCAAGTCCCGAGGCGGACGGCTTGGCCGCCCACCTGAGCCACGCCGTTGAGTTCCTGCCCCGCGAGGTCCAACGGACCGTCAGCCTGAACGGCGGAGAGTCCTTCCGGGTACTCAGCGGCGCCTCCCTCCCGGGGGCAAACTGCCTCCTCCTCACGTACGAACCTGGTGCGTCGTCACCGCCGAACGACGAGTTCGTGCGCCACGTCGGCCACGAGTTCAACTACCTCGTCTCCGGTCGCCTCATCATCGAGGTCGGGACCGAGCGTCACGCGCTTGCTCCGGGCGACACCCTCACGTTCCCCGCAACCACACCTCATCGCCTGACCAACCCGTGGCACGAGAAGGCGGAACTCATTTCGCTCTTCCTGCAGACCACGCCTCACAACGGCCGCTGAAGGCGGGCGAGCATCCGACCGTGCCGCGCTGGTGGCGGGCTGTTCGCGCCGGCACTCGTGAGGAACGGGGTCCGGACGGACGGACGCGCGCCGACGGTCGGACGGACGGCCGACGGCCCCGAACTCGTCGAAGGCGAACGTGCGGTCCGGGCGCTGCATCAGTGCGCACTCGGTGCCGCGGTGCGGCCACGGCTGTCAGATGGTGGCGACCGGGCCACTGGCCCGGCGGTTCCTCGGAGGCGGGTTTCAAGCCGCCCAAGTGAACGTACACTCGGCCTATGGGTCGTACACGTGCCGTGAGGGAGTGCCTGCAGCAGGCCACCGGTGCGTTGTGTCCGGCCACTTCGGGTCTGCCGGCCGTCGGCCTGGCGACCGCAGCCGACGTCCAGGCGCCGCAGACCGGCCGCAGCGCGTTGCACGGCCACGGCTAGCGATTCTCACAGCCCCTGACCTGGCTCGCTGCACCTCCAAGAACACCGTAGGGCGTCGCCTGCCGGGCTGAGCCGTCGCATCCGGCTGTCATCGGGCATGTTCCCGCCCACTGCTCCACGTCATCACCGCAGCTTCCGGCGCTCCGCCGGTGCTGCCGCCTGGCGACGGCCGCGCGACCGGGCCGCGCCACCTTCGAAGGAATCATCGTGAAGCTGAGCGAACTGCTGGCCGGGCAGGACCACCACATTCTCCAGGGCGACCCGGAGACGACATGGATCACCGCGGGAACGACCTTCGACGCCGACCGGGTGACGCCGGGCTCGCTGTTCATCGCGGTGCCCGGGCACCGCGAAGGCGGTCCCGGCTCTGTCGGACCGGCCCTCGCACGGGGCGCGGCGGCGGTACTCGTCGACGGCGCGGCACCTCGTCTTCCGATGGTGGCGGCGGGTGTGTGCGCCGTGCGGGTGCCGGACACCCGGAAGGCAGCCGCGGTCGTCGCCTCCCGCTATTTTGGCGAGCCGGGGCGGCGGATGGACATGGTGGCGATCACCGGTACCAACGGGAAGACGTCGGTGTCGTACATGGTCGAGTCGGTGTTGCGGCTCTCCGAGGGCGCGACGGTGGGGGTCATCGGGACGGCCGGCAGCCGGATCGGCGACGAACCGATCTTGATGCCGAGGTCGGTACTGACCACGCCTGAGTCGCCGGACTTGCAGTACCTGCTTGGCTGCATGCGCGACCGCGGGGCCGGCAGCGTGGTGCTGGAGGCCACGTCGATGGCCCTGCTGACGCACCGGGTGGACTGCGCGTTCATCGACGTCGGGGTCTTCACCAATCTGACGCAGGATCACCTGGACGATCATGGAACGATGGAGAACTACCGGGACGCCAAGCTTCGCCTGTTCCAGGGTTTGTGCCGGCGCGCGGTGGTCAACGCCGACGACCCGGTGGGCGCCCGGATCCAGGCGATGATGCCCGGCGCGGTCACCACCTACGGCCTCGACGCCGAGGAGGCGGACTACCGGGCCACCGACCTCGTCGTGGATGCTTCCGGCACGCGGTTCACCCTGCACCACGACGGCCGCAAGTATCCGGCGGCGATTCCCGTACCGGGCCGGTACTCGGTGGCCAACGCGCTGGCCACCGTGGCGGCCTGCCACGCCCTGGGGCACGACCTGGGCGGTCTGGTCGCCGCGCTCGACCGGATGCCCCCGGTTCCGGGCCGGTTCGAACGCTTTCAGACCCCGCGCGGGACATCGGTGATCGTGGACTACGCCCACTCACCGGACTCCCTGGACAAGGTCCTGACCACCATCCGGGGCTTCGCTCCCGGCCGTGTCATCACCGTCTTCGGCTGTGGCGGAGACCGTGACACCACCAAGCGGGCCGAGATGGGCGAGATCGCCGGGACCCACTCCGACCTGTGCGTCCTCACCTCCGACAACCCCCGCAACGAGGACGCCGAGGCGATCCTGGACCAGATCACCCCAGGTCTCATGGCCACCGGCACACCGTTCGAACGGTGTGCGGACCGCCGTCACGCGATCGCCTTCGCCCTGTCCGCCGCCGGCCCGGACGACATCGTCCTGATCGCCGGCAAAGGCAGCGAGCCGCACCAGATCGTCGGTGAGGAACTGATCCCCTTCAGCGACATGGCAACAGTGCGCGAACTCGCCCGGGCATAGCGGAGTCCGCCCCGCGTCATGACACAAACTGTCCGGCGGCGGGGGAGTGGTTGGGAAGGTGTGCCATGCGTAGTCGTCGCCATCGGACTCACCAGCTTGCTCCTGGGACTCAACCCCGCCCGGCCACAGTTTTTGCGTCAACGACCCACGCACTGACGGGTGGGCGGCGCCACGATGCGCGGCTGGTTGAGCGCGTAGGAGACCAATGCCAAGGAGACACCGGCCTCCCGTGCGACACCGGTCGTCGTGAGGCGGCCTTGCGGACGCTCTGCCATGTTGGTCAGGTGCGGGGCCGAAGTGCTGCTGCGGATGACGAGCCGCGGCGTCATGCTGGTCTGCACGGCACGGTCCCGCTTACCCTCGACACGTTCGATCAGCAGCCGGGCGGCGTTCGCCCCCATGTTGTGCCCGGCCTGGTCGACGCTGGTGAGCTGTACGGTGGCGAGGTCGGCGACCGCGGTGTTGTTGTAGCCGACGACAGAGACGTCCTCGGGCACACGCAGCCCCAGTTCGTGAGCGGCGCGCCAGACACCGAGCGCGGCGACGTCCGCGCCGGCCATGATTGCGGTCGGGCGGGTCTCGCAGCCCAGCAGGCTCATGCCGGCCTTGTATCCGCCCTCGTCGGAGTAGTTTGTCCGGCAGATCCGTGCCCGATCCGCCAGGCCATGGCGGGACATGGCTTGCGACCGGTGACACCAGCATCCGACAGGTGAACTACACCGAGGGCCTCGCGGTCGGCTACAAGTGGTACGAGGAGAAGGACATCACGCCGCTGTACGCCTTCGGCTACGGCCTGTCGTACACGTCCTTCTCCTACCGGGACCTGAGTGTGAGGACCACGAAGCAGGGGATCGAGGTCAGCTACGAGGTCACCGACACCGGCCGGCGTGCCGGAACCGACACGGGCCAGGTCTACGTGACGCTCCCGAAGGCCGCAGGCGAGCCGGGCAAGCGACTTGCCGCCTTCAGACAGGTCGAGCTGCGTCCGGGACAGCACAAGAGGATCAAGGTCACCATCGCCCGTACTGCCTCCGACCACCCGCTGTCGATCTGGGACACCCACAAGGATGCCTGGGTCACCCCCTCGGGCACGTACACCGTCGAGGCCGGCTCCTCCTCGGCCGACCTGCTCCTGAAGAAGTCCGTCACCTTCCGATAGCCGCCTCTCGGCCCGTGGATCTGAGCGGTTCCAGATCCACGGGCACAGGCGCGCAGGCCGGTCCGTGGACCGGATCATGTGAAACGCTGGCGGCTGTCGCCCGTGACCCCGGCAGCACGCTGCTCCACCTCGTCAGGCTGGTGCGTGATGCCGTTACGGTCGGGTAGGACACCGGACCGGAAGGTAGGAAGACGTGGCGAACGGGCTTTCCCAGCGAGACGGCGCGGCGCCGGACGACGATGTGGATGAGCAGGGCGGCGGAGTTCTCGTGCCGGCCGTATCGCGTACGGTCCGTGTGCTGGACACCCTGGCTCAACAGGTTGGTGGTGCGACGCTCACCGAGCTGGCCAAGAGCTGCTCGCTCGCCAAGAGCACGGCGTCGAACCTGATCCGGACGATGACGACCGAGGGCCTGATCAGCTACGACAGCGGGACCCGACGCTACAATCTCGGGCCGTTGCTGGTGGAGTACGGCATCGCTGCGGTGACGCGCACCACGCCGGTCACCGAGGCGCGACCGTACATGGAACGGCTTGCCGAGCGGACGCAGCTGGCGTGCCTCGCGATCCAGCCGATGCCTGACGGGCACTTCACCGCGATCGCCAAGATCGAGAGCCGCAAAGACATCAAGATCACGATCGGGATAGGGGCTCGCTTCGACCGGACCGCGCCGCTGCTCAGCCGGCTGATCGCCGCATGGGACGACTCCGCGGCGCAGGCCGTGAGGCCCGACGGGCCGAGCCGTGAGGAACTGCGTGCTCAGGGTTTCGGTGCCGTCTTCGGCGAGTACCGTCCTGAACTCAACGTCGTGGGTTTCCCGGTCTTCGACCGGGATGGATACCCCTGCCTGGTGATCACCCTGCTTGGTATCGGCGCGGATCTCACGCCGCAGGATGTCGAGGAGCTGGCGGAGTACCTGGTGGTCGCGGCTCGCGCCGTCACCGCCCGCAGCGGCGGACAGGTACCGGCCGACTACCCCACCGGCGGTGCGGAGGAGTCCACCGGTTGAACCGGGCCTTCGGCCGAGTTGATCCGGGTGTCTTGACAAGCGCGGGAACGGGGGGTCACGATCGGGACCGTGGAAACTAAAACAGTTTCCGGCGTTTCCAGTGATGACGCGCAGCGTGCTGACGTCATCGTGGAAGCCGCCGGCCGGCTCTTTTTCGCGCCGGGTTGCCCGCGGGTGAGCATGGACGACCTCGCTCGCGAGCTCGGGATGAGCAAGAAGACGATCTACCGTCACTTCCCGGACAAGCGCAGCCTGCTGGCCGCGGTCCTGGATCGGAAGTTCGCCGCCGTGGAACGAACGTTGGTCGCTGCCGCGGAGGATGCGGAGGGGCAACCGTTCGATGTAGGCATACAACGGTTCCTGATCGCGGCAGGCAGTGAGCTGGAGAGGCTCGGTGCGGCTCAACTCGCCGTGGGGCGAGGTGATGCGATGTTGCGCGAGTACGTGGAGCAGCGGGTGGACGCGGTGATCTACCGCCGGCTCGACGAACTGCTCGTGGACGGCCACCGGCAGGGGCTGTTGCCCGCACCGCCAGAACTGCTGAGTGCGATCATCTGCGGCGCGCTGGAACGGCTGCTCACCTCGCAGTTGCCCCGCGACCTCGACTGGACTGCGGCCGATCTTCTCCGGGCGACCGTCGACACGGTGCTGTACGGGGCGATCCGCTCCGGGGGCCACGCCATCGACGATGCACCACACGGGGCTGCCCTCCCGGGCGTCCGCAGCGACAGTCCGGGGTAGGCCCGCGGCAGAGGGTGGCTCGTCACGGTGACGGGCCGTTGATCTTTGTGTCGCCGCGCGAGCTCTGACCGCGAGGGATGAGCCCAGGCGTCAACTGCGCCCGCTGCGCGGGTCGGTGAGCCGAGGGCCGATGGGTCGCGGCGTCATGCGCGCCCCCTGCAGTGCTTGCCCTGCCGTGGCCCGGGGCGACTCGTGTGCTCCGCTGATTGCCTCGGCCGTTGCCCCCTGGAGGGGGCGTCCCGGACAGCCTGTTCACTACCTCGCCCGGATCTGGGGCTCGAGGGTGTCACCCATCTCCGCGCCGGCGATGCGGCACCCCATGACGGACGGACCGGACGATCCGCACACGCGGCGGGCGCGGTCGGTGACGACGTGCCTGGTGCCGACGCTCTCGCCCCCCGCGTAGTCGTCCGCACCGGTCGTGGTCCGGCCTGCGGCAGGACGGCCCCGGCCAACCAGCTCCATCGAAGAAGGGCGTTCATGCACACCATCGATCTCGCCTACGTGGGGCGCGGCCCGCACGAGGAACTCGTTGCGTACGTCGCCGACCAGCAGGACCATTACGCCGACGAAGGTGTCCACGTCGCATTGCGGGACGGCTCCGTCTGGGATCCGGAACGGCTGCGCCGTGGCGCTGTCATCGGGCTTGGGCGAACACTGCTCTCCCGACTCGTCGGTGGCATCCCCTGGGTGGCGCTGAACGTCAACACGCAACGCCCGCAGTTCTGGTTCCTCGCCCGCTCGGGCCTGAACTCCCTGGCGGATCTGGCCGGGCGACGGCTGGCGGTGCATCCCGCCCATACCGGGCCCGGGTGCTTCACCCGCATCATCCTGCGCGAGGCCGGCCTCGACCCGGACCGCGACGTGCACACCATCGTCCGTTCGCCCGGCGACTACAGCATGGACCTGCGCCGGCTGCGCGACGGCACGATCGACGCAGCCGTGGTCGGCGACACCATGGCGCCGGAGGCGGTCGCGGCCGAGAACGGCTGGCAGGTGTTGGCTTTCGCCGGTGACCATTTCCAGATCCCCACCGTGGGCGTGGCCGTCGACCCCACGTACACCCGCCCGGACGACCCCGCGGTCCAGGCGCTCGTACGAGCCCACCGACGCGCCCTGCGAGTGATCCGCAACGAGCCCGACATCACCCTGAGGTACCTCCAGACCTTCCTCGGCGGACACACGGCAGCGGAAGCCCGAGCGCACTACGAGAAGTTCATCGCCCCGCACTTCAGCACCGACGGCCAGGTCGACCTCACCGTCGGCGCCGCCGGCATCACCGCGGTCGCCGCCGAACTCGGCGTCCCCGCCACGTTCACCGCGGCGGACTTCTTCCGCACCACTTCCGCTGCCGCTTAGTGCCACGCCTTTGGTGCCGCGGCACCAAAGGCGCGTGGCAGGAGCGGTCGGGCGGTCGCTGTCCGCAGTGTCCGACAGCGAGCTTGTGGCACCCCATTCTCCGAGGAGTACAGAGAGGCTGTCCTGTGAAAGAGTTTCTGGTCGAGGTCACCACCGCGATTCCTGAAGGAACCGATCCGGCCGAGGTCGACCGCCGTCGCGCCGCTGAGGCCGTTCGGGCGGCGGAGCTCATCGCCGCCGGCCACTTGGTCCGGCTCTGGCGACCGGTGGGCGAGCTGCGCAGCATCGCCCTGTGGCGCGCGGCTGACGAGGCCGAACTGTACGACAAGGTCCTCAACACGCTGCCGCTGTGGCCGTGGATGACCGGGGTCGTCACTGCTCTCGAGTCGCACCCGAACGACCCGGGTAAGGCGGACGCCACCTCCTGACCGCGTACCCCGGGGTTCCCCTGTTCCTCCCAAGTTCCCACTCGCCCAGCCGCGGTGGTCCCCGGGAACGGCGGCTGTATGACTCACTCGGTCCTGTTCGGGCCGGCGCCCGGGGGAGGGGCTGTGCCGGGCTTTGCCATGCGCGGCCCAGGCCGTGTCGAACCGCGCCGCCGCAAGCCCGTTGATCGCCGTGTTCCCCAGCGCCCCGTCATGCCCGGCCGCACGTGCGGGGTGAACCGGCGGGCGGGCCCTTCGACTTGGTCGATGGACGTCCGTCCGCCGATCGCGTTTCTGAGCTGGGGAGATGGACCCGCGGCTCGGTCTTTTGAACGTCTTCCGGGTTCCCAGGACATCGCCAGGTCGGTCCGGGAACGCCAATGCCCACTCGATCACAGGCTTCTTGACGTAGGGACGACCCGTACCTACAGTCGTCCACAATGCTGATCCGAGTTCGAGATAATGAACAAAGGCGGTCCCGTGATGGCGCAGGCCAAGGCTTTGCTGGGGACGCGTGTGATCGACGCGGCCACGATGGTGGCGGGCCCGCTGGGCGCGTCGATCCTGGCGGACTTCGGCGCGGACGTCGTGAAAGTGGAGCCCCTCACGGGTGACGAGTCCCGAACTTTCGGGCCAGGCCGCGACGGCATGAGCGGTGTGTACTCCGGGGTCAACCGGAACAAGCGGGCGATCGCACTGGACCTTCGCGCCGAGGAGGGGCGGGAGCTCTTCCACGAACTGTGCGCGGGAGCGGACGTGTTGATCGAGAACATGCTGCCCGGCGTGCGTGACCGGTTCGGCCTGAGTCCGGACGCCCTCCGCCGGCGTCACCCGCACTTGATCTGCCTCAACGTGAGTGGCTACGGCGAGAACGGCCCGCTGGCCGGAAGGCCGGCGATGGACCCCGTGGCCCAGTCGCTCACCGGCCTCATGCACGCCACCGGCGACGTGGACGGCCCAGCCACCAAGGCGGGCCCACCCATCGCGGACAGCGCGGCCGGCTACCTGATCGCCATCGCAGCCCTGGTCGCGCTCCTGGCGAAGCAGCGCACCGGAGCCGGACAGGACGGTTCCGTGTCGCTGGTGGGCTCACTGTTCCACCTGCAGACGCCGTGGCTGGGCCAGTATCTGCTGGCCGATCACGTGCCGTCGCGCGTCGGCAACGCGAGCGCCTTCTACGCCCCGTACAACGCGTACCCGACTCGGGACGGCGGATCCGTACACGTGGTGGCCTTCAACGACCGTCACTTCGCACGGCTCGCGCAGGTGGTGGACAAGCGGCTCCTCGACGACGAGCGATTCGCCGAGGCCGCGAGCCGGCTCGCCCATCGTGAGGAGCTCGATGCGGCGCTGGCTCCGTGGTTCGCCGACCGCGACCGCGACGACGTCGTCACACTCCTCAGCGAGCAGAACATCATCTGCGCCCCGGTGCTGGCTTACGACGAGGCCGTGGCACATCCCCAGATCCGTGCGCTCGACCTGGTGGTCGACATCGAGCACAGCACCCTCGGTCCACTCCAAGTGCCCGGAATCCCCATCAAGTTGTCGGACACCCCCGGGCGCGTGGAACGGCCGCCGACATCGCTGGGCGAGCACACAGCCGAGCTCCTCGCAGAGCTCGGACACGACAACCAGGACATCGCGCGCCTTCTGGCCGCGCGGGTCGTCCGCTGACGTCGAAACTCAGGCAAAGGAGCATCACATGAAGGTCGGTATCAGGATCCCCGGCGCCGGACCGTGGGCGGGGCCGGACGCGATCAGCGAGGTCTCCCGCTACGCGGAGAAGATCGGCTTCGACTCGTTGTGGATGACCGATCACGTGGCCCTGCCCACGAAGGTCGAGACCCCCTATCCGTACACGACGGACGGCAAGTTCCTCTGGTCGCCCGAGACGCCGTACCTGGACTGCCTGACGGCCCTGACCTGGGCGGCGGCCGCGACGGAGACCGTCGAACTCGGCACATCCTGTCTGATCCTTCCCTGGCGGCCGCTGGTACCGACGTCGAAGACGCTGGTGAGCATCGACGTCCTGTCCAAGGGCCGGCTGTCCGTCGCCATCGGCGTCGGGTGGATGAAGGAGCAGTTCGCGGCCCTGGGCGCGCCCTTCAAGGACCGGGGGCGTCGGGTGACCGAGATGGTCAACGCGATGCGGCAGATGTGGTCGGACGACGAAGTGGACTTCGACGGCGAGTTCTACAACCTGCACGACTTCAAGATGTATCCGAAGCCCGTACGGGGCACCATCCCGATCTGGTTCGCCGGCTACAGCGAGGCGTCACTGCGCCGTATAGCCGCCATCGGCGACGGCTGGCACCCGCTGGCGGTCGGCCCCGAGGAATACGCCGGCTACCTCGCCACCCTCCGCACGTACGTCGAGGAGGCCGGCCGCGACATGGGCGAGATCACGCTGACGGCGAGGCCGCTGCGCAAGGCCCCCTACAACGCCGAGACCATCGAAGCGTACGGCGATCTCGGCGTCACTCACTTCATCTGCGACACATCCTTCGAGCACGCCACGCTCGACTCCGCGATGGAGGAACTCCAGGCTCTCGCCGAGGCCGTCCTGCCGACCGCCCACCGCCTTCCCTGACGACCGAGTGAAGGAGACATCGATCGTGCGTGCTCTGACCTCCCATGTCCCGCTGGTCATCGGTGACCAGCTTGCTGAAGCCTCGACCGGGGCGACCTTCGACAGCGTCAACCCGGCCGACGGCAGTGTCATCGCGACCGTCGCCGAGGCCACGGCGGACGACGTCGCCCGTGCGGTCGAGGCCGCGCGCGCCGGCGCCAAGGTGTGGCAGCGGATGCGGCCGTCCCAACGAACGCGTCTGATGCTGCGCTACGCGGCGCTGATCGAGGCGAACAAGGAGAAACTCGCCGAGCTGCAGACCCGGGACATGGGCAAGCCCATCCGCGAGTCACTCTCGATCGACCTGCCCGTCATGGTCGAGACTCTCGAGTACTTCGCCGGTCTGGTGACGAAGATCGAAGGGCGGACCACTCCGGCGCCCGGGCGCTTCCTCAACTACACCGTGCGTGAGCCGATCGGTGTGGTCGGCGCCATCACGCCGTGGAACTTCCCTGCCGTGCAGTCCATCTGGAAGATCGCACCGGCGCTGGCGATGGGTAACGCCGTCGTCCTCAAGCCCGCCCAACTGGCCCCGCTGGTACCGGTGGCACTGGGTGAGCTGGCGCTGCAGGCCGGAATCCCGGCCGGGGTGGTCAATGTCCTGCCCGGCCGGGGCTCGGTTGCCGGAAACGCACTCGTCCGCAACGCGCACGTCGGCAAGATCACCTTCACCGGGTCCACCGAGGTCGGCCAGGAGATAGGCCGGATGGCTGCCGACCGGCTCGTCACCACCTCTCTGGAACTCGGCGGGAAGTCCGCCCTGGTGGCCTTCGCCGACGCTGCTCCGAAGGCGATCGCCGACGTGGTCTTCACGGCCATGTACGGCAACCAGGGCGAGACGTGCACCGCTCCCAGCAGGCTGCTGGTCGAACGGCCGATCTACGACGAGGTCATCGAGCTGGTCAAGGCCCGGGTCGAGTCCGCCAAGGTCGGTGACCCGCTCGACCCGGAGACGGAGATCGGCCCGCTCATCAACGCGGTGCAGCGCGACTCGGTCCACTCCTACGTCCTCTCCGGCGTGCAAGAAGGTGCGGTCCTGCTGGCCGGAAGCACCGAAGCACCGAAGGACGGTCCCGGTCAGGGCTTCTTCTACGAGCCCGCGTTGTTCGCGGACGTGACCGCGGACATGCGGATAGCGCGCGACGAGATCTTCGGACCCGTGCTCGGCGTGCTGCCGTTCGAGGGCGAGCAGCAGGCGCTGGCCTTGGCGAACGACACGATCTACGGCCTCGCAGCCGGTGTCTTCACCCGCGACGTGGGCCGGGCGCTGCGTTTCGCCGGGACCCTGGACGCCGGGAACGTATGGATCAACAGCTGGGGCGTACTCAACCCCGCCTCGCCGTACAGAGGTTTCCGGCACAGCGGCCACGGCAGCGACCTCGGGCAGAGCGCGATCGAGAGCTTCACGAAGGAGAAGAGCGTATGGGCACGGCTGGACTAGCGCCGGACGGCGCCGACGGCCCGGCCGTGTCCCGGCTGCGCGCACTGCGAGGCGTCAACCGGTGGAGGCCGGCACCGGACTACTCGATCACCCAGGATGCGCTCTTCGCTCAGGATCCGAGTGCGGTGGCCCTGATCACAGCCGGACCGCACGCACCGACCAGGATCACGTTCGGCGAGGTCCAACGCGCCGCGCTGCGCATCGCCGTCGCCCTGAGGGCACGTGGTGTGGACCCGGGTGACCGCGTCGCCATGTACCTCGAACCCTCGCCCGCCGCGGCGGAGGCCGTCTTCGGAGTGCTGGCGGCTGGAGCCGTACTGCTTCCGATTCCCCGGCTCATGGCCGGCACATCCGTGGCCCATCGCCTTGGCGACTCCGGGGCGAAGATCCTCGTCACCGACGGGCCGGGGCTCGACCGCTTGAGGTCGACCGGATGTGCGATCGAGGACCGCATGGTCCTGATGGTCGACGGCGCCGACGGACAGCGCATCGCCGAGCAGTCCGGTGAGCCGCACGGCGAGGCCCCCCACCCCGGCGGCCCGACGCAGCCGGCACTGCTGATGTACACCTCCGGGACCAGCGGTCCGCCCAAGGGAATCGTCCACGGACACCAAGTCCTGCTCGGCCATGCCGGCGTGGACTGCGCGTTCGAGTTCTTCGAGCCGGGCGACGTCTACTACGGGACGGCCGACTGGGGGTGGATCGGCGGCCTCATGCTGGGGCTGCTCGTCCCGTGGTCGTTCGGTGTACCGGTGATCGCACAGCGGCAGACGCGCTTCGACCCGGACGCCGCCCTCGACCTCTTCGCGCGGTGCGGTGTCACCACCGCATTCCTTCCGCCGTCGGTCCTGCGTCTCTTCCAGGCGAACGGCCGGGCGCCGGAACGCAGGCTGCGGGCCGTCGTCACCGGCGGAGAACAGGCAGGCCGCTCCGAGATGGCGTGGGCTCGGCTCCACCTGGCCCAGGCGGTCAACAAGGCGTACGGGCAGACCGAGGCGAACGCGCTCATCGGCGACGCTGGAGTCCTGGGTTCCGTCGATGACGACACGATGGGAACCGTCTATCCGGGGCACCGCATCGCGCTCCTGGGCGACGACGGTCAGGAGGTGGGTCGCGGCGAGGTCGGAGAGATCGCCGTGGGACTGCCCGATCCGGTTGCGCTGCTCGGGGTGTGGGACGCGGAGTCGGCACGTGCGGTGCCGCCGGTGGGCACGTGGCACCGGACGGGTGATCTGGCCCGGCGCGCACACGGGCGGCGGTTCGAGTACCTCGGTCGCGTCGATGACGTCATCAAGAGCCGCGGTTACCGGATCGGGCCGACGGAGATCGAGGACGCTCTGGTGAAGCACCCGCGCGTTCTGGAGGCCGCGGCAGTCGGCATACCCGACGACCGGATCGGCCAGCAGATCAAGGTGTTCCTCAGGCTCATCGAGGACGAGGACGACGGCGTGCTCGACGAGCCGCTCCGCGCCCAGCTGGGCGAACTGGTGGCCACCTCGGTCGGCCCGCATGCCAGACCCCGTCAGTTCGAGGTGGTCGAGGCCCTGCCGAGGAACGAGACCGGAAAGCTGCTCAGACGCCTGCTCACCGCACGGAGCCAGTGACACGAAACGACGGCTCTCGGGGCCGGCGGCAGGCAAGCCGAAGACCTCCGAGACGTGCTGCTGAAATCTGTCTTCGCCCGAAGGCACCCCCGCCTGCAGGCCTTCGTTCCGCACCCGGCCCTGCCGCCCGTACGAGGGGCGCATCCGGGTCCGCGACCACCAACAACGCACCGTTGAAAGGAATCGTCATGCGCAAGTTCTGGCATGTGGGAATCAACGTC
The DNA here is from genome assembly GCF_044766365.1 of Streptomyces sp. NPDC102279. Classification (NCBI taxonomy): domain Bacteria; kingdom Bacillati; phylum Actinomycetota; class Actinomycetes; order Kitasatosporales; family Streptomycetaceae; genus Streptomyces; species Streptomyces sp. NPDC102279. Next base: position 137,780 of record NZ_JBIWLU010000002.1, on the reverse strand, counting down.
ACCGACATGGACCGCTCGATCGAGTTCTACCAGCACGTCGGCTTCGAGGTCGTGCAGGACAAGGTTGTCGACGACGTCAATCTGGCGCGGGCGTTCATGATCGAGAAGGGCAGCAAACTGCGCTTCGCGCACATGCGGCTCAACAACTCGCCCGATGAGGCGATGCTGGACATCATCGAGTGGCGTGACGTCCCGGCGACGCGTGAGCGCTCCATCGCCGACACCGTCAACCCCGGCCTGTGCCGGTTCTCGATCCTGACCGACGACATCCAGGGCGAGTACGACCGGCTGAGCGCCGCGGGCGTCGAATTCCTGCACACGCCGCAGACCGTCATGGGTCCAGACGGTACGAGCGGCTGGCGGATCCTCTTTGCCGTCGACCCCGACGGCACGCTCTTCCACTTCGTCGAACTGGTAGGGGACGCCGCTGCGCACGGATGAGTCATCCCTGAACGGAAAGCAGGAGACGTGACGCGAGGGCTCTCCGAACGCAGCACCGGGACTGTCGACGGTGCTGACGGCGATGCGGGCGATACCGGCGAGCAGGACTCCGGAAATCTCGTGCCGGCGGTGTCGCGCACCGTACGGGTGCTGGACCACCTGGTCCGGCACGCCAAGGGGGCGACGCTCACCGAGCTCGCCAACTCCTGTGGATTTGCCAAGAGTACGGCGTCGAATCTCATTCGGACGATGGTGCGGGAGGGCCTCATGAACTACGACGGTGCGAGTCGCCGGTACAACCTGGGGCCCTTGCTGGTGGAGTACGGCGTCACGGCGGTCACCCGGATCACGCCGGTCGCCGAGGCGCGCTCGTTCATGGAGCGGCTGGCCGAGCGAACCGAACTGGCCTGTCTCGCGATCCAGCCGATGCCGGACGGGCACTTCACCGCGATCGCCAAGATCGAGAGCCGCAAGGACATCAAGATCACGATCGAGATCGGCTCCCGGTTCGACCAGCAGGCGCCGTTGCTCAGCCGGCTGGCCGACGCGTGGCACGACGGAGTTCCCGCGGCGGCGGAAGAGGGCGGCCCGCGCCGCGCGGAGCTACGCGCACTGGGCTTCGGCGCCGTCTTCGGTGAGTACGCGCCCGAGCTCAACGTCGTGGGATTCCCTGTCTTCGGCCGTGACGGACATCCCTGTCTCCTGATCACGCTGCTCGGCATCGGGACGGATCTCACGGCGCACGACATCGACGAGCTGGCCCCGTACTTGGTGACCGCCGCTCGGGCCATCACCGTCCGCAGCGGTGGGCAGGTGCCGTCCGACTATCCCGTGGGCGGCGTCGAGGAAGCCGCCGGCCGACCCTTCTGACCTCAGCTGCCCGGCGCGGTTCCGCCGGGCCGCCGACCGACTCTGAGCCCGTATCGATTGTCCGGTGACCGGCTGACGGCACCTTTCGAAAGGAGCACCCGACCATGGGTGAACACACCATTGCCGTGGTGGGAGGGACCGGCCCGCAGGGCAAGGGCCTGGCCCTGCATTTCGCCCGAGCGGGTCGCGAGGTCGTCATCGGATCACGCTCGGCCGAGCGCGCCGAGGAGGCCGCGCGGGAGATCCGGAAGCGCATCGGCCCAGGCGGGCAGGTGCGAGGCCTCGACAACACGGCCGCCGTCCAGGCGGCCGGGGCCGTCCTCCTCGCCGTGCCGTGGGACGGCCACAAGGAACTGGTGCGCGACCTCGCCCCGTACCTCGCCGGGAAGCTGGTGATCAGCTGCGTCAACCCGCTGGGTTTCGACAAGCGCGGCGCCTACGGGCTGGACGTCGAGGAGGGCAGCGCCGCGGAACAGACGCAGCAACTCGTCCCTGACGCAGTCGTCGTCGGCGCGTTCCACCACCTCTCCGCGGTGTCGTTGTGGGATGCGGAGGGGCCCCTGGAGCACGAGGACGTCCTGGTCGTCGGCGACGACCGGGACGCGAAGGAGCAGGTCGCCGCTCTCGCCGCGACGATCACCGGGCGATCCGGTGTCGACGGCGGTGCGCTGCGTCTGGCACGCCAACTGGAGCCGCTCACCGCCGTGCTCATCGGCATCAACCGCCGCTACAAGACGCGCTCCGGGGTCGCGATCTCGGGAATCCCGGCGTGATCCTCGAACTGCGCGAATACGTCGCGCTGCCCGATCGGGCCGAGGACCTGCACCGGCGATTCGGTGAGGAGACCCTCGATCTCTTCGACGAGGTCGGACTGGACCTTCGGGGGTTCTGGCACGCGGCGGACGAGCGGCGGCGGATCGTCTATCTCTGCGCGTTCGCGGACGTCGCCGCGGCTGTCGCGTTCTGGGAGTCCTTCCGGGCCGATCCGCGGTGGATCGCGCTGAAGGAACGCACCGAAGCGACCGGGCCGTTGATCGAGAAGATCGAGAGCACCTACCTCGTCGAGCCCGATTACGTCGTCGCCCGCAGGTGATCCTCGGATCGTTCCGTTGCCTTTGAGTACGGCTGCGTTCGACCAGCCGGAGGGCATTCAGGGGTCTTGACCGGAGTGAATCGCTACTCCACCTGTTCCACATCGTGGACACGGTTCATCAATGAATTGAGGCTCGATGATCAAGGGTATTCAGCTCCATGCCTGGGCGGCCGGACCGAGCATCGTGGAGGTCGCCGAGGTCGCCGCCCGCACCTTCGAGACGATCTGGGTCACCGACCAGATGCAGTCGCGAGGAGTGGGCGCCGTCCTGGGCGCGATCGCGGCCCGCACCGGGGCGGGTGTGGGCACGGCGGTGACGTTCCCGTTCGGTCGCAACCCCCTGGAACAGGCCTCCACGATGGCCACGTTGGCGGAGTTCATGCCGCCGGGGCGCCAGGTCAGCATGGGGATCGGCACCGGTGGCGGTCTGGTGAGCGCACTGATGGAGCGGCGCAGTCCCGTCGGCCGCGTCGCGGAGCTCATCAGGATCTGCCGGGCACTGTGGCGGGGCGACATCGTCCGGCTGGGCGACTTCCCCCTCACCTGCGCGGACCTGGGCCTGCGCGAGGACGCGCGGGTGTCGCTCGACTGGGTCGAGGACCCCGCTGTGCGGGTGATCGTCGCCGGCGCGGGACCCCAGGTCCTGGAGATGGCGGGCGAGCTGGCCGACGGCGTCATCTGCGCGAGCAACTTCCCGGCCCACAGCCTGGCAGCGTTCCGCAGCGGCCAGTTCGACACGGTCAGTAATCTCGATCGGCTCGAACGCGGCCGTGAGCGCAGCGACCGCGCCGGGTTCACCCGGATCTACGGCGTGAACGTCTCCGTCTCCGCGGACCGCGACCGTGCCACCGCCGCGGCGCGCAGGCAGGCCACGCTGATCGTCGCGCAGCAGCCGCACGAAAGCCTGCAGCGGGCCGGCTTCGAGCAGTCCGACTACATGCCGACGCGGGAAGCCGTGAAGGCAGGCGTGAGTCTGCGCGAGGCCGCCGAACTGCTGCCCCAGGAAGTGGCCGACCAGCTGATCATCTCGGGCACGCCCACCGACTGCATCGACGCGCTCATGGAACTGCTGGAGTACGCGCGTGGCGCGGGCTTCACCGAGGCCTACGTCGGGGCCCCCGTCGGCCCGGACCCGGCGGAAGCGGTGGAACTGCTCACCTCCAAGATCCTCCCGGAGATCCTGTGAACATCGACGCGGACCAGGCCGCGGGACTGTGCCTGGTGGAGAAGAACGGCACGGTGGCGACGGTGACGCTGAACCGCCCCGACGCCCGCAACGCCCTCAACATCCCGCTGCTCCGGCAACTGGCCGCGGCGCTCGATGAGGCCCGCGCCCACGGCGCGGACGTGCTGGTGCTGCGGGCGGAGGGCACCGCCTTCTGCGCGGGAGCCGACATCCGCGCCGACGACGGCACCGCGATCGGACAACCCGGCCTGCGCCGACGGCTGATCGAGCAGGTCTGCGACCTCATCGAGTCCTTCCCCGCATCGGTCGCCGCCGTTCAAGGACCGGCTGTCGGCGGGGGCTGGGCCCTGGCCACGGCCGCGACAGTGATCCTGGCGGCGCCCGAGGCGGCCTTTCGCTTCCCGGAACTCCGCCTCGGCTTTCTCCCCCCGGACGCCACAGTGCGGCGACTACGCGACTGTGCCGGGCCCTCGCTCGCGTTCCGGCTGCTCGCCGCCGACGAACGCTTCACCGCGGACGACCTGGCCCGGCTGGGACTGGTCGAGGTCGTCGCCGCCCCGGACCTCGACAGCCGCGCGCGCCACCTCGCCGACCAGTTCGCCGCCGCGCCGCCCGACCTTCTCCACCACCTTCGGACTGCGCTCACCACCTGAACTCCCCTGAGACAGCGGCACCGAACCAACCGCCCGAATCCCCTAGGAAAGGCGACGACCATGCGCGCAAGCGCCTTCATGGACACCGAAGAACAAGCAGAACTGCGTTCCACTGCCCGCAAGTTCCTCTCACGCAACGCCCCGGAGCGCGACGTGCAGATCTGGGACGAAGAGGGCTCCTACCCGGAACAGCTCTACCGCGAGATCGCGAAGCTCGGCTGGTACGACATGGTCGCGGACGCGGACGAGCCCGTAGAGAACCTCGCCGGCCTGCTCACCGCCCTGTGCGAGGAGGTGGGCCGCGCCAGCTCAGACCTCGTGGCGCTGCTCAACCTCAACTTCAGCGGCATCCGCGACCTGGTCCGTTGGGGAACCCCCGGCCAGCGGCAGACCTACTCGGCGCCGGTGCTCAGCGGCGACGGTCGGTTCGCCATAGGGGTGAGCGAGCCCGACGTCGGCTCCGACGCCGCGAGCGTCACCACGAGAGCCGAGCGCACCGACGGCGGCTGGGTCATCAACGGCCAGAAGACCTACTGCGAGGGCGCCGGACTGCCGGGCGCGGTCATGGAACTGCTCGTCAAGGTTGGCGACAGCGGACGCAAGCGGGACGACCTGGCCGTCTTCCTGGTACCGGCCGACCACCCGGGCGTCGAGGTCCGCCGCATGCCGGCACTGGGCCGCAACATCAGCGGCATCTACGAGGTGTTCCTGCACGACGTCCAGCTGCCCGACACCGCACTGCTCGGCCGGCCGGGACAGGGCTGGCAGATCCTCAAGGAACGCCTCGTCCTGGAACGGATCATGATCAGCTCCGGCTTCCTCGGCAGCGTGGCCTCGGTACTCGACATGACCGTCGCCTACGCCAACGAGCGCATGCAGTTCGGCCGGAGCATCTCCTCCTACCAGGGGGTGAGCCTTCCCCTGGCGGAGATGTACGTCCGCATGGACGCCGCCCGATGCGCCGTACAGCGTGCGGCCGCACTCTTCGACGCCGGCATCGCCTGCGAAACGGAGAGCACCATGGCCAAGTTCCTGACCGGGCAGATCTACGCCGAGGCGTCAGCACTGGCCATCCAGATCCAGGGCGCCTACGGCTACGTCCGCGACCACACACTTCCCATGCACCACTCCGACGGCATCATCGCCCGGGTCGTCGCCGGCCCGCCGTCCGTCCAGCTCGACTTCATCGCCCGTTCCATGGGACTGAGGGCCGGCTGATGCGCTCCGCCGTCCACGCGAGGAGGTCACAGTGACCACCACATCCGTACGCCGCGCGCTGGCGAGAGCCCGGGCGGGCAAGAACATCGACCGCGAGGAAGCCGTCGCCCTGCTCGAAGCGCGGGGAGAGGACCTCACCCGGCTGTGCGAGGTCGCGGCGTCCATCCGGTCGGCGGGGCTCCGGGACGCGGGACGGCCCGGAGTGGTGACGTACAGCAAGAAGGTGTTCGTCCCACTCACGCGACTGTGCCGGGACCGCTGCCACTACTGCACCTTCGCCACCACGCCGGGCCGGGTGGAGGAGGCATATCTCGCCCCCGACCAGGTGCTGGACATCGCCCGCGAGGGCGCCCGGCTGGGCTGCAAGGAAGTCCTCTTCACCCTTGGCGACCGCCCGGAGGACCGCTGGCAGGCCGCCCGCGACTGGCTGGACGCCCGCGGCTACGAGGACACACTGTCCTACCTCCGCGCGATGGCCATCCTCGTCCTTGAGGAGACCGGGCTGATCCCGCACCTCAACCCCGGCGTGATGTCCTGGGCGGAGCTCCAGCGACTCAAGCCCGTGGCCGGATCGATGGGATTGATGCTGGAAACCACCGCGCGCTCGCTGTGGGCCGAACCGGGCGGCTGCCACTACGGCTCGCCGGACAAGGAACCGGCGCTGCGGCTGCGGACCATCGAAGACGCGTCACGGACCAACATCCCCTTCACGACAGGGATCTTGATCGGCATCGGCGAGCGTCCGGCCGACCGTGTCGACTCCCTGCTGGAGCTCCGCCGCCTCGCCCGGCAGTACGGCGCGGTCCAGGAAGTGATCGTGCAGAATTTCCGGGCCAAACCCGGCACGGCCATGATGGCCACACCGGACGCGGATCTGGAGGAGTACCTCGCCGTGATCGCGGTGGCCCGGGTCCTGCTCGGCCCCCGGATGCGGATCCAGGCCCCGCCCAACCTCACCGACCCCGAAGAACTGCGCCGGCTGCTCGCCGCAGGAGTGGACGACTGGGGCGGGGTCTCGCCGCTGACCCCCGACCATGTGAACCCGGAGCGTCCCTGGCCGCAGTTGGAGAGGCTGGCGGAGCTGACCGCGGATGCCGGGTTCGAACTGCGCGAGCGGCTGGCCGTGCAGCCGGAGTACCTACGTGCGGGCAGCCCCTGGGCCGACGCCCGGGTGCTCCCGCACCTCGAGGCACTGGCGGACCCGGCCACAGGACTGGCGGCAGACGTCCTCCCGGCGGGCCTGCCCTGGCAGGAGGCTGCCGAAGTGGTCTCCTCCGGACGCACCGACCTCCATGTCGCGATCGATCAGGAGGGCCGCCGGACCAGCACGCGCGGCGACTTCGACAACGCCTTCGGCGACTGGAAGGTCCTGGCTGAGCAGCTCGACAACAGGCCGGCATCGGGCGGCGCCCGCGGCACCGAGCGGCTGGACAGCGATGTGGCCGCAGCCCTGCGCGCGGCCGAGCACGACCCGGCGGGCCTCACCCATGACCAGGCGCTGGCACTGGCGTACGCCGACGGACCGGAACTCGACGCGCTGTGCCGGCTCGCCGACCAGGTCCGCCGCTCGGCAGTGGGCGACGTCGTCACGTACGTGGTCAACCGCAACGTCAACTTCAGCAACGTCTGCTACGTCGGATGCCGCTTCTGTGCCTTCGCCCAGCGAGCCACCGATGCGGACGCCTACCGCCTCTCCCTCGATGAGGTAGGTGAGCGCGTGGAGCAGGCATGGGACGTGGGCGCGACGGAGATCTGCATGCAGGGCGGCATCGACCCCGCGCTGCCCAGCACCGTCCATCTCGACCTCGCCCGCGAGGTCAAGCGACGCCGTCCCGACATCCACCTGCACGCCTTCTCACCCATGGAGATCATCAGCGGCGCCTCGCGGATGGGTATCTCGGTCGCCGAATGGCTGACCGAAGCACGGGCGGCCGGCGTCGACTCCCTGCCGGGCACAGCCGCCGAGATCCTGGACGACGAGGTGCGCTGGGTACTGACCAAAGGAAAGCTCCCAGCGGCTGAATGGCTCCGTGTCATCCGCACCGCGCACGAACTCGGCATCCGAACGACAGCGACCATGATGTACGGCCACGTCGACGAGCCGCGTCACTGGGTCGACCACATGCGAACACTGGTGAAGCTGCAACAGGACACGGGCGGATTCACGGAGTTCGTACCACTGCCGTTCGTGCACCAGAGCTCACCCATCTACCTGGCGGGCATCGCCCGTCCAGGACCCTCGCGCCGCGACAACCGCGCTGTTCACGCCCTCGCGCGGCTGCTCATGCACGGCCGGATCGACAACATCGAGTGCTCCTGGGTGAAGCTCTCTCCCGAACAGTGCGAGGAGATGCTGCGCGGCGGGGCCAACGACCTCGGCGGCACGCTCATGGAGGAGACGATCAGCCGGATGGCCGGATCGACCAACGGATCGATGAAGACGATCGCCGGAATCAAGGAACTGGCGGCCACAGCGGGCCGGCCCACCCGGCAGCGCACCACCACATACGGCGACGTCACCCCCGAACGAGCCCAGGCCGCACGCCGGTTCGACACGGAAGTGCACCGCGTCGTGCCGCTCAGCGTCGGATTCGTCCGGTGACGCCATGGGAATGGGTGGTCGTCGTCCCGCAGAAGGACCTCCGGCTGGCCAAGAGCCGACTGGAACTGGACGGGCAGGACCGCCGACGAGTGGCCCGCGCGCTCTTCCGCGACACCGTGACGACCGCACGCGCTACTCCCGGAGTCGCCGAAGTGATCGTCGTCCTCGACCGGGCCCGGGACCTGGCCGCGGTCGAGGACCTCGGCGTACGGCATGTCCTTGCTCCGGGCTCCGGCCTCAACGAGGCGCTGCGCCAGGGGGAGTGGGCGGCCCGGGCGACCCGTCCAGGGTGCGGGGTGGCCGCGCTGCCCGCGGACCTTCCACTCATCGAACCGGCCCTGCTCGGCCATGCCCTGGCCCAGGCACGTACCCGTGACCGGACATTCGTCGCCGACGCGGACCACCGCGGTACCACTCTGCTGACAGCGGCTCCGGGACATTCACTGAATTCGGCGTACGGCATCGGCTCGCGCGAGGCACATCGCCGGACCGGCGCCTACGAACTGACCGGCCCGCGCTTCGCGCCGCTGCGACTCGACGTCGATCATCTCGACCATCTGGTGCTCGTCGCACCGATCGCACACCACGCGAACCTGTCCGACGCGCTCGGCCGGCTCGAGGCCGGCGCGTACCGGCACGCGCTGTCCGCACACCCCCTTCTTGGAGTACACCCATGAGTCTGCTGAGCGAGCGAACCGCGATCGTCACGGGAGGAGCCCAGGGCATCGGGCTGTCGATCGTCGAGACATTCCTGCGCGAGGGCGCGCGGGTCGTCATCGCCGACCTCGACGCCGACGCCGGTCGGCGCGCCGCCGAACTCCTCGACGCGGGGGACCAGGTCACGGTGGCGGCATGCGATGTCACTGACGCCGGTGACGTCCAGGCCGCCATCGACCGGTGCGTCTCCACGTACGGCCGCCTCGACGTCATGGTCAACAATGCGGGCATCACCCGCGACGCGACCATGCGCACGATGACCGAGGCGCAGTTCGAGCAGGTGATCGACGTCCATCTCAAAGGGTGCTGGAACGGCACGCGACTGGCCACCGCCGTCATGCGCCAACAGCGCTCCGGTGCCGTCGTGAACCTCTCCTCCATATCCGGCAAGGTCGGCTTCGTCGGCCAGACCAACTACTCGGCGGCCAAGGCCGGGATCATCGGCCTCACCAAGGCCGCGGCCAAGGAGATGGCACACCACGGCGTACGGGTGAACGCCATCGCGCCGGGCCTGATCCGCTCGCCGATGACCGAGGCCATGCCGGCACCCATCTGGGAGTCCAAACTGGCCGAGATCCCGATGCAAAGGGCCGGTGAGGCGTCGGAGGTGGCGTCGGTGGCGCTCTTCCTCGCCTCGAACCTGGCGTCGTACGTCACGGGCACGGTCACGGAAGTGACCGGCGGCCGCTACATGTGATCATCGGCGACGAAAGGATGCCGGGGAGGCGCAGGCCATCGCCTGCCCGCCCACGGCCGGCGCACACCGCCCGGCACCCGGCGGTAGCCGGCATGCGGAGAGGAGCAGCGGCTTCTAGGCTGAACTGTCGCGTGTCGAATTCCGGCGATCAAGGAGGCTCGATGATCGCGAAGGTTGATCCGGACCGCTCCGAGTGGGACGTGATCGTCCTCGGAGGCGCGGCGGCCGGCGAGAACGCCGCCCAGTACGCGAGTCAGTACTCGGACCTGTCCTCGGCCATCGTGGAGAGCGACCTGCTGGGCGGCGAGTGCTCCTACTGGGCCTGCATGCCGAGCAAGGCACTGCTGCGCCCCGTCGAGGTGGTCGACGCGGCCGCCCATCTGCCCGGCGTCTCGGCCCGCCTGGACCCGGCCGACGTCCTCTCACGGCGAGACGATGTCGTGCACAACCGGGAGGACGACTCGCAGGTGCGGTGGGCGCTCGACACCGGCATCGATCTGGTGCGCGGCCACGGAAGGCTCACTGGCGAACGCACCCTCGCGGTGACCCGGCCCGACGGTTCCGTCAGCACCCTGGTCGCCCGGCACGCCGTCGTCATCGACACGGGTTCCGCTCCGACCGTCCCGGATGTGCCCGGCCTACGTGCCGCACTGCCGTGGACCTCACGCGACGTGACCTCCATGCGCGAGGTGCCCGGCCGGGTGGTCGTCATCGGCGGAGGGGTGGTGGCCTGTGAGGCCGCCACCTGGCTGCGCGGTCTCGGGGCCGACGTCACGATCGTCCAGCGCGGCGACCGGCTCCTGACACGCAACGAACCCTTCGCGGGCGACCTCGTCGCGCAGGAGCTGCGGACGAACGGCGTGCGAGTGCTTCTGGAGCGAAACCTGTCGGAGGTACGTCGGCCCGACACACGGGACAGCGGATACGGGCACGTCCACGGCGGCGAGGTCATCGTGACCCTCGACGACGGGACAGCACTGGTCGCGGACGAGATCGTGGTGGCCACCGGGCGGACGCCGAACACGGCGGACATCGGTCTGGAGACGGTGGGACTGTCTCCCGGCGGCTTCCTCGACGTCGACGACCAGCAGTGCGTGCGGGGCACGGGGACCTGGCTCTACGCCATCGGCGACGCGTGCGGCCGGGCGCTGTTGACCCACATGGGCAAGTACCAGGCCCGTATCGCCGGAGACACCATCGCCGCACGGGCCGCCGGCGTGACCGACCTGCCCTCAGGCGTGGCCGGACATCGGGGGCTGCCCCAGGTCGCCTTCACCTCTCCGGAGGTCGGCAGCGCCGGCATGACCGAGCGGCAGGCCCGGGAGGAAGGCCTCGACGTCGAGTGCGTGGAGTACGACATGGCAGCCCTCGCCGGAACCTACGTGATGCGCCCGGACTATCGCGGCCGGGCCAAGCTCGTCATCGACCGCGCCGACGATGTGCTGGTCGGGGCGACCTTCGTCGGGGCGGGTATCGCCGAACTCGTCCACTCGGCGACCACCGCCATCGTGGGACGCGTCCCCCTGTCCACACTGTGGCACGTCGTTCCGAGCTACCCCACGGCCAGCGAGGTCTGGCTCCGCCTGCTGGAACAACTGCGCTCCCAGCGTCGCTGAGCACCGACGACGGCGATCCCGGCGTCGCTGGTCCATGAGCGAGGGCTGGGCCGGATGGCGGCCGCTCTCACTTGAGGTCGGGCCTGCAGGGACGGACCGCGACCACAACAACTCCTCACGCCCACTGGGGTGTTCGTACTGCCCGCAACGGCGAGGGCGGGCCTGCCTGATCTTTCAGGGCCGCCTCCCATCGCCTTGCATGTCCGAGGGCTGGGGGCGAGGTTCGTCCCGGGCGTCACCAGCGTCACCAGCGTCACCAGCGTCACCACCGCCCCGAGGGCGCCGAGATCCGCCTCAGAACGGTTGACGTCTCGGCGTCCTGGGTGAGGTGAAGCAGCTCGCCGCTCGGCCGGCGGCCGCCGTTCCTACTTGGTGGTGTGGGTGGGGTAGACCTGAACGTCGGTGTAGGCGCCCTTGATCTGGCCGGCCGCGGCGGGCCACTCCAGGCTGACGGTGTGGGTCTCGTTCGGCGGTGTGACCAGGATGTTGGTCGGGCTGGCGAGGCTGTTGCCCGTGGTGTCGATGGTGTAGGCGAGGTCGAAGATCGCGGCGTCGCCGGGCTTGAGGACGGTGATGCGCGGCTGTGCCGGACCGCGCTCGATGGGGCTCGAGGTGTGGTCGGCGTCCTTGATGTCGACGCCGGCGAAGCCGGTGGCCGAGCAGGTGGTCGAACCCCGGTTGATCATGGTGATGTCGATCCGGCCGGAGGTCTTGTCGGGCGCGGCGTTGGTGGCATCGATGGCCAGGTCCTCGGTCTTGCAGAACGGGACCTTGTTGCTGGATTTCGCGGTGCCGTTCGTGCTGCCGGTGCCCGCCTGGGTGTCCTGGCCACCGGAGTCCGGCTTCGTGTCGTTGGCGGTGGCGTCGCCGGAGTCCGAGCTCCCTCCCGACTTCGGGTCACTGTCCGAGGATGAGGAAGACGCGACTGAGGGCGGGGTGGAGGCGCCCTTGGCGGAGGAGTCCTTGCCGGAGCCGTCACCGCTGCAGGCGGTGAGGGAGAGGGTGGCGGCGAGGCCGATGGCGGCGAGAGCGGTGATACGCGTGTGCTTCATGGTGTTCCCCCGTGCGTGGTGCTGTCTGTGCGGTCAGAAGTATTTGTATCTCGCACCGAGTTACGGGCTGCTCTTCGCGAGGTCTTCGTTCTGTCACAGGCGCATCCGCCGGGCCGGCGACCCGTCTGGTGGCCGGCCTGGCCGGTCTTCCGTCACGTGCACGCTGCCGTCCGTGCCTCAAGGCCTGGTGGTGACGAGGGCGTCGTCGGGACCGCCGTGGGAGGGGCAGGACGGTCGGGCTGCCGGCCGCGCGGGCTCCGGGTTCCCCGGACGGAGCCCGCGCGGCCCTCGCCGCGTCCCGACCGTCATCCTCCTTGGGGCAGTTGGGGCGTGATCCGGAAGAGCTCGCCGCCGACCTGGCCGATGAGGCCGTGGCCGTAAGCCATGAGCTCGGGAGCGATTCCGGCCTGCATCGGACTCTTCGGCAGTGGCACCTGGCCGCGCCAGCGCACCGCTCCACTGTCCAGATCGAGGCCCACCAGGTGCCCGGACGGGTCGAGGAAGTACGCCATCCGGCTGGTGAGGTCCACCGCGGCGGCGGAGGGCAACTCGCGCATGGTGGGGTTGCGCACCTTGCGCAGCGTCAGCCCGAGGTCGCGCGACCACAGCCGCTTGCCGCTGTCGGCGGAGTACGCGATGGCGCTGCCGCTTCTGTCGGTGGCCAGGATGAGGCCGTCCGCGACCACACCCGTCGGCAGGCCGTCGAGGCGGTGCTTCGTCACCGAGCCCGAGCGGGTGTCGACGCGGGTCAGGGTGGCGGGACCGGGGTCGCTGAAGAACTTCTGTCCGCCGGCCATGGCGCCCAGCAGTACGGCGTCGTCATCCGTGCCGATGTACATGGTCGGGCCCTTGACCGTGGCGACCGTCCGTGGCGTGCCGGTCGCCGGGTCGAGTCGGACGACGGTGCTCTGTTGCGGCGCCTTCTCGCTGTCCGGCGAGCACGTGAGGTACGGGACACCGCCGATCACGGCCCGGTCGCAGTCGGCCTTCTTCCATTTGTACGTCCACAGCGTCCGGCCCGTCGTGCCGTCCAGCGCGACCACACTCTTGAAGGTCGGGGCGTTGGCGAGGATTCCGCCGTCGAAGAGCACGGCGGACGTCCGGCCTCGGCTGTCGTCGGCCAGCTCGTGCTTCCACAGAACCCGCCGGCTGTGGATGTCGAGGGCGACCAGGTCGGTGCCGGCCCGGGGCGCCCCCGGGGCGTGATCGGCGTAGGTGTACAACACTCCGTCACGTGCACCGGGCATCGATCCTGACGGGGTGCTGCTGCCGTGGGCGTCCTTGGCCTTCCGCTGCCATTCGACCTTTCCGGAACGGGCGTTCACGCCGATGCTGTCGTACTCCATCCCTCGGCAGTACACGTCACCGGTAGCGGCGCCGAGAGTACAGGCGTCCCATGTCTTCGAGGGCAACGCGGTCTGCCAGAGCAGCTTGCTCTGCTTGCTCACCCGCGCGGCCGGCGGCTGCGCCCCGTTGTCGGCGCCCGCACCGGTGGCGATGACAGCGCCCAAGGTGATGCCGGCCAGTCCGAGAGCGGCGCCGGTGACGCGCATGACGTTCCGTCGCCGTCGGCGGCGGATGATGCGTTCGGCGATGTGCGCGGGAGCGCCCGGCCCCAGGGGGGTCCAGGCGTGCAGGACATCCCGGAGCGTGCGGTCCAGCTGGTCGGCGTTCTGGTCGGCATTCATGTGCGGGCTCCCTTCAGGGACATGTTGTTCGGGGTGGTCGTCGCGGTCTGCTCGGGGGAACCCAGCTCCGGCGCGAGTCTGCGCAGCCGGGCCAGCGACCGGTGGGTGGTGCTGCGTACGGTGCCCACCGAGCAGCCCAGCGCGCCGGCGACCTCCGTCTCGGACAGGTCCTCGAAGTAGCGCAGCACCAGTACGGTGCGTTGTCGCGGCGTCAGTCGGGTCAGTGCCTGGCCCACAGTGATCCGCAGGTCGGCGGCGGACGTGCCGTCGGTGACGCCAAAACTCTCGGGCGGCGAGGCGAACGTCGCTTCGCGGTACGGCCTGCGCAGTCGCCAGCGGCTGATCTGGTGCCGATACATCACCTTGCGCACGTAGCCTTCCGGGTCCTCAATGTGCCGCCAGCGGCCCAGCGCCTTCATCAGAGCGGTCTGCACGAGGTCTTCGGCCTCGTGGCGGTCACCGCCGGTGAGCAGGTTCGCCAGGCGCAGCAAGGCGCTCCATCGGGCATCGACGAAGTCCCGAAATCTCTCGTGGTCCTGCGGGTTCATGGGCCCTCCCGTTTCTCAACGCCCACAAGGACGCGCGAGCCGCGGGCAATCTATGTCGGCCGTTGCGAAATTCTGCGCGTGCTCGGCGAAGTCGGCGAACTCCTGGGCGGCGGTGAGGTCCTACGGGGCTGCTGTCGTCGCCTGCGCGGACCTTCTCCGCGAAGGCGGCGGCAGCTGCTCGGCCTCGGCCTCCTCTGCCGTGACGGCGGCAAGGGCACCGCACGCCTGATGGTGTGGGTCCACGAACCGACGGCCGACACCCGTCGCCGGGTCGGCGCCCTGCCACACCTGGCGCCGAACGGCGAACCGTCGATCTCGTGCGACGGGCGCCGGCTGCCGGCGGGCTTCCGCGAAGTTTGCTCATGTCTCTCGAGGACCGCCGGACCGCGCGGCTCCATGGCATACGGGCGGCTACGTGGACACCGTGCCTCGGCACCGACGTGATCGCGGGCCGTCGAAGGGCCGGACGTGGGCCCCGGAACGGTGACACCGCGATCCGCGCACCGGCGCACGGGACGTTGTCCTTACGACCGACGTCCGAGTCACGCGCTCGACATCTCGGGTCCGGAGAGATCGCGGCGCTGATCGCCCCCCGGGTATCGGTGGCTGGATGTCCAACGTGGTCCGCGTCGACGTCGGCACCGGGGCATTGCACCCGGTCCTGCCGTGGCGCCTTCGGCCGGGGACGTATCGGCTCACCGAGGCGCCTGGAGGGGGACTTCGCGGCAACAGCACCGGCACGGTCGAACTGTCGCCGGACGACGGTTCCTGTCGCGGTCGAACGGGCCGGGTCCTGTTTGTCCGTACGGCTGCACGGGATCGGTCAGTCAGTAACGCCGGCCTGTACGCACCCGCTGTCTTCGTGCTGCCCAGGGAGGGGCAGTTGTACCAGCGCCGGTCGGATTCTCCTTCGCGCGGCCGAGAACCGTCTCGGCCCGCCGGATCGGTCACACCGGGCTGGAGGGATGAGCGGCCGTGGGCGAGCGGGGTGGCCACGCCTGGGGAGAGAGGATGCCGAGGACGTAGGCCCGGGCGACCAGCGCGGGTCGGGTCGGTGCTTCCAGGAGGACGCGCAGCCGACTCAGGTGGTAGTCGAGGGTCTGCCGAGAAAGGCGCAGTTCCCCGGCGATGTCCGCGTTGCTGCGACCGGCCGCGAGCAGGGCGACTATGCGCACCTGCGCGGCGGTCAGGGAAGGCTGGGCCTGCTGGCGCCGGCCCAGGTGGGTGGCGACGGCCCAGACGCCGGTCACGCCCGGCGCCGTCGCGCCGACCGTGGTCAGCCGGATCCGGGCCCGGCGCTGCCACCCCTCCCCGTCGACGATCACCGCTGAGGCGCGGGCGCTCCTGCGCCGGCCGGTGATCAGGTCGTCCCAGGCCCGGAACAGGTCGACGCGGTCGGGGGTGTCGGCGAGAAGGGAGTCGGCGCGCAGACCGGTCAGATCGGAGAGGCGGACGCGCAGGATCTCTGCCGTGGCGGTGCCGGCCTCGCTGATCCGCCCGTCCGGGGACAGCCGGACGCAGGCCAGTCCGCTGTGGTCGCGCAGCACGAGCAAGTCCGCCTCGGCCCGCTGCCGTTGGTCCATCACCCGGACGTAGTCGGTGACGTCGACGTAGATGCCCGCGGCGCAGTGTTCGGCACCCCAGCGGACGGGGAATCGATAGCCCGCCGCGTGCGCGGAGGATCCGTCGGGGCGGCGGTAGGTGAGGGCGTGCCGCACGGATTTGCCGTCGGTCAGGACCTGTTGGTCCATGGCGAGAAAGCGGCTGACGTCGGAGGGTTCGTCGAGGTCGGACAGATGGCTGCCGATCACTGCGTCACGTGTCGTCCCGTACAGGTGGGCGTAGGCGTGGTTGGCCCACACGTAGCGGCCCGTGTCGTCGCGCATGAACGCGGCGGCCGGGGCGAGTTCGGCGAGGGCGCCGAACGGGTTCCGGTCGGTCGGACCTGCCATGTGAACCGGCCATGCCTTGGATTCCGTCTCGTTCACGACCCAACTCCTTCAATGCTGCACGATGTGACGTTGGGTGACATCTCGTGTGTAAGCCGTAGCACCCTGGGAAGACGGGGAGGCCGGGCGCCCTCACGCTCTGCACTGCCTGTTCGCTAGCGCATCACGGCATCTTCACATGACGCCAATCACGCGGATGGATAGGGCATTTGCCTGAGTCGTTCGCGTACTACGGCTGCTGACGGGGGAGTTGGGACTGGTTCGCTTGAAGGAGGCGGACCGGAGGGTGTCAGTGCTCCCGGCCTCAAGTGCCGCGACCTCGAAGGAGATGGATCTGTATGAGCCAGGTGCTGTACGTGCATGCCAAGGGCGGGCCCCCGGTGGGTCATGCTTTGGCGCGGGTGGCCGCGAGGTCCACGGTGCATCTGCTGGCACTGAGCGGGCTGCCCGTCGGGGTGGCGGACGACGCGGCGCGGCTGTGCGCCTCGGTGGTCACGCCGTCTGGGACCGAACACCGGGATCTGGTCGAGCTGATCACTGCCCGCGCCCGCGAGGTGGAGGCGGACGCGGTCCTCACCTTCTCGGAGTACGCGGTGGTCGCGGTGGCCGAGGCGTGCCGACGGCTGGGCCTGAGGGGTGCCGGCGCGGCAGCCGCCCTCGCCCGTGACAAGCGGCTGATGCGCGCCAGGTGGGACCGCCGCGGTGTACCGCAGCCGCGGTTCCGTGCCGTCGCCGACCTCGCCGAACTGGATCAGGCGACCAAAGAGTTGTCATGTCCGCTACTACTCAAGTCCGCCTGGAGTGCGGGGTCGACCGCGCACCAGATCATCGACGAGCCCGAGCAGGCGCAGCACGCCTGGCGCAGCTCGCGTCAGGTGATGGCGGAGTCGGCACAACTCGGCTTCGCCGAACTGCATGTGCAGGGCGCGTCGGAGGATTACATCGTCGAGGAGATCGTCTCCGGACGGGCCGAGGAGTGGTTCGACGGCCCCGGCTGGGGTGACTACGTGAGCGTCGAAGGCGCCGTCGTCGACGGCGAGTTCCGGCCGGTCTGTCTGAGCGGGCGGATGCCGACGGTGGCCCCGTTCACCGAGCGCGCCGGCATCACGCCGGCCGCCGTCGAGAGCGAGGCGCAGGACAGGATCGTGGAGCTTGCCCGGCAGGCCGTGGACGCGCTGGGACTGGAGAACTGCGGCACCCACACGGAGATCAAACTCGGGGCGGACGGCCGGATGTGGGTCATCGAGACGGCCGCGCGGTTCGGCGGCGCGATGACCGTGCCGCAGATCGAAGAGGTCTTCGGCCTCGATCTGGTCGGCCTGTTCACCGATCAACTGCTCGGGCGTTCGCCCGCCTGGCCCGCCAGGGCGCTGACGCTCGCGGACGCCGAGCGCGCGGCGGGCTCGCTGGTGGTGCTCGCGGTCAACGGTGACGGCACCCCGTGGGCGCGGCGAGGTCGGTGGGACTCCGCGACCGTCATCCGCGAGGCACCGGTCGGCGCGGACAGCACGCTGTCCGTGGTCCGGGAGAGCTCCCTCCCGGACGGCTCGCCGGTACCCGTCTACGACCCCGCGGGCGGCGCCAACACCATGGCCGGACTGTGTCTGCTCTCGGCCGACCGCCCGCAGACCGTCGTACGCGACTTCACCGCCCTGGTGGACGCCCTGCCGGACATCCTGCGGGCGGACGCCGCCGAGGAGGCCCGCGCATGACGCTCGCACCGGACGAGGCGCGCGCCCCCGACGCGGCGGGCGACCTCACCGTCGTCGGGGCCAACCTGTCGCTGCCGCTGTTCCGCACCCTGTCCGGCGTGCTCGCCGGACACCCGTACCTGAAGGTCGTGGTGGACCGGGCCGAGGACGCCTGGCATCTGCTGGACACCCGGGTGCACCCCTTCCACGTCGACTACATCGCCACGCGCGTACTCGGCATGACACCGCAGCAACTCGACGCCGAGCTGGACGCCTTCAACGCCTCGGTGTACATGGCGCCAAACCGCCGCTTTCTGCTGGGAGTTCTCTCGTTGCACAGCGACGAGGACGCCGACGGTGCCGAACGGCCCTTCCTCGTCCTGGAGACGACCGAGGCGGACACCATGCACGGCGCCCTGCTCCAGGAGTTCTACGACTACGTACGCCACCGCGTGGACGGACGCCTCCCGTTGCTCATGAAGCCGGCGAATCACGGCCAGGAGCATGAACTCGCCACCGTCAGCGACGCCCGCCTCCCGCGCATCCTGAGCCAGGAGCTTTTCGGCAACCGCACCCGGACCTGCCTCAACCCGGGCGTGGCGCAGGGACGTCTGCGGTACTTCCGCAGTCCGCAGGAGTACCGCGCCGGCGCCGAGGACCTCGGCTGGTCGGACATCGTCGCCATGGCAGGCCTGCCCGACGACGTGCCCCGGGTGGCCGGATTCATCAACACCGCCGCCACGACGCCGCTGTCGCACACCAACGTGCTGGCCTCGGGCTGGGGCATTCCGAACGCGATCATCCGTGACCTGGACGGTCTCGTCGAGCGGCACGGCCTGGACGGTGCGTGGGTCGACTACCGCGTGCGGGAAGACACCATCACCGTGGAACGGCTCAACCGCGCCCCGACGTTGGAGCGGCCGGTCTGGGACACCCAGCGCATCCACATCGACGCCCCGCTCATCGGCGACGCGCCGATCATGGAACTGCACCGGCTGCGCAGCGACGATCGCGACAGCTACGGCACCAAGGCCGCCCACCTCGGCGAACTGCACCATGTGCTGGACAGCCGCACCGCGGACCTGACCGCCTTCTACGCCCGCCCGCGCCCCCCACGGCCGGACCTCCTCGCCCATCTCGGCGCGCGGCTCGGCGAACCGGGAGCGCCCCTGGACCGGCTCCGGTCCTCGGCCGCCGAACGCGTGGCTCGGACGGTCCGGGCCCCGCGGGGCGTCGCGCTGCCGTTCCATCTGCACCATCTCTACCTGACCTCGTCGCCCGCCCTCCAACAGGGCATCGGGAAGCTGAAGATGGCGCTCGAACTCGACGCGCTCGACATGATCGACTCGCTCTCGTTGGATCTCCAGCACCTGATGCGGAGCACGCCGATGCCCGACGAGGTGGCCCGAGCCATCACCGGAGCGGTGCCGCAACTGCTGGCCGACGGCCGCCGCCTCGTGGTGCGTTCCTCCTCCAACGCCGAGGACCTGCCGGGGTTCTCGGCAGCGGGCATCTACGACTCGGTGACGACCGTACGCGGCGCGCGGCAGCTGATGGAGGCCGTCGTCCATGTGTGGGCCTCCCTGCTGTCGCCGCGCAGCGTGCGTATGCGCCACCAGGTCGGCATCTCGCTGGACGACACCTACATGGGGGTGATCATCCAGGAGTACGCGCCGGCCGACCTCGGGGGCGTACTGGTCACCTGCAACCCGACACGTCGGGAGGACTTCCGCAACGTGTACCTCAACTGCACGGCCGGATCGCCCGAGCGCGTGGTGGACGGCACGGTCCTGCCGCACCAGTACCTGTACAACACGGTCGAGGGCGGTGGCCGTACGGTGGCCGTCGGATCCTCGGGCACGGACCTGGCGGCGGGTTCGCGAGCGGCGCTGGCCCGACTGGCCCTGGCAGGACGGCTGTTGCAGTCCCACTTCAGCAAGGGCGACCCGGACGACGCCCTGGACATCGAATGGCTGATGACCGACGAGGGGGCGTTCCAGTTGGTCCAGGTACGCCCGTACGCCCGATGAGGCGCCGTACGTTCACCCCGTGGCGCCGCGCTCCCCAGGCGGACCTGACCCCGGCCGCCCGCCGTGTGATCCGCCTCAACAACGGGTTCCAGCTGCTGTTCAATCTGCTGTGGTGGATGCCCGTCTTCTACGCCTACCAGCGTGACGCGGGCCTGTCCAACGGCCAGATCTTCGGCATCCAGAGCATCTACTACATCGCTTTCTGCCTCTTCGAGATCCCCACCGGACTCGTCGCCGACCGCATCGGAGCGCGCAACTGCCTGTGGGCGGGTGCGGCGGTCATGACAGCGGCGAACATGATGCCGGTGTTCTCGCCCTCCTACACGGGCTTCCTCCTCCACTTCCTGGCCATCGCCGCCGGCCGCTCCCTGACATCGGGCGCGGCCAGTGCCTGCCTGTACGACGGGCTGCGAGCGGAAGGGGCGGATGCCCACTACCTTCGCGCGGAGGGTACGGCGCGTGCTCTGGGGCTGGCAGCCAAGGTGGTCTGCTGGCCGCTCGTCGGACCGCTGATGATGGTGGCGCCGCAGTCTCCGTATGTGCTGAGCGCGGTGAGTGCGGCGGGCTCGCTGGGATGTGCCCTCGCTCTGCCACGGCTCGCTCCCCGCGAGGCGGGCGAGGTGAAGGGTGTCTCCGGGCTTCGCGGCGCGCCGCTGCTGCGCGACACCGGAGCCGCCTTGCGGGCGCTCCGGTCGTCGCCGTGGCTGGCCCTGCTGATGGTGCAAGGTGTCGGGGTCTTCACGCTGTCGCGGATCTGCCAGGTCAACCTCTTCCAGCCGGTGTTGCTGCACCATGGCATCGGCGAGGGCAGCCATGGCAGCGTGCTCGCGGCGATGACGGTCGCCGAGGCGGTGGCCTCCGCGCGGCCTCAGTGGCTGGGGTCGCGGCTGTCGCCCACGGCCTGGGTGTCCCTGCTGAGCGTGGCGCTCGCGGCCACGCTGGCGGGCACCGTGGTCGGCGGCCCGTGGGCGGTGGCAGGGCTGCTCTGCGTTTTCGCCGCGTTCACCGGCTTCTGCTACCCGGTACAGCGCAAACTCATCAACGACGCGATCCCCGAGGGCGCTCCGCGTGCCACCTTGCTGTCGGTGGAGAGCATCGTGGACCGCGGGGTTTGTGCCCTGGCCGCGGTGGCCGCAGGGGCCTATCTGGCGGCTGACCGGCTCGACGCGCTGCTGTGGCAGTCCGCCGCCGTCACGTGTGCGGTGATCCTGGCCCTTCATCTGGCGCTGCGTCGCGTGCACCGGGCGCGGCGGGCGGACAGAGCCGGCAACGCAGCCGGCGTAGTTCCGGGATCCAGGCGGGCGAGGGCGCTGCTGGCCGAAGAACCCGTCGCACTGCCCGTCGACGAGGGAGCGGCCCCGCGGCACTGACCTGGGGCTCGGGGCCGACCGGGAGCACGCCTGGGTGACCAGTTCCCGCAATGCGCCTGCCGTGGCCTGGCCGTGGGGCACCGGGCTGCGCGACGAAGGTCGCCCGTGAGAGCGGCATGTTCAGACGTGGCTCCTGGTGTAAAGGGCTGTCACCAGGCCCCCGTTGGTGCCGAGCCGCGCTCGGTGCAACGGGTGCGAGTCATGCCGCGGCGTACGTCGGTCAGGATCCCCCGGGTTCGAGAACTCGCTGCGCCGGGGCCCGTATCCGCTCTCGCCCGCGCATCACGGTCCGACATCACGGGCGATACGGGCCAGTTCGCAGGGTGGGTATCGCTCCGGTGCCCGGTGGCATGGGCGCATCAGTGGCCTTCTCATCACTGATGGCTCCTTTCAACCAGTTCGCGCGGCATACATAGATGGAAAGGTCTGTGCCTTGCATGTGAAGGGCGCGTGGGGTTGTTGTCATTTGTGACCTGGATGCATGGCGCGAGCGCAGTCGCTGGGGTTTTCTCTGGGTGTCACAGTCAACTGCCCACGGGATGTCGAGGATTGATGTACCGCGGACCCCCTTCGTACGTTGTCATGCCCCTGCCTTTTCGGGGTGTGCCCTTCATGTAGCTCACACCGGCCGACGCCACACCAGCCGGTAAATCCCCCCACGGAACCTGGAGCTCGCATGACCTCCCGCACCACACGTCACCAGCACACGGCCCTCGCGGCAGCCATCGCCGTCGCCACCGCGGCCGCCCTGATGAGCACCTCGCTCACCGCGTCCGCCGCCCCGCAACTCACCGCCGACTCCGCCCGACCGGCTGCCGCGCCCGTCGCGCTGTCGGCCGCCGCCCGCACCGGCCTCATTCGGAACGCGCAGGCCAGGCTCGCCCGGACGACCAAGAACATAGGCCTGGGCTCCAAGGAGAAGCTGGTCGTCAAGGACGTCGTCAAGGACGCCGACGGCACCGTCCACACCCGCTACGAGCGCACCTACGAAGGACTCCCGGTGCTCGGCGGCGACCTGATCGTGCACACCTCCGAGTCCGGCAGGACCGAGGGCGTCAGCCGAGCGTCGAAGGTCACGCTGAAGCTCGCCTCGCTCACGCCGCGGATCGCCGCGGCCACGGCGCAGAAGCAGGCACTGAGCCTGGCGAAGAAGCACGGCTCGGCGAAGTCCACCAC
Source organism: Streptomyces sp. NPDC102279 (assembly GCF_044766365.1). NCBI lineage: Bacteria > Bacillati > Actinomycetota > Actinomycetes > Kitasatosporales > Streptomycetaceae > Streptomyces > Streptomyces sp. NPDC102279. The sequence goes on along the minus strand of NZ_JBIWLU010000002.1, from coordinate 115,183 downwards.
CGACCGGGCTCCGCGCAAGGTCGTCTGGGCGGCGAGCGGCAAGCCCGTCCTCGCCTTCGAGACCGTGATCGGTGGCTTCCAGGACGACGACACACCGAATCAGTTGCACGTCGTCACCGACGCGGCCACAGGAAAGAAGCTCTTCCAGTACCAGGGCATCGAGACCGGCGTCGGCAACACCCAGTACAGCGGCAAGGTCGACCTGACCACCGCGCAGTCGGGCTCGTCCTACACCCTCACCGACGACTCCCGCGGCGGCCACAAGACCTACAACCTGGACCACAAGCAGGACGGCACCGGCACGCTGTTCTCCCAGGACAGCGACACCTGGGGTGACGGAAAGACGTCGAACGCCGCGACCGCCGCCGCGGACGCCGCGTACGGCGCGCAGGCGACCTGGGACTTCTACAAGAACACCTTCGGGCGCAGCGGCATCAAGAACGACGGCAAGGCCGCCTACTCGCGCGTGCACTACGGCAACGCCTATGTGAACGCGTTCTGGGACGACAGCTGCTTCTGCATGACCTACGGGGACGGCACGAACGACAGTGACCCGCTGACCTCACTCGACGTCGCCGGCCACGAGATGAGCCACGGTGTCACCGCCAACACCGCGGGACTGGAGTACAGCGGGGAGTCGGGCGGCCTGAACGAGGCCACCAGCGACATCATGGGCACCGGCGTCGAGTTCGCCGCGAACAACAGCACCGACGCCGGCGACTACCTCATCGGCGAGAAGATCAACATCAACGGCGACGGCAAGCCGCTGCGCTACATGGACAAGCCCAGCAAGGACGGCGGGTCCGCCGACTACTGGACCTCGTCCGTCGGCAACGAGGACGTCCACTACTCGTCCGGCGTCGCCAACCACTTCTTCTACCTGCTGTCCGAGGGCAGTGGCGCGAAGAGCATCGACGGCGTCGACTACGACTCGCCGACCAAGGACGGCTCCAAGGTCACCGGCATCGGCCGGGACAAGGCCCTCCAGCTCTGGTACAAGGCGCTGACGACGTACTTCACGTCGACCACCGACTACGCCGGCGCCCGCAAGGGCACGCTGTCCGCGGCCACCGACCTGTACGGCGCCGACAGCACCGAGTACAAGGCGGTCGAGGCCGCCTGGACCGGGGTCGACGTGCACTGAGCCGTTCCGCGCGATCGGCGAAGCCCGCCTGATCACCCCGCTGCGCTCGACGGGCGGACACCGCCGCTACTCCCGCTACCAACTGCGCATCGCCGCCCGCGCCCGCGAACTCGTCGACGGTGGCACCCCCATCGAGGCCGCCTGCCGCATCATCATCCTCGAAGACCAACTCGAAGAAGCCCAGCGCATCAACGCGGGACACCGTCGCGCCGCCGAATCCGCGGGGACAACGGGCGGGGCCTGAGACGGCCGCGACGGGCAACGGCGTTTCCTGCGGTGCGCGAGGCGCCAGGCCGCGCGGCAGGTGTCGGCGCTCCGACAGAGCCCCACGGGCTGGCATGTCGTCATACGTTTGAGGAGGGATGCTCGGTGCCCACGCCCAAAGCCAAGGGGCATCTGCGGCTGGACCGTGTTTTGGCGCCGTTCGGCCGGGGGTGCATGACCCGGATGAGGAACCGGGCCCGGCGGATGGGAAACGCATGACCGAGCACACCGGCCCCGGCTTCGGTCTCCTCCGCTCCGCGGCCCGCCGGGCCGGCAGCATCGCCGAACTCCTTGATGTCATGTGGGAACAGGACCGCAACGACGGTCGGCCGCCGTATATCTCTGTCTCCCAGCTGCGCGTGCTGTATATCGCCGACCGCGAGAACGGGATCCGCATGAGGGCGCTCACCCGGCTCCTGGGCGCGTCGCCGCCGTCCGCCTCCCGTCTGATCGACCGACTCCAGGCCCTTGGCTTTGTCGAACGCCGCCCCAGTCCCGACAGCCGCCGTGAAGTCGTGCTCTGCGTGACCCACGCAGGCCGTGAACATCTGGCCCGAGTACGCGAGCGGCGGGATCGACTCCTCCTCCAGGCCCTCGACAGCATGCCCGGCCATCAGCGAGCCGCTCTGGCTGAAGGTCTTGCCGGACTGCAGCAGGCGCTGACCGATCACCCCATGCTCCGTCTCCTGGCTGAGGACGTCCCGCCCACGCCGACCTTGCACGATTGAGCCGGCTCCCCGGCGCACAGGTACGCCGGTCGCAACAGACCTGCCGGCCCGAAAAGCCACACCGTAAGTAGAGGGAAGCCGCTCTCGCCGGCATGCCGTGATGCGAACCGGCAGCGTTTGCCCAGTTGGCGGTGGGGTGCCTTCGCGGAGCTTGAAGAGGGTGCGGCCGATGAGCCGGCCGCGGTGCTCCTCGGCGGCCTGGGCGAGCCGGGACGCGGGTTTTCTCAAGGCAACGGGATACGAGTACGGCTCAGCCCCTGTAAGCGGATGAAGCGCTTGATCTCGCGGACGCTTTTTTGGAACGCTGTACTGCGAGTGCGCCAATATCTGTGCTCGCGAGAAGAGAGTTTGCCAGGCTGTGTGCTGAGAGTTCTTGGCGCAATGGCCTGAGTGGAATTACTCAGCCAACGAAGGCCGTTTCGGCGTGCTACTGTCCATCTCAGTTGCAGTTGTGGTTCCCGAAGCTTCAAGTGTTCCAACCCGGCTATTGCCGGAGAGGGCGCTTTTGTATTTCCGGTCATTTCCGGCGGGTTGATCATCGCGACGACACGGTGTTCGCACAGTGCAGGCACCGGTGTACTGCCCCAAAGGAGATATGACATGGCTGCTGGCACCGTGAAGTGGTTCAACGCGGATAAGGGTTTCGGCTTCATCGAGCAGGACGGTGGCGGCGCTGATGTGTTCGCCCACTTCTCGAACATTGCCGCCCAGGGCTTTCGTGAGCTGCTCGAGGGCCAGAAGGTGACCTTCGACATCGCGCAGGGCCAGAAGGGCCCGACGGCTGAGAACATCGTTCCGGCCTGACGCAGACTTGCAGCTGGGGCCCGCATCCCTCGGGGTGCGGGCCCCAGCTGCACGCATTTCCCGCAGTGGTTTCACCTGAGGGGCGGCTCGGAGCGATCCGCAGCTTCACCTCACAAGGTTTTTCGCGGATGCAGAAGCATCCTGAACAACCGAACGACCCGACGCCCGGATTTCACATCCGTACCGCGTCACTCATTTCAGCAATCACGCCCGCACGGATTTCCGTCGGCCGGATTTGCTTTGACATCGGTCCATACTCGAAATTCCGTGCTGCTCATCGCCTGCGGGAATTCCTTGATATGTGCCGTATCGAGGAAGGTTCCGCATGAACCGCACACGTACGAACGACCGTTCTCCCCGTACTCGTAATGGGAGTGCCGACGCAGGAAGGGGCGGCAGCCGCTTCGGCTCGCCGGCACCGCGCCGCTCCGGCGCCCCTGCCCGTTCCGGCGGCTACGGCCGCCGGGTCGCCGCCGTCCAGGGCGAGTTCGCGCTTCCCACCACGATCACCCCCGCGCTGCCTGCCGTCGAGGGCTTCGCCGATCTCTCCATGCCCAAGCAACTGCTGGCCGAACTCGGCCGGCAGGGCGTGAGTGTGCCGTTCCCGATCCAGGGCGCGACGCTGCCGAACTCCCTGGCGGGCCGCGACGTTCTGGGCCGCGGGCGCACCGGATCCGGCAAAACCCTCGCCTTCGGCCTCGCCCTGCTCGCCCGTACCGCCGGACAGCGCGCCGAGCCTCGCCAGCCGCTGGGGCTGATCCTCGTCCCCACACGTGAGCTGGCGCAGCAGGTGACCGACGCGCTCACGCCGTATGCCCGGTCCGTCAGGCTGCGGCTGGCCACGGTGGTGGGCGGGATGCCGATCGGGCGCCAGGCCAGCGCGCTGCGTGGCGGCGCCGAGATCGTCGTCGCGACCCCGGGCCGGCTCAAGGACCTCATCGACCGTGGCGACTGCCGGCTGAACCAGGTGGGCATCACCGTCCTGGACGAGGCGGACCAGATGGCCGACATGGGCTTCATGCCGCAGGTCACCGCTCTGCTGGACCAGGTGCGACCGGAGGGGCAGCGGATGCTGTTCTCCGCCACCTTGGACCGCAACGTCGACCTGCTGGTGCGCCGCTACCTGACCGATCCCGTCGTGCATTCGGTGGACCCGTCGGCTGGTGCGGTCACCACGATGGAGCACCACGTCCTGCACGTCCACGGCGCCGACAAGCACGCCGCCACGACTGAGATCGCCGCCCGCGACGGCCGCGTGATCATGTTTCTGGATACCAAGCACGCCGTCGACCGGCTGACCCAGGACCTTCTCAACAGCGGGGTACGGGCCGCGGCACTGCATGGCGGCAAGTCGCAGCCGCAGCGCACCCGCACCCTCGCGCAGTTCAAGACGGGCCATGTCAGCGTGCTGGTGGCGACGAACGTCGCGGCACGTGGCATCCACGTCGACAACCTGGACCTCGTCGTCAACGTCGACCCGCCGACCGATCACAAGGACTACCTCCACCGCGGCGGCCGCACCGCCCGCGCCGGCGAGTCCGGCAGCGTCGTCACCCTGGTCACACCGAGCCAGCGCCGCGGCATGGTGCGCCTGATGTCGGACGCGGGGATCCGGCCGCAGACCACCCAGATCCGCTCGGGCGACGAAGCCCTGCACCGGATCACCGGCGCCCAGGCCCCGTCCGGCATCCCGGTCGTCATCACCGCACCGGTGACCGAACGCCCCAAGCGCAGCTCCACCCCCCGGGGCCGGCGCCGCCCGTCCGCGACGGCACGCCGCGCGCCCGCACGTCAGACCGTCCTCGACACGGCGGCCTGAACCTTCGTGATCAGGAAGTTGACCCATCTCTGCAGGAGGCACCTTTTGACGCTGGTTCAGATGCAGCCCCGCCCGGTGAGCGCCGGCCTCCTGCACACGAGGGTGGCCGAGGTCATGGACGCGTCCGGACCGCAGGTCTGTGACGACATGAGTGTCGAGGTGGCACTGTCCGTCATGACCGCCGCCCGCACGCACCGGCTGGTCGTCTGCGACCAGGACGGCCATTGCACCGGCCTGGTAACCCGGGCTGAGCTCGCCGCTGTCCGCGCCGGCTCCGCCTACACGGACCGTGTGCGACTGCGCGACCTCCTCGGCGACCACAGGCTGTTCACCTCGCCCGTGACCACGATGGCCGAGGCCGAGCGTGCGATGCGTACCCGCCGGCTCGGTGCCCTGCCCGTGGTCGACGGGCAGGGCTGTGCTCTGGGCGTCTTCGCTCTCTCCAGCTGAACCGCCTCACCCCGGCCGGACCGTTCCCCCGTTCTCTCTCTGTGAGGTCACATGCGCTGTGTCATCGCCCGCTTCCCCTTCGAGCTCACCAAGGTCAGCGTGCTGGAGTCGATGAAGGGCATCAAGCCCGAGCGGGGCACCGGCGAATCCGTGATCATCGGCCGCCGCCAGTACCCCGTGAAGCAGGTCGGCCAGGTCATCACCCGTCAGGACCGTCGTGACTTCAGCGTCGGCGAAGTCCTGCGGGCCATGACGCAGCTCGGCTTCACCTGCCGCACCCTCCCCGAGGCCGCGCCCGTACGCACCCTCAGCGCGCACCAGCATGCTTCCGCGATGCTGGGCACACCCATGTTCGTCTGACCGAGGCAACGGCTGACGAGCCGGCGTCTGGACAGCCGTACGGGGCCCGACCGGCAGGCGCCGGCCGGGCCCACGGTCGTTGCAGGGGGCTCTGCCCCAGGTTGTTCAGTGGTCGGAGTAGCTGAAGTCGCCCACGGTCCAGGCACTGACGTCATTGATCGCCACGCGGTACATGCCGCCCGTCTCGGGGATCCCGACCGTGCCCTGCAGGATCCGGGCGACATGGAAGTGCAGATGCGTGGGCGCTCCGCCCCTCTTCGCAGAGGTGTCGAAGACGGCGGAGAACTCGCCCAGGCGGGCGGAATCCGTCAGCACGTCCGACACCCGCTGCCTCCACACCTTCTCGGGTGCCAGTCGGCCGGTGATGACAGCACCACCGGTGACCACGGTCAGGGACATCTGGTTACTCTGCCCGGACTCCACCAGGGTGGCGACGTCAACGAGCAGCTCGTCAGGCTGGGACATGGCGAAGATTATATTTACCGCGCACCGGCTCCGTGACGGGTGGCGAACGGCGGGTGCGAAGGGTGTTGACACGGACTTGGCGCGTGAGCTCGGGGGCGACCGCGGTGGCGTCTGCCCGGCGATCGAAACGCGCCCCTCAGATGCCCGTCCAGGCGTCGAGGAAGGCTTTGCGTCCGGCGGGGTCGTCCGATCTGCGGTCCGCGTGCAGGACGTGCCAGGCGGTCAGTTCGAGATCCCGGAGCCACAGTTCTCCGATGACCTGGGTCTTGAGGTCGGGAAGGTGGTCGGACTCCGCCAGGGCTTGGCCGAGCACCTCCCCGGCTGCCGCGCGTTGGGGCGGCGTCATCTCATCGACAGCCGAGAGGATCTGTCGGCTACGGGAGGGCTCAGTTCGCGGCAGGAGGAGGAGCAGCGGGTGCCGGAGTCCGGACAGCGGCGAGAGGGCCTACACCAAGCGAGGTACAGCCGGCTTCGGGCCGACCTCTCGCAAGGCTGACACGCGAAGTCTCCTAGCATGAGCACATGATTGCCAGTGACGCCCAGGAGTCCGGGGGAGAACGGGAAGCCCCGTCTCATGACGCCGTTGAGGCCAAATATGTTCACGCCGCTTCAGACGGTGGAGAACAGCGCGCAGGCGGGCTGCCTCATGAACCGCAAGGTGACGGCGCAAGAGGAAATGGCCACTCGGTCACCGCTCTGGTGGAGCAGGCGGCCGACTTGGCCGAATCGGTCAAGCCGAAGTTGCGCGGCTGGCTCCATGCAGGCATGGTCCCCGCCTCACTGATCGCCGGCATCATCCTCATCTGCCTTGCCCCCACCCCACAGGCGACCTGGGCCTGCGCCGTGTACTCCGTCACCGCCTGGATGCTGTTCGCAACGAGCGCCATCTACCACCGCGGCACTTGGGGGCCGCTCGGTGAAGCCCTTCTGCGGCGTCTGGACCACGCCAACATTTTCCTCATCATCGCGGGCACCTGCACCCCCTTGGCCGTGCTCCTTCTCCCGCCGGACCAGCGGTCCGTGCTGCTGTGGATCGTGTGGGCGGGCGCACTGGCCGGCATCGCGTTCCGGGTCTTCTGGGTCGCAGCCCCGCGCTGGCTGTACACCCCGTGCTACCTGGCCCTGGGATGGGCGCCGGTACGGTACCTGCCCGACTTCCTGCACACCGGGGGAGTGGCCGTGCTCGTCCTGATCGTGGCCGGCGGCCTCCTTTACAGCGCGGGCGCGGTCGTCTACGCCCTCAAGCGCCCCGACCCCTCACCTCGCTGGTTCGGCTTCCACGAGGTGTTCCACGCGCTGACGATCGCGGCGTTCACGGCGCACTACGTCGCCATCTGCATGGCCGCCTACTGACTGCGAGCTGCCTCAATGCGAGGTGGGCCCTTCGCTGGGGAGAACCTCAATCGGTGATGACGCCGTCGCCAACGCCGACCACGACATCATGGCCCCAATCGTCAACTCATAAGGACCGGAGCGTGAATGCTTGGGGGCGTGAGTGTTTGCGGAGGTCCCGGATGGTCCCTTCGATGGTCGCAGGGGGGCGGAGGGAGACACAGACACGAGGACCCGCACTCGCCTCGCCCGTCGACTGTCGCGGCAAACCCGGTCACGGTCGGGGTCACACCGGAATTGGATCAGTGCCCGGCCGGCGTATTGCCCCCCTTCCACGGACGACTTCGACAAGTGGACCGCTGTCCTGGATGCGTGGGCGAGGCCGATTTGATGACGTCGGCCTCGTTTCCCGGGCCGGCTGACCCACTCCCGCCGGCTGCCTCCGCAGCTGCGCCCCGGGTGCGAACAGGCCGACGTGCCTGACCTGCGCCCTGAGCAGCAGTCGTCGAGGCCCGCGTCTGGAGTGCCCCGCTACCGCCCTGAAGGCGGCGCACCGCAGAGAGATCCGATAGCAGTCCGCTATGCCCCGGCTCAGATGCCACGACGATCGACTTGCCGCCACCGAGACGCTTAGTCCGAAATGCGGCTGGCTCGTTGGAAGTGTGCAAGCGCCGGGGGTCTTGCTGTGTGCTCACCGGTCAGCCGTAGGCACTCCTGCTAGGGGTGCGGCGCTCGTGGCCGTGTCTACTCGGGGACTGAGCCATTCGCACAGCAGGATGGTGGCGTCGTCCTGCAACTGATTGTTGTGGTGGCTCAGGTGGGCGCGGGTGAGGCGGCGGAGAGTTTCGGGGACGGAGAGGCCGTCGGCGTGGTGACGGATGAGGAAGTCGGTGAAGCGGCTGAGGCCGAATTCCTCGCCGCGGGTGCGGGCTTCTGTGATGCCGTCGGTGTAGAGGACGATGCGGTCCCCGGGCTGGAGCTGCTCGCGGCAGACGGTGGTAGGCAGGTGTAGGTCGCTGCCCATGGGGTGGGCGGGCGGGCAGTGCAGGAGCGTGGTCCAGCGTCCGTCTCGGATGACGACGGGGGGATGGTGGCCGCGGTTGACCCAGGTCAGCATGCCGGTAGCGGTGTCCAGGTTGGCCAGGATGCCGGTGACGTACCGTGAGGGACCGAATTGTTTCAGCAGTACCTGTTCCACGGCGTCGCCGAGGTCTTCCAGGGGGGTGCCCTGTCTGCGGTGGTTGCGGCAGGCGCCTACGGCGAGGTTGGCGGTGAGTCCGGCCGCAGTGTCGTGGCCCATGGCGTCAAAGATCGACAGGTGGATGGTGTCGCCGGCGGTGGCGTAGTCGTAGGCGTCACCGCCGATTTCGTAGGCGGGTTCCATCACGGCGGCGATGACCACCCGGCCATCGGCGTAGCTGCGCGGCGGCATGAGCGTCCACTGCATCTCGGCTGCGACGTTCATGGGCTGGACGCGGACCAGGCGGGCATAGGCGTCGCTGGTGTCCCGGCTGCTGACCACCAACATCGCCACTAGGGAGGCCAGCGCCAGCATGTCCTCGCGGACGTCCTCGCCCTCCTCGTCGGTGGCGATGTGGAGCACGCCAAGGCGTTCGGTGCCGTCCAGCAGCGGCACCCACCATCCGTACCGGCCGTCCTCGCGCGCAGTGGGCAGAACGCGTCCGTACTGGTACGCCCGGCCGGCCACGGTGCCTTCGACCGCCAGTTCCGTCGTGCTCCCGGACGCGGCTTGCGCGGCGTCCTGACCGTGGCCGGTGAGCCGTCTCAGGACATGGCGCTGCAGGTCTCCGAGGTAGATCAGTACGTCATGGAGACCGGCCGTCGCGGCGTGCTCGGCCACCCGCGAAGGCAAACGCTCGAACGGCATCAGGTGGCTTTCGGCCAGCAGCCCCGCCAGCATGCGCCTCACCGTGCTGTCCCGCTGCGTCACGAGGAGCCTCCTGTGTCTCAGCCGCCCCCGGACCCATCTTCTCTCGTTTACCTTTGCCCCCCCCGGATACCTTTGCCCCCGGTGGCAGTCGCTCCGCCATCGATACCGCCGACGGACCGGGACACGGTGCGCTTTGCGGTACAACCAGCGCGCAGAGAGGCCGGGGCGGTCGACGACCCGCTGCGCAGTGTCGTCGACGCTGGTCAGAGCCAGAGCCAGAGCCAGAGCCAGAGCCAGAGCCAGAGCCAGAGCCAGAGCCAGAGCCAGAGCCAGAGCCAGAGCCAGAGTCAGAGCCAGCAGATCCATACCTGTTCATGCGCCAGGCACGGCGTCAGCGCCAGGCTCGGCTGATGACCTGCGCTCTGGCCACGGCGACGGCCGTGGCCCGAGCGCAAACGCAGAGTGCGTTCAGGGCGGCATGGGCGACGCGAGGACGTCCGGCCGAGCCTCCGCCCTCCGGCCCGATGCGTGCAGGCCGCGCGCCGGCCATCGCGCTCCGGCGCGTTGCTCCGTTGCCGGGAACTCAGCGTGGTTGCGGACCCTGCGCTCGGCCGACGGGTGCGTCCGGCCATGCGCGTTCGGGTATGGCGGGAGCGGAATCCCGCTGCGGCGGCATGACCCGCTGGAGGTCCCTGTGGATCCGCTCGGCCTCACCGCGCACCTGAGCCGGAATGTCACCGCGCTCCGTGACGAGCTGTCGGTAGATCGGGGCATCCTGGAACACGAAACAACGCACCTTTCCTGTCGGCGCCTCACGCCGGACACGGAGGCGGCAGCCGAGTCTACGGCCCGCGCGGCCGGACCCCCGCCGGATCAGAAGCGGACACCGCGCAGTCTCGAACCGTGGACCCCGTGTCTGAGAAGTGCCATTAAGGCAAAGCGCACCCTTACTCCCCGCTCAACTTTTTGAGATGGTCATCGGGAACACCTGACCAAGATTTTCGGAGGTCGCTCTCTGAAGGTCAGCGCCGCCTTCCGCGAGCATGCGCGACAAGGTGGTAGTAGTCGAGTTCACCGATCTCGCCCACCTGCAGGGGAAGATGGTCGCCATCTATCACCGTAAGCCTGAGCGTAGAGAGCCGTTTGCCGAGAAGCGACTCTCTTCGGGAGCCGGTTAATGAGCAGAATTTTATTCTTCCGCATGCCGTCCACGGTTGCGAAAGCAAGATCGTAGGCGACGATCAGAGGGTCTCCTGGGGGCATTGCCGGCAGGAGGTCCTCGTGTATCAGATTGTCCTGACGCTCGACGACGCAGGCATCCATGCGTTCATTCAGTCGGTATATCACCGTATTGACATATCGCTTTGACTTCAGCTCCCGAAAGGCTCTGATGCAGCGATCATCCACGGTAATGAGATTTTCCATGATGCCGCCTTTCTGCCCGGGATGCTTTACGTGGGGAAGACCACGGCAGAGATGTTCCTCCGTTCGCATCACGGAATACTGTATTCGTAGGATCGCTGCGCTCAGATGAGTTGTTTGAGCAGGGAGTCAAGGCCGGCAGCAAGGCCCGCGGGACCTCCGTGTTCCGCCAGGGCGGGGGCCATTGCACGGAGTCGTGGAAACTCCTGGGCGGAAAGGCGGTGAAGCCCCAGCCGAAATGCCGGTTCCGGCTAGGCCGGCTCGTCCTCCATGGCCCGCAGCTCGACGAGTAGATAGCCAAGGACCCACGCGGTGAAGGCCCGGTGAACCAAGACGCTTTGGCGATCATCGAGTCCCGCGTCCTGCAACAGAGCCAGCACACGCTCGTCGCTGCGCAGTACCGCGGGCGCGCGACGGGCCAGCGGCGTCGACAGCAGCCGTACCATCTGCGTCGCGGGGAGGATCGCCTTCGGCGTGCCCTCCGCGTCGACCACCAAGACCGCGGGCAACCGTTGCTGGGCCATCGACCGCGCCGCCGCCAGGGCGTCACTGTCGAGGCAGACCGTCTCGTACTCCACCGCCAGGGCACGAGCCCGCACGCTCAGCTCCCCTATCACCTGCCGCAGCTGCGAGTCCCGATGCTTCGGCAACCGCCGGGAGCGAGAGGCGCAGCGGCACGATACGGCCGCCGCCGAGGGTGCCGGCCCGGACGCACAGTGAGCGGTCACCGAGGCGCGAAGCGACCACCAGGGTTCGCCCGGCGCTGACCAAGACCAGCGTCAGGCCATCGCCCTCAGCCGGCCCGAGAGACGGCGGCCGACGTCCTCCTGCCGCACCGTGTGGGCCGCCGCGCCACCGCACTCGGTCCGATGTAGGCAGGCGGTCCCCCGAGGGACAACCGCGGAACCTGTTCGGGTGCGCAGCGGGTGCCGAGCGTACCGGTGCCGTGGTGAGGTGAATTCAAGATCGCGGGACCTCCGGCATGGGTGGCCGGCTCACATGGGAAGGAATCCAATGCCCGGTCTGATATCCGGACGGCGCGGCAGCATGGCATCACGCGCCGCCGCGCTGGCGGCGTGCGTGTTCTTCATGACTGCTGCGGCCGCGCCGCAAGCCGTTCGTGGCGGGGGAGACGGGGAAAGCGGGGGATCCGGGCTGGATTGGAAGCCGTGTGAGGAGCCTGCCGAGCAGGGATCCGAATGCGCGACGTTGACGGTCCCGCTCGACTACGACCACCCGACGGGGAAGGTCGTCGATCTTGCCGTGATCCGGCGCAAGGCCACCAGCCCGTCCGAACGAATCGGTTCGCTGTTCTTCAATCCCGGCGGACCCGGCGGAGCCGGCACCGACGCTCTTCCGGCCTGGTACGACCGCTTCTTCCCCGCTGAGCTGCGCAAGCGCTTCGACATCGTGAGCTGGGACCCGCGCGGCGTGGGCCGCAGCACAGCGGTGCGCTGCTTCGGAGACGCCGAGGAAGCGACGGCCTTCTGGGCACGGCAGCCCGTCGGATTCCCGGTGGGCGAGAAGGAGCGGACGGCCTGGTTCGCCGGCAGGGCGGAGCTGGCCGAAGGCTGCAAGAAGCGCGCCGCGAACCTGCTGCCGTACGTCTCCACGTACTACAGCGCCCGTGACCTGGACCAGTTGCGCCAGGCCGTGGGAGACAAGCAGCTGCGCTACTGGGGTCTGTCGTACGGCACGTTCCTCGGTGCGGTCTACGCCAACACCTTCCCCGACAAGGTGGGCGGCCTCATCCTGGACGGCAACGTCGATCCCCGTAACTACGTGGACGGCGCGATGGACAGCGAGCCGGGACAGACCACGTCGTTGCGCATGGGATCGGACCTGGGTTCGGCCGACACTCTGGACCAGTTCCTCAAGCTGTGCGGCGAGGCCCCCGCATCCCGCTGTGCGTTCTCGGCGGGCAGCCCCAAGGCAACCCGAGCCAAATACTCGGACCTGATGCGACGGCTCCAGCGTCACTCGGTGGGTGAGTGGACCTACGCCAGGACCGTCACGGAACTGAGGCAGGACCTGTACTTCGTCCACCCCGGCTGGACCAGCGCCGCGGAGATGCTGCAAGCGCTGTGGCAGGAGCGCGAGCCTGAGGCAGCCGCGCCCCCTCCGGCAGGAAAGTACCCCGGAACCGAGCAGGAGGCCGCCGTGGTCTGCTCGGAAAGCCCCAACCCCCGTGTGCTCAGCCGTTACGCCGAGCTCGACGCGTTCAGCGCCGAACGCGCGGGCGACCTCGGACACCGCTGGGTCTGGGACTACGAGTGGTGCGGGCAGTGGCCCGCCACGGCCGCCAAGCGCTACACAGGCCCGTTCGACCGGCCCACCGCCCACCCGATCCTCGTCGTCAATCCCGTCTACGACACGGCCACCTCGTATCAGGCGGCCCAGGCCATGACGAAGCAACTGGGCGACGCCCGGCTGCTGACCCTGCAGGGCTACGGCCACACGGCCCTGCTCAACCCCAGCACCTGCGTGAACGACTACGTCATCCGCTACCTCACCACAGGTGTCCTGCCGCCCTCCAAGGCCACCTGCCGACAGGACACCCCGCCCTTCGCCCCGGTCATGCCGACAGGTGGCATCGCAACGGGCGGCGGAGGCCTCGTCAACACCCAGCACGCCGACCTCAACGGGTAGATGGTGGCGGTCTACTCGTGGCGTGTGGCGATGCCTCGCCGTTGTTTGAGGCGGTCGAGGCATCGCTCGACGGTGTTGCGCTCTTGTAGGCGTCCCGGTCGAGGGCCGGTGGTCTGCGGCCCCGGCTGCCGCGACGCTGTCCGGCTTCCTGCGGGGCCTGCCCGGCCCGGACAACGGGACGCGGATGACGCGGATCTTCCAGCACCCGTTCATGGTGCCGCCTTCGCGCTCAGTTCACGTGGAGAGGACATCCTGCGTGAGATAGAGCGGCATGGAGTCCTCCCACTGGCTGTCCGTCAGCATCCTCTTGTCGGAGCCGTCCGCGTTCATGCTGTAGATCTGGCCGTAGGGCTGGAAGGTGTCGTCGTACAGGGCGGCTTCTTCCCGGAAGCCGTACATGCCGCTGTTGAAGAGGATGCGGCCGTCGTAGTTCCAGACCGCGTGGCCGTCGTTGGCGCCGCTGGTCGTCAGAACCTTCAGGCCGGTTCCATCCGGCTTGATGGTGCATACGTCGAAGTTGGTCGGGCTCGTCTTTCGAGTGAACAGGATGAGCTTGCCGTCCCAGGACCAGTCGGGCAGGTTGTCGGACTCCGTGGTGAGGACGGTGGTCGCGCCGGTCCGGAGGTCGAGGATGCGCAGCCCCATCTCCTGGCCCCACACGCGGTAGACGATCCGGTTGCCGTCCTGCGAGTAGCTGGGGAAGCCGGCGTTGACGGAGCCGTCCGTGAGTACTTGATGCGAGGACCCGTCGCTGGGCACGCGTACCAGCACGGCGCTGCTCGTCGCGCGGGTTTGGAACCAGCCGCCCAGACCGAACGCGATCCACTTGCCGTCGTGCGACCAGGCGGGGCGGAACGCTCCGGCCAGCCCCTTCGCGACCATCACCGGGTCGAGGCCGGACGCGGCGCTGTCGAAGACGACCTTCTGGTCGGAACCATTCGCGCGCATGGTGACGATCGAGGAGTTGCCGAGCTGCTTGTTGGTGATGGCCAGGCGGCCGTCCTTGGACAGCGCGGGGAACACGTCGCAGAAGCGGTAGTCCCAGTCCGCGTCCCAGCTGTAGAGAGGAGCGTCGAGTGCGCGTGTCGTGTGGTCGAGCTTCTCGTAGATCACCGTCTTCCCGTCCGGTGACCAGACCGGGGAGCGCAGTGCCCGCTTGACGGACGGTCGTGTCCCCGAGACGTAGGCCAGGCCCTCGTCGGCTCCGCCTTTGACGAGGTATCCGATCTCCGTCGCGCCCACGTACTGAGGGGCGACCTTGAGGTTGGGTCCGGAGGTGTGCTCGACACGTGTGCCCGTTGCCACATCGACGGAGACGATCTGGGACTCGACGGTCCCGATGGCCTCGGGGCGGTGCGCCCCCCAGGTTCCTTCGACGGTGATCTCGTAGAAGACGATCCGTGAACCGTCGGGTGACCACTTCGGTGAGCCGAGGCAGTATCCGTCGCGGGTCGCGACCTGCCGAAAGCCCGTGCCGTTCGGCCGGATGATGTAGATGCTCAGTTCCTGGGTGTGCTCCCAGCCGGTGCCGTTGCCGTGACCGCGCCAGGTCGTGTTGCGGTCGCTGGAGAAGGCGATCCACTGGCCGTCGGGCGACCAGGAGGGCCGGAAGTGGCCGTCCGGGGCGGCGGGGTCGCCGGCGAGTGCTGCGGTGCCGGTCAGGTTGGTCAGCTTCTTCGTGGTGAGGTCGAGGAGCCAGATCTGTGTCTTGTGGTCCCCGCTCGTGGTGACGAGGGCAGCCTTGGTGCCGTCGGGCGACGGGACGGCCCAGTCGTTCATCGCCGAGTTGACGACCAGGGGTTGAACGCCCGAACCGTTGATGCCGGCCCGGTAGAGGCAGGAGTTGCCGTCGCCCGTCCGCTCGGATGTGAAGAACACCGAGGCGCCGTCGGAGGAGAAGGCGGCGTGGTAGTCGAACGCCGCCTTCTGCAGCAGCGCGCGTTCGTTGGAGCCATCGGCGTCGGCGAGGTAGAGGGCGGACGAGGAGGGTCCGATGCGGTTCATCAGCATCACCCCCTTCTTTCCGGAGGCCGCTGCGGCCACGGCGAATGGCTGGGGCAGCAGTGCGGCGCCGGCGATGCCCGCGCCGGCCGTGAGAAACGCTCGACGCTTCATGTCGGGTGACATCGCTGTCTGGGTCCTTTCGTTGGGGACGGACGTACGACCGCTACTGGAGGGCCACCGGGCACCACGTGATGGATGGGGCCCGGGGGAGTGGGGAGAAGCCCCGCCGACTGCGGCCCAGCTCGGTTCGAAGGAGGCGCTCGGTTCGTAGGTCACGTGCATCCACCGCACGGATTGTCGAACAAGTTGGGCGTGACCGTAACACCGGGGAAATTCGCTCACAAGAGATCCTGCAAAAACGTGGGTCGTTCATCGTCGCGCCGCCGACGATTGCCACTTATTGTCAGACAATCGAGCGGCGTTGAGGCGATCGATGTCTCAACTCCCGCGGTGGCACGGGCTCGTTAAACTCGTGACGTCACGGAAGCGAGTGTCCGAGGTCTGCGAGGGATGGCGATGGCTGAGAGCTCGGACGACGGGGCCGTCCTGGCGCGACTGCGTGCCGTCACGATGGGGCTGTCACGGCAGATGCGTCAGCCGGCGGGTGCCGAGACACCGATCACGCCGTCGCGCTATTCCACTCTGTGGACGGTCGGCCGGTTCGGTCCCTTGCGGATGACCGACCTGGCGCGTTTGGAGAACGTCAGCAAGTCGTCGGCCACGCGCATCGTGAGCAACCTTTCGGCGGACGGTCTGGTGGAGGCCGCGCCGGACGCGAACGACGGTCGGTCCACGCTCGTCGCGATGACGCCCGCGGGCAGGAGGGTCCTCGCGGAGAGCTCGGAGCGTACGGACATGGTTTTCCTTTCCCGCCTCGCCGGCTTCTCCGAGGCCGAGAAGGTGATGCTCGAGGCTGCCGTGATGCTGCTGGAACGGCTGGTCACCCCCGCTGAGGGGGAGCGGGCGAACGAGCGGGAGCGCGGAAGGACCGACGCGTGAGGCACTACGCGCGATTGTTCCGCTTGTGTACTTCTTCTCGCAGCTCGGTGCACTGACAAGGAAGTTGCCGACGGTCCGGCGCGCGTCCTGCCCGGCCCGCCGCGCCAGGAACTCCCGACCACAGCCTGCCAGACCCCATGGCGAATCAGGGTCTTGCCTCCCCGTGCGTGCGAGGAATACCGTTCGACGCATCGCTCTTCCCTGCTCCAACTAGTACCGAACCAGAACTTTTTCGAGTCCGGCAAAACGACGCTCTCCTCCCGGATCCGGCGTCGATCGAAGTCGGTGACACTGAAGGGAGCTTCATGCCGTCCCTTCGACAGCAGCCTGTCGGCGCCGCGCGCATGGGCAGCTTCACCTCGCTCAGGATCCGCAACTACCGCCTGTACATGGTCGGTCAGTCGATTTCCGTGGTCGGCAACTGGATGCAGAGCATTGCCGTGGGCTGGCTGGCGCTGCAACTCACCCACAGCGGCACGATGCTCGGTGTCGTCACTGCCGCGCGATACCTGCCGGTCCTGCTCCTGGGGGCCTGGGGCGGCCTGGTGGTGGACCGGCACGACCGTCGCCGGATGCTCACCCTCACGCAGGTCTGCTTCGCCCTGCAGGCCGCGCTGCTGACAGTGCTGTCGTGGGCCGGGTGGGTACAACTGCCGATGCTTGTCGCGATCATGCTGGTGCTCGGCTTCATCAACGTCTTCGACGGCCCCGCGCGCCAGAGCCTGATCAGCGAGTTGGTCGACCGGGAGCAGATGCCGAACGCGATCGCCATCAACTCCACGCTCGTCAACACCGCGAAGCTCGTCGGGCCGGGCCTTGCCGGAGTCATCATCGCCACGCTCGGGGTGACTCCATGCTTCGCGCTGGACACCCTGTCCTTCCTGGCCGTCATCGCCGGCCTCGTTGCCCTGCGCGCCGGTGAGATGCGACCTGCCGAGCGGGAGGTGCGTGCGAAGGGGCAGATCCGGGCCGGCATCGCTTACATCTGGCGCACGCCCGAACTGCTCCGGCCGATGGTCATGGTGTACGTGACGGGAATCCTGACCTGGGAGTTCCCGGTGACTCTCCCGCTCTTCACCACTTCGGTCCTGCACGCCGGGCCCGAGGGGTACGGTGCCGCGACGGCTTTCATGAGCGCCGGAGCGGTCGTGGGCGAGTTCTTGGCGGTGCGCCGAGCCGGCGTCACCATACGGTCCCTGTCCGTCTCGGCAGTGATCTGGGGAACTCTGATCTGCGCCGCTGCCATGGCCCCCGATCTGCCGCTGACACTGGCCGCCCTGGTGCTTGTCGGCTCCGGGTCGATCACGTTCAACGCGTCGGCCAAGACGCTCTTGCAGGTGAAAGCTGCACCGCAGATGCGGGGGCGCGTGGTGTCCATCTGGTCGATCGGCTGGATGGGCGGCACCGTCATCGGTGCTCCGACTGTCGGGGCCGTCGGAGCCGTGGGTGGCCCGCGCAGTGCTCTCCTGGTCGGCGGGCTCGCCGCGGTGGCCGTCGGACTCGCCATGCTCGTGCTACCGCTCTCTGACGAGCGGCGCATCGCGGGGGCGGGCCGGCGGTGACCGGCCGGCCCCCGCGACAGCACGTGATCAGGAGGGGCCACGTCCGGCTGCGAGGCGTGGGGAACGGACGCTGACGCAGTCGGGGTTGGGGACGGCCACGGAGGTACCGGTATCCATGAGATGTCCGGATCCCGGGTTCACGCGGAAGAGGTTGACTGTGCTGCTCGCCTCGTTCGCGACGAACAGCCAGTGCCCCTCGGGGTGCAGGGTGAAGCTCCACGGTGTGACACCGCCGCAGGGCAGGCGCTGGGTCTCGGTGAGCAGGCCGGTGCCTGGGTCGACCGCGAAGACGACCAGTGCGTTGTCGCCGCGGTTGGAGGTGTAGACATGACGCCCGTCTCCGCTGATCGCCAGTTCCGCGGCACTCGTGGTACCGGCGTGGCCCGGCGCATTGGTGGTCAGGAGTTGACGGGGCGTCACCACCCCGGCTCTGGCGTCCCACCGCAGGACCTGGATGTCCGCGGTGAGTTCGTTCAGCAGGTAGAGCGTCCGCCCGTTCGGGTGGAAGACCAGGCGCCGCGGCCCCGAACCCGGAGCGGTGGCATAGGAGCGGGGGCTGTCGGGCGTGGCGCAGGACAGCCGGTGCGAGCTCCGGTCGTAGTCGTAGACGAACACCCGGTCGGCGCCGAAGTCCGCAACCAGGCCGAACCTGCGGCTCGGGTCGATGACCACGTGGTGGGTGTGCGGGCCGGCCTGCCTCGGACTGGGTCCTGAACCGGTGTCCTGCATGCTGGAGGCCACCGCACCGAGCCGGCCGTCGCGACCGACGGGGACGGTCACCGCGGAGCCGGTGGCGAAGTCGGCGACCAGCAGCGTGTCCGCGTCCTCGTTCAGCCCGATGTACGACAGGCCGCCGCTGCCGCCGGGCACGGCCTCCGTGGCGATCTCGCCGGTTCGGGTGAGGGCTCCGGACGTCTCGTCGATGCGGAACGTACGGATGAATCCGCCTGGTTCGCCGCCTGCGACGTACAGGACGGGTCGGGTCGGGTGGGCGGCCACCCAGTTCGAACTGACCTGCGCCACGGCGCCCAGGGAGGTCATGGTGCCGTTGGCGGGGTCGAACCGGACCGCGTGCACCTGGCTCTGACCCCATGTGCCGATGTAGAGCAGGTCACCCCGCTGCTTCGGGGCGGCGGCCGCCGAGGTGGCCGAGAGCAGTGGCACGGCGGTCACGGCCGAGGCGGTGACCGCTGCCAGAACGGCTCTGCGGGAAGGCCGCCGGGGAGGTGGCGGCCAGCCTCCCGGGGGGACGGACGGTGAGGTGGTGGCATGTTCGTTCATGGGCGGGCTGTCCTTTCCCGAATATGGGGTGAGCGCGGTGGACGCCGGACGTGGCTCAGCCCTTGGGCTGCGAGCGGCGGGCTGCGAGACCGAGGCGTTTCAGCGCGTAGGAGTCCAGAGCGGTCAGCACACCGTTGAGACCGAGGGTCAGTGCGACCAGGACGATGAGGCCGGCGAACTCGGAGGCGGCGTCGAGGTTCTGGGCCGCGGTGAACAGTTCGTGCCCCACGCCCTCCGAGGAGGCGATGAACTCACCGCCGATGACCCCGAGGATGGCGAGGGGTCCGCCCGTTTTGAGGGCGGCGAAGAAGGGAGCGGCGAGGGTGGGGATCGTCACGTAACCCAGGACGTGGTGCCTGCGGCCACCCATCACCTGGACCACCTCGACGAGTTCGCGTTCGCGCAGCCGAAGGCCGAGGTAGACGTTGTAGAAGACCACGAAGGCGACACCGGTCATCGCGATGGTGATCTTCGACCAGGGGCCGATGCCGAAGAACAGCAGGAACAGTGGGGCGAGTGCGATCTTCGGAATGCCGTTGATGGCCGCTACGAGGGGTTCGAGCACCCGGCCCAGCAAGGGGAAGGAGCCCAGGACCAGGCCCATCACGGTTCCGGCGGCCACGCCGAGTCCGAAACCGGCCAGCACCTCGACGGTGGTCACCTTGATGTCGGTCCAGCCGGATGCCGAGCTGAGCATCTTGGTGAGGGCGTCGTAGACGTCGGCGGGATTGCTGACCGCGTACTCGGGAAGGACGGGGCCGCTCAGCACCTGCCACAGGGCCAGGGCGATGACGATCACCACGATGCGCAATGCGATGACCGCAGGGGGGCTCTGCCAGACGTCGCGCGCGTTCCTGGCGGGCCGTTCCACGATGTCGGGAACGGGCTTGGGTACGGCCTTTTCGGTGACGGTTGGCATGTTCTGCTCCCTTCCGGTGAGGCTCGGCCGGGTCACGGCAGGTAGGTGTTGGTCCAGTTGTCCGAGGACACGCTCGCGTCGGGTACGGCACCGATGCCGTCCTTCACGAAGGCCAGGGTCTTCTTCCAGCCGGCGTCGTCCTGCTTGGCGCTGTTCGGCCAGTCGACCTGCTTGACGGCTTCGCTCAGCACGTCGTCGGGCACGCCCGGCAGAGTCTTACGTGCCGCGGCGAGCACGCTCTTGTCGTCGGCGGAATGGGAGTCGAGGTAGGCGGTCGCCTGCTGGACGGCGGTGGCGAAACCCTTCGCCACCTTGGCGTTGGAGTTCGCGTAGCTCTTCTTGACCACCACGACCTGGCCGTAGCCGGCGTCGCCGTAGGACCACTCCGGAACCTTCATCGGGTCGGCCACCACGACGCCGTCACCTTCGTGCTGCACCTGCAGCGGTATCGGCTCGGAGGTGATGAACCAGTCGACCTCCCCCTTGACGAGGGCCGCCTTGTCGGCGGCAGGGCTCGGCAGCGAGACCCACTTCAGCTTGTCCGGGTTGACGCCGTGGGCCTTGAGGAAGATGCCGGCCTCGGCCTTGGTGTTGGCGGAGCTGGCGCCTGCCGTCGAGGAGGCCAGGGCCTTGGCCACCTTGTCCGCCGGGCTGTCGGTGGTCAGGTCGTGCTTCTTCGCGAACTCGTCGCTGACCACCACACCGAGCGGGTTGCCGCCCCCGTTCGTGGCGATCGACAGCTCGGGCAGGCCCTTGGAGAGGCCGGCCAGGAAGCTGGTCGGACTGGAGTTGAGGAACTGCACGGACCCCGACTGCAGGGCCGAGGTGCCGGTGGCGGCGGTCAGCGTCACATACTTGATCTTGATGTTCTGCTGGGCGAAGTAGCCGTTCTCGTCCGCCAGGCGGATGGACAGGTCGAAGACGTTGCCGCTCACACCGACCGAGACGGTCGTCTTGCCGTCCGAGCCGACGGACGATGCGCCGTCGTTGCCGCAGGCGGTCAGCAGTGCGGCACCGCACATCAGGGAGGCGGTCAGAGCCAGGGGCGTGCGGTTCGCGCGGTACTTCATGGGAACTCCTTTGTTCACCAGGCTTGCTGAGTAAGGAAGAAGCGAGTCCAGAAATCGGTGCGGGCCGGGTCCGAGACGGGAATCGCCCGGAAGTGCGCGCCGATCTCCATGACGGCGCCGGCATCCGGTGAGAAGGCCGGCCAGCTCGGCAGGCCGCCGCCGTTGGGGTCGCCGGTGGCGACGAAATTGGCCCAGTACGCGGAGACGGTCCGCGCGATGGTGTGGTCCTCCTCGGTCCACGCCCCCATGCCGCCGGCGGGGTTGCGGAAGACGTAGTCGATCTCCGAACCGTGGCCGGCTCGTCTGGGACCGCCGTCCGGCGCCGGGGTGCGGTGGGTCCAGAAGTAGGTGTGCAATGTGCCGGTGGCGTGGCGGGTCCAGTCCACGCCCCACAAAGCGGTCGAGATACGGGAGTTGTCGCGTGCCGCGCTGCTGCTCGCCCGTGCCGCCTCGTCGTCCGTGGTGGCCGGGTACAGCCGCAAGAACTCCTCCGCGAGTGCGCCGAACTTCCGCTGTGCGGCGCTGACATGCTGCTCAAGCGTCACGTTGACGGCGGGCGAGCCCGGCCGCACGGTCCTGCGTCCGCCGCGCAGGGCGGCGGCCATCGTCTGCGGGATCGCACCGCTCTCGTCGAGGTTGTTTCCGGTGAGGTAGTCGACCGGGTTCTGCAGGCCCTTGGCGTAGGTCTCGTCGTAGCCGGCGGGTAGCGCCCAACCGTCGAGGACGGGACGGAACAGCGGTGGTGATGCGAGGCCTTTGGTGTCGACGCTCGTGTCGAGGGGGTGGTTGCCGTCGATGAGCTTCCGCCAGTGCAGGGACCGTAGTTGGAGGGCCGTGCTCGCACCGTGTGCCCGTGCGTAGCGGTCACCGGCGCTTTCGGCGTCGGCGGGCAGGCGGTAGGAGGTGGACAGATAGCGGAGCTCGGGGTCACGTGAGTGCCGGGCGTGGCTCTGCGCGATCGCACGATGGAACAGGCCTTCGGCGAGCGGGGACATGGCCAGAAAGTTGACCATGCCGGCGCCTGCGGACTGTCCGGCGACGGTGACGCGGTTCGGGTCGCCGCCGAACTGCGCAATGTTGTCACGCACCCAGCGCAGGACGGCGATGCAGTCGAGCAGCCCGTAGTTGCCGGAGGCGTGGTGCGGCGACTCCTCGCCGAGTTCGGGTGTGGCCAGGAAACCGAACGCACCCAGGCGGTAGTTGAAGGTGACCACGGTCAGGCCCTCGCGGGCAAGGTTCTCGCCGTCGTAGCGCGGGTTCGCCCCGGTGCCCTCGCGAAAGCCGCCACCGTAGATCCAGACGAGGACCGGGCGCCGCTCCTCCCGGTAGGCGGCTCCTGTCCAGATGTTCAGGTTCAGGCAGTCCTCGCTCATGGGCACGTCGACGCCGGTCGCGGCCGCCTCGGTCGGTGACTGCGGGCACATGGGGCCGAACCGGTCGGCTCGCCGGGTCCCCTCCCAGCCCGTCGGCGGCTGCGGTGGCTGCCAGCGAAGGTCACCGACGGGCGCGGCGGCGTAGGGGATGCCTCGGAAGGCGGTGACGGTGCGGTCCCGGCAGAAGATGCCTTCGACGGGTCCCGCTTCGGTGAGCGCGGTGGGGCGGCCCATGTGGTCCTTTCCGCCCCGGGCGCCCGTCAGCTGCCGGGCGGTTGCGGGGACGTGTCGAGCAGCAGCGCCCGGCGGGCGGAGCCGACGTGATGGCGCATCGCTGCGTTCGCCGCATCGGGATTGCGGGTGACGATGGCGAGGAAGATCGTCTGGTGTTCCTCGATCGACCCGGTCCTGGGGTGCTGTGCGGAGAGGTTGCGGTACTGGCGCATCACCAGTGGGTAGAGCAGCGTGTCGTAGGCGCGGGCCAGGGTTGTCTGGTGGGAGGCGTGCTTGATCTGCTGGTGGAAGCTGCGGTTGCCGCGGGAGTAGGCGTCCTGATCGCCGCGGGACTGCGCCTCCTCCATTTCCTGGAGGGTGCGGCGCAGCTCCTCGATCTCCTGGGCGGTGGCCCGTTCCGCCGCCTTCCCCGCGAGCGCGGCCTCCAGAATCTCCCGTGCCTCCAGGATGTCCGCCGCCTCTTCGACGGAGAAGCTCCTGGTCCGCACCCCGCGGTTGACCTCGCCGGTGATGTAGCCCTCCTGCGTCAGCCGCGCCAGGGCGGTACGCATCGTGCTCCGCGAGACGTCGAACATCCGCGTCAGGTCCGCCTCGGTCAGTCGCGTGCCGGGCGCGATGCTGCCCGACAGCAACAGGGAACGCAGTCCCTCGTAGGCATGGCTGTAGCGGGTACCCGATGCTTTCGCTCCGGGTTCGGCACCGATGCTTTCGCTGTCCACCTCGACCGCCTCTGCCTTTCGTGAATATGAGAACTGAGGCGGGAACAGTAGCCGACGTCATGGCAGGTCAGCTCCCGCTTCCACCCGGGAGCGCGTACAGGCGGCGGGCCGTGCCTGCGAAGATCTCCCGCTGGTCGGGCTCCGGCAGGCCGGCGAGGACGCCTTGGGCCAGGGCGAGGAGTTCCGGCAGGGACTGTTCGGCCGCCGGGCAGTTCGACCCCCAGGCGATCCGCTCGGCGCCGAACGCCTCGACGACCGGTCCGAGGAAGTCTCCGGCTCGCTCCTCGGCGTCCCGCAGCCGCTCGAGGTTGCGATGGGTGAGCTTGAGGTGCAGGCCGGGGTGGGCCGCCAGGCGGGCGACCTCGGCGCCGGCTCGGGCGGGCGAGGCCGCGATGTCGGGGTAGCCGATGTGGTCGAGGAGCACGGTGACGCCGGGGAATCGCTCCAGGAGCTCCACCAGCTGCCTGGTGGCAGGCCCCAGACGCATCTGCAGGCAGACCGGCAGGTTCAGTTCCCCGGCCTGCTCCCAGAAGGGGAACGTCTCCGGGGCCACGAACCACTCGCCCTGCGTGGGAACGGTGCTGCCGCTGGTGAACAGCCGCACACCGGCGAGAGCGCCCTCGCCGACCGCGGCCTTGAGGTTCGCGGCGGCGTCCGGCCGCAGCGGGTCGACCGTGCCGACGGCGACGAAGCGTTCCGGCCGGCCGCGGCTGCTGTCGAGGACGTAGGAGTTGTCGTAGCCGTAGTTCGTGGTGGCCTGGACCAGGACGGCCTGAGCGATGCCGGCCTCGTCCATGCGGCTGATCATGCCCTCGGCGGTCACGGGCCGGGTCGCCGCCCACTCCGACTGCTTTCCTCCGATCGGCGCCTTGGGGTAGCGGGTCAGGTCCTCGGAGATGATGTGGCAGTGCGCGTCGACGACGTCCATGCGGGGGTGCTCCCTTGTCGGTGGTGTGTGCTGCGTGGCCTGGCGGAAGCTCAGGCGTCCGGGTAGTCGCCCTCGGCGAACAGCGACCGCGTGTCGGTGGGAAAGGCGGGGTCGAGCAGCCCCTGCTGCAGGGAGAACCGCACCATCGCGTTCAGGCTGCTCTCGTTGCCCGCGATGCCGTACGGGACGGGGTCGCCCCCGATCTGCCGCTGCTGGCGGGCCAGTCGGGGCACCGCCGACCAGTCGGGCTGAGCAGCGAGGTGTCGCTGCTTGCTCTCCGTGAACGCCGCGTACAGCTTGGTCGACAGGTTGGGGTCGCGCTCCAGCAGTTCGGAGCGCACCGAGATCAGGGAGTGCAGCGGGTAGACGCCGGTCCGCAGGTAGTAGTCCACGGCCAGCGTGTCGGCCTCGGCGAAGAGCGGGTGGGGGCCGTCGTCGCCGGACTGCGGGTCGGTCGCCGCCGTCCAGCCGGCTCGCGGCGAACCCGCCCGGCCGGTCCCCGCGTTGCCGGTCAGGGCGGCGTCGATCTCCCCTGCGCGCAGGAGTTCCCCCAGTGAGCGGCCGTCGGTGACCCGTTCGACGTTGGCAGGGGCCCGGCCCTCGATGTGGTCGTCGTCGTCCACAACCCAGGTGATCTTGTCGGTGTCCACCCCGTACTGTTCGCGCAGGACCCCGCGCACCCACACTGCCGTGCTCACCGTGTAGGCGCGGACTCCGACCCGGCGGCCTTCCAGATCGCGTGGCACGCGGATGCCGGAATGGGTGGCGCACTGCACGTCGCCGTGGTGGAAGCGCCGGTTGAGGAAGACGGGTATCGCTGTCAGCGGTATGCCTTCCTGGCGTGCCATCAGGTAGGAGACCGGCGCCAGTTCGCAGACGTCGAATTCGAGATCCCGGATCATCCGCCGGTAGGCGCCGATGACCGGCTTGACCTCCACCGGCTCGAGCAGGTAGCCGTCCACGCTCGCGTCACCGTGCAGCAGTGGCTGCGCGTGCGGGAAGTCGCCGAGTACCACTGTGAGCTTGTCCATGCTCAGTCCTTTGCTGTTTCAGTTGCTGGGCCGGCTGTCCGTGTCGTGGCTTTCAGCCGCCAAGACGGGCCGGGGGTACGTCGAGTGCGGCGCAGGTCCGCTCGATGAGTTCGTCGTAGTCCACCGCCCGCGGAATCACGTTCTGCTCCAGTGCGTAGGCGGCGGCCTTGGTGAACGCACCGCGCAGCGCGTTGAAGCCCACCGGGTGCAGGGCGACGGGCCCGTCGTGTTCGCCGGCGGTCAGCACCGCGTGCATCGCGTCGTACGCGGCGAGGATGGCGGCGGAGTGTTCGGCCGCAGCGGTCGCGGACATGCCGACCACGTGGTTGACCGGAATGAACCCCTGGTCCTTCGACCAGTGTTCGGCGACCTGGCGGGCGTCGTGGATGGCGGTGCGGATGCGGTCGTCGGAGGGCAGCTCGTTGCCCATGATCGCGAAGTCGACGCCGCCCCGCAGAAAGTCCGCCGGCAGTTTGGACCCCTGCGGCGCCCGCTTCACCCAGGCAGGGTCCTCGGCGCCGTCGACGTGGTGGCCCTCGTATGTCGTCCAGTCCACCTTGCGCAGGTCCACGCCGTACTGCTCGGTGAGGAATCCGCGCATCCACACGCCGGTGGTCTGGCTCCAGGCGCGGACTCCGACACTGTGCCCCTCGACGTCGGCGACCGAGAGGTCGCCCCCGAGTGTCACCAGGGTCTGGTGCTGGTGGCGTCCAAGGGTGGTGACCGGCAGCAGCAGCACCGGCTTGTCATGAGCGACGGCCTGCAGGACGGTCACGATGGCCAGTTCACACACGTCCACGTTCGACTCGTTCACAAATCCGCGGGAGGCCTTGTGCACCGGCTCGATGGCGACCCGCTCGGGTTCCGCACCCGCTTCGCGGGCCGCCGACAGCGCGGCCGCCGCGAGATCGTCACGGCCAAGCACCAACTGCATGTCTTGCTCCTCTTGCTACACGAACAGGGGTCTCGTCAGTGGGGGTTGGGATGCGCCGTGGGCGACTGGTGGTGCCGCTCGTGGTGCCGACGCAGCAGATCGATTCCGAAGTCGTTGCCGTTGGGGGTTCGCACGACGGTGTGGATGTGTCGGCGAGAGGGGTAGTCGTTGTCGAAGAGCACACCGGCCATGTGCTCGAACTCGATGAGGATCACCGGGCTGTGGAAGCGGTAGTAGAAGGTGCCGTCGGGATCTCCGGCCCAGGCGAAGTGGGTGTCCCCCTCGTGCGCCCGCACTTCGTCCATGCGCGCCCGGGCGTGGTGGTCGCCGGCCCGGTTCACGTACAGCCCCAGGAGCCGCAGTGCGGTGTCTCGCTGGCCGGCGGACATCGCGCTCAACGGCAGGCCCTGGTAGTCGAGTTCGTAGTTGTCCCTGAAGGCGCCGACGAACAGCTCCGGCGGCATCGTGTCCATGACGACGGCCCGCTCCCGCTGTCGGCCGTCGAGCTGGGTGAACAGCTCGTGACCCAGGGCCTCTTCGCCTCGGAAGGCCACGGTTCCGGCGTACTTGCCGGACCCGGCGACCACCGGCTCGGCGCCGAGGAAGGAGGGGGTGAGGACCATCTGGTCCCCGACGAAGACGCAGTTGATGTTGACGTGATGCCCGTCGAGCTGCCAGCCCCACGGGCCGCCGTTCTCCGGTTCCCCGTAGAGGGAGAACCAGTAGAGCCACTCGTTGAGCCCTTGGGTGTTGTCGCTCAACTCGCCGATGGTGAGGTTGAGTCGCATCAGGTCGACCATCTGGCCGAACCCGTCCGCACTGAGGCTTTCGCGGATGACGGCCAGGGCGCGCTCCCGCCCCGCGTCGTCGAATTCCTCCAGCAACAGGCCGTGGCGCAGAAAGTACCGGGCGCCGTTGTTCCAGTGGCGCCAGCTCACGTCGTCCATCGAGAACCGGCCCTCGGCCCGCTGTTCATGCGTCAGGCCCGCGAGGTAGCGCTCCGCGGCCCGATGGACCGTGCGGACGTCCGCTCCCGTGCTGCGCAGCGGGAACAGCCCCGCCCGGATGCCGTCCGAGGCGGCCACTCCCCGAAACGGCTCGTCCGCCGCCTTCACTCGCCAGGCGACCTTTTCCAGCAGGTCGGGTGTCCAGACCTCCGGCTTGCGCGTGGGCGGGTTGCCCCGCTTGCGCAGCCCTACCGGCTCTCGCATCACCGCTCCTCCACTCGCTGTTCCTTCACCCGTGCGGCGCGTCTCCGTCGGTCGCTCTCTCACCGGCCGAGAAAGGCTGTCTTCGCCCCGATGGCCGCCACGTCCACGGGCTGTGTGATGAGGCCCTGCTCCAGCGCGTACCGTCCGGCGATCTCCAGGCAGGCGGTCAGTGACGTGCTCCACCCGGCCGCCACCGCTCGCCCGGCGGGGGAGTCGTCCCGCTCGCCCGCGGTGTCCGCGATCGCCTTCTTGAGGGCCTCGTACACGGCGTGCACCGCCTCCGGGCGGCTGCGCAGGACGCCGTCGCGCACCACCAGCAGATGGTTCGCGGGGATCGTTCCGTGCCGCTGCGTCCAGGCCAGTCCGGCGTTCTCGGCGTCCGCCACGAGCGGGAGCAGTCCTGCGCCCTGCCCTCCGATGGCCTTGGGGCCAAGGACTGCCGCACTGACATCGTGCGAGTGCAGCAGGTCGGCGACCCGCTCGGTTCCCGACCGTTCCACGAAGGGGGGATCGACGTACTGAGCCACGTGGACGTCCTCGGTGGTCACCCAGGTGACGTCCGACGACTCGATGCCGTACTCCTCGCGCAGCCAGCCGCGCACCCACAGGCCGGTGGTCTGACCGTAGGAACGCACCCCCACGCGCCGGCCGACGAGTTGTCCAGGGCTCAGCTGCGGTCCCTCGGGCAGCCTGGTCAGGGAGCGGTGGTGGGTGCCTCCCACCAGGACCACCGGCAGGAGCGTGATCGGGACGCCGGCGTCGCGTGCCTGGAGGTAGGTGGCTGTCGGCATCTCGCAGATGTCGAAGGCCAGGTCGCGGACCATTCGGGCGAAGGCCGGGGGCAGCGGGGAAAACGCCGGGTAGTGGCACTCCACCCCGTCCACCGGGATCGTCCCCTCCTTCAGCGGCCGGGTGTGCGGGTAGTTGCCCAGCAGCACGGACAGCGGTGTCGTTGGAGGTGCCGCGCTCACGCCGCTCACACGTCCTCGCCGTACTGGATGCGGCGGTAGGGGGTGCTCAACACCTCGCGTGTGATGCGAACGTCGATCACGGTGGGCCGGGGGGCCCGCACGTACTCGGCCAGCGCGTCGCGCAGCTCCTGCGCCGTACGGACCGTGGCCCCTCCACCGCCGAGCGCCTGGGCGACCGCGCCCAGTTCGGGCGTGGAGATGGTTGCCAGCTCAGGATCCAGTCCCTTCGCCTTCGCCTTGTGGTACTCGGCGCCCAGGCCCTGGTCGTTCATCACGACGACGAGGAGCGGGATGTCGTAGCGGCACGCCGTCTCGAACTCGGACAGGTGCATGATGAAGCTGGCGTCGCCCTCCACCACGAAGCCGGGCCTGTTGCCCCGCGCGACCATGTGCCCCATGGCGATCAGCGGGGCCTGGCCGATGGCGCCGAACATGCCGTAGTTGGAGAGCACGTCACGGGAGCGCTGGAAGAGCATGGTGCCGAAGTCGGTCTGGTGTCCGCTGCCGAGCACCAGCCCCATCTCGCCCGGGAGTTCATGGTCGAGGATCCAGATCGCCTCGCGGGGGTCGAGCCGGCCGGTCTCGCGCACGTACTCCGCCGGCTGCTGGGCCCGGGCGCTCAGGTGCCGCTGAACCTGCTCGGTGTGGAAGCCCTCCAGCCGCACGGACCGTTCCTGGAGTACCCGGGACAGCTCGGTCAGGGCACTGACCGCGTCGGCCTGGAGGTAGCAGTCAGCCGTCCTGCCGTTGCCCATCACCAGGTGCGGGGCCGTGTCGATCTGGACGTACTTGGCCTCGGGATAGAGGTAGCCGCTCTCGATGGTGTAGTGGTTCAGGCTGGCGCCCACCGCGATCACGCAGTCGGCCTCCTGAAGCAGCTCCATCGACACCTTGTCGCCGAACAGACCGGATAGACCGACGTGGAATTCGGTGCGGTCGCACAGCCAGTTCTTCGCCTGCAAGGTGGTGGCCAGCAGGGCGCCGGTCCGTTCCTGGAGGGCCAGGATCTCTTCGGCCGAGTCCGCCTTGCGCGCGCCCCGCCCCGCGATGATCACTACGCGCTTGGCATCCTGGATCAGGTCACAGGCGGCCTGAACCCTGGCCGGGTCAGGCAACAGCCGGCGCCTGTCGATCAGGGCGGTGGACGGTGTGTAGTTCTCGTCGTAGTCGTCCATTTCGGCGACCTGTACGTCGAACGGCGCGCTGATCATGACCGGCTTGGACTCGGTCCGCGCCAGGTAGAAGGCCTGCCGCACGGCCTCCTGGGCGTTCTCGGGCCGGGTCACCTGGATGAACTCGCACTCGATCGCGGCGGCGAAGCGCCGCTGGTCGAGATACTGGGTGGCGGCCTCGTCGCCCAGCGGGGTCTCCCCGCAGAAGGCGACCAGAGGGGTCCCCGCCCGGCTTGCGCAGAGCATCGACGTGGCCAGCTGCGAGACACCGGGACCGCTGGTCGTGGTGACAACGCCCGGCTGTCCCGCGCCCCGGGCCCAGCCGTCCGCCATGCCGAGGCCGGAGCCTTCGTGGCGCACCTCGTACAACCGCACCCCGCGGTCGGCGAGCGCGGCCATCCAGTGCATATTGGCGTCGCCCATCATGCCGAAGACATCGCTGGTGCCTTCCTTGACGAACGCCTCGGCCAGTGCTTCGTAGACCTTCACTTCTGGGACTCCTTCAGGTTCGCCGCGGCCGTCGCCCGCGCTTTCAGGACGCCGTCGAGCCGTGCGAATACCCGCATCGCGTTGCCTCCGTAGACCGCCCGCCGGTGGGTGTCGCTCAGGCTGTCGATGGAGTCGAGGGTGTACTTGGTGTCGTCGAACCGCCGGCCGGTCTCCGGGTCCACACTGCGGACGGCGCCGATCATCTCGGAGGCGAACAGCACGTTCTCGGCAGGGATGATGTCCAGCAGCAGTTCCATGCCGCGCTTGTGGTACACGCACGTGTCGAAGAAGACGTTGCGCAGGATGGACTCCTCCAGCGGCGGCCGGCCGCGGTCCTGCATCATTCCGCGGTAGCGGCCCCAGTGATAAGGGACGGCTCCGCCGCCGTGCGGCAGGATCAGCTTGAGCGTCGGGAAGTCCTTGAACAGGTCCGCCTCGCACAGTTGCATGAACGCTGCGGTGTCGCCGGCGAGGTAGTGGGCGCAGGTGCCCTGCATCGCGGGATTCCTCGACATCGCAACGTGGATCATCGCGGGGACATCGAGTTCGACCATCTTCTCGTAGAGCGGGTAGTAGACCCGGTCCGTCAGCGGGGGCGCCTGGTAGTAGCCGTCCGAGGGGTCCGGGTTGAGCAGACAGCCGACGAAGCCCAACTCCTCGACACAGCGATCCAGTTCGGTGACCGAATTGGCCACGGAGGCCGCCAGTGCGGCACCCGGGGACTGCGGGAGCTGGCACACGCCCACGAACCGCTCGGGGAAGCGGCCGCACACCCGGGCGATCAGGTCGTTGCTGACGCGGGACCAGTCGAGGCTGGTCCGCTCGTCACCGTAGTGGTGGGCCATCTTTCCGGCGCCCGGGGAGAAGATCGTCAGGTCGGTGCCGCGCTCGGTCTGCAGCTTCAGCTGCCCGTTCTCGATGGCGGTACGGATCTCGTCGTCGCTGATGCGCAGTTCGTCGGGCGATACCCGGGTGCCGGACTCCTCGAACGCCCTGATCTGCCTCTCCCTCCACATGCCCAGCGCCGGGGGCGCCGTGGTGAAGTGGCCATGACTGTCGATGATCATCAGTTACTCCGATACTCGCGGTGCGGTGGTCGCGTGATGCGCCGGGCCCGGCAGGCTCGGGCCGCCGCGGCCGGTCAGCTCCCGGGCTTTGTGCAGGCCCGGGTAGGTGCGCACCGGCGCCGACATGAGGAAGCGGTAGCCGTCGTCCAGCACCTGCTTGACGTTGCCGGCGGTGACGTGCGGATGGCCCACGGCGACTCCGCGTTCACCGCAGACGTCGAGGATCCGCCGCTTGCACTCCAGGACCCGCGGGTGTTCGTACTGGCGGGGAACGCCCAGCTCCTGGCTCATGTCGCCCTCGCCGATCAGAACCAGGCCGATGCCGGGCACCTGGTCGAGGATGTCCGGCAGGTTCTTGATGCCGAGCTGGTCCTCGATCATGAGACCGACCAGGATCTCCCCGTCGGGGGCGAGCGGCCACACGTCGGCCCTGGCGTAGTACTCGATGTTCGAGATGCCCCAGTAGCGAGTCGCCGCGTGCGGGCCGTCCCCGCGCAGGCCGGCCGGCTCATAGCGGGGAGCGTCGGGCAGCCGCGGATATCGACAGGCGGCTACGGCGTTGCGGGCTTCGGCCACCGTGGAGATGTGCGGCCAGATGATGCCGAACGCACCAAGATCCAGAGCCTGTTTCGCATGCCACTGTGCCTTCTCCGCGCCGTTGACCGGGATGCGAACCAGCGGGGTGACGGCCGGCGCGAGGCTGTCCGCCTCGTAGACCCGTCGCCTGCTCAACAGGTACTGAAAACTGTCCCTCAGCGCGTTGATGTCCCATGGCTTGTGCTCCATCTCGAACACCACAGCGTCGTAGTCCGAGTTGCTCATCTCGATCGCGGATGCCGGGTCCGCCGCGGAGAAGGTCGCGAAGACGTGCTGTCCCGCGTCCAGGGCGCCGATCACCTTGTTGAGCCTGGGCGTTGTCATCGCCGGCCTCCCTTGTCGAGTGCTTCACCGGACTGGTTCTCCGCACCCCGCGCCACCTGTGGTTGTGGCGGCCGCGCTGTCCGCGCGGACCGACGACGTGCCCACCACGCCCGCAGGCGGGCGAACAGACCGGCGGAGCGGGGCGGAGACGCGAGCGAGCCTTCGGCCACCGCCGCGCGCGGCTCCTCGGCGCCTTGTGCCAGTGACTCGGCGGACGCGGCTGTGAGGGCCTCGGAGGGTGCGGCGCACTTCAGAATCAGTTGGCCGGTGAACTCCTCCGTCATCCTGGAGACCACCATCCCCGCACCCGATTCGATCAACTTGGCGAGCTTGCCGTTGAGTTTGATCTCCCCGTCACAAAAGACCCTTGAGACGCCGGGGGTGTCGCCTTCGACAACCCGGAAAGTGGCGTTGGCGCTGAAGCGGGTGGCGCCCTGCCCATCCGCACCGCGGGCCGCGAGACGGCCCTCCTGCGCGGACTCGTCCAGGTCGAGGGAGAGCCGGGCGGCGAACTTGACCCGGAGCCCGCCGAACCTGATGGCCAGGGTCCCGTCAAAGGAGCCGTCGTCGTGCGACGGACCGAGTTCGGCACCGCCGATGCAGGACACGACGGCCGAGGGATCGGAGATGACCTCCCAGACACGTTCGGGCGGACTCGGGACGACGATCTCTTCCGTGATCGATATCAAAGCTGTGAACCTCACTCGGCGGCAGGCGCGACGTCAGGGAGAGGGGCATGACGGCACAGCCGGGTTGGCGATCTGACATTTTTCAAGGGCGGAGCACCGGGCGGCGCCTCAGGAACTCGCGACAGAAGCTCGCGTGGCGACTGGCTCCGGCTGGGGGAGAGGGCCGTATTACACGGCGGCCTTCCGCTCGGCGGCGAAGAGACCCCAGAGGTCGTTGTAGAGGTCGGCGAATTCGGGTGACTGGACGAGCGCTCCGATCTGGCGTGGGCGTTCGAAGGGAACCGGGATGACACGGCGGATCGTGCCCGGGCCCTTGGACATCACGATGACCTCGTCGGCCAGGTAGATCGCCTCGTTGAGGTCGTGCGTGACGAAGATCAGAGTCCCGTTCTGCTCCCGCCAGATATTGAGCAGTTCCTGCTGCAGCTCAAGCCGGGTGATGGCGTCGAGCGGCCCGAACGGCTCATCCATCAGCACGATGGACGGGTTGTAGATCAGCGCTCGCGCTATCGCGCAGCGCTTCTGCATGCCGCCCGACAGTTCCCGGGGGAAGTGATCCTCGAAGCCGGTCAGGCCTACGAGGTCGACCCACTGGGCGACCCGCTCCTCGCGCTCTTCCTTGGGGACCTTGCGGAACTTCAGCGCCAGACCGATGTTGGCCCGGACACTCAGCCAGGGCAGTAGATGCGACTGCTGAGTCACGTACGCCGCATCGGAGTTGACGGCGGTGACCAGGTCACCGGCGTAGTGCACCTGCCCCTGTGTGGGGGTGAGCAGCCCGGCGGCCAGATTGAGGATGGTGCTCTTTCCGCAACCGCTGGGTCCGATCACGGCGACGACACTGCCGCGATCGATTTTGAACGACACGTCCTCGATCGCCGGTCGGTGAGTGCCGGGGAACTGCAGAGTGACGTGCTCGAGACGAAGTGCCTCCGGGTGGGAGTTGCGCTGTGTGGTCGACATACCTGTCTCCTCGGCCTCCTCCTCGCAAGAGATGAAGCGGGGGCCCTGCGCTTGCGCCTGTGGCGGCGTTCGTGGATGGCGGTGCTGTGACAGTGGTGCGTCCGATGCCCGCGGACGGGCATCGAGGTCGGCTGGGTTCTCCTGCTGCTGCCGTCAGCGGCGACACGTCGTGTCGCCAAGATTGTCCGACAACCGTTAATGGGAACGTAACACCACGGCCCAGACGGCACAAGAAGCGTGCAGGGAGAGCCTGTTATTCACAGAAACCCCGACTGAGGCCGGGACTGAACTGTCCGACAATCAGTGGACCGTCGCGTCTCGCAGTGATCGGGCGTACGGACAGCCGTCGCCCGTGGCGACGTCACCTCGCGGATGTTCCCCACCATCAGGCCTGTGGACGACACCAGTTGGGGATGCGGTTCTTCACGGTGACCGGCCCGCCGACGCGGCTGTTCCGTACTGCTGGCCCTGAGGCAGGTGACTTGACGGCTCTGGTGTGTTCGCGGCGGAGCAGCCCGCGACCGGACAGGACCGAAATCCGGCGGCAGCGACGGCACGGCATCTCGGGAAGGGGGGCAGTAGCGTCTGTGGCTTGCCGTCACCCGAGGGGGTTTTCTCATGGACTACCGGAACAGGCAGTACGAGCATTGGCCGCGCTTTG
The DNA here is from genome assembly GCF_044766365.1 of Streptomyces sp. NPDC102279. Classification (NCBI taxonomy): domain Bacteria; kingdom Bacillati; phylum Actinomycetota; class Actinomycetes; order Kitasatosporales; family Streptomycetaceae; genus Streptomyces; species Streptomyces sp. NPDC102279. Next base: position 80,657 of record NZ_JBIWLU010000002.1, on the reverse strand, counting down.
AAGACATCACCGACGAGTACTACAGGTCGGGCCGGTTCTTCTACGGCGAGGACGAGGGCGGGCGGCTGCGCTTAGGACGGATCGTCGCCTTCTACCGGGCATCCGGAGGGACCGTCACCCCTGCTGTCGAGCCGGTCGTACGGTTCCTCGACACGGAAGGGGAGGAAGGCCCGCCCCGGTACGTATCGCTGGGGAGCCAGACCGAGAGGTATTGGATGGGCCGGAGCATCCAGGATGTTGAAGAGGCGTGGCGGGAAGCCTCGTCCACCGGATCCTGGCCGCAGCCTCACGGTTGGGAAGGGATTCATCGTGCTGAGCCGTTCTATGTCGACCCGGCGCACTATCTGTTGTACTACGCGGCTCTGGGGGATGAAGGGGAGGCCTACGTCGGACGGGTCGTGGGGTGGGATCCTCCCAAGTTCGCCGACGAACTCCCGACGCCGATAGTTCGTCTCTACCTACCGGACGACGGACTCGAAGAGGAGGGCAAGTACGTGGGGTTGGACCTGCCAGACGCCTACCGGATCACGAGCTCCCTCGAATCGGCGCGGGCAGGCATCGCAGAGAAGGTCGTCCAGCGATCAGCGGAAGCGGACTGGATTTCTGACGACCCTTGGTAGGACTCCGTTAGGTCCTCCTTGGTCCTGTGCTCGTGTGGGTTCTGGTGGGTAGGGGTTGCCGGCAGCTGGTGCAGATCCCGGTCCAGCACCTCCCACTGTCATCCGGGCTCTCATGCCCGCGTGATCGAACGCCGACGCCCCCTCTCCCGCCCGTCGACCGGTGAGGGGGACGTTCTCTTGTGCGGGCCTTTCTAGTTCCAGCCGCCGAGGAATCCGCTGCTGAACTGCGCTGAGCAGATGTTGTATCCCCCAGCCGTATGTCCCGACTTGGTCATTCCTCCACCGTCACCGAGCAGCGAATGTCGCCGCCACCGGAAAGCTGCGCGGTGACGCGGTAGTACAGGGCTCATCCGTCAGCGTCTTCGTCATGGGCAGGACAGAGCCTGACTGGGCGGCGATTGGCCACGCCGTGGGGTCCGCACCTGATTTGCCGGCCAGAGAGACGACCGGACCGCGTCACCCAGGTTCTATGCCGCCACCATGCACACCAACGCCAGGCCCACCGTGGCAGGTCAGAGCACTACAACACCTCGTCGGGGGCGCTTGCCGGGGGCTGTGAGCCGAGCTCCTGGCGGACGTTCAGGTAGCGACGCCCATCGGACCGAACAGCGCGCACGGCGGAGGCGGAGGAGGTGCCGATCACGCAAGGCCACCTCGCTGACACTTGCAAGGCCATGTGCCGCCCACCGGGCTGCCTCGGATCCGTGTCGTACGGTCTGCCGACGCCGACGCCGACGCCGACGCCGACGCCGACGCCGACGCCGACGCCGACGCCGACGCCGACGCCGACGCCGACGCCGACGCCGACCGCCGTCCGCAACGGATCACACCGACACCGGCGGTGCCACCGATACGGTCGAAAGACCTGGACCAGTGCCGGGAATCAGGCCGCGACGAGCTCCTGCTCGCGGTCCGGCATCTTGACGGCGGGCTTCTTGTTCGGCAGCGAGAGCCGGAAGACCTTGTGCCACGCGGAGAACACCTGCTTGGGCAGCGGCCCGGTGACGTACTCCAGCTCGTACTTGTCGAACAGTGCGCGCACCTTCACCGCGACCTCGGCGTACCGGTTGCTCGGCAGGTCGGGGAACAGGTGATGCTCGATCTGGTGCGACAGGTTGCCGGTCATGAAGTGCATGGCCTTGCTGCCGCTGATGTTCGCCGAGCCCATCATCTGGCGCAGGTACCACTGGCCCCGCGTCTCGCCCCTGATCGACCGGCGCTCGAAGACCTGCACGCCTTCGGGGAAGTGCCCGCACATGATCACCGAGTGGGTCCAGACGTTGCGGACCAGGTTCGCGGTGAAGGTGGCGGCGAGCGTGGTGAGGAACGACGGGCCCGACAGCAGCGGGTGGATCACGTAGTCCTTGAGCACCTGCTTGCGGATCTTGCGGCCCACGGCCTTGGCCCGCGCGCGGAACTCGGGGTTGTTGCGGCGCCGCTTGTGCAGGTTCTTGCCGAGCTCCAGGTCGTACGCTGCGATGCCGTACTCGAAGAAGCAGGCGTTGAGGAAGTTCCACAGCGGCTGGCCGAGGTACACCGGGTGCCACTTCTGGTCCTCGTCGACGCGCATGATGCCGTAGCCGAGGTCGTTGTCCTTGCCGATCACGTTGGTGTACGTGTGGTGCAGCTCGTTGTGCGAGTGCTTCCACTGCTCGGCCGGCGAGACGTGGTCCCAGTCCCAAGTGGTGGAGTGGATCTTCGGGTCCCGCATCCAGTCCCACTGGCCGTGCAGGATGTTGTGGCCGATCTCCATGTTGTCCATGATCTTCGCCACGGACAGACCGGCGGTGCCGATCAGCCACGCGGGCGGGAAGATCGAGAACAGCAGTACGCCTCTGCTGACCAGCTCGAGCTTGCGCTGCGCCGAGATGACCTTGCGGATGTAGGCGGCGTCGCTCTCCCCGCGGCTGGCGATCACCCCGTCGCGGATCGCGTCCAGCTCGCGGCCGAGCTCCTCGATCTGCTCCGCGGTCAGGTGGGCGGTGGGGTCGATGGCGGTCAAGGTGCTCCTACCGTTCGATGTCGCAGGGGCCCGCCGCGGCGGACACGCAGGTCTGGATGAGGACGCCCGGCTCGGCCTCGGTGATCTCGCCGGTGCGCAGGTCGCGGACGGCGCCCGCCTTGAGCGGTGTGACGCAGCCGAAGCAGATGCCCATGCGGCACCCGGACGGCATGAGCACGCCGGCCTCCTCGCCGACGTCCAGCAACGGCGTGGCGCCGTCCGCGTCGACGGTCTTGCCGGTGGTGCTGAACGTGACCTCGCCACCGTCGCCGGCGACGACGATGCTGGGGCGGAAGCGTTCGGTGTGCAGGCGCTCTCGGACGCCGTGCTCGGTCCAGTGCTCTTCAGCGGCGTCGAGGAGGCCCGCGGGCCCGCAGGCCCAGGTCTCGCGCTCGGCCCAGTCAGGCACCAGCTCGTCGAGACGGGCGATGTCGAGCATGCCGTCCGTGTCGGTGTGCAGCTCGGTGAGACGCAGCTTCTTGTCCGCGACCAGGTCGTGCAGATCGCTGCGGAAGATCACGTCGTGCGGCTGTGGCGCGGAGTGGACCATGACGACGTCGTCGAACTCGGTGTCGCGCAGCATGCCCATCACCGGCGTGATGCCGCTGCCGGCGGTCAGGTAGAGCACCTTGGCCGGCTTGGCCTGCGGGAGCACGAAGTCACCGGTCGCCTGGTCGAGCTGGATCAGCGTGCCCGGTTTCGCCTTGCGGACCAGGTGGTTGCTGACCTTGCCGTCCGGGATCGCCTTCACGGTGATCGTGACGCGGCCGTCCTGGCGGTTCGTCGGCGAGGTGACCGAGTAGGCACGCCACAGGCGCACGCCGTCGACGTCGACCCCGATCCGCACGTACTGACCGGCGGTGTGGCCGCGCCAGCCCCGTCCCGGCCTGATCACGATGGTCGCGGCGTCACCCGTCTCGGGGTGCACGGCCTCGATGCGCCCACGCAGGTCGGCGCCCGCACGCAGCGGGCTGACCAGGTCGAGGTAGTCCGACGGCAGCAGCGGCGTCGTGACCATCTCCAGCAGTTTCCATGCTCTGCTGCGGAGGGCTGTACTCGTCATGACTCCAGCTTGATGCGCTTCAGGGCGTAAAGTCCTGTCCATAGGACGTAAATCTGGTCGGCGGAATTGTTCGTAGGGAACAAAACATGAGCCATGCAATACGGAGGGCCACCGAGCTGGCACTGGATGAGACGACGGTCACCGCGCTTCGGGCCGCGCTGAAGTCCACCGCGGACGAGGTCGTCCAGGCGATCATCGACGAGGTTCCTTCCTACGCCAACGCCCTTTCGGGCCGCATGGGCGGCACCATCCGCCGAGCCGTCCGCACCGCTCTGGGGCACTACCTGAACTTCGCGAGCGGCAACGCCACGGGCGGCGACGCCGGTGACGCAGCCTACGAGCTGGGCCGCGGCGAGGTGCGCGACGGCCGTTCGATGGACGCTCTGCTCAGCGCCTACCGCGTCGGCGCCCGCGTGGCCTGGCGATGCCTGGCCGCGGGTGCCGTACCCGCAGGTCTGCCCGCCGCCGAGGTCGCCAAGTTCGCCGAGTTGACCTTCGCCTACATCGACGAGCTCTCCGCCGCGAGCGCCGCGGGCCACGCCGATGAACTGGCCGCCCAGGGCCGGGCTCATGAGCGCCACCTGGAACAACTGGTCCGCGACCTCCTCGCCGGCGCGAGCCCGGACGTGCTGTGGGCCTCTGTTCAACGGGCCGGATGGCAGCCTCCGGCTTCACTGACCGCGGTCCTGCTGCCCGCCGCCCAGGCCCGCCCTGCCTACCGCACGCTCGACCCGAGCACCCTCGTCCTCGACGATCTACCGGACGCCTTCGGCGTGCTGCTGGTGCCTGATGCCGACCGATCGCATCTCTTGAGGCAGCTGACCGACCGCACCGCCGTGGTCGGCCCGGCCCGGCCATGGATTCGTGCGTCCGCCTCGTACGCACGAGCCGTCCGCGCGCGCTCCCTCTCCTCTGATATTCGCGACACCGAGGACTACCTGCCCGAGCTGGTGCTGAGCGCCGACGTGGACGCGTTCGCAGATCTGCGCGCCCGAGCCCTCGCACCGTTGCAGACCTTGCCTGTCGCGACCGCGCGGCGGCTGGAGGAGACGCTGCGGGCGTGGCTGCTGCACCATGGCAGGCGCAACGAGGTGGCGGCGGCGTTGTTCGTCCATCCCCAGACCGTCCGGTACCGGATGTCGCAGCTGCGGGAGCTGTTTCCGGACCTCGGGTCGCCGCACCGGGTCCTTGAACTGACGCTGGCGGTCGGTCCTCGGGTCAGCTGACGCGTTCTTCGACCGTCCACGACCGCGTCCGCCAGCAGGGCGGTCGCAACTCCCGAGATCGCCTGGCCGCGGTGCGCTGAGGCCTCGCAGCTCACTCGGAGTGCGACGGCTGACCCTTTTCAGAGGTGGAGTCGAGGTTGCCGGTTGAAGGCAGCGGGTTGGTCGCGGGTGCCGTGATCACGCACGCGGGTCGGGTGTTGTTGATCCGTCGTGCCGTGGCTGCCGGCCCGCTCGTGTGGACGTTCCCGTCGGGGAAGGTCGAGGCGGGTGAGGAGCTGATCGAGGCGGCGATACGGGAGGCGTGGGAAGAGACGGGTGTGGTGGTGGGCGCTCTGTCGGTGCTGGGCGAGCGGGTGCATCCGCTGACGGGGTGGCAGGTCGTCTACGTGGCGTGCCGGCTGGTGTCGGGCCAGGCTCGTGCGGCGTCGCCGCGAGAGGTTGCCGAGGTGGCGTGGGTGGGGCTCGGGGAGTTGGCGCGTCTGGTGCCGGGTGGGGTATTCGAGCCGGTGCAGGAGTACCTCGACGAGGTCCTCCAGGGCTGATCGAATCGCGGACCGGTGCCGACGCCGCCGGCGTTCTCCCATTCGTCTGACCTGGCTGTTTCTGTAGTCGATCCGCTACGCGAGGGTCCCGTCCGTGCAGGCTGGGGCTCTTGTTGCGTCTGGGCTGTGGTCCGCCTCACACACTCGCGGGTACGTCTTGCCGAGTACCCCACCCGCTCCGGATCCTGCCGCCAACGGAACTGTCTTGGCTGGAGGTTGAGCATGATCGTGTGTCCGTCGCCCAAGTGCGGGTCGCCGAATGTGGCGGATCTTCCGCACTACTGGCGGTCTCTGCCGTCGGACTCGGATTTGAAAGCGAAGTACGCTCCGCCCGCTGCGGTGCGCGGTGGCTTGCTGGGCGCGTTGGGTGCGCTGGTGCTCGGCGTCGTGGTGGCCGCGGGCGGAGCTGTTCTGCTCGGCCTGGTGATCGCGACTGGCGGCCTGGGGTGGGGCGCGGTGGTGTACAAGGCGACGGCCTACACGCAAGAGCAGCGGGCCACCTGGGAGTCGTCACGGGTCTGTTTGGCCTGCACCGGCCGGTTCTAGTCCTGTTGTGAGTCATCAGCGACCGCGTAGTCGCGTAAGGCCCCGAGGCAGGTGGGTGCCGTCGGCGTTCAAGCCGGTGGCACCTGGCTTGAGGAACAGGAGCACTACCCGGATTGGACCAACGCATTGCAGGTCACTCGACACCACGTGCGGCAAGTCGGTGACCGTTCACGGATTGCCTCGGATCATGCAGTCGCGGCCGAGGCGCTCTTCAATATCCGCCACCGAAACCACGGCTGAAGCCGCCGCCGCCGTGTCCGCTGCCGAAATCCCCGCCGATGCCTCCGTAATCACTGCCCGAGTGGCCGTGCCACTGGCCTTGGCCGGATGAGGACGACGAAGGCGGGGGCAACTCGTCGGGGGACCGCCACCGGTGGCTTGTGATCTCGGCCCACCATTGCCCGAACTGCACGGAGTCCTCCGGCGTCGAGCATTCGCCGACCACTCTCTCGCGGGCTGTGTTCTCCCATCGGACGGCGGTGAGTCCTTCCTCTCTGCCGAGTTCCTCCAGTTCCCTCGCCAGTGCGTACGCGTTCAAGGGGTCAGAAGACCGTCTTGAGGCGGTCGGCAGCGGCTGTGGAGGGCGAACGTCGTGACGGTGGACGAGAGCGGTCGTGCGGCCATCCTCGACCAGCACCCAGCCCCATATCGCCCGGCTCGCCAGCGTGTGGCAGCGCGCCGCGCGCGCCAGCTGTACCCCCTCGTGTGAGTGGGTTGGCGGGCTTCCTGTTGGCCTCAGGGACTCGGTCGCGATGTGCAGTGCCCTGCCCTGCCGCGCTTGTTCGGCACGTCTCGGCCTGCTGTCGATACCGGCCCCAACTGCACTGGGGGCGAACTGTGTTGCGCGGTCAGATCAAGCAGGGTGAAGGAGTCCGAGCAGGCCGCGTGGGATGCCGCAAACAACGGCAGACGACGTGCGCATCACCTCAGCCTCGCCGAAATACGGCGGCAGATCGCCCGCTTCACCGACCGCCACCCACCTCAATCGACCACACTCTGTACCGGTCACACCGGCGACGACGACGCCAACTCCGACCTCGTATCAGGGTCGGTCGTCCGGCGAGGAGGAAGGCAGGACGGGCCCGGGATGCGAAAAGTGTTATGCCCGGGGGCCCCGCTCGTCTCCTGCTGCGACAACCGCCCACCAGAGCAGCCACACCTGCTCTTGTCCGAGGATGTATCGCATGCGACATGACGGGTCCGACCAGACCGACACGTTTCCGGACCGCCGCACGGTCGAAGCAGCCCGCGAGGGGGACACCGGGGCCGTCGAACGGCTCACCGCAGGCGCCCTGCCGCTGGTCTACAACGTAGTCGGGCGGGCGGCGGAGACCGACCTCGACGTCGACGACATCGTGCAGGACACCATGGTCGCGGTGATCCGCGCGCTGCCGGACCTGAGGGACACGGCGAAGTTCCGCTCCTGGCTGGTGGCCATCGCGGTCCGCCAGCTCACCGACGCCCGGCGCCGGGCGCGGTCCGGCCGGCTGACGACACTGGAGCACGCCGACGAACGGCACTCGCCGGAACCCGACTTCGCGACCCTCTTCCTGCTGCGGCAATCACTCTCCGCCGAGCAGCGGCAGGTCGCCGCAGCCACCGCGTGGCTCGACCCGGCACACCGCGACCTGCTCTCGCTGTGGTGGCTGGAGGCGTGCGGACGGCTGTCCCGGAAGGACATCGCAGCGGCCATGAACCTTCCGGCGGCCCATCTGGCTGTCCAGGTCCAGCGGATGAAGACCCAACTCGACGTGGCGCGGACGGTCGTCCGAGCGCTGTCCCGTGCCCCGCGCTGCCCGGAGCTGACCAAGCTCGCCGGCCCGGGCGACCCGAGCCCCAGTACCCTGCTGCGCAAGCGGATCGCCCGGCACCTCCGCTCCTGCGAACCCTGCGGTCATCCCGCCGGCCGACTGGTCCCGCCCGAGCGGCTGCTCGCCGGTCTGCCCCTGCTCCTGCCGGGCCGTGCGGGCGACCCGGTCGAGGCCGGTGTCGCCGGCGCCGGGGGCCACCCCCAGGCCGCAACCGTCCGTCAGGCCACTCCCCGGCCGGCGCCTCGCGGGCACGGTCGTCGTGCGACCGGCCGCCCGCGTGGCGACCACGGTGTACGCGTCGGAGTCTCCGCCAAGGCGACGGGCGCGACCGTCGCCGCGGGGATGGCCGCGCTCGTCGTGACGGGCCTCGTCATGGTCCCATCGGGGGCGGAGTACTCCGTCGGCGCACGGAGTGCGGCCTCCCAGGCAAGTCCGTCGACGATGACAAGGACGCCTGCCCCCGCGGAGACCCGCACCCCTGCTCCTTCACCCGTTGCCGCGCGCTTCCGTACGTCCCCGCCCGCGAAGGCTCCCGCCCCCACCTACTTCGTGAGTTCCGGTGGCAGCGACTCCAACCCCGGCACGTCGGCCGGATCGCCGTTTCGCACCCTTCAGAAGGCCGCGGACCTGGCCGGCCCCGGCGACGTCGTAGCCGTCATGAACGGCACGTACACCGAGCCCCGCAAGGGTTCCAACGTGCTGACCATCAGACGCTCGGGGCGTCCGGGAGCTCCCATTACCTTCACGGCGTATCCCGGCCATCGGCCCGTCCTGAACCCCAAGAACGCCTGGAACGGCATCAGCGTCTACGGCGCCTCGTACATCGTCATCAAGAACCTGGAGGTCAAGGGCAACAACGCAGCCCTGTCCCTGGCCGACGCCGAACGCTCGTCGAGCAAGACCGACCCCACCTACAACACCAATTGCATATCCGTGGAGAAGAACCGGGAGTCCGGCACGTTCCCCCACCACGTCGACATCACCGGCAACCTGGTACACGACTGCGCGGGCGCCGGGATCTCCGCGATCGAGGCCGACCACGTCGACATCACCGGCAACCACGTCCACTCCAACGCCTGGTTCACCGTCTACGGCAGCAGCGGCATCTCCGTCCTCACCCCCCGCGACACCGGGGGCGGCGACCCCCGGACGTACAAGATCCGCATCACCGGCAACCGCGTCCACGACAACGAGACCAAAGTCAAGTGGGAAGGCTGCCGCTGCTACTCCGACGGCAACGGCATCATCGTCGACACGACGAAGGGCGACCCCGAGCGAGGGCGGCCGGCCTACAACGGACGCGTTTTGGTCGCCAACAACATCAGTTACGACAACGGCGGTTCAGGTATCCACGCCTACAAGAGCCGGCACGTCGACATCGTCAACAACACCGCCTACCTCAACGGCCGCAGCACCCGAGTCGAAACGCCCTACGCCAACATCTTCGCCCACGACAGCACCGACGTACGGCTCCTCAACAACATCGCCTACGGCCGCCCGGGCCAGGCCACCAACAGCACGTCCCGCAACGTGAACGTCACGTACGACTACAACGTCTACTTCGGCGGCAAGGCCCCCGAGACCAAGGGCCCGCACGACATCATCGCCGACCCGAAGTTCACCGCCCCCGGCACGAGCCCGAACGCGGACTTCCGCCTCATGAAGGGCTCACCCGCCATCGGCTCCGCCACCCCGTTCCCGGCCACGTCCACCGACTTCACCGGGGCGCCCCGCAAGGGCGGCGCACCGGACCGGGGAGCGTACGGAGTCGGAGCGGGGGCGGTCGCGGGTGGCGGTGAGTCGTCGGCGCCGGGGCAGGCGAGCCCGGACGCGGCCGGCAGCGCGGGCGCCGAGACCGGGGCGGATGGGGCCGGCGGCAAGGCGCCGAAATCCGGTGAGGCCGGTGACGACGACTCCGGCCTCACCGCTCACGGCGGGAGCGAACCGCTGGCGGAAACCGGCGGGTCCGACCCAGTGCTGCCGTTGGGCATCGCCGCGGCCGTCCTGGTCGCCGGAGCCGGTCTGCTCGTGCTCGCCGGGCGCAGGCGTTCCTGACATGGCTGGGCCGTCCCCGGCTGCCGGGGACGGCCCGGGCTCTGATCGTGGCGAGAGAGGTGGGGTCGGTGCGGACCCGGGTGGGGTCGGCGCGCCTTCTTTGCCGGCGCCGATCAGCGGTCAGGACCGCGCCACCGCGCCACCGTCGCCTTGCCCTGCGACGGAGGAAGGCGAGCGGGATCAGGATTCCGGGGGTCCATGCGCACTCGCCCGGGGGAGCGTCCGCGGAGCAGGGGGCGCGACGCCGAGAACAGTGCCGGAGGGCTGCTTCGGAGTCGTGCACGACGGCCGGCTGCCGTGGCGCTGTCACTCACTTTCGGGTCACAGGGCGCGACCGGCCGAGGCGTGAAACCGGCCTCCTTCAGACGCCGCCCAGTCCTCACCGAACGGCGAAGACGTTGCAGAGGAGTTGCGTTGCGCAGGGCGACGGCCAGATCGATGGGGCGGGATTGGAGACGGGAGAACGGCGCTGAGCGGGTCTCGCTGTCTTCTCGTGGGGGCTGATACGAGAAGACCTCGCGGGCGTGTCGGCTGCCGCCCGGTGCTGGTAACGGTCAAGATCCAGAACTATGGAACCCAGTCGTTCGCGATCCTCTGCCGGCCCCGGATACGACATCGGCGAGCGGCTGGTGGACCGGCACAGCGCAGGCCAGGACCGGCCGCTGCTGTTCGAGTTGCTGGGGCTGCCCTGGGACCTGCTGCCCGGCGTCTTCGCCCCCGTGCATACCGCCTCGACCGAGTTGTTCACGCAGTGGGTTCCCTACCCCATGGGCGGCCGGTTCCTGGAGGTCGGCTGCGGCGCGGGCGTGACCGCGGTGACAGCCGCGCTGCGGGGATGCCAGCGGGTCACGGCCTTGGACATTGCCCCGGCGGCCGTACGCAACACTGTGCTCAACGCTGCTCGCCACGGAGTCGGTGACCGGGTCCACGCCCTGCAGAGCGATCTGTTCGATGTCCTGGACCCGAGGACACGCTTCGATGTCGTCTTCTGGAACTCCAACGTCGTCCTCGCGCCGGACGACTTCCGCTACAGCAGCGACGTCCAGCACGCCATCTTCGACCGCGGCTACCAGACCCACCACCGCTACCTGTCCCAAGGACCGGCACGGCTCACCGATGGCGGCCGACTGCTGCTGGGCTTCAACACCCTCGGTGACCGAGAGCAGTTGGAGAACCTCGCCGCCAAAGCAGGGTTGCAGATCACCGAACTGAACCACGCCACCCGCCAAGCCGGCGACACCCCGGTCACCTTCCAGCTCCTCGACCTCACCTCGACAGTCTGACCAGCGTATTGCTCCTGCGTACTCGGGGGCGTTTGCGCACCTTGATCAGTCGGTTACTGAGGGAAGCCTGGGAAGCCGCCTCACCTGAGCTGGCCGCTGCCCGAAGCATGCCGGCCGTGAGAACCTGAGTGACCTGCACCGTGGTTTCCTTTCCGATGTCCTCACGCGGCAATCCGTACCCCTTGGTGATCACAGGCGGCTATGCCGTTCCGGCTCACGGTCCGGTCTACCGCCCAGCCAGGACCTCGACGTAGCCACCGAAACCCCCGCCTCGATTGCCTGCGGCGGCCGGAGAACCCGCCGCAGGTCGCGATGATCACGGCAGGGGCTCCGCCGCAATAGTCCGGCTTGCCTGCGGCAGTGTGGCCTGGCCGATGATTTTTCCGCGCCGTGGTGGTCTGTACGCCGAAGACCGACTCACGGGAGGCTGACGCCATGCGGAAACTGACCTTTGCCATGAACATGAGCCTGGACGGCTACATCGCGGCGCCCGGCGACGACCTCGGCTGGAGCGTGCCGAGCGACGAGCTGTTCCAGTGGTGGTCCGACCGGGTGGACTCGACGGGTCTGGCGCTGTACGGGCGCAAGCTGTGGGAGGCGATGAGCTCCCACTGGCCGACCGCCGACAAGCAGCCAAGTGCCACACCGGCGGCGATCGAGTACGCCCGCCGCTGGCGGGACATGCCGAAGGCGGTGTTCTCCTCTACGACCAGCACGGTCGACTGGAACACCCGTCTCGTCACCGGCGACGCGGTCACCGAGATCACCAGTCTCAAGGCCGAAGACGGCGGTCCCATGGACATCGGCGGTGCCACACTCGCCGCGGCGGCCATGCGGGCCGGGCTGATCGACGAGTACGCGATCGTCACCCATCCGGTCCTGGTGGGCGGCGGCACGCCGTTCTTCACGGCTCTGGACAACTGGGTGAACCTGACCCTGGTGGAGACCCGGACGTTCCCCGACGGCATGGTCCTGACCAGGTACGAGACCAAGCGCTGAGCGCTCGATGGCCGCGCCGGTCCGCGGGCGTGAGGAGGTCCGCCCACTCCGGGTCGCCGAGGATGTCCTGGAGCAACAGGGTGTTCACGAGGACCAGGGCCGATTGCAGGATGCGCAGGCAAAGGACGAACATCTGCTGCTCGTCGCGCCGGTTCGAGGCGATCTCCCCGCCCTTGCCGTAGGCGATCACGGAGTTCGCGCCGTCGGAGGGCTCCATCACGTTCAGGCCCTCCTCGATCTCCCGCTGGAGGTCCCGAAGTCGCAGGCAGCGGGCCACGGAGATGGTCTTCTGGGCGTGGCTGACCTCCAGCATGGCCGAGCGCAGGATCGCCTCGGTGGACGCGGTGCGAGTTCGGATCGCGGTGGCGTACTCGAGCATCCGGTCGTACTGCTGGGCGATGGGTTCCCAGCGGATCGGCCAGGTCAGCGCCGGGGCGAGCTGCTGGTAGGCGTCCGGTTCGCCGGCCACGGGCCGGTGCAGCTTCACCTTGTTGATCCGACTGATGCGCGGCAGCAGGTCGAAGTTCAGCAGCTCATGATGCCGAACCCGATCTCCGACTGGCCATGATCCGGCTCACATAGTGCAGGTTGTCCTCGGTGTGGTCGTGGCCGCCGGAGGAGACGGCCTTGATCCCGGTGTATGTGCTGGATCGCCGTCTTCGGGAGTCACACATCCCTGTTGGAGATATCGGCGAGCAACTGAAGTGGTCACGTGTGCCAGTGCTCGTGCTGGCGTGGGGGGAAGGGGGGCAGGTCCGTAGAGTGGGCTGCTCGACAAGGTTGTAGGAGCAATGGCTGTGCAGATCACCGTCCAGTGGATCCGGACGACCTGGACGAAGGAATCGCGGGGCGGGGATGCTGCGGCTCGAAGGAACGCGGCCCCGGTCGGCTTCGCTCTCCCGCATGAGATAGCTCCCCTGGCGCATGTGATCCGGATGCATGAGCGCGACGGCTTCGAGCCGTATGACAACAGGGAGGTCCTGGGCAAAGTCGATGTCCAGCTCCGTGAAGCAGATGATCGACTGCGGGTATTTCCGCGAGCGCAGCCGCTGTTTGCCCTGCCGCCTCGGAAGCGGCGGCCACCGGCCGTCCGGCTCGTCCCTGGCCAATGGGTCCGTTGGCAGCTCAACTACCGCTTCAGCAGTGCACTGGGTATTCGGGGCTGGACGTACTGGCTGGACACGTTCAACATCGCATACGGCCCGGTGAATTCCGATACCTTCTTGTCCGCGCCCCCAGTGTCCATTGATGAGCGTGGACCACTCCGATAGTTCGAGTGGCCATGGTCATGCGACGGATCGCTCGGCCTGAAAGGGTCTGGGCGAGGCGGTAGACACCTCTCGATGCTAAGCGGTCAAGCTGGTGTCGTGAGAGGCCGGTGCAGCCTTCTGGCTGTTCGATTTCAGGCAGGGGGTGGGAATGCGATGGACGTAGCACGAGTCATGGAGTCGTTGGCAGAGCAGGGTGTGACGGTGTTGTTGAAGGTCGACGCCGAGCGCATGCGCGATGCGCCGACGCATTGGACCTTCGTCGCGAGCGGGGCTCCGCTTCGGGATGACCTCCTGGTCCGCACGGACGCCGTCTCTCTGGAGGCATGCCTGGAGGATCGGGAGCGGAACGGCCTCGCTCGGCTGGTGGATGGTGCGCTATAAACGGGCCGGTGACATTGATCGTTGAGCGAACCGACGCACGTAAGTGGCCCGATGAGCAGATGCACGAGCTCTTCAGCGAGGGCTTCCCGGAGTTCATCACAGCTGATCGGCTGGCCAAGCAGTACATCGGCAGGATCAGGGAGTGGTTCGCCAACCTTGATCTCACGCTGGTGGACGGGCGCGGCGTGCCTGTCGCAGCCGGTTGGGGTATACCGATTCGGTGGGATGGACGAACCGAGACACTCCCCACTTGGTTACACCCAGGCCACGATCTGCGCCGTTGAGGGCCGAGAACAAGGCGTCGACCCCGACACCCTGGTGATCTGCGGGGCAGTCGTCACCCCATCACTCAAAGGGCGCGGTCTGGCCGGGGAGACGCTCAAGGCACTGCGCCGGCTCGCCGTGGATGCAGGATGGCCACGTGTCATCGCTCCGGTACGCCCGACGCTGAAGGCCCGCTACCCTCTGACGTCTATCGAGGTGTTCATGAGGTGGACCCGCGAGGACGGTACGGCCCTGGATCCATGGGTCCGCACGCACCAGCGTCTTGGGGCACGTGTTCTCGCGGCGGCTCCCGAGTCGCAGAGCATGACCGGCACGACCGCGGAATGGGAGCGGTGGACCGGCATGGTGTTTCCCGAGACGGGGGACTACATCATCCCAGAAGGGCTGAGCTTGCTTCGGATGGACCGTTCCGCTGATCAGGGCAGCTATGTAGAGCCCAATATCTGGATGCAGCACATGTGAGCTGCCAACGTGCATGCCGATCTGTGTTTTTGGTGCGCGATGTCATTGTGGTCGATCACGGATGAGTCCAGTGTCGGTGAGACAGCCGTCCAGGACGTCGTAACGGTCCCGAAGTTGTCGTAGGCCGCGTCGGACAGCGGATGTCATGTCGTCGGGTCGGCGAGGGCCCGGTTCGTGAGAGTTGGTGCGCCGGAGGACGGATCACAGTCCCTCAACGGGGTTCAGGTCGGGTGCGTAGGGCGGCAGTTGGAAGACGGTGAGCCGTTCACGGTCGGCGATACGCGGCCGCACCGCTGCCGGGAAGCAGAGCCCGAGTCAGTGATACGTGAACGCCTCGCCGAACCTCCCCGAGCCAGCCGCGGAGCACCTGGCAGAACGGACCCCGCGTCGAAGAACAGCGCCGTTCGACCCCGCCCTGTCCAGGAACCATTCGGTGACGGTCCGGTCAGGATGCCTCTGTGCATCATGTTCTGTGCCGGTCTGCCGCCGGCGTGCACGTTCCGACCGTACTGGTCAACCGGCTGATCGCTGTCGCGGACGCCGACATCGCCGTAGACGGTTCAGACGCTGCGTATCGGGCGGATCGCAGTGAAGCGCAGGCGGTGACGCTTACCGCTCGCGTTGAGGAAAGCGCCATGTCGCCTGCGTGCGCTGGCCTGTTGACCGACGCCGACGCCGATCGCGCGCGACACAACCGGACGTCACCCTGTGAAGCCAGGCTTCATCGGCGAGTGCTCGGTGATCCGTCAACCCGTGCTCAGACGGGAAGTTCGGTGATGCTGAGGGCGAAGTCCAGGTTCCCCACCCCGTGGTTGGCGAGGCCCACCGTGACCACGCCGGCTCCTTCCAGCCAGTGCGCCATTTTCAGGCCGCCGACGTCCAGCGGGCGTAGCCCGAGGGTCTCGATGAACGCCTCCACACTGGCCTTGGCCTGTGCATTGTCGCCAGCGATGAAGACGTCCGGCCGACCCTTCTCCAGGACATGGCGGAAGATGGTGTTGAACGCCTTCACCACGCTGGCGCTGGCCGGGGCCGCCTTGGCGACTTCCTCCGCTATCGAGGTCTCCTCGCGGTGGGCCAGCCCGTCGAACGTGGAGTTGAAGGGGTTGCTGATGTCGACGATGACCTTGCCCGCGAGAGCGTCACCGTACTGGGCGACGGCCGGCACGGCACCGTCGTACAGCAGGGCCATGATGACGATGTCCCCGGCCGGGGCGGTGCCCCATTCTCCCGTCGTGGCGCCGCCGCCGAGTGCCTTGGCCAGGTCGGCGGCCTTGGACTGATCGCGGCCCATGACCTCGACGGTGTTGCCGCCCTCTACCGCCCGGGCGCCGATCGTGCGGGCCATGTTCCCGGTGCCGATGATGCTGATGTTGCTCATGAGATGTCCTGTCCTGGTTGTGTGTTGGTCGGTTCAGATGGCCGTGGTGCCGCCGTCGGCGACGAGTTCCATGCCGTTGACGTAGCTGGAGTCGTCGGAGGCGAGGAAGAGGGCGGCGGTGGCGATTTCGTCGGGTCGGCCCATCTGGCCGCGGGGGATGAGGGACTCGAACTGGCGCTTGGTGGCCTCGTCGAAGAGTTCTGCCTGCTTGGCGGTGGCGACCTGGCCGGGGGTCAGGACGTTGACTCGGATGCGGCGGTCCTTGAGCTCGTTGAGCCAGACGCGGGCCCATGCCTGCTGGACGGCCTTGCTGCCGGCGTAGACGCTCCAGCCGGGGAAGGCGCCGAGGGAGGCGTTGGAGCCGGTCATGAGGATGGAGCCGCCGTCGTTGAAGAGCGGGAGGGCCTTCTGGACGGTGAACAGGGTGCCGCGGGCGTTGAGCCAGAACGCGTCGTGGAAGTGGGCTTCGGTGATCTCGCCGAGCAGGGCGGGCTCGCCCATGCCGGCGCTGGCCCACAGCACGTCGAGGCTTCCCTTCTCCCGCTTGACGGTGTCGTACAGGCGGTCGAGGTCGTCCAGGTCGGCGGCGTCGCCCTGGACGCCGGTGACGTTGCGGCCGATCTGCTTCACGGCTTCGTCCAGGGCGTCCTGGCGGCGGCCGGTGATGAAGACGTGCGCTCCCTCGTCGACGAACAGCTTCGCGCCGGCCAGCGCCATGCCGGTGGTGCCGCCGGTGATGACCGCTACCTTGCCGTCGAGCTTTCCCATGGTCGCTCCCTTGGGTCCGTGGTGCCGTGTGCACCTGGGGTGGCGACGTTATGTACACCGCCCTGTGTGCTTACGGTACGGGGCGGGTGGCCAGGGTGCAAGTTATGTACACCGGTCGTTACCCGTCTGGGGTAGCATGGACCCATGACGGAGTTGGAGAAGGGCCCCAAGGGCAGCCGCCGCGGCCGGGGCGCCCGCGAGCGCATCCTCGGCGCGTCCCAGCAACTGTTCCGCGAGCAGGGCATCAACCGCACCGGCATGAACGAGCTTTGCGCGGCGGCCCAGGTGTCCAAGCGAACGGCCTACCAGCACTTCACCGGCAAGGACGAACTCGTCGCCGAGTACCTGCGCCGGTTCGACCCCTCCGTTCTGTCCGGCGTGTTCGACCGCACGGACCTCACGCCCCGTGAACGGCTCCTCGCAGCCTTCGACGTCCCCCCCACCACGCCTCTGTGCCCGTACATCGCAGCCGCCGTCGAACTCCACGACCCCGAGCACCCCGCATCCCAGTACGCAGGCGACTACAAGAAGGCCGTCGCCGCGCGGCTCGCCGACACCGCCCGCGAAGCCGGCGCCACCGACCCTGAGCAGCTCGGCGAGCAGCTCGCGCTGCTCATCGACGGCGCCGCGGCCCGCACCCGGGTCCTCAACGCCGACGCCTTCCCCACCGCCGCGGCCATCGCCGCCGTCCTCATCGACAACGCCATCCCCGCCGCAGTCAGCAATGACCGGGTACGGGAGGAAGCGTCGAGTTGACCCGGCGCTCCGCGGCCGGGTAGCCCGCCCTCGTCCCGCCGAGTGGTGCAGTCGTACGGGTCACTCGTGCCCAGGGTTTTCGGCCGGCGTGGCCACGGTTGCCGACTGTGCAATGACGACGTCATCTGCGCAGGTCACGGCCATACATCGGTTCGGAGAGCAGTGCTTCTGTCGAAGACCGGCAGCGTTTATTCTCCGCGTATGCCCCCAACCGCCGCGCAGCGTCTGCTGCGTGACGACCCGCGCACAGCCGAGGCGGCCGCCCGCCAGATCGTCCCCCTTCCCCTGAGCAAGGCGCGCGCCCTGCTCCGGACGCTCCGGCCCGGGGAGCGGGTGCTCGCCCTCTACCACCGACTCGGGTACGCGGTACTCACCGAAAACGCGCTGATTCTCCTGAACGGGGACGCGCCCGTGCGGGTCGCGAGGCCGCTGGTGATCCTGCGCCCCGCGTACGGCGCCGCCTCCCGCGTGGACGTGTCCGTGAACGGGCGACTGATCACCCCGGGTGGGGGTCGGTGACCGACGCGTCAGGAGAGTTGCTGCGAGCCAGGAGACTCGTGCGGGCCCAATAGACGGAGCTCTCCGACGGCGGCCGCCGAGTGCTCCGGAGTTTCGGTGTCCGCCTCACCCCTTGCTCTCGTCCAGAAGCCAGCGGGAGATCGCCCTCTTGCCCGGGTTGTCAGTGGCCGGTGGCAGGATGGTCGACTTGTCCTGCCTGTTTGGTGCAGGCGGGCCGATTCACGGATTCGGAGATCGCCGTATGAACCGTAGTGACCTGGTAGTAGCGCTGGCCGAGCGGGCCGGGGTGGACCGTAAGGATGCCGACGCCGTCCTGACCGCCCTCGCCGAGACGGTCGGTGATGTCGTTGCCAAGGGCGACGAGAAGGTGACCATCCCGGGCTTTCTCGGCTTCGAGCGCACCCACCGCAGCGCGCGTACCGCCCGTAATCCCCAGACCGGTGAGCCGCTCGAGATCCCTGCCGGCTACAGCGTCAAGGTCTCGGCCGGCTCCAAGCTCAAGGAAGCGGCCAAGGGCAAGTAGCCGGCCTCTGGCCCGCAGTGGGCGCCGCACGGCAGCAGCCGAGCTTTGCCGTCCCGCAGCGGCGACGCAGGCACCACAGCCGACTGCGAGCGGCGCAGAAGCTGGATCGCCGGACGCCGAAGGGGCCCCGGGCGCCCTCCAGTTGGGGACGGCCTCGCACAAGCAAGGAACGGGGATTCCTGGCAGGGTCGAAGGGCAGGAGCAGGGCCAACGGCAGCGTGAAGTGGTTCAACGCCGAACAGGCTTCGGCGGGATCATGCGGGACGGCGGCGGATCCGACGTCCTCGCCCGATAGTCCAACGTCTCCGGCAACGGCTTTTGCGAGCTGGTTGAGGGAGAGCGCGTCACGTTCGATGGGACGCCCGCCAGGAGGGGCCCAAGGCCGAGAACATCATCCGCGGCCAAACGAGTCGCTCCCCGCACGGGCTGGTGTGTAGAGTGGCATCACCGACGCGGGGTGGAGCAGCTCGGTAGCTCGCTGGGCTCATAACCCAGAGGTCGCAGGTTCAAATCCTGTCCCCGCTACGAGATGAGAGGGCCCGGCAATCCGCCGGGCCCTTTCGCCTTTTCTGGCTGCGGGGCGCAGTGACGGATGCCGCGGCCTGGCACAGCAGCACCGGCTGAGCCTGCGGCGTCCGGCACCCGGCGACGACACTGTCACCGCCCGGCAACTGCGTGACGTGGTCGAACGACTCATCGCGTGGCGGCAGTTGCGCCCGGAAGACCCGGACAGTCTCATCGTTGCGGATACCGGCTACGAGGCACCGCGTCTGGCGTTCCTGCTGAGTGATCTGCCCGTTCAAGTCCCTGGCCCGGATGCGGTCCGCCTGTGTCCTGCGCAGGCCTGCCCCGTCTTGGCGTCCCCGTCGGTCACCGGCTGACCGGCCGTCACTAGCCAGCCGCCGCGCACACCGCACGCCAGGCGTCCGGCCGTCCTGTCGGAGGCGGCTTGTATCCTGCATGCATTCGAGGATCGGACGGCCACGGATACGGGCATGCGGGCACGGGGGCGGGCGTCCAGGGGCGGGAGCGCGGGGATTTCGATGAGTGACGCACATCCGATACGAAGCCGCAGACCGGGCCTCTCGGTCGGCGCGCGCATCATCGCCGTGGTCGTCCTCGCCGTGATCGGGGCCGTCGGCGCCTGGCTCCAGCACGCCGCTCCCGGCCGGAGTGTGGAACCGCGTGCGGAGTTCACCGCGAACAACCCTCCCGCCGGTCTGCCCACCGCACTCACCACCGGCCAGCACCTCCACTGGTCCAGCTGCACCTCGCCGCCCACCGCGCGCACGGGCTACGACTGCGCCACCATGAAGGCCCCCCTCGACTACCGGAAACCGGACGGCAGGACGATCGACGTCGCTCTGATCCGCCGCAAGGCCACCGGCCCGAACGCCCGGCGCATCGGCTCGCTCGTCCTCAACTTCGGTGGCCCCGGCGTGTCCGGCGTGAGCGGACTGCCCGAACGCCTCAACCAGTACGAACCGCTCCTCGACCGCTACGACCTGGTCTCCTTCGACCCCCGGGGTGTCGGCGCGACCATCCCCGTGCGATGTGGGAAGACCGCGGACGACACCGGCTACGACGGGGCCGACGCCTGCGCCAAGCACTCCGGGGCGCTCCTCCCGTACATCGGCACCTCGCACACCGCGCGTGACGTCGACCTGATGCGCTACCTCCTCGGCGACGAGCGGCTGCACTACTTCGGCGTCTCGTACGGAACGGCGCTCGGCGCGGTCTACGCCCACCTGTACCCCTCGCACGTCGGACGGGTCGTCCTCGAAGCGTCCGTCGATCCGACCCAGGACCTCGACGAGGATCAGGTGTCCCAGGTCAAGGCGGTTCAGGCGGCGTTCGACCGGTTCGCCGCGCACTGTGCGGCCCGTGTCCGCCACTGCCCGACCGGCGATGGGCCCGAGGAGGCCGCGCGGCGCATGGCGCGTCTGGCCGACCGCCTGGAGAAGAAGCCCGCCCCGGCCGGCGCCGGAAGAAGTCTCGACGCCGACGACCTCGCGAACGCCGTCGGCGACCATCTCGTCCACGGCGCGGACGGCTGGGCGCCGCTCGCCAAGGCCCTCACCGCGCTGATCGACCACAACGACGGCCGTCCGCTGAGCAAGGGCGCGGACGACATCGGCTCCGCCGACCGCGCGGCGGCCCCGCGCGACAACAGCCGCGCCGCCCAGACCGCGATAACCTGCGCGGACTCCAGCCTGCGCCCCGGCTTCGAACGCCTCGACCGGGACGCGGCCCGCGTCAAAGCCGCCTCACCCGTCTTCGGCGCGGCCTGGTCCATCGGCGTCTACCTCTGCTACGACTGGCCGTTCGACGGTGAGCGCGCCACGCTCCAGGTGTACGCAGACGGCGCGGCCCCCGTCCTGGTGGTCGGCGGCACCGGCGACCCGACCACCCCCTACCCCGGCGCCCGCCACATGGCCCGCGCCCTGGGCGACGGCGTCGGCGTCCTGCTGACGGCCGAGGAGGAGGGCCACGGTACATACCCCCAGAACCGCTGCGTCAGGGAGACGGTCGACCACTACCTCCGCACGGGCCGTACCCCGGCCCCGGGGAAGGTGTGCCCGGGCAGCATGTCCTGAGGCTCGTAGGGATCCGCCGGGCGGTCGTCAGGATTCGGGTCCGCTCGCATGGCCCCGGGGCGTACGGCACCACATCGCCCGGACCGAGGGGGCGGTGCGCCACTCCAGCGGCGCGGCGCGGATCGCATCCACGAGCCGGGTGCGCTACCTGGCCGAGACGTCCGAGAACGTCCGCCGCTACCACGCGCAGACGGCGGGTGGGGCGAGTAGACCCGGCACCTCCAGCGACTGGACGCCGTACGTGCACAGTTGGGTGCGGGGCCGGTCGCTCGGTCACGGACGCCAGGTTCGGAGGGAGAGGCGGCCAGGCGGGCCCGTGCCCGTTCGGGCGCCCCCTCCTGATCCTGGGAGAAGCACCGTTCAGCTCGGGAACGGGTCCATCTCGGGTGTCTGCTTGGCGCGGTGCCGGCCCGGCTTGCAGCCCGAGAAGGGGCCCGAAGGATCCCGCAGCGAGGCCACGATGTGGGTGAGATGGTCACGATGCCAGGTGGACGGCCCCGTAGCGCCGGACTCGGGGCCCGTCAGCTCCTGCCAGGCCATCCACAAGCCGTAGAACTGGGCGATCGCTTCTGGGTGCTTCCACCAGCTGGAGCACCATGCCGCGCCTGACGTGACTTCCCTGCCGTACACGGGGAGCAGGAGGTGTCGTACCCACAGCGTCAGCCGGTGCAGTCCTTCGTCGTACTCGGAGCCGTCCATGTAAAGGATGAAGGCTGGCTTTTGCTCCTGATCCTCCGCCGACTTCGGCTCGAGGGTCGTCATTTCCGTACTCCGTCTGGTCGGTGATCATTCGTCACGCATACGACGGATCATCGGCGTTGTCGGTTCAACGTGCTGAACCCTTCAGGTGGTCGGTCCGTTGTTGGTGACAGCCGATGGCACGGGGTCATCGGCGCAGGGAGGAAGTCACATGCCCGACCGTGATCCGGCCAAGGAGCCGGAGAGGCTCCAGATGATCTGGTTCGGAGAAGAACTGAGCGACAACGCCAAGGCAGGGTTGAAGACGCTTAGCGAGCGTTACCCGAACTCGGAAAAGCAGCTGGTGGTTCTGCCTCGCCGTCGTCCGGGGGAGACCGGGCAGAGGCGCATGGAAGAGCTGATGGAGGGGTACCGAGCCGAGGCGCAGCAGCACGGCGTCAACGTTCGCCACATCCGCGAGGACACGCGACAGCTCGCCGCCGTCCTCGAGCCGAAGTACAACCACCAGACCGTTGATGACATCTTCAGGATGGAGATGAGCAACTCCGGATACATCGCGGCGAAGGACCTGTCGACATATCTCCTCCGTGCGAACGAGACCGGTCTCAGCGTGGACCTGTCACACCACCACATGTCGCGCGCGGAGTGGGATGCCGTCCAGAACGACACTCACTTCACGGCGCAGGCCGTGGCACCCTTCGACTTCTCGACCGCGGAGCTCAAGGTCGTCGACCTCTCGCACGGTCAGGACGCCAATATGCGTCACGTCCTGAATTCCAGCTTTCAGGCGATGACCGAACAGCACAGTGACGCGGACATCGAGCCGCAGATGATGCCGCACCTCGACACCTTCGCCATCTACACGAGGGAAGGCACCCGCGGGCAGGAGGCGGCCAAGATGGCCGCAACGATGCATATCGGCTATCTCGCCACGATGACTCGTGACGAGGCCATGCGGGGCAACGTGACCTTCAACCCGAAGGACACGGACAAGCGTTTCAAGCCCGATACCGTCAATCTCGCCGCCGACAACGACCTGGGTGCCAAGTACAACACCCAGGACGGCAGGCGCGCGGACATCATCGGCCGCATGAACATCAGCGCCCTCGCCGATGGGATCCATGCCACGTTCGGCACCCCCACCACCCCACCGGGCGCTACGCATACGGACATGCCGATGCTGCAGGTCGATCCGACGACCTGGAACGACATTACGATGCGTGCGTTCCAGGTCGACAACGTCCGGGTTCTGCCGCAGCTGAGCCTCGGCAAGGACAACCAGGGGGCTTGGCGTACCGACCCGACCCAGGACCCGGCCGACCTGACGAACCTCAGAGGCGAGAAGATCACCCTCGTCCAAGCCAGCAACATCGGCGTCAGCAAGGCAGCCGAGCTGGGTATGGACGGTCTGAACAGGCCCGCCCACCTCCCCTACACGGTCGAGCGTTCGACCTCCGCCGGCAACTCGCCCCGCAGGACGCCGAGTCCGGCGTCCTCATCGGACGAGAGCATGGGGCGGATCACCAGCCAGGTGGCCAATTTGCAGATGCCCCGGACCCCGTCCCCCGAGGGCCCTGGTCTTACCGACTCGGCCGCCTCGACCGCCGTGGCAAGGCCCAAGCCGGTCCGGTCCGCGACAACCAACGTGTCCGGGCGCTAGGGGAGCCTGCTCGCGGGTGGACAACGGAGCGAAGGCGTCTCTCGGGCGGAAGCCGAGTCGGAGCGTCTCTCAGTCCCTCGACGCGCTGATTCGCGTCGAGGGACTTGGCGTGCGTCGGTCACGTCGGAGCCGGTCGTCTTCCCCTCACTCAGGCGGGGAGTGCGACGGTCTTCGATGATCGCGCTGGGTCGGGGTCTCTGTGCTGATGACGCCAGGGAGTGAGCTCCCTCCTGCCTCGCCTGGCGCTCCGAGCCGTTCAGGTCGTCGTCGACCGGGAGGCCTGAGTCGAGGAGAGAGCCTGCAATGGTGCCCGAGGTTCGAGGGGAGTGCCGATATGACGCTGATTTCGGACGCTCGGAGCGGGGCCACTGTGTCTCGCCGCGTTCATGGATTAGGCAATGCCATCGTCGACCGTCTCAGCTTCGGCGGGAACATCATCGAGACCGGCACCGACTCCTTCCGTCTCGCCCAAACCCGAGCCCGCGATGAGCGGAGTGACACGGGCTGACGACCCGTCTGTTGTGAGGACCATCGGTCAGCGGGTCACGCTCCGATGAAGCTCACTGTTTCTGCCATGTCCGCCCGCCCGGTACGCAGCCGTGGCACGCCTTCCTTCTCGAATCCCACCGCGACACCGCAGAACAGTGCGAGCTTGTCGTCGGCTCCGACTATCTGGCTGACGGTCTCGCGAAACATCGTCCACATCACCTGGGGGCAGCTGTGCAGCCCTTCCGCCCTCAGTAACAGCATGACCGTCTGCAAGTACATCCCGGCGTCTCCCCACTGTCCGGGCCCCATCGTCTGGTCGAGGTAGCAGAACAGTACGACCGGCGCCCCGAACGCCTCCGAGTTCAAGGCGGCAATCTTCGTGGGCCTGTCGGGGTCGTCGCGCTTGATTCCCAGCGCTTTGTATCGCTGGGCGGCCGCGGCGGAAAAGCGGTCCAGATACAGCGAGGTCAGTTCGGCCGGGTACATCGGGTACTCCCGCTCATCACCCGGGTCTCCCGCCAGTGCCCTGGCCGTCGCGCGTCTCTTCAGTTCGGCCAAGGGCTCGCCGGTCACGACATACACATGCCACGGTTGGAGGTTCCCGCTCGACGGAGCCCGCGTCGCTGCGGCGAGCACTCGTGCGAGTACCTCTTTGGGTACCGGCTCATCGCTGAACGCCCGCACAGCCCTGCGGCTGTCCACGGCTTCATACACATCCACGTCTCTTCGTCCTCTCACTCCATGGCGGGCAGCGAAGACACGAGGGTGATCATCGCACCAGGCGAGCAGACCGGTCGGCGCATTGGTGCTGCCAAAACTGGCCGACATTCCTCCGCCAACCGATCACGAAGTGCTGTCGAAGTCACCTTCATGCTCGGTCGGCTCTCAGCGACAAAGCCACCCGGCCCTTTCGCGGAAACGGTGCTCATGAGCTGAGACAGAGGGATGAAGACGCTGGTTGCTTCGAGGTTCCCTGGGATCGGGCCGGCGGGATCGCGGGCGTCCGCGAGGTGTAGAGGCCTACCTCGGCGTGCTGCTCGCCGCCGGTTACGAGCTGCGGGTTCGCGAGCCAGGGCATCGGCTCGCGCGCACCCCGACTCGTGACGTACACCTGCATCAACGAGGGGACGCAACTATGCACGAGTATCTCTTCTCCGTGACCACTTGCGGGCACCGAACCGGTGCAGATGCTCGCGCCCGGTACGAGGGCGTCAAACTCCCGGGGGCCTTCAGGAACGCCTGCCCGAGCAGTCGCCCCCTCGCACGAACCTATGGCCCGGTGCGAAATACTCTCCTGATGAGGTCACGTACTTTCCCGATGAGCCAGCCGATCACCATTCGGAGGGCCGTCGCGCGGGATGCCAAGCGGCTCACGCGGCTCGTGCGTGGCTCAGGCGCCTACCGGGGAAGGTACGCAGCCGCTACTGCGGGCTACCGGGTCGGTCCTGATTACATCGAGGCCCACCGTGTCTTTGTGGCCGTTGACGTCGACGAGCAGGGAGGCCGGGTCCTCGGGTTCTACTCTCTCGTCCTCGCGCCGCCGGAACTGGACCTGCTGTTCGTCGCCGACGACGCGCAAGGGCGGGGTATTGGAAGGCTGCTCATCGCGCACATGCGGTCTGAGGCCCGTGCCGCTGGGCTCGACCGTGTCCTGGTTGTTTCGCATCCTCCCGCCGAGGGCTTCTACCACCGCGTTGGTGCAGTGCGCACCGGGACCGCGCTCGCGAACCCGCCAGCCGTGCAGTGGGACCGTCCCCAATTCGAGTTTCGCATTTCTCCGGAATGACGCGGTCTACTTGCGTGGCACCGGCTCCGCCTGCAATGAGCAGCCGTGACCTGACAGTCACCAACCGTGGAGACACCCTCGATCTGCTGAAGCTCTTCGTGCCGGCCGTCCTGGACGCGGGCGGGCATGATGCCCCAGTGCTGGATGTGAGGATCGCGGGCGCGCTTCACCCACCTGGAGACCGAGCCAAGCACCCGTCCACCCTGAAAGCGGAGATCCACTTCCAGCGGCTGCCGGTGTCACCGGTGTGCGAGGCCGCGCATCCCACGCTGTGCCGGACCTGGAGCTTGCGCAGCGACCGTTCTACTACGCCTCGGGCCGCGACTCCCCGCAGATATGGGTGGCCGAAGTTCATGGGCCACGACATCGAGATCGAGGAGCTCGATGATCGGTCGGCCGAAGACTTCGAGACGCCGAAGGGCGGCGCCGGTGGGACTACCCCCGTGCAGCCGGTCCGTCCGGTAGAGATGCACTGGCCGCCGCACGGTGTGTAGATGGGGACCTTTCGCGGTGAGCGGATGACGGGCGGACCGTGTCCGGTCACGCCCCGTCCTTCTGCACGGGACTGACGGGTACTCCCGCTTCTGGGGGGTACTTGCCCGCGGTGGCGCGTCGGACAGGGCTCGCCGGGGTTGTGTCCGCGATGCAGTGGGAGAGGGAAATGGGCCTTCGTGACTCGGCTCGGGCCGTGGCGTCCCGGTGCTCGGCTGACGTACTCAGCGGCCGTTACCGTCTGGACGGTCTCCTCGGGTCGGGTGGCGCCGCGGACGTCTACCGAGGCTTCGATCTGCGGCTGAAGCGGTCTGTGGCGATCAAGGTCTTCCGGCCCGACACCGGCTTCGACGGCGGGGCGAGCTCCCACGGGGAGGGTGTCGTCCTGGCGCGACTGCACCACCCGGGCCTTGTCACCGCCTACGACGCCGGACAGCACCAAGATCGCGCCTTCCTGGTCATGCAGCTGATCGAGGGCACCACGCTGAAACACCGGATCGCCAGGGGCCCCCTGTCTTTCACGGAGGCTGCCGTCCTGGGTGCAGACCTGGCACATGCGCTGACACACGCACACGAAGCGAACATCGTCCACCGGGACGTCAAACCGTCCAACATCCTCCTCGATGCGAATCAGCGGCCCTACCTGACCGACTTCGGCATCTCCCGGCTGCTCGACACCACCACGCGAACCGCCACCGGTACGCTCATCGGCACCGCCGCCTACCTTTCCCCCGAGCAAGTCCTCGGACAGCCCGTGGGCCGGCCCGCTGACGTCTACGCCCTGGGCCTGGTACTCCTCGAATGCCTCACCGGTCGGCTCGAGTACGACGGCCTTCCCTTGGAAGCTGCGATCGCCCGGCTGCACCGTAAGCCAATCGTGCCCGAGGGCCTGCCCCCGCAGCTGGCCGATGTGTTGCGGGCCATGACAGCCCTGGACGAGAACGAGCGGCCCACAGCCCCCGACTGCGCCTGCGCATTGGCGAAGACCATCGAAGAGGCTCGAACTGCCGCCAGCCCTTCCCTCCACGCCCTGAGTACCGGGCTGGAGCTTGAACTCTCTGCGAGAGCGGATGAGAGCACGCACCGCACCCCGCTTCAGGGCAAGGAGCGGACGCCCGCCCGCACCACGGCTGCGCGCGCGACGTCCGCGCGGCGCCGCCCGATGGCCGTCGGCGTCGGCATCACCCTCTTCGCGATCACGGCCACCACCCTCGCGATCTCCGGCAACTCCGCAACCCAGCGCAACGATCCGAGCGGTGCCCCGACCACCAGCGTCCCCGACGCAGCGCACAAGAGGGAGGAGACAGGTGCGGCGGAGAAAAGCCCTGTTGGCCGCAACGACGAGGGTCAGCGCAGTGATGTCGCCCCCGGTCGAAGCGACCATGCTGCCCCTCGTGGGCCGGCCCAGGCGTCAGACAGTGAGACAGAAGAGGTGACGTCGGCGCGCACAACGCCAGGCCCTGCGGGGCCGCCTGGCACAGCAGCCCACGACGATGAAAAGGCCGCGGCGTCTCCCCTTCCGCCTGGTCAGGCAAAGAAGGCGGTGAAGACAGCGAGGGACAAGAAGGATGTCAAGGCGGGGAAGTGACATGGAGTCCGTGCTGGCGTGCGCTATAGGCGCTGAGAGTCACGTAAACCCGCAAGGCGCGAGTCCCGGCAGTACGTGGAGCCCCCGCGGTGCAGCGGCAGGCCTTCGCTGCCCCCGCACTCACTTCTCAGCCCTGGCTGGTCCGCACACACCGCACCCGGCCCTTCCGCTGCAGCGGCACCGCCCCGGAACCCCGGTTCGGACCGCCCTCTTCCAGGTCATCGAGTTCGCACGCCGCCGTTCGCTCAGCCTCCCGCGCCTACAGGGGAGGCCTGTTGTTGAAGGTGAGCGCGCAGCAGGGCACTTGAGATGGCGCCGCCCGCGCTGAGCGTGTGCGGCGGTGTCGGCGATGCGCAACAGGAAGCCGGCGACATCGCGGGCACCGGCGAACCAGCCGTCCTCGAACCGCTCTTCGGACCCATGCGGGGCGCTGCTCTCGGAGATCCAGGTGTGGGCGCCGGCCACCGCCTCGGCCTCCAGCCTCGACACGATGTCGTCCGACCGGACGGACGGGTCAGGGCCGGTTGTACTGCACGCACTTGAGTGGGTTCGCGTTCGCATCGTCGACACAGACGATGACAAACGCGGCCCCGCCGGGTACATCCGCAGGGACTGTGGTCTTGATCGGATACGTCACGTCGCACTGAGTGCTGGTGCTCCTGGCGTCGAGCCAGTTTGCAGAGGCGGTGTACGTGCCGACCCACGCCCGTCGGCAGCCGACGGCACGAAGTGTTCCATCGGCCCCGACCGACCGGTTGGACCAAGTCAGGGTGCCGCGGGCGTAACTGGCCCCGTATGTAACGTCGAAAGCGGTGGTCGGGTAGGCGGCTGTCTGCGCGCCGGCGGCGGGAGCACCCAACAAGGTGCCCGCGGTCAGCACGACGGAACCGACGGCGGCAGCGAGATGAGTCTTCATACGATCTCCAGAATGGGATGGGCCCGTTGCGGCTTCACATACTGGGCGGGTCGACCACCTGCGGCCTATCTCTTAAGTCACGGCTTAAAGCGGGACGGGACGGCGGGCGCACCGCTTCATGTACCTCGGCACGAGTGTCCGGTGGCACCCGCGCCGGGCTGCACCGCGTTCACCGGTCCGACGCCGTGCCGCGGGGCCTCACGGTTCGGTGAGGCCACCGGTCTGCAACAGGGACAGCCCGAGGGGAGTGATGAGGTGCAGCACGGACCCGCCTCGGCGGCTGGTGGTGATGAGGTCCGTGTTCCGTAGCACGGTCGCGTGCTGACTGGCCGCTGCGGCCGTGACGTTGAGGCGCCGGGCCAACTCGCTCGTCGTGCAGCCCTCTGCTGTCACATGCAGGGCGGCAGCTCGCGTGCGGCCTAGCAGAGACTCCAGGTTCCGCACGGCTGAGCCGTCCGCTTCTGCCGGGCCGGTGCCGGTCAGCGGCCGACGGAGAGCCGGCACGGTCAGTCGGGGTGGCTGGGCGGTATCGAGCGGGTCCCACAGAAAGCTCACCGGGTGCTTCGAGAAGATCGTGGGCGTGATGATCAGCCCCCTTCCCCGGAGATGTACCTCGACTCGGCGCGGGTAGGGAGCTTCGAGCACCGGCGGGCGCCAGCGGACCAGTGGTGCGCAGATCGATCGCAGCAGCAGATCGATTCCTCCCTCCAGCTCCAGGTTCGCGAAACGGGTGGACAGCGCGACCAGTTCGGACCGCCCTTGATGCCAGTAAGGCTCTACGGTCAGCCGATGGCAGGCGCGCACGGCCCCGGCGAGTTCCCGCCGCGCGTCACGGTCGCCCTCGGACACCCGCTTGGCCCATGGCAGTTGTCCGGGGTGGAAGTGGAGACCTTCGAACTCGCGCCGTAGCCGGGACACCGGGGCGTGCAGCAGGTTGTCCACGGCGTGGTCCAGAGACGGCACATCGCCCATCAGGGCCAGCAGATCAAGCCCGGGACCTCGCATCGGAACCAGGGACGTCAGGGGGCGCGTGTCGGCTCCCATCCGGCCTGCGACCCCCGACCGCCACGTGCGGAAGTGTGGAAGCTCCCGGTCATCTCTCAGGAGTTCCAGGCTGTAGTAGACCTCCGCTGCCACGCCGATCGTTGCGGCCACTCGTATGCGGGCGAGGTCTTCCGTCGTGAAGTGAATGCGTAACACCGACCGGCCTCCTGCCAGCGAAGTAGAGCGCGTGAGCGCACCCCAGCATGCCCCAACCCGGTGCGCCTGATGGGGTATTCAGGCGTGGCCGCGCCTCCATCACGACCACCTGTCGTGATCCACACCAGGATCCGCCGGGACAAGGCCGAAGTGATCCGGGACCTGCTGCGCATGGCGCGTACGCCCGACAGTGTTCCCCTGCCGGCACGGGGGAAGGCGCCGTGTGGCACGCCGGCGAGCACGCTCAGTGCAGCCGGAAGGGCCTGGCCGTACAGCGGGTTGAGTGCGCCCGATGGGGGCTGGGCTGGAGCCGAGCACGGCAGCCGGGGCGCATGCCTCGGTTCTGCTCCGACGCACGCAAGCAAGCCAACTGGCGTGACGGGGCTCGGGGCAAACAGTAGGGGTGGGCACGAGCAAGCATTCGAGTCCGGACCAGTCCAACAAGCCCACCGGGCTGCGGTGGGTGCGCCTTGCTCCGGCCTCGGAGGTCGGGAGCCCTCAGCCCCGATGCCCAGGACGTCGCGGGCTCGGCCCCGTACTCGCCCGGCTCTCGCCCTTCGCGCGCCAGAGATATCCAGTGCGGCGTCAGCCGTGTCCGCGCAGCACGATCTTCCACACTCGGGTCGCCACCTGGAGATTGAGCCGGTCCTCTACATTTGCGAGGTCGCTGCCGGTGATGTCGCGGATGCGCTGGAGCCGATAGCGCAGGGTGCTGCGGTGGATCGCGAGGGAATCTGCGGTCTCGTCGTAGTTCCCACCGCAGTCGAAGTACCGGGACAAGGTCTCCACCATGGCCGTCTGGTGCCGGGAGTCGTAGTCGATGAGTTGCTGGAGCCACTCGTTGACGAACGTCTCCAACTCCCGGTAGTCGTTGCCGGGTCCCAGGATGCGGTAGAGGCCTAGCTCGTCAAAATACGTTGCGCCGTAGGGCTCGCAGGAGTGGAGGCGTACCTCCAAGGCGCGCTGCGCCTCCCGGTAGCGGTGCGGAATGTCGTCCGGGCAGTCGCTGGGTGCGCTCACCCCGATGCCTCCGGACCGTGTTCCGGTCTCCCGGGCGATTGCTTCGTATAGGGCCCGGGCGTTCGGCCTGTCGTCGGCGATCAGGACCACGTGGTCGGAACGTCGAGTCAAGAGCGAGCGGATGCCTACGGCGGCAGCCGCCCGGCTCACGGTCTGGGTGAGAGAATCGTCGGCCGCCCGGTTCAACCACTGCACCACGACGATGTAGGGAGTGCGGTGCAGGTCATGACCGACTGCTTCGGATCGGGCGTAGGCGCTCGCCTCGTCCGTGCCTGCCAGAAGGTCGTCGACGAGCTCACGGTGGAGCCTCAGCTCCACCTCGGCCAGATGGTGCAGGTGTGCCATTTCCAGGGAGAGCGACGTAGTGGCGTGTTCCAGCGCGAGCACCGTGTACTCGTCGGCCACGTCTCGAGTATCGATCAGTGCAAGCACGCCCAGGACTTCGCCGTGCGGCCGGACCAAGGTGATCAGCCGGTCCTTTATCCTCACGGGGCCGACCTCCCGGGCGACGGCGTGCAGCATTTCCTCCTGGCGTATGGGGTCTGGTTCAGGATAGGGATCGGGACGGCTGGGGCCGGTCCAGGACCTCAGTCGGCCGAAGCGGTCCTCAATGAGTGTGGGGAGGCCGGTAAGCGTGTGCAGTGCGCGGGTGATGGCTTTCTCGCCGCCCCCTGCGGCAGCGACATCGGCCATGAACACTTGAACGGCCCTTTGATACCCCAGCTCAGCCACTGTGGAGATCAGCTGTTTCTGCAGGGCCGTACGGGTCTCTCTCAGTTGGTGCAGCTCCGTCGCGTCTCCGAGGTGGCGGCGCTGTGCGCCGGCGACTGACAGAGCAACAGCGGCGTGCCGGACCAGCGTGGCGAGCAGTGAGCGCTCGGCATCAGTGGGCCGCGAGGCCGACGTCACGATGAGGTAGCCGTGGAGTCTCTCCAGCCTGCGCAATCCCAGCGCGCGGCCCCAGTGCCTGCCGGGGACATTCACCGGGCCGTCCCGCCCGCCCAGCTCTTCCACCTTCCGGTCCAGTGCCACGGCGTGTATCTGCTCGTTTGCGGGACTGGGGACCAGGCGGCCGTCCACTTTGAGGTATCCGGCCTCGGCACTGTAGGGCCCCGCGGCGGCTATGTGCTCCATGGCCAGGCGCAGGATTTCATCTTCGTCCCGCGTATCGAACAGGGCGCTGGACAGTGCTATCACCGCTTGGGCGTGGTCGCCCGCAGGTGGAGTGAGCGTGGGCGGGCTCGGACCTGCCATCGTGCCCGCCGGGGGCCGCACGGAACTGCCCCACGAAGGGGTGCCCTCCCGGTCGGAGCAGCAGCGATACAGGTTGTGCGCCCTGCTGCCGGCCATGGGATCTCCGTTCTCCCGAGCCTCTATAGCGGGAGGCAAGGGTTACACCAAGTATCCCCTCATGGGCTGCCTGAAGCGAGAAAACATAGCTCCCTGTCTCTTGTACGTGTAGGCCCACTGAGCCCGCGCATTTCCGACCCGGCAGGTGCAAGCGGGGAGCCACTCGGCTCGCCATCCTGAGGGTGTTCGCAACCTTCGCGCCCACCGGCGGAGGAAGGGCACAACCCGTGGCCCTCGGGGTGTACGGGCTGACCTGAGCAGCGCTCTCAGGGCGCCGGGGCGGGCAACCTGCTGCACGCCTGTCGTCGGCGCCGTCACCGGGGCCTCGTATTGCTCTGGCCGGGGTGGCGGGGACGGTACGGGGCCGTCGATGACGAGGTGCCCGCCAACGCGGCTCCCATCCTGATCGGCGCGCCGCAGAACCCCGGTGGATCAGTGGGGGCCATCCAAATCGAAACGAACGTGATTCGCACAGCCGGCACATGCCGCCGCACCGGGAGGAGCTCCTCATGGCTAAGGCAGTGGGTATCGATCTGGGCACCACGAACTCGGTGATCGCCGTGTGGGAGGGCGGAGAGCCGACGGTCGTGCCCAACAGCGAGGGCAACCGGACCACACCATCAGTGGTCGCCTTCACCGACACCGGCGAGCGTCTGGTAGGCCAGATGGCCCGCCGCCAGGCGATTCTCAATCCCAAGGGCACCATCTACTCGGCCAAGCGGTTCGTCGGACGGCACTTTGACGAGATCTCCGATGAAGCCAAGGCGGTGACGTACGACGTCGTCGAGGGCGACGGCGGGGCGGCCCGCTTCAAGGTGCGCGACAAGCTGTACGCGCCCGAGGAGATCAGCGCGCAGGTGCTGCGCAAACTGGCCGACGACGCCTCCAAGCAGCTGGGGGAACGAGTCACGGAGGCGGTCATCACGGTGCCCGCCTACTTCAACGACGCTCAGCGCACCGCCACCAAGGATGCCGGACGGATCGCCGGCCTGGAGGTGCTGCGGATCATCAACGAGCCGACCGCGGCCGCTCTCGCGTACGGCGTGGACAAGAAGCAGCACGAGACGGTGCTCGTCTTCGACCTCGGCGGCGGCACCTTCGACGTGAGCATCCTCGACGTCGGCGACGGCGTGGTCGAGGTGCGCTCCACCGCCGGTGACAGCCATCTGGGCGGCGACGACTTCGACCGTCGTCTGGTGGATCACCTCGCGGACGACTTTCAGAAGGAGAACGGCATCGACCTGCGCAAGGACCCACAGGCTCTACAACGATTGTTCGAGGCGGCGGAGAAGGCCAAAACCGAGCTCAGTTCGGTGACGCAGACGCAGGTCAGCCTGCCGTTCATCACCGCCGACGCCTCGGGCCCCAAGCACCTCACCGACTCGATCATGCGGTCTACGTTCGAGCAGATCACCGGCGACCTGGTGGAACGCTGCCTGGGGCCGGTCCAGCAGGCCATGGCCGACGCGAAGGTGGGCGAGAGTGACATCGACGAGGTCATACTCGTCGGCGGCTCCACCCGCATTCCCGCTGTCCAGGCCCTGGTGCGGAGGCTGACAGGGGGCAAGGAACCCAACATGAGTGTCAACCCCGACGAGGTCGTCGCCCTGGGCGCCGCCATCCAGGCCGGGGTGCTCAAGGGTGAGGTCAAGGACGTCCTGCTGCTCGACGTCACACCTCTGTCACTGGGCGTTGAGACGCGTGGTGGAGTGATGACGAAGATCATCGAACGGAACACCACGATCCCGGTGCGCCGCAGCGAGACCTTCTCCACAGCCGAGGACAACCAGCCGGCCGTCGATGTGGTGGTCCTCCAGGGCGAGCGGGAACGAGCCGCCGACAACCGGGTGCTCGGCCGGTTCCAGCTCACGGACATCCGGCCGGCGCCGCGCGGCGAACCGCAGATCGAGGTCATCTTCGACATCGACGCCAACGGCATCCTCAACGTCACCGCGCGAGACAAGGACACCGGCAAGGAACAGGGCATCACCATCAGCGAAAGCTCCAACCTGGACCGCGGTGAGGTCGAACGCATGGTCCAGGAAGCCGAACGCAATCAGGGCCAGGACCAGGCGCTCCGCGAGGCGGTCGACGCCCGCAACGAGCTCGACGCCGTCGCCTACCAGATCGAGAAGCGCCTCGCCGAACTGGGCGAGGCAGCGCCCGCGCACGAGAAGGCACGCGCGGAGACGCTGGTGTCCGACGCCCGGCAGGCCGTCAAGGAAGAAGCGGGCGTCGAGCGCGTGCGGCCCCTGACGTCCGAACTTCACCAGGTGCTCGCGGCGCTGGCGGCCCATCAGGGCGCCGCCGCCGCGGATGGGCCCGGTCAGGGCCCCGCCACCAGTGGTCCGACGAGCGGTGGTGGCGGTGACGATGATGTCATCGACGCCGAGTTCGACAAGGACTGAGGTGCGTCATGCCCAGTCACCCTCAGGAATCCGACCGGGCCGCTTCTGATCCGGTCGAACCGGCCCCGGCGGGCGGTGTACACCCTCCACGCGGAGATCTGCCGCAACCGGGCCCGCCGCCCCGGCAGGAAGCGGGGCGCGACGAACCGGGACCCGACGCCGCCGGCCCCGCGCCTGTCGAGGACGAGTACACGGCCGAGCTCCAGGAACTGGAGGACCGGTGGCGGCGCGCGCTCGCCGACCTCGACAACCTGCGCAAACGTCACGCCAGGGAACTGGAGCGCGAGCGGACGGTCGAGCGATCCCGTACCGCGGCCGCCTTCCTGCCCGTCCTCGACAACCTCGAGCTCGCCCTGACCCACGCCGGGATCGATCCGGGCCCGATCGTGGAAGGGGTCCGGGCGGTGCGCGACCAGGCGGTGAACGTGCTGGAACTGCTCGGCTACCCGCGGCACGCGGAGACCGGCATCGCCTTCGACCCGGCCCGGCACGAGGTGGTCGGAGTGGTGCAGGATCCCGACGCCGCACCGGGCACGGTCATCGAGGTGCTGCGCCCGGGCTATGGCGACGGCGAACGGCAGCTCCGGCCCGCCGCCGTGACCGTCGCGAAACGGGAGTGACCAGTCATGGCACGGGACTTCTACGAGGTGCTGGGCGTGTCACGGACCGCGAGCCAGGACGAGATCCAGCAGGCATATCGCAGGCTTGCCCGCAGGTACCACCCCGACGTCAACAAGGACCCGGGGGCGGAGGAACGCTTCAAGGACCTCAATGAGGCCTACAGCGCCCTGTCGGACCCGAAATCGCGGGCCCGCTACGACCGCTTTGGCGAGGATTTCCGCAAAGTCCCCGAGGACTTCGACGAACAGGTCGGGGCCGGAGCGCACGGCGGCTTCCGCGCTCGCAGGACCGCAGGCGGCGGGGGCGGCCCCCGTGTCCGGTACAGCACCGGCTTCGGCGATGACTTCGGATCGGAGGGCATCGACATCGAGGACCTGTTCGGGTCCATGTTCGGGGCCGGCGCCGCCCCGGGCGGCGTCCCCGGAGCGGACCAGGAGGCCGAGCTGCCGCTCACCGTCGAAGAGGCGTACCGGGGCGGCCGTCGCACCGTCACGCTGGCCGGTCCCTCCGGGCAGCCGCGGAGATACGAGGTCGAGGTGCCGGCGGGCGTCACCGAAGGCCAGCGCATCCGGCTGGCCGGTGAGGGCGGCCGGGGCAGTGGTGAGGCTCCCGGAGGCGACCTGTACCTGCGGGTGCGGATCGAGCCGCACCCCCGGTTCCGGCTGGACGGCCGGGATGTGCGCGTCCAGCTCCCGGTCGCCCCCTGGGAGGCGGCTCTGGGTGCGACCGTGCCGGTGCCCACCCCCGGCGGTGGTACGGCAAAGGTCACGGTGCCCGCGGGCTCGTCCAGCGGTCGGCGGCTACGGCTGCGCGGCGAGGGCATGCCGAACCCGCGTGGCGCGAACGGTGACCTGTACGCCGAACTCCGCATCGTGGTGCCGCCGACCCTCGGCGATCGGGAGCGCGAACTGTTCGAGGAGCTCGCCAGTGCCTCCTCGTTCGACCCCAGGAGGACGTGATGAACGACCGACCCGAGGGAGCGGCAGGCTTCGGCCGGGCGAGCGGCGACCGTCGAGTCCGACCAGGCGCCGACGTCAGTGCCTCGACGGCTGTCCGGTACGCCCTCGTGCCGGTTACCAGGCTCTCCCTGGCAGCTGTGGCCCGTGGCTCGGGCCTTCACCCCGATCTGATCCGCCGGTTCGTCGCCCTCGGCCTGGTCGACGCCCAGCGCGACGCGGCGGGGCATCTGGTGTTCGATGCCACGGCCCCGGCGGTCCTCGCCCGCGTCCAGCGGCTGCGTTCCGGACTCTGCCTCAACTACGCATCCATCGGCCTGGTGCTCGACTTGCTCGATCGCATCAGCCTGCTCGAAGCCGCCTTGCGAGGCCACGGCACGAGGAGTGAATCACCCCCATGGACATGAACCGCCTCACCCAGAAGTCCCAGGAAGCCCTGCAGGAGGCCCAGGACGCCGCCGGCCGCCTGGGCCACACCGAGGTCGACGGCGAGCATCTGCTGCTCGCCCTCCTCGAACAGGAGGAGGGCCTGATCCCGCGGCTGCTCCAGCAAGCGGGCACCGACCCCGACCAACTGCGCACGGCCGTGCGCGAGGAACTCTCGCGTCGCCCGAAGGTGACGGGACCCGGCGCCGCGCCGGGCCAGGTCTTCGTCACTCAGCGCCTGGCCCGGCTGCTCGACACGGCCGAGCGGGAGGCCAAACGTCTCAAGGACGAGTACGTGTCCGTGGAGCACCTGCTGTTGGCCCTGGCCGAGGAGGGCTCAGGAACTGCCGCCGGACGTCTGCTCAACCAGGCCGGCGTCACCAGCGACTCGTTCCTGAGCGCGCTCACCCAGGTCCGCGGCAATCAGCGGGTCACCTCCGCCAACCCCGAGGTGGCCTACGAGGCCCTGGAGAAGTACGGCCGTGATCTCGTCACCGAAGCCAAGGAGGGCAGGCTCGACCCGGTCATCGGTCGGGATGCCGAAATCCGCCGCGTCACCCAGATCCTCAGCCGCAAGTCCAAGAACAACCCCGTCCTCATCGGCGACCCCGGTGTCGGCAAGACCGCCATTGTCGAGGGCCTCGCCCAGCGCATCGTGCGCGGCGACGTGCCCGAGGGACTCCGCGACAAGATCGTGTTCGCCCTCGACATGGGATCACTGGTTGCCGGCGCCAAATACCGTGGTGAGTTCGAGGAACGCCTCAAGGCCGTCCTGTCGGAAGTGAAGGCGGCACAGGGCGGCATCCTGCTCTTCGTCGACGAACTGCACACGGTCGTCGGCGCGGGCGCCGCCGAAGGGGCCATGGACGCGGGCAACATGCTCAAGCCGATGCTCGCCCGCGGCGAACTCCACATGATCGGCGCCACCACCCTCGACGAGTACCGCAAGTACATCGAGAAGGACGCCGCCCTCGAGCGCCGCTTCCAGCAGGTCCTGGTCGACGAGCCGAGCGTGGAGGACACCGTCTCCATCCTGCGTGGACTGCGCGAACGCCTGGAAGTCTTCCACGGCGTGAAGATCCAGGACACCTCGCTGGTCGCCGCGGCGACGCTCTCCCACCGCTACATCACCGACCGGTTCCTGCCCGACAAGGCGATCGACCTCGTCGATGAAGCGTGCGCCCGGCTGCGTACGGAGATCGACTCGATGCCCGCCGAACTCGACGAGATCACTCGCCGCGTCACTCGTCTGGAGATCGAGGAGGCCGCCCTGTCCAAGGAGAGCGACCCCGCCAGTAGGACTCGGCTTGAGGAACTGCGCAGGGAACTGGCCGACCTGCGCGGCGAGGCCGACGCCAAGCACGCGCAGTGGGAGGCCGAACGACAGGCGATCCGCCGCGTGCAGGAGCTGCGCCAGGAACTGGAGCAGGTCCGCCACGAGGCGGAGGAGGCCGAACGCGCCTATGACCTCAACCGCGCGGCCGAACTCCGCTACGGCCGCCTCCAGGACCTTGAGCGCCGACTCGTCGCAGAGGAGGAGCAGTTGGCCGCCAAACAGGGACAGAACCGACTGCTGCGCGAGGTCGTCACCGAGGAAGAGATCTCCGAGATCGTCGCCGCCTGGACCGGCATCCCCGTCGCCCGCCTCCAGGAGGGCGAACGCGAGAAACTGCTGCGCCTCGACGAGATCCTGCGCGAACGCGTCATCGGCCAGGACGAAGCCGTCAAGCTCGTCGCCGACGCCGTCATCCGGGCCCGCTCCGGCATCCGTGACCCCCGCCGCCCCATCGGTTCGTTCATCTTCCTCGGTCCCACCGGCGTCGGAAAGACCGAGCTTGCCAAATCCCTCGCCCGGGCCCTGTTCGACTCCGAGGAGAACATCGTCCGCCTCGACATGAGCGAGTACCAGGAGAGGCACACCGTCAGCCGCCTCATGGGCGCACCCCCCGGATACGTCGGCTACGAGGAAGGCGGCCAGCTCACCGAGGCCGTGCGCCGCAAGCCGTACTCGGTTGTGCTGTTCGACGAGATCGAGAAGGCGCACACCGATGTCTTCAACACCCTGCTGCAGATCCTCGATGACGGTCGC
This sequence comes from Streptomyces sp. NPDC102279, assembly GCF_044766365.1. NCBI lineage: Bacteria > Bacillati > Actinomycetota > Actinomycetes > Kitasatosporales > Streptomycetaceae > Streptomyces > Streptomyces sp. NPDC102279. The sequence goes on along the minus strand of NZ_JBIWLU010000002.1, from coordinate 41,867 downwards.
ATCACCGATGCTCAGGGCCACACCGTCGACTTCCGCAACACCGTGATCATCATGACGTCGAACATCGGCTCCGAGTACCTGCTCGACGGCGCCGCCCCCCAAGGTGAGATCAAGCCGGACGCGCGCGCCCTGGTCATGGGCGAGCTGCGCGGGCACTTCCGCCCGGAGTTCCTCAACCGCGTCGACGACATCGTGCTGTTCAGACCACTCGGTGAGCGGCAGATCGAGCGGATCGTGGAGCTGCAGTTCGACGAACTGCGGCAGCGGCTCGGCGAACGCCGCATCACCGTCCGCCTCACCGACGCAGCCCGGGAGCTCATCTCCCACCAAGGCTACGACCCGGTATACGGGGCCCGGCCGCTGCGGCGTTACATCTCCCACGAGGTCGAGACACTTGTCGGACGCGCCCTCCTGCGCGGGGACGTCCAAGACGGTGCGACGGTGCGGGTCGACGCCAAGCACGGCGAGCTGGTGGTCAGCTACGACCAGCCCCAGGACGTGGAGGGAGCGAGGGCGGCATGAGCAGCGTGGAAGTCGCCAACGTCACCTGCCCGCACTGCGGGCGCACCAACCGGGTGCCCGCCGCCGCCGAGGGCCGCCCCCGGTGCGGCAACTGCAAGCAGCCTCTGCCGTGGATGGCCGACGCGGGCGACGACGACTTCACCGAGGTAGTCGAGCGGGCCACCGTACCCGTCGTCGTGGACCTGTGGGCCACCTGGTGCGGCCCCTGCCGCATGGTGAGCCCCGCGCTGGAGGAGGTCGCCACCGAACTCGCCGGCACGATCAAGCTGGTCAAGGTCGACATCGACAAGAACCCGCGCCTGGCGCGGCGGTTCGAGGTCCAGGCGGTACCGACGCTGCTGGTGCTCGACAAAGGACAGACCATCGCCCGGCAGGCGGGCGCCGCGCCTGCACCTGCCCTGCGTCGGTGGGTGGAGCAGTCGATCGCGGGCCGTGAACCGGCCGGGAAAGGATGAACAGCCATGACCGTACGAACCGACCCCCACCTCGCCCTCGTACGCCCCGTCACCCCTAGCTCCCCAGGGTGCGAGGAGTGCCTGGCCACACATTCCTCCTGGGTCCACCTCAGGCTCTGCCTCACCTGCGGCCACGTCGGCTGCTGTGATTCCTCGCCGAACCGGCACGCTCGCCGTCACGCCGCCGCCGACGGCCACCCGATCGTGGCCTCGTTGGAGACCGGCGAGAGCTGGCGGTGGTGCTTCGTCCACGAGGCGTTCGTGTGATGTCCGGCGACGAGACGCAGCCTGGCGCACCCGTGCCGGACGACGCCGAGGCCGAGAGTGTCCCCTTCGAGACGCCCGACATCTACGGCGCCTATCCCCGCCTGTCGGAGGACCAGACGGCCCGCCTGGCGCAGCATGGCCGACGGCGCGCGGCTGAGGCCGGTGACGTGCTGATCCGAGAGGGGGAGCGGTGCGAGATGTTCTACGTCGTCCTCAGTGGCTCGGTCGCCATCGTCGAGGGCTACGGCACGCCCGGTGAACGCTTGCTGCGGGTGCACGGCCCCGGCCGCTTCATCGGCGAACTGGGCCTCTTGAACGAACAGGTGGCCTTCTACACCGCCGTGGTCAGGGACCCCGGCGATGTCCTCACCCTGACCATGGATCAGCTGCGTGACCTGGTGACCCGGGATTCCGTGCTCGGTGATGTGGTGCTGCGAGCCTGCCTGGGCCGCCGTGCTCTGCTCGTCGGACAGGGCGCCGGTTTCCGCATCATCGGCTCGCGCTATTCGCCCGACACCCGGCGGCTGCGCGAGTTCGCCACACGCAACCGACTGCCGCACCGCTGGATCGACCTGGAGACGGACGGGGAAGCCGAGGCGCTGCTGCGCCGCTTCGCGGTCGGTCCGGAGCAGACGCCGCTGGTGATCTGGCGGGACACGACCCTGCTGCGCAATCCGAGCAACGCCGAACTGGCCCGGCTCATCGGCCTGCCGCCCCTGCGGTCCGGCAACGGCCGCGGTGATCTCCTGATCGTCGGCTCGGGTCCGGCCGGTCTCGCCGCCGCGGTGAATGCCGCATCCGAGGGTCTCGACACGACCGTGGTCGAGGCGCTGGCCACCGGTGGCCAGGCCGGGACGTCCTCCCGCATCGACAACTGCTTCGGTTTCCCTTCCGGCATCTCCGGCGCCGAACTAACCGATCGTGCTGTGCTCCAGGCCGGCAAGTTCGGCGCTCGGATCAGCGTTCCGACGGAGGCGGCCCGGCTTGAAAGGCGGGACGGCTACTTCACCGTCAGGTTCGCCGACGACAGCGAAGTCACCGCCCGTACCGTCGTCCTGGCCACCGGCGCCCGCTACCGCCGTCTCCAGGTGCCCGGCGCAGAGCCGTTCGAGGGCTCGAGCATCCACTACTCGGCGACCCTCTATGAGGCCCAACAGTGCGGCAGCGACCCGGTGGCGGTGGTCGGCGGCGGCAACTCCGCCGGCCAGGCTGCGCTCTTCCTGGCCGGATATGCATCGCAGGTGTATCTGCTCGTCCGTGGGCCGAGCCTCGAAGCGCATATGTCCCGCTACCTGATCGATCAGATCGAGCGTCACCCGCGTGTGCGGATGCTGCTGCATACGGAGGTGAGCGAGGCATCCGGCGGCAAGACGTTGGACGCGGTCACCGTGGTGGACCGCCGCACGGGCGAGCACCGCGACCTCGCGGTGCGTGCCCTGTTCGTCTTCACGGGCGCAGACCCTCGCACCGCATGGCTGTCCGACGCGCTCGCCCTGGACGCGCGCGGCTACGTGCTCACCGGCGCGGAGGCACAAGCCTGCTCCGTTCCCGAACTGTGGCAGAGCCAGGGCCGCGACTGCCTGACGTTGGAGACCAGCCTCCCCGGCGTCTTCGCCGTCGGCGACGTCCGCAGCGGTTCGGTAAAGCGTGTGGCCTCCGCGGTCGGCGAAGGCGCGATGAGCATTCACTTCGTGCACCGCTACCTGGGCTACACGGCGGCCTCCGGCGGCACCGACAGGTCTCCGCACACCCGTCCGAAGGAGTCCGCTTGGCTCGCTTGACACCCGGGGTGCGACGAGATCACCAGAAGAACAAGGAGGCGATGGGAATGACCACGCCGACGCCCGTCCGGCGCCAACGCGGTGGCGCAGTGCAGGCCAGGCCCCATGGCTGGCGGCTGAGACGCGAACGCCGCGGTTCGGGCAACCGTCCGGCACCGCGGCCAGCGGCGAGGCCGGACCCCCTGAGGTGCCTCATGAATGACGTAGGCGTCACAACCTGGCGGCGGGTATTCGGCACGCCGCTACCCGTCAGCCTGCTTGTGGTGCCGCAGACGCCAGGCGCGCAGCAGCCGAAGGGGGAGAAGGCCCAGCGGCGCTCGCCGGCCCAGGTCCGCCTGGTCCTCGCGGTCGAACGCCCGCGCGTAACGGTCGGCGTCCAGGGCCGTCGGATAGTGCTTGCTCCCCCCTGCTCCGCACCCACGCGCACAGCGCCAGAGCATCGCGTCGCCCTCATGCCGAAAGCGAAAACGGTGTCCCAGAAGGTGGCAGCGCAGCACAGCACACCACCCTATGCGGTCCGGTCCGTTCCGGCCTGTTCTGTCGCTCTCCACGCACAGCCCACGGCCCTGAACGAGGAGGTACGGCATGACCACCACCGCTGAGCTCGGTGTCGTCACGACCAAGGTCCCCGCCCGACTTGACCGGCTACCGTGGTCCCGATTCCACTGGCGTATTGTCATCGGTCTGGGAGCCGTCTGGATTCTGGACGGACTCGAAGTGACCATCGTCGGGGCCGTTGCCGCCCGTATGACCGAGCCGGGCAGCGGCATCAACCTGACCAGCGCCGACATAGGCACTGCCGCCGCCATCTACGTGGCCGGCGCATGCGTGGGCGCTCTCCTGTTCGGGAGACTCACTGACCGATACGGGCGCAAGAAACTGTTCATGCTCACGCTCGGTATCTACGTCCTCGCCACCGTCGCGACCGCCTTCGCCCACGACGTTTGGTTCCTTTATCTCGCCCGATTCATCACCGGCATGGGCATCGGCGGAGAGTACGCCGCGATCAACTCGGCCATCGACGAGCTGATTCCGGCCCGCAACCGCGGGCGGGTGGATCTCGCTGTCAACGGCAGCTACTGGGTCGGTGCGGCGCTCGGCAGCCTCGTCGCCGTGCTGCTTCTCAACGAGAGCCTGCTGGAAGCCGACCTCGGCTGGCGGCTGGCCTTCGGCCTGGGCGGCATTCTCGGCCTGGGCATCATGCTGGTCCGCCGCCACGTGCCGGAGAGTCCGCGCTGGCTGTTCATCCACGGGCATCAGGCCGACGCTGAACGCATCGTCGACCGGATCGAGGCCGAGGTGCGCCAGGAGACCGGGCGCGAGCTGGAGGAACCGGGCGAGGCGGTCACCGTACGGCAGCGCGACGTCATTCCGTTCACGGAGATCGCCGGCGTGGCTCTTCGACGATATCCCCGTCGCGCTGTCCTCGGTCTGGCGCTCTTCGTCGGGCAGGCGTTCCTGTACAACGCGATCGTTTTCGACCTGGGCACGATCCTGAACGGCTTCTTCGACATCGGCTCGGGCTCGATCCCCTACTTCCTTGCCCTCTTCGCGATCGCCAACTTCCTCGGACCACTCCTCCTCGGCCGGCTCTTCGACACCGTTGGCAGAAAGCCGATGATCGCGGGCACCTACTTCGGCTCGGCGCTCGTGGCAGCCGTCCTTGCCGCCCTGCTGATCAACGGCTCCCTGACGACGACGTGGTTCTTCGTGCTGGTCTCGTTGACCTTCTTCGTGGCCTCCGCGGGAGCGAGTTCGGCATACCTGACGGTGAGCGAGGTCTTCCCCATGGAGACTCGAGCCCTCTCCATCTCGCTGTTCTTCGCGATCGGCACGGCCGTGGGCGGAATCACCGGCCCCCTGCTGTTCGGCCACTTGATTCACAGCGGAAATGCGGACCTGGTGGCCATCGGCTTCCTCGTCGGAGCGGCAGCCATGGCCCTGGGCGGCCTGGCCGAGGTCTTCTTCGGTGTCCAGGCCGAACAAAAGTCCCTGGAGAACATCGCCCGGCCGCTCACCGCTGAGGAGTCCGAGGCAGCCTGGCGCAACGAACCCGCCCCACAGGACGCACGAGACGGCCTCCGCCCCGCGAGCGTTCGGCGGGCCGCGCGCGAGCGGAAACTGCGGATTGCCGACCGCACCGCCCGCCGACGGGAGCGTGAGCGCGCCGGAGCCCGACGCTATCGCCCGGGCAGCGGGCCGGGCAGCAGCCTGTACTCGCCGGGTATGGCCGGCACGGCGGGCACGGCAAGCCGTACGTCTGCCATGGCCGAACAACGGCTCGACGACGAGATCGAGCAGATCACCCACGCGCTCCAGGAAGGCGGCCCGACGAGCCGCGACCGACTCGAAGAGGTTTTGGGCGGCCGTTCCTGGGGCCCCGGTCGCTTCAGCCGAGCCTTGCGTGAGTCCGAGCGGGAGTCCCGGGCCGAGGGCCTTGCGAACGGCAGCTACGCGCCGCCGGACAAACCCGGCCGACCCGACCGCCCACCAGGTGACACCAGTGGTCAGCGGTGACTGGGCAGAAGGAAGGCAGCGATGAAATACGACGGATTCCTCGCCCGCGTGCGCGAACGAGGCGAATACAACGACCAAGACGAAGCCGCGGACGTCACCAACGCCGTGCTGGAAGTGCTGGCCCTACGGATCAGTCCGGGAGAGACCAAGGACCTCGCATCCCAACTGCCCGGCCCGCTGCGAGGAGTTCTGGACCGGGCCACGCCGCAGCAGGCGAAGAGCTTTGGGATCGAGGAGTTCTACCGTCGGGTCGCCGATCGCATTCATGCTCGGCCGCGTACGGCCCAGTGGGACGCCAGTGCGGTCCTGACCACCGTTGCCGACGCTGTCACCGGCGGAGAGCTGAATCAGATCATCAGCCAACTCCCCTCCAGCTACGCGGTTCTGTTCGGCAAGGCCGACCTTGCGGACTGAGCCGTGGCTTGCGGACTGAGCCGTGGGGCGCCGTGTCTGTCGAGCGCGATGATCGTCCGCCAGTCCGGTGGGATGTTGCGATCGGCCCCATGGCAAGCGTGGGATGAGGGGCCGTCCACGTCGTATGCAGTCCTGCGAGCCGACTCTCAGGTTTCCCCTTTTCGCCGGGAGCATCTTGCTCCGGGGTGAGGCCGCATCGCTACGACGACCGGCTGTGCCGAGGCGGGGGATGGCATCGATGAGCGGCAGCGCTCCCGGTGTGCTCTGCCCCGCTGCGGTCGACCGGGTGATGCTGCGGTGAAGCGCGGCGGGCGTAAGGGTTCCGCTGATGTCACCAACAAATCGGCGATCGCGCGCCGAGCTATTCGGCCGCGGCCTGCGCTGCCTGGTCCGCGCGGCTCACACCAGGAGTCACACCAGGAGGTCGAAGACGGCTCGGGCCTGATCCCAGTGCTGAGTCCGGGGATTCTTAAGGTCGGGCTGGAGGATCTTGAAGCTCCGACCAAGGGCCAGGCTGAGTCCGCCGATGATGTCCGGATAGGTGGCCTCGGTCTCCTCGTCGGGTGTGCGATCCAGAGTGGGGTGGGTGGCGAGCTGTTCCAGGATCGGCTTGAGTTCTACTTCCTGGTCGATCTTGCGGAACTGGTGAATGCTCTCTTGCAGGCCCTTCGTGATCGGCAGGTCGCAGGTACGGATGATGTCGCGCCCGTTGGCCTTGGCGGTGGCCTGAGCGACGGTCAGCAGATCGTAGAACTTGGCGTCGACGAAGTCGCTGTAGCGCTTGAGATCATTCTTGTCGACGTCCAGCCCCGCGGCCGCGCGGAAGAACCTTTCGAACCTGGCGATGGACATCACGGTCATGACGACAACCTCCGACTGTGGCCGCCGGGGCGGTCCCCGGCCTCCTGGGCTTCCCTTCAGCGTGGCCGACGAGGTGTGTAAACGCATGCGCATGTCGGGCCTAATTGGCCTCCCTCTATTGCCCTGTCAGGACCAGGTGTCCGGCCGCCTGGGTACGCAGACCAGCATGCCAATCGACAGCAGGGTGACCATCGCCACGCTCAGTGACCCCACATAAAGGGTGTCCTCGGAGGCCGCTGCTCATGAGGCCGAACGCTGCGTGGCGAGTGCGAGGGAGGCCGGTGAACAGCTGGATCGAGCTGCTACTCCGGGACCGGACACCGAAGCGGGCGGGCGTGGCGCGGCGTACGGGGCGGAATTGGGGTATTGCCAGGGTGTTCGTGGCGGTACGCCTGATTGTGCTCACCTTTGGGGCATCCTGTGGGCGCGCGATCGTGGGGGCGGCTGACAAGAAGGGTCCAGGCATGCGGGTGTCGTCCGAGGGTGTGACGGTCGTGGCTCTCCTGGCAGATCCGGACGCGCCGACGGAGATCGCGGAGCGCATGGCCCGGATCCTTCCTGCCCGGCTGGCTGAAAAGGTGGGACAGGGGCGACGGTTCGATGTCAAGGTGGTCAGTGAGCCCTTCACCGCAGAGACCGAGGACCTGGCCACCCTGATGGACCGGATCACGGATCGGGCGAGGGCGGAGGACTGGGACATGGTGGTGGCCCTCACTGACCTTCCGATGCACTCCCACGGGCGCAAGCTCGCTGTGAATCTGGATCACGAGCACGGCCTGGCACTGCTGTCTCTTCCTGCTCTGGGGGGCTTTCGGCTTCAGAAGAGGGCTCGACGGGCTGTGGAAGAAGCCGTGCTCGCCTTGGCCGGGCCGCAGGTCACCGGCACTGGCGAACGTCGGCAAGGTCAGCCGCACCCTGGGCCCTTCGCCGGCCCTCTCACGCCTATTCATCCCGGCCCCGTCGGTGAGAACGAGAGTGTCGATCTTCGGTATGTCGTCAGCGGACTGCGCGGATATGCGACGGTGCTTGCCGGTATGGTCCGCGCCAACCGGCCATGGCGGCTGGTGCCGGGCTTGTCGAAAGCCCTGGCGGCCGCACTCGCCACCGGCGCCATCGCCACCGTGAATTCCACCGTCTGGAGCCTGGCCGAGGCCCTCAGTACGCCGCGCCTCGTGATCGCCATGGTCGGGTCTGTCGCCCTGATGATCGGCTGGCTGATCGTGGACGCGCAACTGTGGCATCGCTCAGATGAGACCTCGCTGGAAACGAAGGTGAAAACGAGGCTCTACAACGCCTCGACGGTCCTGACCGTAGGTATTGGTGTGGTCGTCTGCTATGTCGGGCTGATGGTCATCAACTTGATGTGGGCGCTATTCATCCTCAACGACCGGGTATTCGCTTCCATGACACGGACCCCGCTGCAGGCCACGGAGTACTTGACCTTGTCCTGGTTCGTCGCTTCGACCGCGACCGTGGGCGGCGCGCTGGGATCGGGGGTGGAGAGCGACGAGGCGATCCGGGCAGCCGCCTACTCCAAGCGCGAACAGGAGCGTCGACAGATGCTCGAGGACGACCGCGGCGACCAGCCTTCGAATTGATCCGCGTCGGCGTCGCGTCCGGGGCGAGGAGGACGCGTACGGTTCGCCGCCGGAGCGACGAAGCTCGCGTGGCGGCCCGGCGGCGAACACACCGTTCCACCTGAACGGTGAACGGTTGCCGGAGGTATGCCGGCAGGGCCCGGGGAGCGTCCAGATCATCCGAGTTGATTCCGGGATTCCGTGGTGGGCGAGGATGGCTGCAGGTTGGGTGTGAGCGCGTCGGCCGCTGGCGATGTTGGCCCCGCCGACTTGGTGGAGGGCGACGGGCAAGGTCGCGTAGCGCGCTCATGACGGCGGGGTGCGGTGGCGGCGGACCTGGCCGGCGTCCTCGGCGAAGGTGAGGTCCTTGGTCTGGGGGACGGTGTTTTCGATGATCCAGTGGCCACGGGACCAGGGCGCGATCTCGGCCGCTCCTGCCTGGTGCGCGGACAGGTCGGTGACGGCGTAGACGGTCTCGGTCTGCCATCTCCCGCTTCCGAAACGGCGCCGCTGCGGTGCAGCTGCACGGCCTGTCGTGCGTGGGGGATCAGCAGCTCGTCGACGCTGCAAGCCTTCACCTCGCGGACGTCCTCCCGGCCGTGCCCGCGCTCGCGGGAGCAGTGAAGGACGGGCATGTCCTGCCAGGGCAGCGCCCTCAACTGGCCTGCCAGAGCGAACTTTCGTAAGAGTGCGAGTACGCGATGGTGCGGGGTGAAGCGGCCACTCATAGGCCGTCCCAGCAGATCGCCAAACTAGTGCAGCATTGTGGCACGAACAGCATCAGGACCCCGGCGGCTCGACATCGGCAACCGGTTGGAGGCGCAGGGTTCAATCACAGGTGCCACGTTGACGCTCGCTGGTCACAGCGGGTCCCACGACTCGGCAACGTCGGCGCCCCCCTCGCAGAGATGGCCCGATCCGTGCGGCCCCCCTGGCTGAGGCGCTGTGGTGGGTGGCAACTGCGGCCCTCCCGGTCGCGCTTCACGCCCCCCGCGAAGAATCGGTGATAGGTGTTGGAGCGCTGCGTGCTTTCGCTATCCGCCGTGCGGAAAAGGATCAACCATGACTTTCATCGGATCGCCCGTACCCTCAACCCTAGGCGTATGACGCCGTCGCTCCGGCGCGAGCCGGCGAGGCATCGGTCCGCTGCCTCGCTCTCCAGTCCCGTGCTATCCCCTATGCGTGCGCTCCATGGAAAGCACTGAGCCTGGCTGAGGGTGCCGTTTTCCGATGGCGGCGACCATCTTGCTCGGACTCCTGCCGACAACGAGGACCCCTCTCATGACGACACCTGGCACGTTGCTCAACCTTGGATCTCTCTCGCTCACAGATCCTGAGCAACTGCTCCCGGCGCGGGAACAGATGGCGTTCACACTGGGTTTTCATATCATCCTCGTGCCTTTTGGTGTTGCCCTCACGACGTTCATGCTCATCGTCCACTACCGCGGGCTACGGAAGGGTGACGCCGACGCCCTGCTGCTGGCGCGGAGATGGTCCAAAGTCGCTGCCGTCCTGTTCGCCGTGGGAGCCATCACGGGCACCGTCCTCTCCTTCGAACTGGGCATCCTGTGGCCGGGCTTGATGAAGAACTATGGGGCCGCATTCGGTTTCCCCTTCGCTATCGAGGGCTTGTTCTTCTTCCTTGAGGCCATCTTCGTCGCCATCTACATCTATGGTTGGGACAGGATGCCGCCCTGGGCGCACTTTTGGTCCGGAATTCCGGTCCCGCTTGCCTCCCTCGGTGGAACAGCAGCCGTCATCGCCGCCAACAGCTGGATGAACCAGCCCGGCGGTTTCACCGTCACAAATGGCCAAGTGACCTCAGTGCAGCCGGGCAAAGTGTTTTTCAACGACGCTTTCTGGCTGGAGTTCCTCCACATGTTCCTAGCCGCTTACATCGTTGCCGGTTTCGTCGTCGCTGGGGTCTACGCGATGGGCATGCTGCGCGGCCGTCGCACTCGCTATCACCGATTGGGGTTTCTGACCGGCTTCGTAGTCGCAGCCTTCGCGCTGCCGGTACAGATGGTCGTCGGCGACACGATCGCCCGGTACGTATTCGACAAGGAGCCCGCCAAGTTCGCGACGATCGAGATGCTGCCCCGCACCGACAGCCACGTCGCGGAAACTCTGGGCGGCGTGCTGATCGACGGCAGAGTCAGGTACGGCATCAAGATCCCAGACTTGGCGTCTGTGCTCGCAGACTTCCGACCCTCAACCACCATCAAGGGGCTGGACGCTGTCCCTGTCGAGGTACGACCTACCGTCGCTCAGACCAACATTGTCCACTGGGCCTTCGACATCATGGTTGGAACCTCGTCCTTCATGCTCGCTGTGGTGGTCTGGTTCGGCTGGTTGTGGTGGCGACACCGCGACAAGCTCGCCGTCAGCCGCTGGTTCTTGCTCGCGGCGTCGCTCTGCGCACTCCTGTCAATCGCCTGCCTGGAAAGCGGGTGGGTCGTCACCGAAGTCGGCCGCCAACCATGGATCGTGGTGGGCCACCTGCTCACCCGCGATGCCGTGGCGACGCATGGCAACCTGTGGCCCTTCTTCAGCAGTGTCCTGGCGCTCTATCTCGCGGTCGGCACTGCGGCCGTGTGGGTTCTGTGGTCCATGAAACGTCGCTGGGAGCAACAGGGCGATGACATGGTCTCCGTCCCCTATGGCCCGGAAGACGGGGACGACCGCCACTCCGCGAGCATCGAGGGAACGGTGTCCTGATGGCCGACCTGGTCGCATCCTTTCTCTTCATCGGCGTCGTCGCCTACGCCGTACTCGCCGGTGCCGACTTCGGCGCAGGATTTTGGGACCTCCTCGCGGGAGGAGCTCAGCGAGGTCGCGCACCACGTGCCCTGATCGACTCATCCCTCGCGCCTGTGTGGGAAGCGAACCACACCTGGCTCATCTACTGTCTGGTCATCCTCTGGAGCGGCTTCCCAGCAGCATTCGCCGCGATTACCACCACCCTCTACATTCCCCTGGGAATCGCAGCGCTAGGGATCGTGCTGCGCGGAGCCGGCTTCGCTTTCCGCAAAGCCTCGATTCGCACGCCCGAACAGCGTCTGTACGGGGCAGCCTTCGCCCTCTCCTCCGTGCTCACGCCCTACTGCTTCGGCTCCATCGCAGGCGCCCTCGCCGCAGGGCGCGTGCCGGCACAGGGCAACGGAGACGCCGTCACGAGCTGGCTCAACCCAACCAGCATTCTCGGCGGCGCCCTGGCCGTACTGGCATGCGCCTATCTCGCGAGCGTCTACCTTGCGGTAGCTGCCGAGCGGCGACAAGACCGCTCGGTGTTCCGCTACTTCCGCGACCGCGGAATCGTGGCCGGCATCCTCACCGGCGCCGTCAGCATCGTCGGCATCTTCGTCCTCAGAGCCGACGCTTCAAGGCTCTTCCACAACCTCAGCCATCGGGCGCTACCGCTGGCCCTCCTAGCGGCGCTCGGCGGGATGCTCGGCCTATTTCTCCTGCGCACCGAGAAGACTCGCTTTCTGCGTGTGACGGCCGCGGCTGCTGTCGCCCTGATCGTTTTGGGGTGGGGGGTGGCCCAGTACCCGTACCTCTTGGGGACCCACGTGTCTGTCCAGGGCGCGGCCGCCCCCGACGCCACACTCGCCGTACTCGTCGGCGTCGCCTGCGTGGCAGGCCTGTTGATCCTCCCCTCCTTGGTCCTCCTCTTCCGGCTGGCCGGCCGCCGTGACGCCGCTCCAGAATGACAACGTCAGACCTCCTGACTCGCACGGAGGCGGAGGACGACCGGCGAGTGGTGAACTCTCCTGCCAAAGGAGGCGGGCTCGGTCTAACGGAAGTCGCTCAGCCTCACCGGGGAGTGCCGCCGGCATCCACCCGACCGTCCGCGCGCTGCTGATTCCGGTTGGGGCTGTTCGCTGTCGCGCCTGCGGTCAGGTGGGCTTCACCCGTTGTGGCGGGCCGGGGCAGGACTCCGCCCCGGCCCGCCGATGTCGTCGGCTCGCCAGCGCTGTGGTGGGCGACGCGCAGTCCGCCGACGGTGACGGACCAGTTGGTGCGCACCGGGACGGGGACGCGGCTGGCGAAGAAGCCGACCGTGTTGAGGGAAGGACTCAACTCTGCGGCTCACGGCCGGGCAGCCCGTCACCACCATGTCCGGTCGATCGCGGTCAGGCGATGGCCGAGTAGGCCGTGACGTGGTCGATCCGGAGCCGGACCAGGAACATGCCGGGCACGCTGTTGCGTCGGCCGAACTCCTCGGCCAGGTCCTGGCCCATGTACCGCGCGGCGATATTGGTCGCCCAGGTGAGCAACTGGCCGGGGTCCTCCGAGATCTCCGCGCGGCCCCGCAGGACGGCGTAGGAGAAGGGCGGGCGCTCGTCGTCGACGCACAGCGCGGCCCGGTTGTCGCGCAGGAGGTTCTGGCTCTTCACCGTCCTGTCCTCGGTGGTGAAGACGAGATCGCTCCCGTCCAGCAGGAACCACACCGGCACGACGTGTGGACCACCGTCCTCCCGGATGGTCGACAGTTTGCCGGTGCGGGTGCCCTCGCTGATGAAGGCCTGCCACTCGTCCTCGGTCATCTGGGTAGCCATGCGGCTCACCATAGAATGAGAAAAAGCCCGAAGCTGCATGAAAGGTGCGTTCTGCACGCCATACGGACGGCTTCGACCTAAAGTAACCTCAGAAATGAGGGGTTATGCCACGAATTGCCGAAACTGCGCCCTCGGGCGTACCGCAGATCGACGCCGACCTCCGCGTCAACGGAGCCACGTACCGCCTGCGGCTGGACACGCGCGTCACCCTGCTGGACGCCCTGAGAGACCATCTCGGTCTCACCGGCGCGAAGAAGGGCTGCGACCAGGGAGCGTGCGGGGCCTGCACGGTCCTGATGGACGGCAAGCGGGTGGTGTCCTGCCTCGTGCTCGCGGCGCAGTGCGAGGAACGCGAGGTCACGACCGTCGAAGCCCTCTCCCGGGGCGGGCAGCCGCACCCGGTGCAAGACGCCTTCACCCGGCACGACGCCTTCCAGTGCGGCTACTGCACCCCGGGACAGATCATGTCGGCGGTGGCACTCATCGCCGAAGGACGAGCCGGCTCCGACGAGGACATCACGGAGTTCATGAGCGGCAACATCTGCCGCTGCGGCGCCTACCCGAACATCCGCGCGGCCGTCCGCGACGCGGCGGGTGGCTGACATGCACCCCTTCGCGTACGAACGGGCGACCGACATGGACCAGGCCGTCGCCGTCGTGGCGGCCGACCCGGCCGCCTCGTTCCTTGCCGGCGGCACCACCCAGCTCGACCTGATGAAGGACGGCGTGCTCAGGCCCGACCGGCTCGTCGACGTCAGCCGGCTGCCGCTGCGCGGCATCACCGCCGGTGAGAGCACCCTGCGGGTGGGGGCGCTCACGTCGATGGAGGAGCTGGCGGCCGATCCCGTCGTCAGCCGTCGGTTGCCCCTCGTCCGCGAGGCACTCCTCCAGGGCGCCTCGGTGCAATTGCGCAACCTGGCGACCATCGGGGGCAACCTTCTTCAGCGCGCCCGGTGCCGCTACTTCAGGGACCCCGCGGTCGGCGCATGCAACAAACGCGCCCCCGGGTCCGGCTGCGCCGCCATCACCGGCATCCAGCGTATGCACGCCGTGCTCGGCACCAGCGAGCACTGCATCGCGCTGCACGCCTCGGACCTGGCCGTTCCGTTGACCGCGCTCGACGCGATCGTCCATGTGCAGGGGGCGAACGGACCGCGGTCCATCCCGCTGACGCGGTTCTACCTGCCACCGGGAGACACCCCGCAACTGGAGAACGTCCTCGACCACGGGGACTTGATCACCGCAGTCGACATCCCCCTGCTCCCGCAGACCGCACGGTCCCACTACCTCAAGGTCCGCGACCGGGCCTCGTACGAGTTCGCCCTGACCTCGGCCGGCGTGGCCCTGGTGATCGACGACGGCACGATCGAGCAGGCCCGCGTCGCGCTGGGCGGCGTGGGCACCGTCCCGTGGCGGGCTCGGGATGCTGAGGAGATCCTGCGCGGGGCCCCGGCGGACAGCGCCACCTTCCACGCCGCTGCGGACGCCGCCGTCGCCGGTGCCAGGCCGCTGCCCGGCACCGCATTCAAGGTGGACCTCGCCCGACGCACCCTGGTGCGGGCCCTCGAAACCGTCGCAGGAGCACGCTCATGACCACTCTTGACGCAGGCGGGCCTGTCGGCGCCGGCATCGACCGTGTGGACGCCCGGCCGAAGGTGACGGGGAGCGCTCACTACCCCAACGACTACGCGTATCCGGGCATGGTGCATGCCGCGCTGGTGCGGAGCACGGTCGCGGCCGGCCGGATCCGTGGCATCGACGCCGCCCGCGCGCGGCAGGCGCCGGGAGTCCTGGCGGTCATCACCCATCTCGAAGCACCGCGGCTCCAGCGCGGACCCATGACGCTGCTGGGCCCGTCGCCGCCGGCCCCGCTGCAGGACGACCGCATCCTGCACCACGGCCAGCACGTCGCCGTCGTGGTGGCCGAGACCGCCGAACAGGCCCGGCACGCGGCCACGCTCGTCGACGTGGCGTACGACGCGGCCCGAGCCCGCCTGAGCATCACGGACCCGGACGCGGAGATCGTGACCGATCCGTGGGACCTCGACCAGCAGCGCGGCGACGTGGAGGCAGGCTTCGCCGCCGCGGACGTCGTGGTCGAGGAGACCTACACCACCCCCGACAACACCAACAACCCCCTCGGCCTGATGGCCACTGTCGCGGTGTGGAACGGCGACTCGCTCACCGTCCACGACTCAACCCAGTGGACCCACAACGTCCGGACGACGCTCGCGACCGCCTTCGGCGTCCCGGAGAGCGGCGTGCGGTGCCTCGCGCCCTACGTCGGCGGCGCCTTCGGAGCGGGCCTTCGCGTGTGGCCGCACGTGATCCTCACCGCGATCGCCGCACGCGAGGTGCAACGGCCGGTCAAACTCGTGCTCACCAGGCCCGAGATGTTCACCTCGGTGGGTCACCGCCCGGAGAGCCTGCAACACATCAGGATCGGTGTCACCAGCTCCGGTGAGCTGCTGGCGATCCGGCATACGAGCACCTCGTCGGTCGCCATGGAGGACGACGACTTCGAGCCGGTCTCCCTCGGCTCCGCCGCCTCCTACGCCTGTCCCAACGTACTCACCCGCGACCGCCAGATCCGGCTGAACATTCCCTGCCCGGGATCGATGCGCGCGCCGGCCGAGGGCCAGGGCAACTTCGCCCTGGAGTCGGCCGTCGACGAACTCGCCCACATCCTCGGCATGGATCCGATCGAACTGAGGTTGCGCAACTACGCGGAGACCGATCCGCGCAGCGGCCTGCCCTGGTCGAGCAAGGCTCTCCGCGAGTGCTTCACCGAGGGTGCCCGGCGCTTCGGCTGGTCGCGCCGCACCCCGGAGCCGGGGTCGATGCGCGATGGCCAGTGGCTGATCGGTTACGGCGTGGCCGGTTCCTCCTACCCTCACTACCAGGTCCCCTGCCAGGCACGCGCGTCGATCCGCCGGGACGGATCCGCCTACGTGCGCAGCGCGGCCACCGACATCGGGACGGGCACGTACACGGTCATGACCCAACTCGCGGCCAATCTGCTCGGGTTGGACACGGCCGAGGTGCGATTCGGCCTGGGCGACTCGGACATGCCTTACGCGCCACAGGCCGGCGGCTCGGGGCTGACCGGCGCGCTCGGCAACGCCGTGCACGTCGCCTGCGAACGCCTGGTGCGGCACTTCCTCCGGATCGTGCATGACGATCCGGAGTCGCCACTGCGCGGCAGCACCCTCGCGGACGTCGCCGTCAGGGGTGGACGTATCCACCGGGCCGAGGCTCCCGGGCAGGGCGAGTCCTACGTCGACATCCTCGCGCGGCACGGCCTTGAGGAACTGAGCGCAGACGGGCGAAGCACCCCGCCTGCGGCCGACGGGCTCGGGATGGCCGCGGCCGGCGCCTTCGGAGCGAAATTCGTCGAGGTTCGGATCGACCCCGACCTGCGGCTGCTGCGGGTGGCCCGCGTGGTGCAGGTGATCGACGGCGGCCGCATCCTCAACGAGAAGACTGCCATCAGCCAGATCATCGGCGGCACCGTGGGCGGCATCGGCCAGGCCATGTTCGAGGAGACGGTGACCGATCCGGGGACCGGCCGCATCGCCAACGCCACCTTCGGCGACTACCTGGTCCCCGTCAACGCCGACATCCCCGACATCGAGGTGGCGTTCGTCGGGGCACCCGATCCGGCAACGCCGGTGGGTACCAAAGGAGTCGGAGAGGTCGGGCTGGTCGGCACCGCCGCGGCCATCGGTAACGCGATCCACCACGCGACAGGGCGCCGGCTGCGATCCCTGCCCTTCACGATCGAGCAACTGCTGGACTGAGCGCCGCGTCCGGAGCCCGGGATGTCCCGGGCCCGGCGCGCTCAGGCCTCACTCATGCGCGCGCCCGTCGCGCTCGGCGATCACATCGGACACCCGCCACAGCCGCTCCGCCGTCTCGGGGTCCAAGGCGTGGTCGGCGACACCCGATTCCTGGCCCGGCTCGTGGCGCAGGGCCTCGTTGCCGTCCTCGAAGTACCTGCCGCCCTTGCCTTCCAGGCCGGGCCAGGTGGCCAGGAGCGTGGGAGTGGCAGCGCCCTGCTCGGCCGTGCGGAAGTCGTAGTCCGGCATCCCGGCCATGTCCTCGGGGCTGAGGTGCCGGCCGAGGTTGCTCATGACCGCTCCGGGGTGGCAGGTGTTGGCGGTGATGCCGTCCGCGGCCCAGCGCCGCTGGGCCTCCACGGCGAAGAGCGCGGTGGCGGTCTTGGACTGCCCGTAGGCCAGGGCCGCGTTCCAGGGACGCTTGCGGAAGTTCAGGTCGTCGAAGTCGACGGGGGCGGCGAGGTGGGCCACCGAACTGAGGGTGACCAGCCGGGCGCCGTCGGCTGCCGCGAGGGCCGGGTGCAGTCCGGTCGCGAGCACGTGGTGGCCCAGGTGATTGACGGCGAACTGCGTCTCCAGGCCCTGCGCCGTGTACCTCTCGGGCGGGAAGGCCACGCCGGCGTTGCCGACCAGGATGTGCAGAGGGCCGCTCCAGGCGTCGACCAGGCCCCGCACCGACCGCGGGTCGGACAGGTCCAGGTGGACGACGCGCAGCGCGGCGTGCGGGGTGCCGGCAGCGATCTCCCCGGCGACCTGCTTGCCGGCGCCGGTGTCGCGCACGGCCAGCGTCACCTCGGCTCCCGCCCCGGCCAGCGCCCGGACGATCTCGGTGCCGATGCCCGAGGACGCGCCGGTGACGAGCGCCCGCCGCCCGGAAAGGTCCAGGTCAGCGACGACGTCGGCAGCCGTGCTGCCGGCGTCGAACGGTGTGGTGATGCGTTCTGCCATGGTCTCTCTCCCTGTCAGCCGGGGTCCGGCGGGCGGGGACCGAGGGGATCGCCCTTGCCTGCCTTCGCCGCCCGCCGCCCCGCCCCGGCGCTTGTGAGGCCAAGAGTTGCTCCGGGACCCCAGCGGCGTCCAACACGAGCTGCTTGTGACGGCTGTAGCCTTTTCCTGTGACCCCTGACCTTCGGCAGCTGAGGTACTTCGTCGCCGTCGCCGAGGAGTCCAGCTTCACGCGCGCCGCCGAGCGGCTCGTGATCAGCCAGCAGTCGCTGTCCCAGCAGATTGCGCTGCTGGAGCGCATGCTCCGAGTGAGCCTCTTCGACCGCGACACCAGGGGCACCCGGCTGACCGCCGTCGGCGCGCTGTTCCTGCCCGAGGCCCGGGCCGTCCTCGCACGGGCCGAGGAAGCCGTCCGGGTCGTGACACGGGCCGCGCGCGGCGAGATCGGCGGGCTGCGCCTCGCTTTCCTGTCCACCACGATGAACCACCTGCTTCCCCCGGTCGTCCGCGCCCTGCGGCAACGGTTGCCGGAGATCGATGTGACGACGGCGGAGACACCCATCGCGACCCTGGTCGACGGCCTGCGCAAGGGACACTTCGACGCGGCCTTCACCCGGCCGCCGCTGGTGGCGGGGCTGGAGAGCAGGACCCTCGCCAGCGAGCCCGTGTGCGCCGTCCTGCCCGAAGGCCATCCGCTCGCCGACCGCACCGAGCTGACCCTGGGCGAACTGTCCGCCGAGCGCTGGGTGCTGACCCCCCGCAGCTCGTGGGAGCCCTGGCACGAGGCCTTCGACGACTCGTTCCGTGCCGCCGGATTCGCTCCCGACGTGGTCCAGCGCGAGGCGAGCGTGCAGGGCCTGCTCGCCCTCGTGGCAGCCGGCGTCGGGGTGACCCGGCTGGCCCGGTCCGCGAGCAGCCTGCGCCGCTCCGGCGTGGTGTTCGTGCCGCTGGCGGGCGAGTCCACCCCCACCGAGATGGTCTGGCTGGCGGGCAACACCGCACCGGCCCTGCACCTCCTCGTGGATGTGGTGACCGAACTGGCCGCCTCCACCGACCTCACCGCGTCCGGCTGACCTCACGCCGCGGCCGCGCCAGGGGAGCCGTGCTGCTCGAGCTCGACTACCTCCTCACCAGCCAACGAAAATCTGTGGTGACCGAGGTTGCCTGCCGCATCGTCATCCTCGAAGACCAGGTCGCGGAAGCGCAGCGCATCAACGACAAGTACCGCCGCGTCGCCGGGACAGTGGATGCGACGGCCCCGTCTGAGAGGGCCTTCACCGGTTGCGCGGTCAGTGGCCGCCGCCCTGTGAGGAGGCCTGCTTGGTGGTCTGCCTTCCATCGGTGCCCAGCACGTACCACCTGGCGGCGTAGGCGTCGATGCGCTGCAACTGCCGGACCGGATGGGGCCGCAGGAACCTGCTGACGGCTTCGGGGGAGTCCTCGACGACCAGACGCCGCCCGGACGGCGTGAGCGCGCACGCCATCGCCGCGAGCATCCGCGTTGGCGCCGCACCAGTCGCACTGCGCGCACCGAAGTCGGCGAAGACTCTGAGCTGGATGAGTTCGGTCAGTCCACGGGGCGTCCCGCGGAAATAGCCGGCAGGACAGCGCCGACCACGGCGACAACGTGGCAGGCATCCTGGGCGAAGGGGCCACAGTGAAGGTCCTGCACCGGGGCGTGGAACGGGATGGCCCACTGCCGCCGCACCCGTCGTACCGTTTCCAGCCGTCTATGGAGGCGTTCCGGTACACGCTCGGCGGATGCCAGTGGTCAGTGAACCGTGGCCGCAGGCGATCTATGACCGAGGATGCTGACCCCTCAGAGGTAGTGCGGACTCAGGCATGGGGATCGGACGGCCAGCGTTGCATGGGGCGCATATCGTGCGGGGATTTGCATGAGGTTCACGAGCCACGGGTGAGGCCCCGGGCAAGGGCTTCTGAACCAAAACGGTGGGTCTTCGTTGCAGCCGCCCGCCCAGCGCTCGGTGATCCGCCCGGCACGCAGTACGCGACTGCGACGTCGTCCGCGTTTTCCAGGCTGCTGATGTCGGGTCCCCACGCGGTTAGCGCCTCGAGGACAAGATCCCGCTTGTAGCGGTCGGTGCCGGCGATCAGCAGGCGTCGGGCATGGTCGGCCAGTTCACCGTGTTCGGAGTTGAGGACCGGGTGCTCTGGCAGGGAGAGGGCGGCGACGGGGGCTGCATCGCGTACGTCCGCGTTGTTGTGCCTGAGAAGTTGGTGAATCGCGGAGTGGATGATAGACGCAGATCCCGAGACGCGCGCATGTCCGGGCATTCATCGAGGAACGCGCTGCCTGCACTACTTTCGCCGATGCCGACGCACTCGTCGTTTGCGTCGTAGGCGGTGCGTCTTGGCGGCCGTCCGCCAATGGCTATTTCCAGGGAAACCTGGCAGGTGCGAGCCCGGCTGGACGGGGTCCAGCCGGGCTCGGTACTTCGCGTGTGGGCGTGCGCGGGGTCAGTGGTGTCCGTGGGCGGAGCTCGAGGCGCCGCCGAAGAGTCGGGCCACTGCGCGGAACGGCAGGGTGACGACGGTGGCGATGGCCCCGCCGATGGAGCGGAGAACGTCTGCGATGGCCTTCAACATGGTGGTCCTCCGTTCTTGTCCGGCTTCATGCGCCGGATCCGGTGCCGCAATAGTGCGGTTCGTTGGTCGGGTGCCCGGTGATCAGCGGAGGAAACCGGCGCTGCCCGATGTCCTGCAGAGGCGGCACCCTGGAAATGATCAGAGTGAGGGTGCCGGCGGAGGGGTGAGGACCCGGTGCCGTCACGGTCCCGGGTCCTCACCGTTCGCGCATCGACGGATGCGCGGTGCCCGTGTACGTGGCCAGGGGCGCGGCAGACACGCATTTCGGGCCGGGGCAGGCGCAACGATGCTGCGCAGGGCCCGCCTGCACTCCATGGTGCGACCGGCCTCCAGCGTCACGCGTCGCATCAGTACATCCAGGTGAGACCCCCGGCCTCCGGCCGCCACGTCCAGCAGTCCTGCGGCCATCTAGAGGCCTTACGGGTGGTCTATAGTGCAGCTATGGCAACGACGACGATTCAGGTATCCCGCGAGGTGAGAGACCACCTGGCCACGCTGGCCAAGGAGCGGGGGTTGAGCCTGGGACAACTGATCGAGGTGTTGGCGGCCGACCAGCCGACCGCTGCTCAGCGCGCCGAGCGGTTGGCTGCCGACCGAGATGTCGCGCGGCGTCTGATCGGTGTCGAGGTGAGCGATGAGGAGTTCGAGGGCGCTCCGGACGTCCTTGGCAACATCCAAATGATTGCCGCCGAGAAGGCGCGGACGGCCAGGGGCACGACTGCGTGATCATTCTCGATACCAGTGCTGTCCATGCCCTGGCCACAGGGCATAAAGCGTTGAATCTCCTCGCCGGCAACATGGCACACAGCCCTACTGACCAGCTCCGTATCCCCGCGTTGTGTCTCATGCAGGCTGAGGCTGACGAGGCCCACACGCATCGCCGTGTACTGGCGTTTTCTTCCGTCGTCGTTGACCCGCTCGACACCATGGCGGCAGCCACCGTCGGCACCATGATTCGTGACGGCTACGGGGTGCCCGAGACCTGCCATGCCCTGTACTGCGCCCTGCCGCGGGCGGAGTTCACCGGCATGTCGATTCTCCTCACTGAGTTCGAGGACCGCTACCCGCCCGGTGTGGTCACCGTCCATATCAACTCGCCCGGCATGCTCGGCTTCCCCTAGAGCTTTTTGCTGCACAACTCCCGCTGAAGACGAAAGCTGCTCCGGTTGGCTAAGACCAATAGCGGAACCCCCTGCGCAGAGTTGAGACGCACCTCCTGCACGGTCGGCCCGGGACGACTTCGCGCCCGGTGCGGGCGCCCTTCCTCGGAGGTCCTTCGTGCCCTGGTCCCTGCTGATGACAGTGGCTGAGCATGCGTGACGACGGCAAGTTCGATGAAGTCGCCGGCCGTGGTCCCGTCCGATCGAGATGACGAGCTGGCGCATAACGGGAAGGGTGTCTGATGGCGAACAGCAGCAAGCCGCGCCGGGCGGACGTCACGGCGGTCGACCTCATCGGTGGTCCAGAGGCGCTGGAGCTGGATCTTCACAGCTATGACCCTCGGTGGGCTCAGGACTACCTGGAGCACCGGCGACGGATCCTTGATGCGTTGGCGGCAGTGGACGTCGATGTCGAGCACATCGGATCCACTTCAGTTCCCGGCCTTGCCGCTAAACCGATCATTGACATCGTCGTCGCGGTGCCCGACATCACCGCAGAAGAGGACTACCTCGACGTGCTGATCGCCGCCGGTTACGAGCTGCGGGTTCGCGAGCCAGGACATCGGCTCGTGCGCACACCGGCTCGCGACGTACACGTGCACGTGTATCAACGAGGTGATGCAGCGGTGCACGAGTATCTGCTCCTCCGTGACCACTTGCGCACCGACGCAGACGATCGCGTCCTGTACGAGAGCGTCAAACGGGCCCTGCTCAGTCAGCGGTGGGACGACATGAACGACTACTCCGACGCCAAGAACGACGTCATCCTCGCGATCAAAATCCGAGCGAGGGCAGCTCGCCAATGAAGCCGCGTAACGTCACGGTTCCCCGATCGGTAGAGTTGCTCGACCGGCGACGCCCGAGCCACCAGGGCGGAACAGCCCTTCGCGTGGGCCTTGGCCTCGCCGGGATAGAGATCGCCGATCCGCCGCATCGTTCCGCCGCACGCGCGCAATCGTCGCGCTAGTTCCGGGACTCCACCGTTTGAGTATCGACCGGTGAGCGGTGGCCGGTGTACGTGGCCGGGGGCGGGAGCCACGATGTTCGGGCGGGGCGGCTGGAAGGCTGCGGGCGGTCCCTTTGTGCTCCAGGGTGTGTCAAGGCTCGAACGGGGTCGCAGAACGTCCGTCGCATGCCAAGAGCTCGGTACCGGTGGCGTCTAAAGGCGGCGGGAAGCTCGCCCGGCGCCACTACTCGGCGCGGATGGAGTAGCTCTCCCAGAAGTCGAGTTTGCCCTGCGACATGGGGGAGTCCGGGGACGTATGAGTTGCACGGCTATCAGTGCAGGTCACAGCGTATGCGGGTCATCTGTCGCTATCCAGCCGGAGGGCGAGGTCGTGGGCGGTGGCGCTGGTGAGGTCACCGACGAAGGCTCCGACGATTTCGAGACGGCCGCCGGTGATCGAGGAGGTCACGGCGGGGTTGCCCCAGAGCTTGCCGTCGATGACGATGGCGAATTCGTTCTGCGGGGACGGGGCCGAGGCGATGGATCCGGTGAGGGCGGCGAAACGGGTACGGTCGGCAGAGCTGAGGGCCACCAAGACATGCCAGGTGCCGTCCCTGCTGTCTTTGTCAGCCTTCGCGGACGTGACATGGACGTCGGTCATGCCCCTGGCCCGGTCGGCGTGTACGCAGGACGCCGGGTGGGTCGCGCTCGCGTGCACGGTGTAGCCGCCGCTGCCATGGGCGCAGGCGTGCTCCGTGGACGAGGTGACCGGCAGGATGGACACCAGGGCCCCCTCCTCGGTGTTCCCAGTGCCCCCTGCGGCGGGCTGAACTACGTGCGCGTGCTGCGTCGCGCCGTCCGCGACGGCCACCCAGGCGGTGGCGACCACGGCGGCGGCGGCGATGCCGAACCCGGCGCGGGCCAGCCGCTGCCGCCGCCGGGCGACCTGCAATGCGCCGTCGGCCAGGCCGACCAGATAGGGACCGGCGGCATTACCGCCGCTCTCCCGGACATGGGCGTGCAAGGCATCGTGCAGCAACGTCTCGTGCAGCGAGTGTTCGGTCGAGTCGTTCATGCGATGACGCCCCTTCCGGAGGCAGTGGAGGGGGAGGCCGATGGTCCTGCCTCGGTCAAGGTGGTGCGGAGGGAGGCGAGGGCCTTGTGGGTCTGGCTGCGGACCGTCCCCTGGGCGACGCCCAGAATCGCGGCGATCTCGGTGTCCGGCCGGTCCTCGAAGTAGCGCAGCACGATCACCGCGCGCTGACGCTTGGGCAGCCGCCGCAGCGCGGCCATGATGTCCTGCCGCTGGACCACGGTGTCGGCCCAGTCGGCGACCTGCGCGGACGGCTGGTCCGGCAGGGTGTCGGTGACCGTCTCCCGTCCCCAGCTGAGCAGTCGGAAGCGGTCCACCTGGGCGTGGTAGATCGCCCGGCGCACGTAGATCTCCGGCTGCTGCCGGTCGCGCAGTTGCGACCAACGCCGAGCGGTGGAGGCAAGCGCGGTCTGGAGCAGGTCGCGGCCCTGCTCCCAGTCCCCGGTCAGCAGGTAGGCCGTGTGCAGCAGCGATCTCGACCGCGCCGCCACGAACTCGCGGAACTGGCGTTCCTCCTCGGCGTTCAATGTGCCCTCCCTCGTTCCCCCGTAAAGACGGGTACGGAAGGGGGTTCGACTGCCCTGCCGGTCAAACTTTCTCGACCACGACGCTGCCAGGCTCCTCGCGCGGAGCGTCATGGCGGTCATGCGGCCCCGTCCTGTCGCTCGACCAGGACACCGTTTTCGAACCTGATGTCTGTCCGGACCAGCTGTACCAGGTGGTCTCCGGCGATCGCCCTCCAGCGGCCTTGGGCGGACTCGGCGCGCTCGGCCGCCAACTCAGCCATTTTCTCGTTGACTTCGGCCTCCAGCGCGGCGGCGAGCATCCGGCGGGCGCCTTCGCGCACCATCTCGTCATCAGGGAGTCGGACTCAAGCGAGTCTGTACAAGCACTCGATCTGAAGCTGACGCGGGTCGTCGACTTCGGGCTTCCTGTGGCAGAACTCGACACTGGCCTTATCGCGCTCGTGACGCTCCGAGGAGAAGTCGTTCAGGCACAGCTGCCGCCCGGAGCTGCTGTGTGGTCAGAGCGAACGACCGACGGGACACCGTCCCAGTTTCCGTCTCGTTCAGCCTCGTTCATGGCCGTTCGGAGGTGACCGGGCGCCAGCTCTCTCCCAGAGCGCGGACCGTGAGGGCCCGCGGCCGCTGTCACGACCACGAAAGGCCTCCCCAGGTCAGTGAGACCCTCAATCGTGGTCGGCGCGCGATGTGGTCGTCGTGCCGGGTTTCTGGTGAGGCGGCGGGTCATCAGCGTGATGGATGTCCAGGTCCTCCAGCCCCGACGACTCATCGCCTTGCGCATTGACACTCGGGACTCAGGCTGTCACGAGCAGAAGCGCTCCGGGCGGAAGTCCGCAAGCATCGCACTCCTCTTCCCGCTGAGGATCTCTGCAGCAAGCAGCTGGCCGATAGCCGGCCCGAGCGTGATACCGCTGTGCGAGACGGCTTCGTAATAGCCCGGCACAGACGGCAGCGCCCCCACCGAGGGGAACCCGTCTGCGGGGATGGGCCGGTTGGACATCCGTGTCTGGGCGATACGGGCGGCGTCGAGCTCGGGTACGACGTGCCGCGCTGACTCGTGCAGCAGTTGCGCGAGTTCCGCCAGGTCTTGGCCTGTGCCGATGAGTGCGTCGATTTCACGGCTGTGGAGAACCACCGATGTGTCTCCGTCAGGCCGGATCTCGATGTGAGGCGCGTGCATGGCCCGGTGGATCGGGACCTGAGCACAGTCGAGCCGGGTGACGACGCCGGGTTCCCGGCGCATCGGCAAGTGCCGTTCGATGAGCCCGGCGACGTGGGAGGCATTGGGGCCTGCTGCGTTCACCACGATGTCGACGTCGAGCCGGCTCCCGTCGGACAGAGCCACTGTCCGAGTACGCCCGTTGGTGCTGGTGGCGATGTCACAGACCGCGGTGCCGGACCTGAGTTCGGCGCCGGATGCAACGGCCTTGCCCACCAGACGGCCCACGAGATGACGTCCGTGCACCCAGGCTTCGTCGGGGTAGAACAGGACTGGATGCTCATCGGGCATCGTGAGAGCGGGTTCGAGGCGGCGGCGGACCTCGGCCCCCGTGCACACCTCGACCCGGTAGTCCCAGTCGGCCAGCAGTTCCGCTGTGCGCAGGATTCCCGCCTCCGCTGCGGGATTGTCTGCCCAGCGCAGGTGGCCGCTGGGATACCACCACGAGTCCGGTCCGATGGCCTCGGCAAGTTCACGGTAGGCCGTCATGCCCGCGACGTTCAGGTCGAAGTACGACCGTCGCACGGTCTTGTTGCTGGCGTTGACCCACGAGAACGACCAGTTCGTGACGCCTTGGCCCGGCAGGCCCGCATCAACGAAGACCACCTTGGCCCCGCGCCGGGACAGGTTCCAGCCCACACTGGCGCCGATGATGCCAACTCCGACGACAGCCACACGGCTAGGCCCTCGCACGGATCCGTACTTCACGAACGCCCCCTTCCCAGAGCGCGGCCAACTCTCGATTCAGCTCAGCACCCGAACGCGGACACCAGTACCCGAATCCGGAACTTTGGCCGGACCTGAGTGCACAGTCGGCTGACCAGCTCTGTATCGCTCGGCGCTGCACTCAGTCCTGACGGCGGCCTCCGACGTTCCGACGTCACCGGTGACCACCAGCCCGACCTGCCGATCGTCTCGGGAGCAAGAACGGCATCGACGACAGAGTCCTCACCTCGAAAAGCGGCGCAGGCAGGTGCTGTCGCGACGAGCCCCGTGTACTTCGGGTCGGGCAGCCTCGGTGCCGACGTCGGTTCGCCAATCGGGGACAAGCTGGCCTCATAACCTCCGCGCAGGCGACGAAGGGCCGAGGCGGTCGTGACCGATGTACGCCCACGTGTCGGCCGGTTCTTCCGGGGGAGCGTCCCTTCGCGATGTCAGTGGCCGTTGCCATGATCTTCAGCAACATCGACGACGCGGGGAACGGAAGATGGTGGAGCAGTAGTTGACGGCAACGTCGAGCCGCGTTCGTGGACGCCGCACCAGACCGTGCTGCACTTGTACGCGAACTCGACGAGCTCGGCTACGACCCGGACCCGTCCGGCGCGAGGGCGATGCACACGGCCAGGAATGGCCACCACCACGGTCCGGGCAACCGTTTCGGTCCGTCGGCCGACGTGCCGTCAGATCAGTTCGGGTTGCGGGGCGGACGACTTCGGGGCGGGCGCCGGCCCCGGCTCCCAGGAGGTGGTGGTCAGCACGTAGGCGTGGATCACCGAGCCCAGGGCGAGGAGGAGCAGGGGGCCGGCAAGCCAGGGGTGGGCGGCCATCTGCACCGGCAACCAGCGGTAGGACAGCAGGAGGGCGGCGAAGACCGTCGAGCCGTGGGCGACGAGCTGGATCCCGGACCGGTCCCAGCTGCGGTCGTGGGCGCGCAGGGCCCCTTCGATGGTGAGCGTGAACACCACACCGGCGATGAGGTCGACGCCGTAGTGGTAGCCGAAGCCGAGGGTCGCGGCGAGGGTGGCGACCAGCCAGAACGTGCCGGCCCAACGCAGTGCGCGCGGCCCCTTGCGGGAGTGGATGAAGATCGCGGTGGCCCATGCGGTGTGCAGGCTCGGCATGCAGTTGCGGGGGGTGATCTCGTCGAACGGCATGAGGTGCGGGGAGCTGAGCGGGGACGGCGTGTCCGGCCACAGGTCGGCCACGGCCCAAGGTGTGCTGGCCGGCATGTGCGGCGCCCAGAGGCTGATCCCCTCCCAGTGTGCCGCGCCGGTGCCGTAGGCGAAGACGGGGCCGACCACGGGGAAGATCAGGTAGAACGCCGGGCCGATGAGGCCGATGGTGAGGAAGGTGCGCACCAGGTGGTGGCGGGGGAAGCGGCGTTCGGTGGCCACGTGGCGCAGTTGGTACAGCGCGACGACGACCGCGGCCACCGGGAGCTGTCCGTAGACGAAGTCCAGGACGTTGAAGCCGATCGAGCCGGAGGCGGTGACGAGCCGGCCGGCGAGCCAGGAGGGGTTGCCCAGAGCGTGGTCGGCGGTCGCCACGTACTGGTCGAGGACCATGGGGCGGGTCATGGCGGTCAGGTACAGCCAGGCGTCACCCGTCTTGCGGCCGGCCATCAGGATCAGGGCCAGCCCCACGCCCTTGAGCAGCAGGAGGCGTTCGGGGCCGGTGCGGCGGGTGAGGGCGAGGACCGCGCAGCCCAGGATGACCCACAGTGCGCCGTTGCCGAAGGGATGGCCCTCGCCCAATCCGATGCCCGCCGCCCAGTGGACCAGCCCGAAGACGACGTCGATACCTATCGCGGCGCCGAGGGCGAGGAAGCGCTGGCGCCAGGTGAGGACGACCATCATCAGCGCCAAGCTGGCGTAGAGCAGTCCGCCGGACTTGGGTGGCCAGAGCACCTCGCGCGCCTGGGTGGTGATCGGTCCCGGCATGCCGTAGTGGCGTACGGCGAGTTCGAGGGCTATGAGGAACCCGAGGACCGCGACGGCCGTCACGGCCCACAGTCCCGCTGGCGACTGGCGCCGTATGTGTATCAATGCCCGACCGCTTCACTAGATGGTTTTTGTGCTGCCCGTCCCACTCGCCCAGGCAAGACGGAAAGCACCCCGCGCGGGTTCCGGACCGGGAGGGACTTCGCGTTCCGCTCCGCGCGGGGCCGGTGCCGGCCCCGCGCCGGCCCGGCGTGCGGGACCGCTAACAGAGGGCCGAGGGTGGTGCGTGCCCGCGTGTTCCGACAGCCGCGCCCACTGGATGGATCTCCTCGAGTCCCGAGCCAGGTCCCCGCCTGGATCCGATGAGCGAAACACAGTGGATCTGTGCAGGTCAAGAAGTGTGCGGCGATGGCCGTCCGGTCCCCGAGGCTAGGGCGTACGGAGTAGGCCGGGCGTCGCAGGAGGGACTGCTGCGGCCGCGGCTCGAGAAACGCTCTTCGGCGCGTCGACGGCAATGGTCGCCGCGCCGGCGACGCTGAATGAAGTGGGTGGTCCTCGACTGTCGGCGGTCGAGGGCCTCACCTGCCGCCGTCAGATGCGGAGCCACCGGCAGTCGCGGCGGCCGGTGCGCCGCGGACGTGGGGCCCCTATGGGCTTCGTCAAGCTGATGGGGCGGGTTTGTGGGTGGCAGCATTGGCGTCCAAGAGGCCGGCAAGCCGGTCGGAGGCCAGGGTGGCGGGCAGGAGCCCAGGGCGAGTGACGCGCACTCCGCGGAGACGCGGGCACGCAGTTCGTCGCGTGGTCACGCGCTCATGGGGTACCGGATCTAGCAGGAGACCCCGGAAGGGCCATGGAGTGGAAGGACTGCCACGTGGAACGCGCCGACTGGCTGCTCACCCCCGCTCAACGGGGGAATCCCGCGTCGCGGGTGGACCGCCGTCATGCCGACGGTGCGGCGTGGTCCACGGGCAACGACGTCCGCCCCCTGGTGCACGGGGCGGTGTACTTCGCCGAGCTGCTTGCGGCCGTGCGGGCCCAGCGGGCCGGAGACATGTTGATGTTCACGGACTGGCGGGGTGACCCGGACGAGCTGCTGGACGGTCCGGAGAGCGCTATCGGCGACGTGCTGTGCGATGCCGCACGCCGCGGTGTCGTCGTCAAGGGGCTGGTGTGGCGCTCGCACCTGGATCGGTTCCAGTTCAGTGAACAGGAGAACTACCACCTGGGGGAGGAGATCGAGGAGGCGGGAGGCGAGTGCCTGCTCGACATGCGGGTGCGGCCGGGCGGCTCGCACCATCAAAAGTTCGTGGTGCTGCGCCACCCAGGCCGGCCCGAGCGGGACGTCGCCTTCGTGGGCGGGATCGATCTCTGCCACAGCCGTCGGGACGACGCCGCTCATCAGGGCGACCCGCTGGCACAACCCATCGCCGACGCCTACGGTTCCCGTCCGCCTTGGCACGACATCCAGCTGGCGGTGCGCGGGCCCGCCGTCGGCGATGTCGAGGCCACGTTCCGTGAGCGGTGGACAGACCCGGCTCCGCTCAGTCGCAGCCCGCGCAGCCGGCTGCGGGCGGCACTCAGGGGCGAGGACACGCGGGCGGATCCGCTCCCGGTACAGCAACCCGACCCGGACCCGCGCGGTCCCCACACGGTCCAGATCCTGCGCACCTACCCGAACCGCCTCAGGGGTTATCCGTTCGCTCCCGACGGCGAACGCAGCATCGCCCGCGCCTACACGAAGTCCCTACGGCGGGCACGCCAACTGATCTACCTAGAGGACCAGTACTTGTGGTCGGAGAGTGCCGTCCAGCCGTTCGCTCAGGCTCTCGCCGATCATCCGGGCCTGCGGATGATCGCCGTCCTGCCGCCACTGCCGGACCAGGAGGGGCGGATCAGCACACCGATGAATCTGCTGGGCCGGATCCGTGCCCTGGAAGTTCTGCGACGGGCCGGCGGTGACCGAGTGGCCGTCTACAGCCTGGAGAATCACGCCGGGACGCCCGTGTACGTCCATGCCAAGGTCTGTGTCATCGACGATGTCTGGGCCGCGGTCGGTTCCGACAACGTCAACCGGCGCTCCTGGACGCACGATTCGGAACTCAGCTGCGCTGTCCTCGACGAGACCCGTGACTCCCGTGAACCGATGGACCCCGGCGGCCTGGGTGACGGCGCCCGCGTCTTCGCGCGGGAACTGCGGCTGTCATTGAATCTCGAACACCTCGACCGCGACGGAGACAAGGAAGCGGCTGTTCTGTGCGAACCGGGCCGCGCCTTTGCGGCCTACGTCGACTCGGCCGCCGCTCTGGACGCGTGGCACGACGGCGGCCGTCAGGGTCCGCGACCGTCGGGACGGCTGCGCACCTATCACCCGCCGCGCCTGTCCCACCTCACGCGGGCCCTGACCGACCCGCTCTACCGGGTCATCGCCGATCCCGACGGCCGCCCGCGCTCCCTGCGTCGGCACGGTGCGTACTGAGGGGGTCCCGGACAGGTGAGGTGACCCCCGGAGTGCAGACACAGGAGGTTCACGCCGCGAGGGCACGGCTACGTTCTTGCTGGTACTGCGGTTCGAACTCGGCATTCCAGGGATGCCTGCCGAGGGTGTGGGGTGGGCGGCGGCCGAAGCCGCCGCGAGACGGTCAGGCGGCGGGCTGCCGGCCCTGGTGGTCGAGGTGGAAGTGGGCGGTCAGGCGTCAGGGTCGACTTCGGGGTGCGTGAACCGCACGGGCTTGTCCAACGACCGGGCGTAGGCGATTTCGGCTCGGGTGCTGTCTCCGATGTAGTCGCCGACTACGAGCACCTCATCAGCGAGACGGATCTTCGCCCGGTGCAGATCGTCGAGTCGAACCTTCAGCGTCTCGGCCTCGACGGGATCGGACCAAAGTTCGTGCGGCGACTTCATGTCACAGCCCGGTTTGACGACAATCTTTCCGGCTGCGGTCTCCCGCAGATCGGCCTCGCTCATCTCGGTCATGAAGCGCGTGGAGCCGCAGATCACGACGATGTGCGGGAGGCTCAACAGCTTCTTCGCGTCGGCGAGCTTCTCCTCGGGGGTGAGCAGTCGCGGGTACGACACTGGTTCCTCCTGGCGGTGTGGTCCAAGGGGCGCCTGCGGAGACGAGAACGAGGGTGTCCAAGATCGTTCCTTGACGAACGACGTGGACACCCTCGCGACAGCACACTATGCGACGACCGACGACATGCTGAAGGAGCAGCCCGACCTGGCGCAGTGGCCTCCGCCGGTCGGTATTTCGCCCCGACCGAGCGATGCCGAACTGGTCACCCTGGCCACGAGGCAGGCCATACTCCGCTACACCTCCGAGGCCAAATGGCTCCGCCATCCCCGCGCCCACAGCGCGCCACCTCGGCCCCTACCTGCCCCAGCGGCCCGGCTACAACAAGCGGCTGTGCAAGGCCGCCGGTCTGATGCGAAGCGTCAACCGGATCCTGGCCACCACCACCCAGGCGTGGAGCGACGACGTAGGGGGCGTGGACTCCACCCCGGTGGAAGGCGGCCGCTCCCGCGAGACCGTCAAACACTCCGACCTGGCAGGTTGGGCCGAATACGGCTACTGCGCCAGCCACAGCCGGTTCTTCTGGGGCAGGACTGCTGCCAGCTCAGATCGTCGGCGTGTCGTCGATGACCTCGTGGTGCGGTTCGACGATGAACTTCCAGCCGGCGCTGGCCTCCATGAACCGCACTCGGGTTGGGTAGATGTCCAAGGCGCGGCGGTCGCGGTTCTGGCCGCCCGTGCTCTTGCGCCCTCGGACAGGTTCTTCGAACAGGTCGACCTTGACGTCCGGCACCGCCACGACTTCCTCGTTCCAGCGCTGAACGATGCCCGCGCCGAACGCTTCTCTTGCGGCGGTGTAGAGCGACTCCAGAGATTCCATGTTCCCGTTGGGCACGAAAAGGGCGAGGTTCAGGAGGACGCCGGCGCTCTGGAGAACCTCGATTTCTTCCCCCGCCTCGTCGGCGACCCAGATCCCACGCTCATCCTCATTGTTCGGAAGAACGTGAATTTCCTTGCCGAAAATTGTCCTTGCGGTGAAGGATCCTCCTTCGAAATACTTTCCCGGCTTCGTGAGAAAAGCCGGAGCGTAGCAGTCGAGAGAAAGATCGTCCAGCTCTGCTGAGACGAAGACATCCTCCTGGGGACTCAATTCTGAAACCTCCTCGACTGTAAGGCGTCGAGCTATTATCTTTTCGGTGTTCACGCTATGTCTCCTTCTTTATATGGCCGCGGACAGTCCGAAGATCAGGTGCTGCGGCCTGGCTACGGCTCCACCGGTAGGCCTGGGTTGGTGCCGAGGCGGGTGGTGCCGACGGCCGAGAGCGTTGCTTGAGATCGCCGCTCGGACAAGATCCCAGACGCGGGACCCGGGCGGCAAATCTTCATGGGGAAAGGTGAGGACGACAGCGTCACGTCCGGACACCGTCGGCCTCCCGGCCCGCCCCTCTGTTCAGGACGCCCGTCCGCTTGGACCTGTTGAGCTGGCCGGTTTGTCGGAATCGAATTTTCGACGTGGATGTGTCAGCGCGTGGAGCTTTGACAGCGGCCGGTTGATTTGTGTGAGCAGCTCTGGCGCCGATATCCGGTGATTACCCTGGCTGGAGTGGAGGAGTAAGGGACAGGCGGGATGGGGGACATGGCCCCGGTCGGGGAAAGGGCGCGCTCAGCCGGGTGTGCCGGCTGAGCCCGCTGTGCCTCGCCGCCGTCAACCTGGGGGCCCGAGGCCGCCACTTCGCGCCGGCCGCGATCGCCCTGAGCTCGGACATGGGAGGTCGACGGAAGTCGGGGGCAGGGCGCCGTCCTGGATCACCGCTCTCATCGAGGACGGCTGCGGTCCCAGGGAAAGGACCTGGCTGCACTGGTCGGCGTTCCACTTCGCCCTCGAACTCGGGCTGACGACGGAGGAGCAAGCCGACTGGAACGAACGAATTCCTGACTCTGGAGCAGGACTCTCCCCAGGGGCATACCCCGCACTCCAGGCCGTCGCCTCCCATCTCTGACTTCAGACGACTTCGGCGAGCGGTTCGCATACGGCCTCAACGCTCTTCTGAGGGACTCCGAGCGCTGACTGGTCCCGGGTCCATTCCTCCGGGGCTCCACAGCGGGTCCGCGAGCGCCGTCGATGCGGCGTCCCGAGAAGCCGGGAGTCGCCCTCTGTGCAGCGCGGTGTGGACGGCCCCATCCGCAGGTGGCTTGAGCGGCCGGCCCTTGTGACAGGTGGCGAGGCGACGGGAGGGCTCGGTGACGGCACCGTCGTCGCCCTTGGCGCGGAGAGAGTCCAGGCACAGCGTGCGTTGACGCCCTTCCAGACCCTTGACCCCTGCTGGTCCAGACCAATAGTTTCTCGTGCAGGTAAGTCCACTGCTCCGTACGGCACATGCACCACGCCTCTGAGGAATGAGCTCCGCTATGCGCCTACGCCCGCGTCCTCGTCCGCGCCGAAGACTGCTCTCCCGGGCGGCCGTTGCCGTCACCTCGTTCTCCCTGCTCGCCGGCTTCGCGCCGGCCGCCGCCGCCCACGGTGGCCACCCTCACGACACCGTGCGTCGCGTCGGCTACTTCACCCAGTGGGGCGTCTACGGGCGCGACTTCCAGGTACAGGATCTGGACCGCAGCGGCGCCGCCGCCCGGCTCACCCACATCAACTACGCGTTCGGCAACATCGGCACTGACGGGAAATGCCTCATGGGCAACGTCCCCGGCGAGTCCGATCCGTGGGCCGACTACCAGCGACCGCTGGACGCCGAGAACTCGGTGGACGGCATCGCCGACAACGACACCCAGGCCCTCGCAGGCAACTTCAACCAGCTGAAGGAACTCAAGGCAGCGCATCCCGGCCTCAAGGCGATGATCTCGCTGGGCGGCTGGTCGTGGTCGACGCACTTCTCGGACTCCGTCCGCACGCCCGCTGCCCGCAGGGCGCTGGTGGCCTCCTGCATCGACCTCTATCTCAAGGGCAACCTGCCGCAGGACGGCGCCCGCGGCGGCGCCGGTGCTGCCGCCGGCGTCTTCGACGGTGTCGACCTGGACTGGGAGTGGCCCGGCTCCGAGGGCGACACCGACACCGTGTACCGCCCGGAGGACAAGCGCAACTACACCGCCCTCGTCGCGGAGTTCCGCCGACAGCTCGACGCCTACGGGCGCACCGGCCACCGCCACTACGAGCTGTCCGCGTTCGTCCCGACCGCACCCGCCAAGATCGACGCCGGGTTCGAGGTCAGCAAGATCATGAAGGACTTCGACTTCGTCAACCTCCAGGGCTACGACTTCCACGTCAGCGGCGAGAAGACGACGGCCCAGCAGTCCGCCCTCTACGCCCGCGACGACTTCAGCGTCGACGGCACGGTGGACGCGTGGCTCCGGCGCGGCGCTCCCGCCCGCAAGCTCGTCGTCGGCATGCCGTTCTACGGTCAGGGCTGGACCGGCGTCAGCGGCGGCGGCGACGGCCTGGGCCAGCCGGCCACGGCACCGGCCCCGGCCAAGTGGGCCAACGGCTACGCCGACTACAAGGAGTTGAAGGCCCTGGCGGACACGGGCCCGTACCGAATACACCGCGATCCACGCGGCGGCCACGCCTGGCTCTTCGACGGAACGACCCTGTGGACCTACGACGATCCACAGGTACTCGCGCTGAAGTCCCGCTACGTCCGGGCCAAGGGGCTCGGTGGCGCGATGTTCTGGTCCCTTGACGGCGATACCCCTGACGGGGAACTCGTCCGGACCGTCGACCGCGCCCTCGATCGCTGATCCCGTGCGGGGTGGCCTCGCACCGGCCACCCCGCACCACGACGCCGGGCAGCGGGACGCTCGACGAACAGTGATCTTCCTGGGGCTGCCCGGCACCGACTGAACCCGCCTCGCCACCGGGCTCGGCATCTGGGCCTGCAGGCCGGCCCACCGCTTCGCCTTCGGCACCGCCGCGGGGTCACCCGCCTCGCCGAGCCTCATCAATCCGGTCGTCAGAGTGGCGAGTTGGCCGGCGAGGCTCAAGGCACCGTACGACTGCGGCGTTGTCGGAGCGGGGTGGTATCCATGCCGCATGAACATTGACCGGGCTGACCCTGCTGAGGTCGCGGTGCTTCGTGCAGCGTTCGATGTGGATGACGGAGGTGAGTCGGCTCTTGGATGGGAAGCAGTGCATGCCTTCGAGGCAGGGCACGGGATCGTGCTGCCCGAGCCGTATCGGACCTTCATCGCCGAGATCTCGGATGGCTCGTACTCTGGTCCGCCCGAGTACGGCCTGGTGCCGGCGGCGGAGCTGCCGGACGACTGGGGCGGCGAAGAACAGGAACGCGACCTGAGCAGGCCCTTTCCGCTTGCGGAGGCCTGGATGTGGGAGGACGACTCGGACCCCGCCGAGGATGCCGACGAGATCCTTGAACAGGTCCATAACCATGGCTCGATCGTGCTTGGCACCGACGGCTGCGCGATGAACTGGCACCTCATCGTCACCGGGCCTCACCGAGGGCACGTCTGGATGATCAGCGACGTCGGCGCTGTCCCCTTCGGCGCGCAGTTCGGGTTCACCACCGGTGAGCCTGGCTTTGCCGGCTGGGTCCGACACTGGGCAGACGGCAAGACCTGGTATAACGCTGCGTGACTCCCTAGGCATGCGACCAGTGCTACTCGGCTACCTGATCGACGATGGCGAAGCCGAGCATCTGAGGCAGTTGCCGCAAGCGAAGAGCACGGTGCATCGAGGGATGCCACCTTCCTGGCGCGTCCTTCAGCTGCAGAAGAACTGATCGCCCCCGAAACCCTGTGGGCCTTGTCGACCACCGCGAGGTCCACCGGGGCGAGGCGGGGGCCAAGGACACCCCGAATCAATCGGGCCCGAGCGGACCCGTGATCCCGGATACCTGGCGCAGGAGACCTTGGTGGGGGAGGGGTGCCACTCAGGTTGATTCACGCACGATCAGCTCGTTCGGCATGATCACCGGGTTTGGGGGGCCGCCACCGATGAGGCCGAGGAGCAGGTGGACGGCAGCGGTTGCCTGGTCGGCCATCGGGCTGCGTACCGAGGTGAGGGCGGGGGTGGTGTAGGACGCGGCTTCTATGTCGTCGAAGCCGACAACGGCCACGTCTTCGGGGACGCGACGCCCGGCTTGGTGGAGGGTGCGCAGGGCTCCGATTGCCATGAGGTCGTTGGCCGCGAATACCGCGTCGAGGTCGGGATCGTCGTCCAGGAGCTGACGCATGGCTTCGGCGCCGGAAACCCTCGTGAAGTCGCCCAGTGCCACGATGGAGCGTCGGCCGGTGTCGCGAAGAGTGCGGCGGTAGCCGTCGAGACGTTCCCGCGCCTCGTGCAGTTCGAGCGGTCCGGTGATGGTCGAGATGCGGCGGCGGCCGCGCTCGAGAAGGTGACGGACCGCCAGCGTTGCCCCACCGGCATTGTCCAGGGCCACGTACGGGACGTCCTGTGCAGAGGTGCGGTTGAAGGACACGACGGGCAGGCCCTGCCTGGCCAAAGCTGTCGGCAACGGATCCGTACCGTGCAGGGCGACGAGGAGTACGCCGTCCACGTGCCCGCCGGCGACGTACTGCTCCACTCTGGTACGACTCTGGTCCGACTCCGCGAGCATGAGCACGAGCCGTTTGCCGGCGGTCTCCAGTTCTCGGCTGACCGCGCGAACGACGGCCGAGAAGAGGGGGTCGTCGGACACGACCCCTTGCGGCGGGTCGGAGACGACCAGGGCGAGGGTGTCGGTGCGACGCGTGACGAGGTTGCGTGCTGCCCCGTTGGGCACGTACCCGAGTTCGTGCACAGCGCGCATCACGACGTCTCGGATCTGTGGAGCAACGGTCGTCTCACCGTTGATGACGCGGGAAACGCTCGATTTGGACACACCCGCCCGGGCGGCGACCACTTCGAGAGTGGGGCGCTTCATGCCTGGCCGTCCCTCCTGCCGCCACCCAAGTACGTTCCTGGGAAGGGATTTCTCATCGAGGCGACCTCCGGCTCCGCGTCGTGGCGATGACAGCAGCGTATCCGCAGGCCGGACGGCTCAGACCTGCTTGAGGGCCTGAATCACTTTGCGGCACACAGCGTCCGTTTGCCGTGAGGGGACATCATCCAGGAACCGTTCCCTCAGTACCGCGGGCGATCATGGCGTCCAATTTTCTTAGTGGGCAATGGACTTGACAGTGTCTGAGGCTCCCCCCATTCTCCCCTCAGGGAGCGCTCCCTCACCGCTCTCTCACCTCAAACCCCACTTGAGGAGTCGCAGATGCAAACGCTCGTGCGTAGATTTGGCCTCTTTTGGGCAGTTGCTGCATCACTGATCGCTTTCGTCGCGCTGCCGGCCCCACCCGCTCAGGCGGCAGAGGTCCTGCTCTCGCAAGGCAAGCCCGCCACCGCCTCCAGCGCTGAGGGGCCCTTCGACGCCCGCAACGCCGTCGACGGTGACCCAGGTACTAGGTGGTCCAGCGCATTCGCCGATCCGCAGTGGATCCAGATCGACCTCGGGTCCAGCACGCAGATCAATCGCGTCACCCTCAACTGGGAGGCTGCGTACGGCAAAGCGTTCCGGATCGAGGTTTCGAACAATGGGCAGGAGTGGACGGTCGTCCACGAGACGACCACGGGCACAGGCGGTACCCAGAGCCTGACCGTGACCGGCGCGGGCCGCTACGTACGGATGTACGGCACGCAGCGCAGCACCCAATACGGTTACTCACTTTGGGAGTTCCAGGTGTACGGCACCGACGGCTCCGGTGGCGCCGGCACCCTCCTCTCCTACGGCAGGACCGGCGCGGCTTCCTCCTCCCAGAGCGATCAGAACTGCTGGGAGTGCACGCCGGCCAGGGCCTTCGACCGCGATCCGGCCTCTCGCTGGGCGACAAGCTCCACCACGGGATGGGCCGATCCGGGCTGGATCTCCGTTGATCTGGGCGCGACCGCTCAGATCAACAAGGTCGTCCTGCAGTGGGATCCCGCCTACGCCAAGTCCTTTCAGATCCAGGTCTCGCCGAACGGGCAGGACTGGACGCCCGTCTATTCGACAACGTCCGGCACGGGATTCAAGCAGACACTGGCCGTCTCCGGCACCGGTCGCTATGTACGCATGTACGGCACAGAACGCGCCACCCCGTACGGCTACTCGCTGTGGGAGTTCCAGGTGTACGGCACCGGTGGCGATCCGAAGCCGGCGCCGCCCCTGCCGAGCGACCCGGCGAACCCGCCGAGGCTGGTATGGAGCGACGAGTTCGACGGTGCCGCGGGCAACAAGCCGGACGCTTCGAAGTGGAGAGCCGATCCGGGGACCGGGCCGAACGGTGAACTGGAGTACTACACCGACCACCGCAACGCGGCGCTGGACGGGTCCGGGCACCTGGTGATGGAGGCACGCAAGGAGGTCACCGCGGGATCGTCGTGCCCGACCGACCCTCTGAGCGGCAGCACCACGTGCCAGTACACCTCCGCGCGCATGAACACCGGCGCCTCCTTCCAGTTCACCTACGGGCGTGTCGAAGCGCGCCTCAAGGTCCCTAAGGGCAACGGACTGTGGCCCGCGTTCTGGATGATGGGCGCCGACTTCCTGACCGGCCGGCCGTGGCCGTACAACGGCGAGGTCGACATCATGGAAATCCTCGGCAAGGACGTCAAGACCGCCTACTCGACGGTCCACGCACCCGCCTACAACGGCGGAGGCGGAATCGGCTCTTCCTACAAACTGCCCCAAGGCGCGGACTTCTCCGCCGACTTCCACATCTGGGCCGCCGACTGGAACAGCAAGGGCATCACCTTCAGCCTCGACGGCCAGAACGTCTTCACCCTGGACAAGGAACAGGTGGAACAGACCCGAGGACCGTGGATCTTCGACCACCCGCACTACATGATCCTCAACCTTGCGGTCGGCGGCGACTGGCCCGGCCCGACCGATTCCAGCACCCCCTTCCCGTCCAGGATGCTCGTCGACTACGTGCGGGTCTTCCAATAGACAGCAGCTGACGTCTGCGAACGTCCAAGCCGCTCAACCCGCCCCCAGGGCAGTGGCAGAAGGCACCCGGATCACCAAGTAGTCACCCCTTGTCCGACCACCTCTCCGGCTCCTCACCCCCGACGCTCGTGAAGGAAGTGGGATGCGCAGACAACCCGCACATCTGTACACGCTGTTAGTGGAAGCGCTGGTGGTCGCCCTGGCCGCGGCCTTGAGTCTGACCGTCTCGACGCAGCAGGCGCGAGCCGCCACGGTCACTGTCCAGGCCGAGTCCTACGCCGCCCAGTCAGGGGTCGCGTTGGAAGCGACCGCGGACGCGGGAGGAGGGCAGAACGCGGCGTTCCTCGCCGACGGCGACTGGATGCGCTTCGACAACGTCGACCTCGGCACCGCCGGCCGGCTGACCGTATCGGCGCGGATCGCCTCCGCGGTCGGTACGGGCACGATCGAGTTGCGCACCACGAGCGCGACCGGACCGCTCCTGGCCGTCATACAGGCCGCCCCGACCGGCGGCTGGCAGAACTGGGCGACCCGTACCACCGACGTCACCACCCACCCAACCGGTGCGCAGACCGTCTTCGCCGTTCTCCGCAGCACCACACCTGGTGACTTCGTCAACATCAACTGGTTCTCCTTCGTCGGCGAAGGCAGCGGTCCGGCCGCGGGATGGGTGCCGATCGACCAGGCCAAGTGGAACGCCCAGGTGGCACAGTTCCGTGCGATGACGCCCGCGCCCGTGCCTGCCAACGTGGTCCGGGTTCCGGAGTTCAACGCCACCTGCGACTACAGCCACTCCAAGCAGGACGACCCCATCGTCCTGCCGAACCTGGCCGGCGCATCCCACATGCACAGCTTCTTCGGCAACGAAAGCACCGACGCCTTCTCCACAGCTCAGTCCCTGCGCAACAACGCCGCGACTACCTGCGCACCTGCGGAGGACCTCTCGGCGTACTGGATCCCCAGCCTGTACGAGGGCAACAAGGCCATCGAACCGCAAAACATGATCGTCTACTACGGGTCCCGGCTGCCCGACCCCGCGGCAACCCTGCCCTTCCCCGAGGGATTCCGCATGATCGCGGGCGACGCCAAAGCCCAGACACCCACGCCGGCGGGGTCACCCGGCCAGTACTGGTGCGCCGGTGAGGGCGGCGAGATCGGCCGCAGCACCGACGGCAACTGGCCGGTCTGCGCCCCCACCGCCCATCTCACCCACCAACTCGTCTTCCCCGACTGCTGGGACGGCAAGAACCTCGACAGTCCCGACCACAAGTCCCACGTCGCCTACACCTACGACGGCAAGTGCAGCGGTGCCTATCCCGTCGCCATCCCCAACCTCTCCTTCGTGGTCAGTTACCCGACCAGCGGCAGCGCGGCAGGACTCCGACTGGCCTCGGGCATGGCCTCTTCCATCCACGGTGACTTCTTCAACGCGTGGGACAACGCCGCCCTGGGGCACCGCGTGAAGGACTGCATCACTCAGAAGGCCAAGTGCAACTCCGCCGGCACATTCTGACCCTGCGTCTGGTGTGCGCCACCGGCATGGCGCTGCTGGTTGTCGGCTGCACCTCGCAGCCGACAACCAGCACGTCGTCCCAAACCGGTGCACCGCCGACGACAGCGTTCAGCCCGACCGACATCGCTTGGATCCAGTTGATGATCCCCATGGCCGAGCGTGCGCAGGCCCTGACCGATCTCGCACCTTCCCGCGCGTCAAGTCCAGCACTGAAGGCACTGGCGGCAAAAACCGGAACGACACTTCAACAAGACCAAAAGCGGCTGCACCAACTCCTGAATCTCTCCGGTGTTGCCGACAGCCGACCCCACGAAGGGCACAACATGCCCGGCATGGTCAGTCTCCCCACCATCGAGAGGGCAGGCACCGTGACCGGCACGGCGTTCGACCAACTCCTCGCAGAAGCACTGCACGCCCACCTCGCACAATCCGCGATGCTCTGCGCCGGCGAGCAAACCCAGGGTCACTCGGGCAAGGCGAAAGAACTGGCAGCCGCCATCGCAAAGAACACGACCGCACAAACTTCCCGGCTCAATGAAGTGCGCCCAGCGGGACCGTCATCGTAGGGCGGAGCCACGGCGTTGCACCGACGATCTGCGCGACAGCACGCTACGTTTCCGGGCCGGTCCTTGCCACCGGACAAGGACCGGGCATCGGGAACCGCTGGCCGGCCGAGCGGCGGGTTGTACGTGAAGCACCGGAGCTGCGCCGTCAGCCGCCAGCCGCCATCGCCCCGCTTGTGCACGGCCGGAGACCCTGCCGAGACCGCCCGGCAGGCAGGGAACACTGTGGAGGTTCCCTGCCCCGGTACGCGAAGAGTCTCTACGGCCGCCGTAGCGCGGCGCTCAGTACTGCTCGGTCTCGACGAAACCGGCGTCCGCGTCGTCGTCGGCGCCGAAGGCGTCGGCGGCGGCGGTCGGGTCGAATCCGGGCGGGCTGTCCTTGAAGCCCATGCCCAGGCCGGCCAGCTTCGCCTTGACCTCGTCGATGGACTTCGCACCGAAGTTGCGGATGTCCAGGAGGTCGGCCTCGGAGCGGGCGACGAGCTCACCCACGGAGTGGATGCCCTCACGCTTGAGGCAGTTGTACGACCGAACGGTGAGCTCCAGCTCCTCGATCGGCAGAGCGAGATCAGCGGCGAGAGCGGCGTCCGTGGGCGACGGGCCCATGTCGATGCCCTCGGCGTCGATGTTGAGCTCGCGCGCCAGACCGAACAGCTCGACCAGGGTCTTACCGGCCGACGCCATGGCGTCACGGGGACGCATGGCCTGCTTGGTCTCGACATCGACGATCAGCTTGTCGAAGTCGGTGCGCTGCTCGACACGGGTCGCCTCGACCTTGTACGTGACCTTCAGTACCGGCGAGTAGATCGAGTCGACCGGGATGCGCCCGATCTCCTGACCGACCTGCTTGTTCTGAACGGCGGAGACGTAGCCGCGACCGCGCTCGAC